>CAKOWZ010000013.1 GCA_934129745.1 uncultured Clostridia bacterium
AAAATTATACATTTAATGGCAATAGGTTTATAGGTAAATCCTTTATTAAAAACCTAAATATATTATACAAGGAGATTTTGAATTATGAGAATAAGAAATAATAAAGTTAATGTATTTTTAAGTGATGATGAAAAATTTATTTTAAAAAGAGCATCTTCAAAACTAAACTTATCTCAATCTGAATATATTAGAAATTTAATTGTAGGATACGAGATTAAAATTCCAGAAGTTAAAGAAGAACCTAAAACTAAAAAAGAAGAATATATTGTAGAGAATATTGCTAAAGTACTAGAAGAAAATATTGAATGCTTAACCAAAGTAAAAAACAAATTTCATCATCTTGGATATTTTGAAGATGAACGAGCAATTGGAATTAAAATTGAATATTTAAAATTACAAAATACTACACTTAAAAATATATACCTAATATAAGATAAAGACAATGCCAACTAAGCATTGTCTCTTTACTTTTACGAATGAATTAATTCATAATATTCGCCTTTACGTTCAATCAATTCGGTATGATTTCCTTCTTCAATTATTTTACCATTTTTCATTAGCAAAATTTTATCACAACTTTTAATTGTTGATAATCTATGAGCAATTATAATACAAATTCGTCCTTTTATTATTTCATTTATGGCATTTTTTATCAATTCCTCATTTTCATAACTTAGCGAAGAGGTAACTTCATCTAAAATAATCATACTTGGATTTTCTACTAATATGCGTGCAAAATTAATCATTTGTTTTTCACCTTGTGATAGTAAATCTTTATTTTTATTTAAGTTAGTTTTATATCCTTTTTCAAGACTTATAATTTTATTATGCAAATTTAATTTTTTGCATATATTAATAATTTCTTCTTCACTAACTTTTTTATTTGCATAATTTATATTTTCAAAAACATTTCCTTCAAATATAACTACATCTTGCATTACATATCCAATTTGTTCCCTTAAATCAGATAATTCATATTTTTTATAATCCTGACCATTTATTTTTATTGTACCATCTTTCAACTCGTAGAATCTGCATAATAAATTTACAATAGTTGTTTTACCACTACCAGTTTTTCCGATTATTGCTATTTTATCATTTGAATTAATTTCAATATTTATATTATTTAATATTTGTTTATTTTCATTATATGAAAAATTTAAATTTTCTATTTGAATATTATTTATTTTTTCTAAACTAAGTTTACCACAATCATTTTCAGGCAAAAAGTCATTATTAAACTTCAATATTTTTACAAAAGATATATAAGAACTATTTAGAGAATTTACGCTTCTTATAAATACATCTAAAAAATGTTTTATTGTAGAAGTACCATTAACAAATATCATTAATGCTCCATAAGTAATAACACCACTTAATATATCTAATCCACCTATACAAACAACAAACAAAGTAGTTAATAACGAAAAGAAATCGTATATAAATATATATTTTCTTACAATTTTATCTAATTTGTTAGATTCATTATTATATATATCTATAAGTTCTTTCATTTTATCTAATCTTTTTTCTTCAAATTGCATTGATTTTATAATTTCATATCCATTTACCTGTTCAGTAATCCATTTTGTAATTGAGATATTTAATTTTCTGATTTCATTTATTATAGAAAATGTTTTTTTATTAGAAGCGATTAAAGCACCATTAGCAATGACATAACTGATAGCTAATATTGCTGTTAATTTTAAATCTACAAATAATAATATAATCAAGTAAGTAATAGTTTTTACCAAATAAGAAGAAGTTTGAAGTCCATGTTGTGTAAAGAATGTCGAAAAATTACCAGAATCATTCATTAGTAATTCAAACAATTCTCCAGTATTACTTTTATCAAAAAATTCTACTTTAGAATTTATAATTTTCTTATAAATATCATTTCTTGCATAATGAGAAAAATCTCTCTGTAAATGATGTCTAAGAAAACAGTTTAAGATTCCTTCAGCAATATTAGTTATTATTTTTACAATCATTAATATCGATAAAAATATTACTAATTTTATATTTTCTTTTGCAATTGCATCATCAAACAAAGAATAAATCATATATTGATCAATTATTATCCAAATAATTGATGTTATCATATACTCTATAAACGTTATAGCAATTCTTTTTTGAAAGTTACCATATTTAAACATTTCTTTAAATCTATTCATACAATTCTCCTACTATATTGTTGCATATATCAATTAGTTTACTATAATTTTTATTTTGTTTTTTTAAATTTTCTTGGTTATCACAAATAATTTTTTTATTATCTATAAAAAATACCGTTGCTTTATTTGGAATATTTGCTAAATCTTGAGTTATATATATCTTTATCATATCACTATTAAATTTATTTAAGTTATTGATGATTTTAGTTTTTGTTTTATTATCAACTTTGCTTAATACATCATCAAAAATCATTATACTTTTATTTTGTAATAGAACTCTTGCAATTGATATTCTTTGTCTTTGTCCACCACTTAACGTTATTCCTCTTTCTCCAATTATTTCGTTATATCCATTTGGAAATTGAATTATTTCATCATCTATTTCACAAATATTTGTTATACTTCTAATTTTTTCAATTTGTTTATAATTATTAAAAATATCTATGTTATTTCTAACAGTATCAGAAAATATAAATGGTTCTTGAAATATAACACCTAAATTGTTTCTTAATATTTTATTATCAATATTCTTAATATCATTATTTCCCAACAATATCTGGCCTTCGTAAGGTATAAATCCAAGTAATGTTCTAACTATTAAACTTTTTCCACTACCATTATCTCCAACTAAATATACTGTTTGTCCTTTTTCAATTTTAAAAGAAACATTATCCAAAATTATAGTATTATTTAGTTGTATAGTAACATTTTTGAATTCAATACTAATATCTTTTAAACTTGTATCAGATATTTTACCATTTTCTTTTCTTAATGCCAAAAAATCATCTATTCTTTTAGCAGGAATCAAAAAATTATTTATCCCTTCGACTGCATAAATAAGTTGAACAGCATATTCTAAAAGATTACTTGAATATGTCATTAATACCATTAATTGTCCAATATTTAATTTACCGTTAATTATAAGTAATCCACCTATCAAAAATATTACTGGATCTTTAAATTTTCTTATACCTGTACCAATTAATTCATAATAGATAAGATAATCTATCAACTTCTTATCATTTTTTCTGTATTCATCACTAACATTATTAAAATCAACAATTTCTTTTTCTTGCCTATTAAAAATTTTTATCATTTTAGGTTGATAAATCGCATTCATAGTTTTTTGTATTAAATTTTCATGCAAATCAACATTTCTTCTAACAAATTTCTTAGTTAATTTGAAATATATTATAGACATAATTATTATTATAAATAATATGACAGCAATTGTAATACTTACTATTAGATTTAAATTTAGTATTTCTATCATTGAAAAAGTAAAAATAAAAATGGAATCTACTACCAAATTATATTTGCTAGTAATAAAATTGACAAAATTATCAGCATCTGAACTTACTCTTTGGAGTATTTGATTCTTACCGTATGATATATACTCACTATATTCTAAATAGGTTGTATGATCTAATATTTCTTCTTTTAAATTTTTATTCATTTTCAATTTAAATTTTGTGTTAAACATATTTTTAATATAATTAGATATTGAAATTGTAAAAATAATTATTAACATAAATATAGTTAATATTATCAATTTAGAATATATAGTATCATCATAAAAAAAGTTTGTAATGTACTTTGGTAGCTCACTCTTTTGCATTATCACACCATCAATTACAAACGAAATAAATTTTGTTAAATAAATTGTTAAAAACGACGATAGTAGACTACATATTAATATACCTAAAATATATTTTTTAGTTTGCCTCATTGTTACTTTAAATACTTTTTTCATTATTCCTACCTTTAAAACTATAATTTCATTTGATTAATTCTAATAAAATTATACAATAAAACGACAAAAATTACAATAATACTATTGAAATATATAAATATTATATATAATAATTTCATCAGAGAGATTTAATCAAATCTTATAGTCTTAATTTCGTATACGTGTATAGTTAAGGCTCCATTTAAAATCAACTTACGGACTTAATTGTTCGTAAGTTTTTATTTTATATAAAACTTTAAAAGTTCTCTTTCTAGAATACTATTTCAAATGAGCAATTAGAAACCATAAAAGGCTATATTTCAAAAGTTAGAGATACTACAAAATCTATTAAAGGTGTTAATGATTTAGATATTATTATGAAAGAATACGAAAAAGATTTAAAAGAATACGATAACAAAATTAAAACACTAAATAGAACTATTATACAAAAAGACTTTGAAATAAAAGAATTAAAAGAAGATTTAGGTATTGCAAAAGATACTATTTCTAGTCAAGAAAAAGAAATTAAGCATTTGAATGTATTTAAAAATTTATGGAATAAGTTTATGAAATTCTTTAAAAACAGAGTTAGATATTATGCTGATGAAAGTTATAAAAAAGTATATGAAACAATGAATAAAAACAAGATTTTAAGACAAGATGATATGGACTATATTGATAACAAAAATGTAAAAAAATAAAAAATATGAAAGGTGATAAAATGTTAGACTTGCTAAAACAAATATTAAAAATTGTTGATACAAATTACAACAAATATGGAATGATAAATTTTCTTTAATATAGACATTTACTTTTAATGTCTGCACAAGTAATAGAAATAACAGAAAAAGAACAAAGTAATTTTGTGTATGAAGTGTTAGTGGATCTATAAAATCTTGAATACAAGGTAAATTTGGAGGAATCTATTGAAATTATTATAAAAACATAGTATAATACTTATATCTTTCGTTGCTATGCGAATTAAATAATATAGCAAGTTGTTAAACCCAATAACAATTGTTAGGAGGTATTATCATGATGGATTTGAGTCACGTATCGCCTGAAACTTATCTTCTTACTGAAGATGACAGAACCATCACGTTCAAAAAGTATCGGCACGATGACGAAAAAAAGCCAGTACTTGAAGAATGTAAAGGAATTTTAAAAGGTGTAAGCCTTTCCTACGCATCCTGTGGAGAGCAAGATTTCGGCATTGAATCTATGGCAAGACAATTTGGAGCAACAGACAGATACAGAATAATTACCAAGATTCCTAAAGAACTGGAAATCATTGAATCAGAAGGTATAAAAGCAATAAAATTTGGCAGTTATGCTAAATTAGATTCTGGAATGATTAGAGCAACTAAGGAAGCTGGAGTAATTGGATACTGGGACAATGCAAATTTGATTATTTGTGCCTCGCCTGAATATGAATTTGTAATTAATTCTATTCAGGAAATGTTTAAACCCAACATGGTTCGCTTCGGATTCAGCAGTCGGTTCGCTGGTTGTAATCTGCTGATTCTTGCTATCTAATGCACAAATCCATATCTGACTAATTTTCAAATGTCAGATATGGATTTTATCTTTTAATTCAATAGTTCTATTCTTCTATTTCTTTAATATGCAGTTCTATATCTTCTGCTTTTGGTAGTTGAAATTGTAAATATTCAAGAATATCTTCTAATAATTTATATTCGCTAACTCCAATAGGCTTATTAATATCTTTTAATGCATATTCTGCTGTAAATTTATCTTTTATTTTACATAGAAGTAATCCAATACTAGGATTATCATTTTCATCTTTTGCTAAATCATCTATTGCAGATAAATAAAAGTTTAATTATCCTGCATCAGTAGGTTCAAATTCTCTAGCCTTTAATTCTACTACAATATAACACTTTAATTTTAAATGATAAAACAATAAATCTATGAAGTAATCTTTATTACTAACAGTCAATTTATATTGATTTCCTACAAATGCAAAACCATTACCTAATTCTATTAGAACATCTTTAATTTTATTTATCATAGCATTTTCTATTTCTAGTTCTTTGACTTTTCCTTTTAAAGATATAAAACAAAAAATATATGGGTCTTTCATTGTTTGTAATGCTAAATCACTTTGAACATCTGGTAATGTATTAGGAAAATTAGATACTTTTTCAGAAATAGCTTGTCTTTCATATAATTTACTATTTATTTGCATTTCTAATATATTAACAAACCAACCATTTTTTACTGTTTCATTAATATACCATTTTCTAATTTCAATATCTTTAATTCTATCAAGCAGTAATACATTGTGAGTCTTTGAAATCAACTTACGAACTTAATCATTCGTAAGTTTTTATTTTATATAAATAATATCAAAAAAGAGGAAAAATTTATCAAAATAATTTTATCCTCTTTTTATATTTTTTGAATATAGTTCTTATCAAGCATACTTGATTCCAACTATTTTAGCTTATTTATTTTAAATAATAATGTCTTATAGGCTTTAAATCATCATCTAATTCATAGCAAATTGGATTACCAGTTTGTAATTCTAATTTAATAATATCTTCATCACTTATATTATCTAAATATTTTATTAAACCTCTTAAACTATTTCCATGTGCTGCAATTATAATTTTTTTACCATTTTCTAATTCTGGTTTAATATCTGAATTCCAATATTCAAGAACTCTTTTTATTGTGTCAATAAGATTTTCTGTTTTTGGTAATTCCTCCTTACTTAAATCTTTATATTTCTCATCATTACCAGGATATCTTGGGTCATTTTCTTCTAATTCTGGTGGTCTTACATCTGTACTTCTTCTCCAAAGTAATACTTGTTCTGCACCATATTTTTCTCTTGTTTCATCTTTATTTAGACCTTGTAATGCTCCATAATGTCTTTCATTTAATTTCCAACTTCTTTTTATTTCAATATTTTCTTCTCCCATTTCTCTTAATATATAGTCTAATGTGTCTTCAGCTCTTTTTAATACTGATGTAAATGCTAAATCAAAATGGAATCCCTTTTCTTTTAATATTTTTCCCGCTTCTTTTGCTTCTTGTATTCCTTGCTCTGATAGCTCTACATCTGTCCATCCTGTAAATTTATTTTCTAAATTCCACATGCTTTGACCATGTCTAACTAATACTAATTTTATCATTTTTGTACCTCCTTGTTTTTATTATGTCACAATAATATTAGATTTTCAATAAAATATTATAATTTTCCAAGCTCGGTTTCTTGTTGCTTTTGAACTTTTTCCACCACCTTATGGTCCAACTAATGCAGTTACTTCTTGCATGTCTTTTCTCCTATTTCTTCAACTTCTTTATTTCATTAAATAAATTAACCTTTATAATTTAATAATTCCACTTTTAACTTATCATATACTTTAGTTTCAAGTTTTAATTTTTCCTTTAGTTGTTCAAACTCACTTTCCAAAAGTATAAATTCTTCTCGTGCACTCATTGCATGATCTGATATACATATTTTTCCTATAAAATTAGAAAACATAAATCTATAAATAAATGCACATAAATTCTTTTTATTAACACAGTTTTCATATTCACCTTTAGGAAGTATTTCATATCCTAATTCTTTCAAAACATCATAACCTTCAATAATAGCATCCATAATTAATAGAGATTATTCCTTATCTTTTTTTAGTAACTCTAAATTACCATTTACTTTATAACAAGCAAATACAAGTGGAAGAACTGCACATGCATGTGTTTTAAGATAATCATTCATTTTATTCTTATTAGTTTATATTCCCAAAGCAGATAATTAGCAAACATTATCTGCTTTATAACTTGACTAATTTATTGTTGAGATTATCTTTCTGATTCTTCATCAAATTCTTTTGTTCTTGTATTAACACCATCAATAACTTTATATTCTCTTTTTGAGTTTTTATAAACTTTTCTCTGTATTTCATCTTCCAAATCTATTCCTAGTATTTCTGATAATCCTAATAAATATATTGCAACATCAGCTAATTCTTCGCCTAAATCATCTTTCTTTTTTCTCCAGGCTTCATATGCTTCTGATACTTCTCCATATGTTAAACAGAATTCTTTATTAACATCTGTTACATTAAATCCTTTATCAACTTTATTTTGATATATTTCTTTTTGTAATTTCTTTAAATCTACCATTTTTATTACCTCATTTCCGTTAAACATTTCTCTTACTAATTCCATATACTTTATATGCATTTTCTGTTGTCTTTTCTGCAACTTCTTCCTCTGATATTCCTTTAATCTCTGCAATTTTTTTCACAATGTAATTTAGATACAACGAATTGTTTCTTGAGTGTTTTTCAAAAGGTTCTGGCGGTAATACTGGACTATCTGTTTCTATAACAATTTTATCTATAGGAGTAATTCTAACAGTTTCTTCCACATCTTTATATCTTGTAACAGGACCCCCAACTCCCAAATAATAACCCATTTCAACAAATTTCTTTGACATTTCTGAAGTTCCAGAATAACAGTGCATTATTCCCGCTTTTTTTACCACATTTTCTTTTAGAATTTTATATACATCTTCTTGTGATTCTCTTGAATGTATTATTATAGGTAATTCATATTTATTTGCTAATTTTATTTGTTCTAAAAAATATTTTTTTTGTAATTCAACAGGATAATCAAAATGATAATCTAACCCAGTTTCTCCAATTGCAATTAATTTTGAATCTTTATTTTTTAATTCATTTTCAAATATATACTCAATTTGTTCTAACGAATTTTTCTTTTCAACTTCCATTGGATGTATTCCGACTGAATAATACATATTTGAATATTCTTTAGAATATTCTTTTACTTTCATAGCTGAATCTAAATTTATTCCTATATTAACCAAACCACATAAGGTTTCATTAAATTTATCAAATAATTTTCTTCTATCCTTATCAAATTCTTTCCAATCGTAATGAGCATGAGTATCAAAATATAACATATTATTTCCTCCTTTTACTTTTATATTATATTTCTAAATTTAGAAAAAGGCAAGGTATCATTTGACACCTTGCCTAATTGCATATCAACTTTTTGAGAAACCCGGATAAAGCTGTGCTGCAAGAGCATACATCTCATCAAAGTTTCTTTTTTTCTTTAAATCGTACACTGCTACCCAATTGGGTTGTTTTTCAATCTTGTGATAATTCTGTCCAATTACATCAAAATGTAATTAACCGATGATATTTTCCTTTATTTCCGGAAACAAGTCATATAAATTATGACCTAATAACTAAAAACGTTATTCCCCAAAAACTCTTTTTCTTCTAACCACAAAATTTGAACAAACCACATAACCAATAGTAAACAAAACCACAATTCCCATATTAATAAACACAATTTTCAAACTATCAAAATTAACCACTTCAATATTTTGAATTAACTCATTATTATGTATAAACCAATAAGAAGGCAATATATGAGCAATTTTTATTACATAATCTGGTAACCACTGAGTTGGAACAAATGAGCCACATAAAAAACTTGAACCTAAAGCAACAACATTTACAATCCCATTAATTCCACCTTTACTTTTTACTAAACTTGAAATCAAAAATGCAATTGATACTGTACATAATACAAACACAAAAGAATTTATACCATACAATAATCCATGTAATGAACACATTGCATTACCAAATAAAATAAAACTTACTATTATATATAATCCCCATAAACATATTGCAAATAAAGAATTTGCTAACATTAATTGTAAATTATGTTTTTTATAATTTGTACTACTTATAATTGTTCTTTTATTTACCATTTCATTTCTAAAACTTGAAAGTATTGTACATATTACAAAAATCACACCTGCAAGTAGAGTATAATTGGCAAAACTATAATATCTACTTAATTTAGCAAGATTTGTTGTATCAAGTTTTGTTGTAATTTGAATTTCAGTATTTTGATTTAAGACATTTTTAATTTTTTCTATGATTTCATTTTCTTTTTCTACTGACTCATTTTCATATAATCCTTTAATATACACATTAGCTAATTTTACATATCTTTCAACCATCATCTCAGCCAAATTAGCCTGATAATCTCCTGTACTTTTAACCAAAATTTCAGGATTTTTACCTGAAAGAATATCTTTTCTGAAATTCTCTGGAATATAAATTATGTAATTAACCTCTCTATAAAAAAGAGCATCATTTATTGAATCATCATTATTTTCAATATTTTTAACATCAGAATTTTCACTAATATAATCAATTAAACCTTTGGTTAATCCAACATTTTCATCATTATTAATAATCAAAACACTAGGTTTAGTTGCAATAAAATCTGTAGTTTGATTATTAGATTTCATATTTAATCCACCAAAAACAATAAGCATAACAGTATATAAAATTACCATACCTTTATATCTGTTTAATACTTTCAAAAAAGTTTTAAATACTGTCATATTTTTGCCTCCTTAACTGTATTGCTGAAATCAAAATCAATAATCCTGAAAATACTAATAAACTAGTAATATCAAACCAATATCTATCTAATGTAGGATAATAATATAATGAATATAATCCATCTGTAATCATACTAACAGGATTAATCTTATTTATAATAGGTGCATTTGTATCAACAACATATTTCATTGTAATTCCCATCATTCCTGCTAAAAAACTTCCAACCATTGTAATTGATAAAATAATTGAACTTTTTACATTATCATTTGATTTTACAAGTGTTGCAACACCTGTACCAAGTGATAATCCAGCAAAAGAGCCTATTAATGCTAACAATATTACTAATCCAAGATTTTGTCCATAATCAACTTTAAGTACAAAAATTGTATATAAAAATAATAATAAAATTCCCAAAATTTGTGTTATATAACTTGCTAAAACTCCACTAAATACAAGTGTTGATTTTTTAGTTGGACTAACACTTACACGTTTCCCTTTATTACTCATATTCGCTAAATTTTGATTAATTACAAACATTGCCAAAATTCCACCATACATACAGCTCATTGCTATTAAAGAATAATATTCAATCATTGTATAACTTAACTTATTACTTGATATATCAATTATATTAGAATCACTTTGTTTTAAAATATCTTGAATTTTTGAATATATTTTTGATGTATCATTTTGAATTAAATCATTAATAACACCATAAGATTGATTTATCTCATCAACAGCAGTCTTAAAAATAGTTTCATTAACACCATTTTTCTTAATAACAATTTTAGAAGAACCATTATAAATTAAATAACCAGAAATCTCCTCATTATTAAGCAATTCTTTTGCTTTTTCCTCATCTACATATTTAATATTAAATAATTTATTATCACCATCTTTGCTTAATTCTTTAAAAGCATTTTTATAAATTTCATTATCATTAAATTCCTGTGTTTCCACAATAGCAATATTAATACAATCAAATTTTTCACTATTTTCAATATTTGAAAATGCCATATTAAAAAAAGTTCCTAAAATAATTGGAAAAGCAAAAGTCCAAAATATTAACATTCTATTTTTTAAAAGAATTTTTAAAGAATATTTAAAATTATGAAAAAACATATTAATCTCTAAGCTCCTTTCCTGTAAGCTCTAAAAATACATCATTTAATGTTGGTCTTTCAGAAAAGATTTTAGAATATTTTACATTTTGCTTATTTAAAAAATTTATTAAATCCACAAGATTGTTTTTCCCACTTTTATAACTAATAACAAGATTATTGTTAAAATATGTGACATTATCAATATTATCTAATTTTTTAATTTTTTCAAGAATTTCATTTGATAAATTAATTATTTCAACATTAATTTTTTCATCAATATTAGCTAATTCTTTAAGCTCATCACATGTACCACTTGCAATTACTTTTCCTTTATCTAAAATTATTACTCTATCACACAATATTTCAACTTCTTCCATATAATGTGTTGTATATACAATTGTCGCTCCATTATTTCTTAAAGTTTTAATTCCATCTAAAATATTGTTTCTACTTTGTGGGTCAACAGCAACAGTTGGTTCATCTAAAAAAATCAATTTAGGTTTATGAGCAATTCCACATGCAATATTTAATCTCCTTAATAAACCTCCTGATAATTGTTTTGGTCTAAATTTTTTAAAATCCTCTAAACCAACTAATTTAACAGCATCTTCAATATATTGATTTCTAGTTTTTTTATCTTTTATATATAGCCCACAAAAATAATCAATATTTTCCCATACTGTTAATTCCTCAAAAACAGCAATATCTTGGAAAATTACGCCTATTTTTGATTTTATATCATAACTATTTGGTTTCATTTCCTTTCCAAAAATTTTAATTGAACCATTATTATAATTTAATAATGATAAAATACAGTTAATTGTAGTTGTTTTTCCACTTCCATTTGGTCCTAGAAGTCCTAAAATTTCGCCTTCATGTACTTCAAATGACAGATTATCAACAGCTTTTAATTGTGTATATTGTTTTGTTAAATTTTTAACTTCTATTGTATTTGTCATAATTCTCCCCCCTATTTTTTATATTTTGATTATATTTCATCATTATTTCTGAGTCAAGAAAATTATATTTAAAATAATTATCAAAAAATCATGAATATATTGTTATACATATCTATTTATAAGTATATAACTATTAATGCAAAATCATATGCAAAAAAATTAAGGACACTTTTCTATTTTTTAGAAAGTGCCCCTAAATTTTAGCTTTAATTTTCATTTACAAATTTTTCTTCAGATTGTGTTAATTTTGTTTTAAATAAACGCATATTATTAAAGTATTTTGTAATATCAATTATAGCTTTTTTTACATTTTTGCTTCTTGAGTTATGGAAACATGAATATAAAACATCATTAAAATCTCTTCTTATTTCATAAAAATATGTTGTTTCAAATTTGTTTAATAATTCAATTACACTAACTAAATATTCATAATTTGATATATTTTTTGTTGCTTTTTCTAATATTTTAAGTGTATCTACTGGTTGTATTTGCTTTTGTTTTACTGCACAAATTTCAATCATATTTTTTAATAAAACAAAATTATTTTCAAGTTCTTTACCATTCTCAATTTCAATTTCATTATTTTCATCTTCATCATTTTTTTCTTCAGATTGTTCACCAGATTTTTCATCAATTTGTTCATCAGTTTGCTTATTTTCTTTTTTATCATTTTCAGCTTTTTCACTTGCAATAATATCATCAACATTACATTCAATAACATCAATTACACTATAATTACTCATTTTTTCCTCAATCTTTAAGCAATCTTGAACAGAATTTTCATCTGATAAAATTGAATTTATAATTTCAATCATTTTATCAAAATCACTATTTTCAATACATTTAGCGAAAAATTCATAAGTTTTATCATAATCTAAATTATCTAATCCCTTAATATTTTTATTAAGTTCATATATTTTACCGATTCTTGTAAAATTATCATCTAATTCTTTAATTACACTATTTGGATTTGATGATAAACTAATATAATTTACTAAAAAATGAACATATTCTGAAATATTTCCACCATCTTCATATAATGGATCACTATTATCTTTTATAAATTCAAAAACATCATCAAAATTTTCTTTTGATAAACTTTGTTGTACATTCACAAGTATAGTATTCATAACATTTACAGGTATTTCACATTTTGAATTTTTCAAAATTTCTAAAGCTTGTCTAGGATAATAATTATAATTTTCAGCAACTAATTCTAAAAATCTTGTATAATCTTGTTCTGAAATATATTCATCAATTGATTCTATAACATCTTTTAGTCCTGTAAAATATACAATATTAGCTGGATTTTCTTCATATTTTTCTAATAATTTTGCGAAATTATTTTCTGTAAATTCTTTAATATCTTGCTTAGAATCCAATGTTTTAACTAGTTCTAAAACTTCTTGAATTCTTAATTCTGTAATATCTTCCTCACCAATAATATAACTATAAACACTTTTGTTTTTAAACATTTTATCAATTTTTACTTTTGTTAAATACATTAAAATTGACATATTTTTTACTTCATAATTTTTAGTTTGAATTAAGAAATTTCTAAGTGGTATATATTTATTTGCAAAAAATGGTTTTAAATCTTCATTAATTTTTTCATAAACATTTCTTAATTCATTAATATCCATACAACACAAACTAGTTAATATTTGCAAATAATCAAAATCTTCAAATAATAAATCATAAAATTCTGGGAAATCTGATTGTATCACAGATATTTTAGCTAATTCATAATCAAATTTTGGTTCATTTACAATTGTTTCATCAATTTTGCCAGATTTAACTCTATTCATAATTAAAATTTTATTGTTTACAAAATTGTTAATTAATTTTTTTACATGTCTTGGTGTTTTAACATTTTTGTATATTAAAACATTTCTTAAAACTTTTTCAAAAGTTTTAGTATCTGTGTAATCTTCTATAAAATCTGGAATATAGTCTTTGGCTAGGTTTACAGCAAAATCTTTTATATTTCCATTTGAAATATTTGGAACATAAACCTTGAATTGGAATACTTTATCAAATATTTTTTCAAATCTTAATGGTCTATAATTTGCATTTAATTTTACTTGATTTCTAAATTCAATTGCTTTTACCAAAACTTTTTCATCAAAAGGAATAATTAAAATACAATTTTTATAATCTTTGCAATGTTTTACATCTTCAAGTGTTTTCAACATTTTAGTTGCAGTTAATTTATCAACATCTTCAATTATAATAATATTTTTTCTTGAAATATCTATTATTCTAATTTGTTCAGCTTTTTCAAGTTCTTCTTTATTTTGTTTTTCAATGTTTTTAATTTTTTCAGATGCAATCATTTCTTTAGCTCTCATAAAACCTGTTTTATTATTATCATTATTTTGTTTATTTCTATCATATTTAACTTTGCCTTTTTTTGTGTTAGTTTTTTGATAATCATTATATTTTGTCTTTTTACTAGATTTTTTTCCATTTGCAATTATAGTACCAATAATATATGCAATTGCAGTTAATCCAATTGTAAATACAAGTATCATTAGGAAATTTTCTTTATAATTTAAATATGTGTTTTCAACAAAAAATACATCATTTCTATTATAAATTCCTCTATTTCCCATATATTCCATAAAAATAAATATTAATGTTGTAATTATGAAACTTATCAAAACTGTTAATATAAATTTTCCAATTTTTGCAAGTGATTTTTTTACAGTTTTGACTTCTGGTTCATAATAATCTTGTACATCTGAAGAATTTTCAGTATTATCATTTTCTTCAGAATTTTGATTATAATATTTATCTAATAATTTTTCTCTTTCACTTTTTTCATTTTCTTTGATATTTATTTTATTATCATTTTGTTCAATGTTATTTTCATTATCTTTTTCAATGCCTTTTTCAATATTTTCTTCAATTTCATTGTTTTTAATTGAATTAATATTAACAATTTTTCCAATACTTGGTTCAGAATTTTTATTTACAATTGTTGAATATTTTTGGTAATTTTCTTCGTGTTTTTCAATATCTGAATAATTTTCATCTAAGATTTCTTTTAAAGTTTTATCTTGTTTCCAAACATTAATCTTTTGAATATTATATTCTTCACTATTTTCAGCATATTTTTCTTTTAAAATATTGATTACTGAAGATTTTCCGATTCCACTTTTACCTGTTACAGCAATTGCATAAGATGGTTCAACATTTTCAATAATCATGCTTATATTTTTAGCGATATCTTTTGAATTTAATTTATCTTCTTTAATAGAAGATAATTCTTGATCTTTAATGAAATATTTTTTTTGTTTATTTTCTTCACTCATCTTAAATTCAACATCCCTTCGATTTTTTTCATATTACATAGTATATCAAATTTTATAAGAAATTACAACGATTTTTTAATTTTTTCTAATTTTGTTTTTTAATTTTGAGGCTTAATTTTTTTAATGTTATTGTTTTGACATTTTTCGATTTTTATTTTTTTTAAATTTTAATTTTTCTCCATTTTTGAATTGACACAAACTTATCAATATGATACACTGTAATTCATTCGTTTATAAACCTATTTACTAATGCATAAAGGAGGATTTTTCTTATGCGCAGACTTTATCAACTCATTTATGTTCCTGGCACACCTGCTTACAGGTTCAAAGGAACTGAGGAACAACTTCAAATTCATCTACAGAAAAAAAATGCTGTTGTTATATCTGGAAAAAACGGTACCTGGAAAGTTGCAGTTCCTGCATACCACAGAATCCGTGAAATTGTTGGTGATCAGGTAACACGAGAAATTTGTCCAGATAAATTTCTGCATGCATATGGATTAAAGCGCATTTCTAAAAGGGCTTGTATTGAGCTTATTTCCCGGTTAAATACTGGGGAAATAACTTTTAACGAGCTTTTGGAGGTTTGATAAAATGCGAAAAAAGACTGACATTGCCAGTCTTTTTTGCATTTTTGGAGAAAAGGCCCCTACTTTGACAGTTTAGATTTTGAAAACTCTTCAGCCTCCAAAATCTTTTTATCAAGGAAATTTATAAGTCCCTTGATTTTCTTGTCTGTAGCAGTCGGCTTTCCTTTTTGACTTTTGCAGATATCCTCTACAAGCCTCTTGTCCATTTCTCTCATGAAATAGACCTCCTTTTTTTAATGTAATTTTATTGCTGATTTAACAGCGATATATTTATTTTAGCATTATTATGTTAATTTGTCAAATATTATATTCATTTTTTATTCTATTTTTTATGTACTTTTATATTATATTCATGTCGAATTATGTCAAATCACGTCTAACGATTTTGTTTGACATAATTTCAAATTTGTGATATACTTTAATTTATCAAAATAAGCCCAAAGAGGCTAATTATTTTATACAGGAGGACTTTATATGTTTTATAAAGTTACAACATCAAACAATCCCAACAACAGAAAGTACTTCATCAGCGAATTCGATGATAAGTCTTCAACCATTCCAATCAGAAGTGTTGTTATGAGACAGAACATCTTTTTCCGTCTCACCCGAGTTTCCAAAATCAGCAGAATTCCCTGCGAATTTCTTGCTGCAAAACTAAACTGTGGGTTAATGACATTTGAAGAACTGATTTCCGCATGTAACAGTAAAAGTTAAGGAGGACCATATGTATTATTCAGTTCAAGTCATAACTGCCAAACGGCATCGTGCACCTAAACAATATTTCATTGTAGAATGGAATAACGAAACATGCTCTTTTGAATACCAAAGGACTCAAATCACCAAAAAAATGGTATTCTTTTACACAGGTGCACGCCAAATCAATTTATATTATTGTCAGTCAATAGCTGACAGACTCAATTGGAACATGATTTCCTTTCCTGAGCTTGTTAAACTTAATCAAGATGAAAATATTTATAATTCAGAAAATATTTTCTTCTAAAATTAAAAATTAATTGGCAATAATATTAAAACTATAAAAACCTTTGCATCTGCAAAGGTTTTTATAGTTAATTTATTAATTAGTTATTTCTTCAATATATCCAGATGTTTTTTCTGTATACATATTATCTGTAACTGATTTATATCTATTACCTTGATAATCATCTGTAAATCCATTATATGCTTTATAAATATCTCCAGTATCAGTATCATATACTCTTTCATATCCTAAAGTTGCATCACTTTGTTTTTGACTCATAATATCATATGATGTTTGTCTATTCTCCCAAGCACTCATATAAGAATCAAAAGCTTTTTGAACAGAAGCATTTATTGCAAGAGCATTTTGTGTTTGAGCATTTCCATCATCAATAGTTTGTTTTACATATGAATCATTAAAATCAATAGAATTAATAGAATCTAATAATATATCTTTATAATCAATAAATTGATCTTTAGATGCTGTAACAGACATAATATCATATACCATATAATATGACATATCTACACCACCTTGATATTGATCACCAAAATTTACAATAGAAGCCATAAACAAACCTTCACCTTTTTTAGAACTTTCATTTTCAAATGTAGCTCTTAATACTTTGCTATCTACTGCAACACTTTTCATACTAGATTGTGAATCAAATTCTTCTACTTTAGTAAAATTACTAAATGTAGGAAATTTCAATGTACTTAAAGTAGGTTCTACAGAACTTATAAAAGATGTTACTTCATTAAATGATTTATAAAAATTTTCAACAGTTGGAGAATTTAATACAACAGCATCTGTAAACACTTTATATTGCTGACTATTTCCACTTAATTGGCTATAACTTTGCCATTGATTTTTAGCTGCTTGACTTTTTAATAATGGTTGTATTTTTAACATTAAAAATATTTGATTATTATTATCTTTAGGATCATATACCCTAATTGCGTAATATATTCCTGTTCCTCCACATTCAACAACCCATCCAGTTGGTTTTTTCATACTAAAAACAGAATTTGAAAATTCTTCTAATTCTAAATTAGAAACTTCAGATTTAACAATTTTCACATTATCATTTTTTGATTTATCTGTTTTAGATGTACTATTTTTAGATGAATCATCACTTGAGATATTAGTTTTTGTTTTATTATCTGTAGACAATTTGTTTTCACCCCCATTATTCAAAAGAACCACTATAACTATAATTAAAGATAATATTATTATTCCTAAAATTAATACAGTTATAATAAACCCTTTTTTACTTTTTGTTTTTTCTTCCATAATTTTCCCTCCTTTTTAACACATTCTCTTTTTTCTAATTACTGTAAGTATAATAATTCCTAATATAGAAATTGAAATTAATATACCAGATACTTTAATATTATCCCCTGTTTTAGGATTTATAATATCTTTATTTTTTTCATTATTTACTGATGTTACAGTTTTGCTTGCTATTGCATAATTTGAAAAACTTGTTGTAACAAATGTTATTGTATTATTTTCTTTATCATATGTTGTTGGTATTATTTCATAAGTACCATCATGTTTTTCATGAACAATTACAACTTCATTTCCATCAACACCATCTTCTAATTTTAATGTAATTTTTGCTTGATTATTTAATTCTTTTAATTCTTTTTTCCAAACATTTTCTGGTGTTCCTTTATATAAAACTTGAGCCAAATTAATATCTAAATATGTAGAAATTTTATATCCATTAGCTTTTTCCTCAAAATTTGAAATTTGTTCTTTTGATAATGTAACATCATTTACTGATAAAATTACAGAACCTGAATCAATTTCATTATTACCAATTTCAATTGTTCCATTTTTTACTTTTTTAGAATCTGTATTTACCTTATCATCTACTTTTTCAAATATTCCACTAATATGAACATTTGTATTTGGCATAATATATTCAAATGTAGATTGTTCTTTTCCTGGAGTTAATTTTTCATCATTAATTGTAATTGAAGTTAATTGATAACCATAATCTGGTTTTAATCTTAATATTACTTTTGAACCAGGCAAAATATTAGCCCAACCATTATTTTTTTCTAGATTTTGATTTACATTATTTAACCCAATTGAATTACCATTTGGATCTTTGATATCCAATATTTCTATTGTTCCATTTCTTAATAATTCACTATCTTTAAGTGATGAATTATTTGTTTTGTCTGAATCCCATATTATTGTTCTTGGTATATTTGAAGTATCTTGACTTTTAACAACATTTATTTCATATTTTGTATTAGGTTTAACTTCAAATTCTACTCTGTCTGTTGTCCCAGAAGGTAATTGCATATATTTTCCATTAATTGAAACACTTCCTATATTTCCATCACCATAAGCAAGTTGTATTGTGATTTTATTTTTTGTATTTCCTGTTGTATATCCTTTTGCAACACCACTTATATTTGCAGATTCTGTTCCTACTCTTATTCCATTTAATGATATTTCCATACCAAATCCATTATATGTTCCTTTTATTTCAATATCTTGTGTTGGAATAGCAATTAGATTTAGTTTACAATTAAAGAAATATCTTGAATAATAGTCATCTCTTATTTCATTAATGACAGCCTTTCCATTTCCTTCATTTGCATTAAATATTTCATCTGGATTACCAACAATAGTTTCTCCAGATTCATAATCTGTTCCTGTATATGTTAATTTAGAGCCAGTATATTTAGTATATTCAAAATCTAAATTATATGATTTATTTTCATTAGTATTTATTAAAGTCATTACTGCTTTATTTTCGTCTTTGTTACCAACAATTTTTATTACTGCTTCAGAACTATCTTCTGTTTTATTAAGTCCTACTTTTTCACCATCATTAATTTTATAATATACAGTTCCTTCTATATCAGCCATACTACTTAATGCTTTAGATAAATTATCTTGTTTTGTAAAATCTATAATATAATCTTTACCTTTTTCTAAATTAATATCATCTGTTACTTGAAAATCAGTATAATTATTTCTGACAGTTGTTTTTACTGTTACTCCTGAACCTCCTGTTACATCTGTTACTCCTGCATATATGTAACTATTTGATAAAAAAATCGCTATTATCACTAATAAGCTAAATATTTTTGTGATTTTTTTCATTAAAAATCCCCCTCTTTCTTAATATTTTAAATTTATTTTATCATATAGTAATGTATATTTTATTGTAATCGCCAAGATTTCAATGACAATTTGGCGATTGGTAAAATTTTGTGTCTATATATCTATACTAACACCAATAACATTAAATATCTAATATTGTTCTAAACATTTTACTCAAGATTGCTAAAAAAACAATTTTTTAAAATTTTTTCTTTTTCATTATCAATCTTAATTCTTGATATAGCCAGTAAATCTATTATATTTGCAATCTCAATGGTTTCTTTAGCAGTTGTACCATATTTTTCAATACATAAATATAACCTTTCTTCTAGCTCCTTAACATCCCAATCTGTATAAAACAAACTTTTTAAATCAACTTCCAATTTTTCCGAAATTGCTATTAACACTTTGAAACTTGGATCTTTTATTTTATTTTTTTCTAGATTATATAAATATGAGCGGTTAATTCCCGTTTCTTTTGCTAATTTATAACCAGACATATTCTTTTTTTCCCTAAGTGCCTTTATGTTAAAAACTATATTCATTTGTATATCTCCTTTCATCGTTGAAATTTTTTTTTTTTGTAAAATTTATATTTATACTATAACACTTAACTATAAATTTTTTTGTCGAAATTTGTCGAAAAAAAAGTTTTTTTGAATTTTTTTAATTGATTGTGATCTTTGCTTAACTTTTGCATTTTTTCTGTTTTAATATTTATATATTGAATTTAGAATTTACTTTGTAAATTTAAAATTTTTTCATTTTGATTGGATTTCTCATTTTTATAAAAAATTCTCATTTTGTGTTGACATAATTTTGTGCTTATAGTATTATAAAGTTCATACGTTTAAAAACACTTTTCCTAATGCATAAAGGAGGAATTTTCTTATGCAAAATTATGTACTCGATTATATTCCTAGTCAGCCACCGTACACATTTCAGGGAACACAAACCCAATTACAAGCCCACCTGAAAAGAAATAATGCAAGAATTTTTGGTGGCGGAAATGGTACCTGGATAGTCGGCGTTCCCCCTCATCGTATGATTCTTGAGTATGTTGATGGTGTGCTCACACGCAGTACATCCCCTGACAAATTTTTGCATGACAGAGGATTACAGAGAATAACCAAAAACTGCTGTGAAAAACTCTGCTGTGAACTTAATAATGATATAATTAAATTTGAGGAATTATTATAATTTGTACATAATTTATTTATATTTTTAAAAAAGTGAACACAAAAAAGACTGACAATGTCAGTCTTTTTTTATTCACTTCATCTGTTATTCACTTATTGGATTGTACATATGACAAATAACTTAATTGTAATTCTTCAATTTCATATACAAATTAAGCTTTTTGATTAAACACTATATCCTATTTTATAATTTCTTTTATAGCAGTCACATCAAATTACATATTATAATTCCTTCTTAATCCTCAATCCACTTTTCAAAAATTTCAATAACCTCTCTATTATCTTTCTCCAAATAACCAAAAATAATTTCCATCATTCCCTTATAAATTTTACACCTATAATTTTCAGGAACCCTCGAAAAAATATTATTCTCTTGAGCCAAATTAACAACAGGACATGTCCCACAAAAAGGCATATACACACAACTTTCACACTTATTCAAACATTCCAAACAAGAAGAAACACACATAGCACTAGTAACATTAGAATTAATCAAATCAGAATATGTATCATCATTTACATTACCAATTTTAAAGCTTTGATTTCCCATTTCTGCCAACATTCTTCCCTCATCACATGTATAAATATTTCCATCATAATAATATGCCATTTGACCAATACTTCCTCCACAAGGAGACCTCAACTCCATATAATTTAATGGTGCATTAGCAAAAATTTTTCTTAGAAATATATCACAATGTCTTTCCGCAATCTCATGTCCTTCCTTATTTTTTTCTATGATATATTCAAGAATTTTTTTATAAAATTCAATAAATTCTTCAGCAGAATATCCAATTTTTTCCCAGCTACTATCAGCTTTTCCGAGTTGAGTTAATGGTCTAACAAAAATATTTTTAAATCCTAATTGTATATATTCATCAACAATTTCTTTATATTTATCTAAACTATATCTTGTTGTTGTTTGTATAGCACTTACGTTTAAACCATTTGACTTTAAAAGTTTTAATCCTTTAATTGTTTCATAATATGAATCATGTTTTGCATATGGTCTATTAATATTTTGTAATTCTCTATTACCATCTATTGAAGTACTAATTGCCACATTATTTTCTTTAAAAAATTTAATCATTTCATTATTTATTTTAGTCAAATTTGAAACAACACAATAATCAATTTGTTTTTCACCTTTTTTCTCATTTGTATACTCTATAATAAATTTTATAATATCATAATTTAATAAAGGTTCCCCACCTTGAAATTCGAAAGTCATTTTTTCTGATGGAGATTGTAATGCTATATCTACAGCCTTTTTAGCAATTTCCTTGCTCATAATCAATTTGCAATTCTCTGATAAATTTCCAGCTTGACAATAAACACAATTAAAATTGCAATTTTTAGTAACAACAAAAATATGTAGCACTGTAGATTGAAATAAATATTCTTTTTGATTTCGTACATATCCACACATATATTTTGAAAAAACCTCTGCACTATCTTTAAATATAAAACCTTTATCTATAAGTTTATTTTCAATTATTTCATCCAACTGTTTTTTATTTACTAACTTATCAAAATCATTGAAACTTAAAAACTCATATTTTCCAAGATCATTAGTAATTAAATATTTATTCTGTAATTTTTTAAAATTAAAATAATTTAACTTGTACATATTAATTTTCTCTCCTATTTTATTGGTTTAATTTTTATTTCATCCATATTTATTGTTGAGAAAAAGAATCCCCCACAATATTGTTTCAATTTGCATTCATCACATTCATCTTTAAATCTAACCTTATAATCACTAATGCTTTTTTGGGCTAGACTAAATAATCTTTTGTCAATTTGACATAGTGGAAAGTTATATAAATTCACATTAATTCCACTACAAATCATTTTCATTACAGATTTATATAAAATTTTTTTGACAGAATTGTAATCAATCCATACATCATTTTTATTAATATAAGCATTACCACTCATTTCTAGTGCCATGATATTCACAATTTTAACATTTGTTAAATTTTTTGATATGTATTCCGCAAGTTCTTCTAAATATTGTTGATTTGCTTTCAATAAAACAATTCTTATTTCTACATCAACATTATTTTTCATTAAATTTTTAATTCCACTTAAAGCTTCTTGCAAGCTGTTTTCAGCTCTTGTTATATTATTATGTATTTCATCAATGCTTGAATATATTGGTATTGCAACTCTTATAAACTGTGGAATATTTTTAGCAAATTCATTGGCAAAATTTTTGTCTGAAAATACTCTACCATTTGATAGTAACAAAAACTCTGTTTCAGGCAAACATTCTTTACATTCACGTAATAATTCAATTAAATTATATTTTAAAATTCCTGGTTCTCCTCCAGTAATACATATACTTTTTGTATCATCAGGTATACATCTTACCTGTTTTTTTAATCTAGCAATATCAGGAATATATCTATTATTTCTTACCTGATTTGAATCTGGACACATAATGCAATTTGAATTACATTGGTTAGTTACTAAAATAAAATTATCCTTAGAATCATCTCTATATAAAACATGAACAAAGTCATTTGTTAATTCAATTACATCATTATCAATTAATGTATCAACTTTAAAAACTTCTACTCCATAATTTAAGCCTTCAATATTTTTTGGCGTCCATCCATCAAATATATAGCCTAAATATCCCTCTTCAAAACATTCTTTATGTTCTATGTCAATAACTTGAATATACATTTTTTTATCATCTACATTGGCATTTTTTATTACTCTACCAATTATATAATCTTCATTTATATGAATTTTTCCTTTTAAATTAAATGGTCTATTCTCCATACTCTTCTCCTATAAAATAACTTTAATTATCAAATAAATTACTGTTCCTACTAGAATAAATGGTGCAAATGGCATATATCTTACAATTATAATTTCATTATCACCTTTTTTAGTTTTACTCCATCTTTTTATACTATCAACCTGTTCTTGTGTTAATCTTGTTTTTGTTGTTTCTGTTGTTGTCTCTGGTAAATTTCTAACTTTTGAACCATAAAACCTAATTACTGATTGATATGCCAAAATCATACCAGATTTTAAATTTTCGACCTCTATTTTTTCATAATTATATTTTTCTGATATTTGTCTAAATATAAATAAAAATGCTACTAAGAAAATCATTTTTATATTAATTTGATTTATAGTAAATCCAAAAGCAATAATATATATAATATTTGAAATAATAGAAATAACCAGTAATAAAATATATTTTTTTCTATTATTTAAAACTCTATATATAAATGTAATTAATAGCATATTACTTATCAAAATTAAAGTTCCATTATATCTAATAAACTCCACAAAAAATTTGTTAAGTATATTATTTATTATTAAAATTAAAAAATATGCAGAAAAATATTGAATTATAAAATCTTGTAAATTTAAGTGTTCAAAAGAAAAAAATGTAGATTTTTTAAATTTTTCTTTGTCTTTTATCCATAAAAAAATAGTCTCTATTACTACATACACAAAAGCGACACCAAAAGTCATCATTAATAAATAAATTGATGGGAATACATTTTTTTCACTTGTTTCATAAATTGAAAATGGCAATATAAATGATATTACCCAGAATAATTTTGCATCTCCAGCTGCCCATATTTTAAAATAAAAAAATAAAAAGGACATTATTAATGTAATAATACAATTTATAAAATGATTTAAAATAACATCAGTATTTATTTCTTTATAAAAAATTGCATATATACTAGAACTAACTACTAATGCTATTAATATTATTTTATTGTATATTTTTTTGTTTTTTATATCTGTTATTGAAGAATAAAAGCATAAAATTATTGCAAGTATACTTTGAAAATATATTAACATTTATTATCACCATTCTTATCAAACCAATTAACAGCTATATTATCTATTTTATATTCATTATTATCATCCGAATTTTCTTCATATTCGCTTGATTCATCTGTATCGATGCAAGTGGAATATAATGCTCTTCCAAGCATTAATTCTCTAATATTTTTGGTTTGGTTCATTATATCAAATCTTAATGATTCATTTAATAATTCATTATAAATTTGTTTAATAAAAATATCTGTATTTTCGATATTTGATTTTAAATATATTTGTACATTAATTTCATTTTCTTTACTATATTGTAATTTAAAATATCCATCTTCAATAAAATTGAATAACGCTTTTTTTATTACTGTTATATTGTAAATTTTTTCATCAACATATAAATTTATTATGTTATCTTTGCTATCTATAATAGTTTCTACTTTCTCCATATAAAGTTCCTTTCATATTTAAAACAGATTTTTAACAATCTTATTTTTATTATATTTTTACTTTATGCATGTTCTTCTAAGGAATTGGTGTATTAACCGGTGTTTGAGGTGTGTTAAATGTTGGTAATGTTTCAACAGGAGATGGTGTGTTTACTGGTGCTTGTGTACCTCCTCCTCCAGAACTGTTATGAGTGTATCCACCACCAGATGAACTGCTATGACTTTGATGACTTTGATGGCTATAGTGTCCACCATAACTTCCAGATGAGTGTGAAGAATGAGATCTGTGTGATGAGTGAGATCTATGTGCTGCAAAAACTTCATCTGCAAAAATAATTCCTGCAAGTAATACTAATGAACCTACTGTTAAAATTTTGCCTCTACTTATATTTCCTTCTTCCTCATACAAAAAGTCTGAAATACTTCTATTTATTTTTGAAAAAAATTTATTATCTTGTTCCATATTTTTTCTTCCTTTCTTACTTTGAATAAACATTATCTTTCCATTGGCCAGTATAACTTTTTCCATTTTTTAAAGTGTATGTTCCAGTGCCGTTAAATTTATTATTACTGAAATTTCCTTTATACTTATCTCCATTTGAAAATGTATATTCTCCTTGTCCACTCATTGCATCTTGACTAAAATTTCCTACATACTTGTCCCCATTTTTAAATGTGTATGTTCCATTTGCATTCCTTTTGTTATTTTCAAAATTACCATTATATGTATCCCCATTTGTAAATGTTATTTGCCCATTTCCATTTATGGAATTATCTTTCCATTGACCAGAGTATACAGTACCATCTTTCCATGTGAATTTTCCATTGCCATTTCTTTTATTTTCTGTTAAATCTCCTTCATATGTGCCATTTTCAAATGTTGGAGTTGGGGCTGTTTGTGGTTGTTCTTGTGATTGTGGTTCTGCATTTGTTGGTTGAGTTTCTGTTGATTGATTTTCTGTTGAATTATTTGATTCTGATATTGTATTATTTGGTATACTCGTGTTTTGATTTTGTTGTGGATGTGGTGTTGATGGAACACAAGATAAAAATACAAAAAATGCCGTAATTACACTTATATTTTTTATTAGATTTTTTTTCTTATCTAGTTTAAGTTTATCTGTAACTATTGGTAATAGTACAATTCCTGCTGCTAGTATTATTATTGAAGGAACAGGAATTTTATTTAAATATACCAGGCCAGAAAGTATAAAAAATACTCCTATAATATATAAAATTATGTTTTTTAATATATTTTGCTTTTTTTCATTTTCATGTTTTGCTTCCATTTTGTTTCCTCCTTGGTTTTGTTTTTATTCTATTATGATTAAAAGTGATGATTAGATTATCAACTTCTATTAATAAATTTGTATCTTGTAAATAATAGTTGTTTTATCACTTACCTCGCCCCCTTTTATAAGTGATTTTACAAAGCATTCTTTTAATGTTTTAATTTTTTTAGTTTAACATCATGCTTTATATGCTCTATTATAACAATATTTTTAAAATTTTTTTGTCGAAATTTGTCGAAAAATAAAATATTTTATATTGTATTGCAAAAAAGAACATTCGGAATCTAAAACCCAAATGTTCTTTTCAATTATTTATAATTATTAATTAACTTTATGATTATAAATAATTCTCATTTTGTGTTGACATAATTTTATATTTATGATAGTATAAAGTTCATACGTTTAAAAACACTTTTCCTAATGCATAAAGGAGGAATTTTCTTATGCAAAATTATGTACTCGATTATATTCCTAGTCAGCCACCGTACACATTTCAGGGAACACAAACCCAATTACAAGCCCACCTGAAAAGAAATAATGCAAGAATTTTTGGTGGTGGAAATGGTACCTGGATAGTCGGAGTCCCGCCTTATCGTATGATTCATGAATACATTGACGGTGAGCATACTCGCAGTGCATCCCCTGACAGATTCTTGTATAACAACGGATTACAAAAAATAACAAAAAAAAGCTGTGAAACGCTCTGCGATAAGCTTAATCAGGGGATAATTAAATTTGATCAATTAATTTAATATCCCCCATGAACACAAAAAAGACTGACAATGTCAGTCTTTTTTATTTTTCTCTTCATATTATAAATATTAAAATCAATCATCTCTGCTATATAAATCCCTTGTATAAACTTTATCCTTCACAGACTTTAATTCATCTTCTAATCTATTAGCCAAGATAACATCAGATTCCTCAGTAAACAACTTAAAATCATTAACAATTTTGCAACCATTAAATTCCCTTTGATTTAATGTTGGTTCATAAATTATAATCTCAACATCCTCATCTTTCAATCTTTCAATAACACCTTGAATAGCACTAGCTCTAAAATTATCAGAATCCTTTTTCATAGTCAACCTATAAATTCCAACAATTTCAGGATCTCTTCTCATAACCATTTCAGTTATATGACGTTTACGAGTTTTGTTAGCTCTAACAATAGCTCTAATCAAATTTTGAGGTACATTTTCAAAATTTGCTAATAATTGTTTTGTATCTTTTGGTAAACAATATCCACCATAACCAAAAGATGGATTATTATAATGACTACCAATTCTAGGGTCTAAACCAACACCTTCAATAATATCTTTAGTATTTAACCCTTTGATTTCAGCATATGTATCAAGTTCATTAAAATATGCAACCCTTAATGCTAAATATGTATTTGCAAATAGTTTAACCGCTTCTGCTTCTGTTGGATCCATAAATTTAACTGTTATGTCTTCTTTTAAAGCTGCATCTTTTAATAAATTAGCAAATTTTTCTGCTCTAGCTGATTTTTCACCAACAATAATTCTTGATGGATATAAATTATCATATAATGCTTTACCTTCTCTTAGAAATTCTGGTGAGAAAATTATGTTGTCTATGTTATATTTTTCTCTAATTGATTTTATAAATCCTACTGGAATTGTTGATTTTACTACCATTGTTGTGTCTATATTCATACTGATTACTTTTTTTATGATATCTTCAACTGATGATGTGTCAAATGAATTTGTTATATCATCATAATTTGTTGGTGTACTTATCACAACAAATTCTGCTCCTTCAAATGCTTCTTTATAATCTAATGTTGCTTTTAAATTTAGGTCTTTTGTGGCAAAGAATTCTTCGATTTTTTCATCACGGATTGGTGATTTTCTGTTATTTATCATTTGTACTTTTTCTGGGATGACGTCTAATGCGATTACCTCATTTTTTTGTGATAGTAATGTGGCTATTGATAAGCCGACGTATCCTGTTCCTGCTACTGCGATTTTCATGTTTTACACTTCCTTTATTTAATTATTTCTTTAATATATTTTTTATTTTTCTAAAAAATTTTTTTATTAAAGAATCCTTAGGCATACTTTTTTCCACCAATTTATCAAAATCCATATTGTCTATATTTTCGAAAAATTTTTCTCTATTTTTATTGATATTCGGTGATTTAATTATGGATGGATTGCTTTCAATTGCTTTTTCCATTGTTGTTTCATAACTTTCAATGGAATCAGATATACAATTATAAAGTTCTTGTCCTTTATTTGAATTTACTAATATTAATGAAACACCTTTATTATCATCCATATTTGGTTTTATATTTTTTATTCCCCAACAATCTGCTAATGTGATATCAGATAATCTATGTTCTTTTCTAAAAGAGCATTCGTAGCAAGAATCTCTTAAACAAAGATTTCTTAAAAAAACTTTCATAAATAAATCTTGTGTTTGATTTTTAGAATATTCAAAATTTTTATATTTAAAAGATAAAGAAAATCTATGCCAGCCTTCTTGTTTTTTATCTCTGAAGTTTATTGATATAGGTTTTTCTCCATCTTTATTTTTTCTATATTTTAAATAAGTTTTCCAAACTTTTGGAGATGGAACTCCATGACAGACAATATCTTGAGTATATAATTTATCATAATCTTTTTTTAGATATGCCAATAACCCCTCTATTTGACATGGTGTGCCTGTAAATAAAACAAATCTCCCATCATCTAGAAACTTTTTTGCTTCCATATATGTATCATTTATTGAGCTTTGAACATATTTTGACCTTCTAAGCAAATCTAAATCATCTTTTTTTTCGATACTAATATGTGATACTGAAAAATCCTGACTAAAAGCTGCTCCAAACACTACTCCATTTCTGCTTAATATTTCATTTGCAATTAATGAAAAAATTCCGCCAGACGAACTTTCGGCTCTAATCTCTTCATTTTTATTGTAACAAACATATATTCGAGGATTATTATTAATTTGATTTTTGGTAATTATTGGGCATACTTTTTCGCATAAACCACATTTTACACATTGTTCTTTATTGACAATTGGATATCTAAACCCTTTTTCATCAACTTCCATTTTAATAGCATTTTTCGGACATATATTGTAACATGCATGACAACCAGAACAATTTATTTTTTTTTCTATATTTATCATTATAATTCACCCTTTAATATTTTTTTAAAATTTTATGTGCTATCATTCTTTTAATATTTTCATAAATTTTTTTAACAGTAAGTTTTTTTCTATTAAAATAAATACTTTTACAATAATAATTTATTATGGAGTTTTTACCATATTTTTTTACAATTTTTTCTGTAATTGTATCATCAAATGGCTTTACTTTATCTGGATATATTATATATTTATCATTCATTTTATCTTTATTATATACATATGTTATGGGTCTGCAAAAAAAATGAATATACATAAATTCTTCTTTTTCTATTTTATTTTCTTTGTTTATAAAATACCTATATAAACGCCCATTATTCCATAAAAAAACTTGTCTGAAGTTTTTATAATTATCTTTTTCTGGTAAATATTTTAAAACAAAACTATATTCATATTTACTTAAATGAGCAAATATTGTTTCTTTATAATAATCAATATCTAAATAATTATATATTATATCCATTCCATTTTCATCAAAGCTAAATTTTTTTCTTCCTGAAAATACATCAATATAATTTATTTCATTAGGTACCATAGTTTTATATCTACTGTTTACTTTTTCCGTATTTTTAAATAGTGTTGAATGCCCCTGAAATCCTATTCTTTCATATTTTTCTAAAATATCCTCAGTAATAAAACTTCTTATATCACCCCAAATCAAATCAATATCACAATATCCCCAAAAATCATATCCAGCAAGATATTCTTTGAATATTTCTCCATATGCTGGTTTAAAAAAACTTAAACGCCAATAACTATTTATATCAATTTTAAAATCGAAATTTTTTTGAATTAATTCTTTTATATATGAAAAATCATTATAAATAACTTTAACATTATTTGGATACTGAAATTCAGTTCTATCATTTGTAAATATCAACCAATTTATGGTCTTATTTTTTGAACACGAATGTAACCACAATTGAAAGTTTTCTGGTAATTTGCCAAAATATGGTACAACATAACATATAGATTTCATAGCTATTCTCCTTGCTTATCTTTTTTTATCTTTCTTTTCACTTTTTGAACTATTTTTTTAATTTCTTTCCTATTTATTATACTGAATATCATACCTCCCATTAATAATAGTGACAAATCTATATTAGTCTTACTCCAAATGGATATTATACATAATATTATACTACCTAGTAATAATGTTATGAAATTATTCCATTTTATTTCTACCGGAAATTCTTTTCTTGTTTGTATTACTCTTATAAACCACATAGTAAAAAATCCTAAAAAAGTAGAAATAGCTGCTGCAAATAATCCAATAAATTTTATACATAATAAATTCACAACTATGTTAACAACTGCTCCATATATACTGGTTTTTGCTGCTCCCGATGTTTTTTTTCCTTTTAAATATCCTACTGAAAAAAAACTTGAAAAAGCCTGGAAAATTGTACCTAAATATAAAAATGAAATATATATTGCCGATGTTCTATAACTAGTACCCAAAATAAAGTTACAAATTAATTTAGTTGCAGGTATAATTATAAACAGCATAGAAAATCCTAAAATATACATTTTTTCAAAAACCTTAGAATAATATCCCCCTGTATCTTTACTTTCTTCTGTCAAAACCATATCTGTTAACGAATTATTAAACATTAGAAACATGGTAGATAATACGGAAGGAAATTTATATGCCACTGCATAAATTCCATTTGCTTCACTTCCTAAAAAACTACGTATTATATATCTATCAGATGCATTCATGACCCACCAGTTTAAAGTTGATGGTATTAATGGTGTTGAATATTTAAGCATTTCTTTTTTTAATGTTTTATTTTTTTTATAAAACTTTATAATTCTAAATCGTTTTTCCATTATAACAATAATTACAATTGTTAATAGATTGCTTATGATTGCACTTTGAAATAATGCATCTACACCTTTTTTCAGAAAACATACTAAAAAACAATTTAATAATACAAAACACGCCGTATATACAAATCCTGAAGCAGCAAATAATTTTTGTCTTTTTAGTCCTCTTAAAAGTTTTTGTATGCTTTCCAATATGCGTCCTGTGACTAGAATACCAATAAAATAATAACAATAATTAATTGGAATAAAAAAGTTTATTAATAAAATCACACATGTACTAATAATACAATTTTTTATTACAAGCTCATATGTAACAGAGATACATGACGTAATATACTTATCATTACTTATCATCCATCTATACGCAGCATCAGATATTTGTAACGTAAGTAATGGTGCTAATAAATTTATTGTAGTGCAAATTAAATCATATTCCCCCAAATCAGATGGCTCAATATAAAATGTATATAGTGGAACAATTAAAAAGCTTAAAAATTTTGTTCCCAGGTTTCCTATCGCATATATTATGGTTCCAATAATAAGGGTTTTATTTTTTTGTTTACTATCCATTTTTTCTCCTCATATTTTCTTAATTTTTAATTGCATTATCTAAATAATTTATTGATTTTTGTTTTATATTTTCCATAACTTCATCAACTTTATCCCAATCAATATCTTCTTCATTCTTTGATTTAAATTCACCTATTCTTTCGGTTAAATTAAAATATTTTAATAATGTATTTAATCTTGATTCTTGTTTATTATTTTCTTCTTTGTTAATTCTTTCAAAACAATGAAATGGTTTGTGATAAATCAATGAAAATACCGTTGCATGGAAAGAGTCAGAAAATACAAACTTAGCATTTTTTATCATCCATAAAAATTCACATGGATCCAAATCATACCAATTTTTTTCATTTATATCATTTAAATTAATTACTTTAATTTTTGATTTTTTAGAGAATTCTTCAATTTTTTCTTGGGTTTTCTTATCTTTTTCTTTTATAAAATATGTTAATATATAGTCTTCTTCATTTTTTTTATCTGGCTTACTTGCTATTTCATCCCAATCATTTACGGTTAACAGCATTGTAGGATCCACTTGTACACTTATTTCTTTATCAATGTATTTTCGTAATAATTTTGCACCTTCTTCTTCTCTAATTCCAATATAATCCATAGCACTTATATTTTTCTTATAAGCTTCTACTAACTCTTCTGGAATTTGATTAATTCCAATACTTGCTGCATACGATATTTTTTTTACATTTTTTGCAAATGCACCAGTATATGTAATCATATCTTTATTATAAAATGGATTCCATATTTGATCACTTCCACAAATAAGAATATCAAAATCATTAAATTTATTATAATTTGATTTATTTAATATAATATCATAATATTTCAAATATTTTTTATTAAACTCTTCAAATTTTAGCTTTCTAGATTTTTTTATTTTTTCATTATTAAATCTAATTATTTTTTTTATGTGTTTTTTTAATCTGACAATAAAATTACCTTTTGTTGTTTTATCAAAATTTTGTAAAGTATAAACTTCATCTGTATATCTATTATTTATAAATTTTACTAACGCATAATTTTGTAATTTGTTTCCATAATTTTGACCATAAGTAAATGTAATTACACCTATCTTCATATTAAAAATCACTCCTCTCTTTTTAATCCATCCTTTTATTTATATCTTTAGCTGGTATTCCAACTAAGACACAATTATCTTTCCAAGATTTATTTACAACTGCATTAGCACCAACAACAACATTATTCCCTATACTAACATTTCCAATTATTACCGCACCAACACCTAAATCAAGATTATCCCCAATAATAGGAAATTTATCTTCATTTCCTACTCCTTTATTTCCTATACAATTATTTCCATGCAGTCTACAATTTTTTCCTATTCTACATAAGCCATTTATAGTAATACTTCCATAATGATCTATTTTTAATCCTTCATCAAAAACATTTACAGGTATATATATTCCTAATTTTAATCCCAATTTATTTGTTTTTCTTAAATATATCACGTATAGAATCATCTTAATTATATTCTTTTTTCCATTAAAAAAGTATTCTGTAATTCTTAAACTTTTTTGATATTTCCAAATTTGCATATTTGATTCATTATTAAATATATCAAAAATTATTCTTCCAATACTTTTTTCTTTATAATATAATTTTTTTTCATTTTTCAATACACTTTTTAATTTATTCCATTTTTTTATCATTTTTCCTTTTTCCTTTTTTTGATATTATATATTAACATATATATATTAAACCACTTCAATTTAAAAATAATTAATTGTAATAATTCTTTTAATTTTTTTGTCTTTATATTGTTAAAAATATAGTTTACTTTGCTTTCATTAATTTCTTTTATAATAAAACTATTTTTATAATGATTATACTTCATTCTTGCTATGATTCCCATAATTATTTCTAAATATCTTATCTTAGCTAAATTAATGTATTCTGGTTTTATACCTTTGCATTTTAATAATTTCTCCATTTCTAAATATGTATTATAACTATCATAAAACATTTTAGAATCTGTTTTCTTAGACAAGGAATTTTCTGTATATCTATGATTATAAATATTAATTTCTATGACATATGCATTATTAATGTATAGCATATAAACCAACATAAATTTCAAATCTTCATGTAAAATTTGTTTTTCTTCAAATTTTATATTATATTCATTAATAATATTTCTTCTAAATATTTTTTTCCAAGGTGCAGACAATCTAATTTTATATGTATATTTATATATTTCATTCAAATTATTTACATAACCTTTTCCAATACAAACAGAATCTTCCATATATATATTGGATTTAATTCCTTCATTATATTTGCTAAAAATAAATAAATCTGAATTGTTATTTCTCAAAATATTAAATATTTCATCTAACTTTTCCGAATTAATATAATCATCACTATCACAGAAAAAAATATACTTTCCCTTTGCCTTTTTTATTCCAAAATTTCTAGCTACACTAGCTCCCGAATTCTCAATATGATATAACCTAATTCTCTCATCATTTTCTTGCATACTTTTGCATATATCGTAACTAGAGTCTGTTGAACCATCATCTATTAAAATAACTTCAAAACTTTGTATGTTTGAATTGCAAAAACTATATACACATTGTTTTATATATTTTTCTACATTATACACAGGTATAATAATACTTAATAAAATTTCATTATTCATATCTCTTTTCCTTTTTCTCTTTATTTCTCATTTCGTTTTTCATCATATATGGTATTGCTAATAATATATAAATCATATATCCAGAAAAATCACTTTCCATAACAGCACTATAAAAACTAAAGTATATGCTAATTACCACAATAGCAGTTTCTAATATAAACAAATTTTTATCCTCTTTTCTTATTTCTATAGCTTTAATTAAACATATTATAAAAAACATAAAATAAAAAATACTTCCAATTATCCCTGTATCATAAAACATCTTAGCATATGTAAAATATTCTAAATTCATTCCTGCATATAAAGCTTTAGTCTGATTACTTGTTGCGGCTCCTAATCCATACCCTATCCATGTTTTCGATATTTTCTTTCCAAAACATATTTTATAGACTTTTTCATATCCATCTGTTCTACCAATTCCATTTACATTCGCAGCATATCCGCTATCTAAATATTTATTTATTTCATCAACTGAAAAAATATTAAAATTAAAATATTTATTTATATAATTAGAAAAAAACAATATTACTACCAACGAACAACAAATTAATATTAAATGCTTAAAACTAATTTTTTTATTTAATACTAAAAATAATATTACAATTAAAGCAACTTCATATATAATCGATTTCATCTCAGTCATCATACCCACTGCAAGTACAATAGCTATTTTTATTAAAGAAAAATATACTTTTTCTTTTTTTTCAAAATATTTATATAATGTTATTATTAATGTCAAAATTAAAAAGACATGGCTTGTACTATTTCCATATCCATATGAAATTCCAAATATTCCACCTATTGCATCAATATTTTTTACTTTCAATATATACAATTGAAATAATATTAAAATAACATGTATAAATATTGCTATGTCAAACATTTTAAAAATTTTATTATAGTCTTCTCTTTTAAAACAACTTCCTGCTGCCCAGAAAACAATATAAAACCTAACCAATTCTCTAACCATAATAAAAAATAATGAAAGATTTGTCATAGTACCACATAAATAATTTATTGTCCAATATGCAAATTGTAACGCACAAAATAATATTATATTATTGACCTTATTAATCTTGTCTTTTTTATAATTTTTTATCATTAAAAATACGATTATTGCATTAACTATATCACAAACATACGATATATATGTAATTCCTACAATACTTATTATAAACCTAATTGTAAATAACAAATATATCTGTATGTATATTAATTTTTTTAAATTAAGTTTCATTTTATAGTTCTCCTATTCCTTTCTTATATACTTCTATAAATTTATCACTCAATTTATCCCATGTATAATTTTCTTTAATATATTTTGATATTTTTTCTTTTTCATCTGCTTTTAATATTGCTAGCTCTTCTATACTATCAACCCATGTATTTATTTGTTGTAAATCACAAATTTGACCATATTTATTATTTGCTATCAACATACTTGACCCACCATTTAATGTTGTAACTACTGGCACTCCAAAATACATTGCTTCTAATAAAACCATTCCAAATATTTCATATTGTGTAGGTAAAACAAAAACATCCGCAATTTTATATACATTCGGTAATTCTTCTTGTCCCATTGATTCTATATAGATAATATTTTTAAGTACAGCCTTTTCTTTGGCATATTCTCTACATTTTTCTATATATTCTTCTTTGCCTTTTCCTACTATTATTAATTTATATATATTGTCTTTATTGTTTAATTTTTTTAATATATCTATTAAATATATTATATTTCTTCGTTCTTCTAATTTTCCAATATATAATAAATATTTATAATTACCTTTTTCTCTAATTAAATAGTCTATTTTGTCATTATTTTTGATATGATTTTTTTCAAATTTTTCACTATCTAATCCCACTCCTATTGTTTGAATATTTTTAAAATTTTTACTTAACAATAATTCTTCAGCCAGCTTGCTTTTAGCTATACATTGAACATTCTTAAAATTTTTATTTATTCTGTAATATAAATCGGAAATAATACATTTTTTCTTATATCCTTTAGTATATTCACTACAATACGGACCATGATATATAACTAACTTATTTCCAAATTTATTCCATAACTCTTTATTGGCAATTTGATCGTACTCCGTACTCTGAACAATATCATAATATTTTGCTATTTCATATAAGTCATTTGTATATAAAGCATTTTTTAATATTGATTTTGCTTTCAAATGATATACATGTATTTTTCTAGTATTATTATCAAACTTAATATCTTCTTCATATGGTACTTTATCTGTATATAAAACAATATCACAAATATTATTTTTTCTTACTAATGCCTTAGCCAGACCTATTTCCTGACAATTATATGTATTAATGTTTAATACATCTGGATACATTCTAATAATTAATATTTTCATTTTTATTGCCAACCTTCTTTTTTATATAATCAAAAATTTTTATAGTTATTAAACACATTATCACATTCATTATAGTTGTAATCATAATCGTTGCAAATTTATTTAACGACACTCTGCTAATTATAATCGCTATTGCATTTTGAAATATGAAATGCAATCCATATATATATAATGTATTTCTTCCTATATATAGTAATAATGAATTATTATTCATCTTTTTACATAAGTTTATAATGCATATCGTACCTAATATTGATGTTATAAAGAATATAATTGGATATTTTATATCCAAATTATAAAAATTAACTGATTTTCCTTTCAAAACGTAATAATAAATAATATTTATAACGATAAATATTAAAGCAAAAATACCTGTGTATTTTTTTTCTTTATTAAAATAGTTACTTATCTTTAAATAATGCCCAATATATAAATACACCAATGCATATATTGCACTTTCCATACAAAATGGTAATACTATGTATAATTTTCTCCTTATGCATATAATAACAGTGCTTAAGATTATACATATAATTGCTCTTTGTCTTTCATTTTTTAATATTTTACATATAACTAAAAATAAAACCTCTGAAATAAATAATGATGGTAAAAACCATAAATTAGAATAACTTGACTTCGTTGTACATAAAATGCTATTTAGCACTCCTTCTTTACTTAATAATTTTTCAAAAAATACATAATCAGATTTTAATACAACACATTTAATCAAATGAAAAAAAGTAATTATTAAAGCAAAACATACATATGGTATCATCATTTTTTTTAATTTTTTCTTTATTGTATCTTTTAAATTTTTTTCACCATTATCTTTAAATAAATATCCACTTATTATAAAAAACAATGGCATATGCATAGAATAAATTACAACTTTTAGAAATTCCATATTTAAGTTATATTCTTGAATTCCATGCCCAACTATAACCAAAATAATTCCGATAGCCTTAACTAAGTCAATCCAAATAATTCTATTGTTAAGGTTTATCTTATTCATGTGTCTTTACCTCCTATTATATTTTTATATATTTCTTGTAGAATTTATTTGTCTTGCAATATCTTCATTTACAATTTCTTCCCCTGATTTATTTTTTAGCTGTTCCATAGATTCTTTTGATAATCCATTATTAACAACACAATTCATATCACAAGTAGAACACTTATCAAGTTCTTCTTTTGTCACTTTTCCATCTCTATAATCTCTAACAATTTTATTCTCAAACATTGAGTATTTTTGTTTCTTAAAAAATCTTAAAAATTTATGTTTAATAACCCAAAATGCAGGTTTCCAAATATATTTTTTCATAGCAGGAGAAACAGAGCCTATCATCCAACAATTTCTATCACAATGTCTTACTTTTTTTCTTACATTTTCTGCTTGTTCAGAATTCCATAATTCATCCCATGTTTGATTATTTAGATTTCCCATAACTTCTTTATCTTTTGTTCCATTGCATGGCATTACATCTCCATAAGGATCTATAAAAAATGTGTCAAAAGCCATATCACATGGCAATAATCTTTTTTGACCAAAAATATAGTTAATTAATCCATGATTAAAATATGCTCTAAACCATTTTTTAGGCGAATTTGATTTTAATAATTCATTGATTAATTTTTCAAATTCTTTTGCAACCATAATTCTATCTTTTATAATATTTTTAGCTTCAACAAAATAGAAACTATTATGCAATGAAGCTGTTGCAAATTCCATATTTAATTCATTAGCTTTTTCATATAAAGGCACTAAATCTTTTGCATTAGCATCTTGAACTGTCATTCCAAATCCTACATCAGGGTGATTCATTTCAACTAATTGTTTTAAAGTGTTATATCCTTTATTATAGCCATCCTGTAGCCCTCTAATTTTATTATTTGTTTCTTCTAAACCTTCAATTGAAATTCTTATACCAACATTAGGAAATTCTTTACATAAATCTATAATTCTATCTGTAAAAAATCCATTTGTTGATATTACAATTCTATCAGATTTTTTATATAACTCCCTTACTATATCTTTTATATCTTCCCTTATAAATGGTTCTCCACCTGTTATATTAGTAAAATACATTTTGGGTAATTTTTTTATTGTTTCAATACTTATTTCTTCCTCAGGTTTTGATGGGCATTTATACCTATTGCACATTGTACATCTTGCATTACATCTATATGTAACTATTACTGTACCATTTAACTTTTTTTCACTCATTTTCTTCTCTCCTTATTAATTAATATTTCTTATTTTTATAACTTTTGCTGGTATTCCTCCAACTATTGCATAATCAGGTACATCTTTGTTTACTACTGCACCTGCAGCTATAATAGCATGATTTCCTATATTAACCCCATCTAAAATTATTGCTTTGCTTCCTATCCAACAATCTTCTCCTATTTGAATACCTTTTCTTGTTGCTCCTTGAAGTCTAATAGGTTTATCTAATTCTGCAAAATTATGATTTTCTGTATGAATACTTACATTAGGTCCAAATATAGTGTTACTTCCAATTTTCAACTTTCCTCTAACAGCTATAAATGCATTTGCCGCAATTCCAACATTATCTCCAATTTCTAATTCTTCTCCTAATTCTCTTAAAACTCCTGTACACTCTATAATAGAATTTCTTCCGATTGAAAAATTATTGCCTATTTTTATTCCACCTTTTGACAAAGCATCAATCTTAACGTAATCTTCAATTGTAGCACTTCCTAAAAAGGAAATTTTCTTCTTGCATCTTATATCACATTTTTTTCCTATAAAAAGAGTTCCCCTTGCCTTTTTAAAAAAAGGTTTGGTACACCACCCTCTAATATACATTTTCATTTTTCTAAAAATTGTTCCACATATTACAGAAAAAGTTATATTACTGTCTATTTTATAATCTTCTTTTTTTATTTTACTTATTATTTTATTTAATATCTTGTTAAACATTCTTGTTCTCCTTTGCTAAAGTATAATATATATTAATAATTTCATTATAATATATATTTTCGCTATATTTCTCTTCATAAATCATTCTAGACATTTTAGATTGATTTTTTACTATTTTGGTATTTGTAAATAAAATTTTCATTTTCTCTGACAATTCATTTATATCATTGTATTTATACAAAAATCCATTTCTTTCATTTTCAATTAACTCTGGTATTCCACCTATTTGGCTTCCAATAATAGGTTTACCTATTTCCATTGTTTCTAATATCGAATATGGACAATTTTCATACCATATTGATGGGACTACAACAAATCTAGAATTTCTAATATAATTTCTTATTTCTTTTTGATTTAAATACCCAACTAACCTTACTCTGTCTTCTAACTTATTTTCTTTTATAAATTCTATTATTTTATCTTTTTCTGGTCCATCTCCAGCAATAATTAATTTACCATTTCTTATATTTTTTATTGCTTCAATTAAATTTAATATTCCTTTTTCAATTGATAATCTGCCAAAATAAAACGCATAATCTCCAATTATTTTATTTGATTCATCTTCCTCATTTATAACAAAATTGTGCAATGTTTGCATTTTTTTATATTCTAGTTTACCTTTTATCAATTGCAATTTTATAAACTCACTTGGAGCTATTATGTAGTCTATTTTTTTATATATCTTATTTATCCTATAATATTTTGCTTCCATAACACCTAATATACTTTTTAATTTTGATTTTTTTATACAATTTTTTTCTATGCAGGCTTTATAACCTTTTTTTATACAATCCTCACAAATCCTTCCTTCATATAACATTGCACTTGCTGGGCATATAGCTTGCATATCATGAGCTGTAAATACAATTGGTATGTTTTTTTTATTTGTGGCTTTTATAATTGATGCTGATAATTGTCTTTGAAAATTATTAACATGAACTATATCTGGTTTAAAATCTTCTATTGCTTCAATCATTTTTTTCTCATTTTCTTTTGAATATATTACATCTAATGCTTTTAATTTACTACTCGTATTCAAGTCAATTTTTTTAACAAAATATTCTTTATCACCAGTTTTTATATTTTTTTCATCTTCCATTGAAAAGAAAGCAACTTCGTGACCTTTTTTTTTCATAAGTTCTGCTAATTCAAAATAATATTTTTCACTTCCACCTTTTAAATAGTGAAATTTATTTACATATAAAATTCTCAACTTTATTCACTCCATTTTATTTTTTATATAATACTTCTGTCTTTCTCACAACCTCATCCCAATTATATTTTTCCAATATATAATCAGAAATCTCCTTTTCATCTTTTCTATCCAAACCTTCTAAACACAAATTTAATTTTTCTACTAAATCATTTAAATCGCTCTTTTTAAATGTCATTCCATACTTTCCACATACTTGTGTGTTTTCTTCTATATCACTTACCAAACAATTTTTACCATAGCTCATTGCTTCTAATAAACTAATTGGCATACCTTCAACATCACTTGGTAAGCAATATAAATAACAATTACTATATAACTCTTCTAATTCGTAACCTTGAACAAATCCAGTCATTATTATTCTTGAATCTTCTAATGCTTTTTGTTTGATTTCATTATAAAAATCATTTGTATGGCTTGCTCCTCCTGCTATAACCAACTTTTTACCTGTATTTGTTTTTTTGAATGCATCTATTAGCAAATCTAATCTCTTTTCAGGTACTATTCTAGCTAAATATAGTATATAGTCATCTTTTTCTAAATTGTATTTTTCTTTAATAATGTTTGGTGTTTTTATTGTTGGCTTATTTACACCATTTTCTATAAAATTAGTTTCTCTATTATATGTTTTTTTGAAATATTCTTGTACTCCTTTTGATAAAACTATTATTTCATCAGCATATTTTGCTGCCATTTTTTCTCCAAATTTTATGTATTTTGTTGCAAATCCTCCCCACTTAGATCTTTGCCAATCCAATCCATGTATTGTTACTACTGTTCTTTTTCTAAATAGATGTGGTATCCATAACATTGCACAACTGCCTTCTGCATGATAGTGAATACAGTCATATTTACCAAATAAGACCATTATACTTGCAAAAAAGGAATAAATTAGAGCGTCCAATCCCTTTTTATTTATTGTAAATACTGTTTTTATATTTACCCCTTTATATTTTTTTATTTTTTTTGTTTTTATATTTTTATCAGATACATTATTTCCTTTTCTGTTATATACATCCACTATATGCCCTTTTTTTACCAACCTTGTTGATAATTCTTCAACAACAATTTCAACTCCACCTTCTCTTGACGGGATTCTTTTGTGCCCTATCATTGCTATTTTCATTTATATTAATTCTCCTTTTTTCATTCCCTTAGATTTTCAACCATCAATAGTACCTTATGCTGCTCCTTCTTTCTTCAAAGTCTTTACAACCGTCTTAGCAGCCAACCCTAAATCAGACGCCACGCTTGCATCTTCTCTATAATACTCCAAATCTAACTCAAGTCTCTCATCAAAGCACAAATCACTTCTTCCAGAAACCTGCCACAACCCAGTAATACCAGGCTTACACTTAGTAATATAGTAATAATAATACCCCATATCATCTTCTTCTCTAGGCAAATAAGGTCTAGGGCCAACCAAACTCATATCACCTTTTAAAACATTAATAAACTGAGGGAATTCATCTAAACTAGTACTTCTCAAAAACTTTCCAATTTTTGTAATTCTAGGATCATTTTTTAACTTTTTATTTTTAGCATATTCCTCTCTAGCTTTTTCATTTTCATCAAGCATTTTTTTCAATACATCATCTGCGCCAACAACCATTGTCCTAAATTTATACATTTTAAATAATTTGCCATCTTTACCAATTCTATCTTGCGAAAAAAATAATGGGCCTTTGTCTTTGTCCACTATTTTCACGATATATAAAATTATAGTTAATGGTATTAATACACACATTCCTGCCACTCCAGCACATATATCGATAAATCTTTTAGTCATTATTGTTATTGCATAGACAACTTTATTATTAAATAAAATCTCTCTTTTTGAAGGTTTTACCTCAATTAGCTCTTTTTCTTTTTCTGTAGTTAAGTGCTCCTTCATCTTTTTCTCAACCCCTTAGTTTTTTACTATTCCTAATTTTTCTTTTGATCTTATATCATTTTTATAAAATAATTGTCTTTTGTTGATTAATTTATCATAATCATTTTATATTTATTTAACATTAAATTTATGAGTATTTTGTACTCATTTTTTTAATAATTTACTGTCACTTCCAAGTTCAATATTATAATCTAAAATAATTATTTTTTCAAGATTTTTTATAACATTTTCTGACTTTTTTCATCTTTTTTTACATCCTCTTTCTACATCTTTTTGTCAGATTTAAATTGTACATAAATTCACCTCATAATCTTTATATTCATATACTAATATTTGAACTATTTCTTTTAATTTTTAACATTATTTATTTTTTCTTTTTAATTTTCTTGCAACTCTAATAACACACCAAACCAATAATATTCCAAAACTTGCTCCACATGTATCTATACACACATCTCTAAACTCACCTGATCTTCCTGGAACAAATAATTGATGTATTTCATCACTACATGCATATGTAAAAGCTAATACTACACTAATTAGTATTCTTCTCATATTTTCATTACCACTTTTACATTCTATTCCCTTTTCAACATTTATATTATCATTTACCTTATTTTTTTCTTCAAATGTCATAAATGTCATAGAACACAAATAAATCCATATTCCTAAACTCATATATGCTGTAAAATGTGCTGTTTTTCTAACTGGAGTCACAATCTTCTGTTTTGCCTTTTCTTTTTCAACTGTATTCAAATTTTTAGTTTTTGGTAAAGTATCAACAATTTTATCAACAACTACCCCACTTGTTTTATTAGATTGTTCTGATTTTTCTGATGAAAAATTAAATATCATTACACAATTTAATACTATAATTATCATTAAGGCCACTCTTAATATTATTCTTTTATTCATTTTTTTGTTCCAATTTTTCTTTATATTTTGGTTACATTCTTTATCAACCTTTTTACTAAACACATCATTTTTTATCATCTTATTAATCACAATCAATTTCCCCTTACTTAAAATTTTTATTTTTTCTTTATTATATATATCACATTTTTTTATTTCAAGACCTTTAATACAAAAATCAAATTTCTACAAAAGGCAGATAATAACAAAAAATATTTACAATTTTTCTCAAACCCCTTTACAAAACAAAATCACCATTATATAATATAAGTTATTGTGGAACATTTAATTTTGCAATATTAAATTAATGCATATTTTTTTAATATTATTACTAAAATTTATTAGGAGTGATCATTATGAACAATCAACTTATTGTGTACACACCAAAAAGAAATGTTAAAAAAGTAGTTTTAAGAGTGTTCTTAGCAATTTTTATTAGCATTTTAATATTCGTGATTTCTGCATTTAGTAGTGCATCAATCTTTATAAGATATAAGTGGAATGAACCAGTTCATACAATTGATTCATTCCTCTTTTTTTAATGCTTGAAAATAAAAAACGCCTCAAAAAAACATAATCTTTTAAGAAAATATTTTTCAAGGTGTTTTCTATAAACATCATTTATCCAAACACAAAAAATCTTTTTTTAATTGTCATAGGTCTTTCAACCATTATATCTTCATCTTCCAAAATATGCATTGGATTCTCTGTATTCAATTCTTTAAATTTCTCTTCACTAATCACTTTCAAAAATTCATGTTCAACTTTATCAAAATGTCCATAAACAAAACCTGTCCTATGAGTATCTGACCCTAAAAAATGAACCATATTATTTTTCAACATTTTTATTAAAGTTTTTTGAGCCTCTTTTCCATATTGTCCAAAAATACTTCCATAATTACTTTGCATTAACACTCCTTTTTCAATCAAAGGAATTAATTCATTTGGATCATGTTGAACAAATAAATATCTTTCAGGATGTGCTAAAACTGGAATACAACCTGTAGCTATAATATCATCAACTAATTTATTTAATATTAAAATTCTACTTTTTTGTGGTAATTCAAATAATAAATACCTGCTTTTTCCAAGTTTTGAAACCACTCCATTTTCTATCCATTCACCAATTTTTTCTGAAATATAAATTTCATTTCCTTGATGCAAATTAATCAAAATATTATTATCATATAATTTTGATTTTAATTCTTGTATTTTTGGTTTTGTTGATTCATAATCATTATCATAATATCCATCTATATAATGTGGTGTTAATATTATATCTGTAAAGCCTGCTTTTTCAGCCAGTTTGAAGCTTGTTAGTGATTCAATAACACCTCTTGAACCATCATCAACATTATTTAACAAATGAGTATGTATATCTATCATTTTGTCATCCTTTCTGATTTGTGTTTCACTTGTCTTCCAAATATTTTGTCAATTGTTGTAATAAAACATTTAAATCTTCATCATTGTTTTTCTTATTTTCATTTGTTATTTTATTTGTTTTTTCTTCATCAACTTTATCTAATTTCTTTTTTACTTCTTCAACTTTTGCATCTTCAACTTTATTAGAATTTCCTTTGAAAATTCCAAATCCACCTTTACCAAATTTAAATTTTCTTTCTTTAAAACCTGAAGCTACAATTGAACTTTCATAATAATATGATTTTCCATATTCTTTTTTACTAAGTGGAACTTTGTTTAAAATAACTCCACCTACTGTACCACCAACATTTTCAATATTTCTTTTAATTTGTTTTAACACTTCCATTTTTGTTCTTTTATGTGTTGCAACAATTAAAGTTGAACCAACATATCTTGAAATTACCATTGCATCTGTTACCATTGTACTTGGTGTTGAATCAAAAATTACTATGTCTGCCATGCTCTCTAGCATTTTTATTAAACTAACCATTTTTGTACTAGTTAATAATTCAGATGGATTTGGTGGAACAACTCCTGATGTTATCACATAAAGATTTTCAACTGCTGTTGGTTGAATATATTCACCTAATACATCTTGTGAATCTTTAACTGATAATATTAAATAATTTGATAAACCTTTATTATTAGGTAATTCAAATATATTATGTTGTCTTCCCCTTCTCATATCTGTATCAACTAATATTACTTTTTTACCTGCTTGTGCAAATGTAATTGCCAAATTTGCTGCAATCCAGCTTTTTCCATCTCCTGCTTGTGTACTAGTAAACAAAATTGAATTATGTTCACTGTTTGCAGTCATAAATTGTACATTAGTTCTCATTGTTCTAAAAACTTCTGATACTGATGCTTTTGGTGATGTAAATGTTATAATTTCATTACGCATTAATATATCCCTCCTTTATAAATTGGATTTTTTTCATCCTTAATTTCAGGGATTGATGCAAGAACTGTAATTCCTAATTCTTTTTCAATATCTTCTGCTGATTTTACTGTTGTATCTAATAAATTTGTAATTAAAACATAAATTACTGAAATAACTAATCCTATAATCATAAATATTGCAATATCTTTAATATGATTAATATTATAAGGTCCTGTTGCCTCTTCTGCCTCATCTACAATATACACATTACTAATATTGTAAATTTCAGAAACTCTTTCTGAAAATATTTTAGCAATTTTATTTGCTATATTTTTTGCATCTAATGCATTTTCATTTGTAACTGTTATTTTTATAAGTTCTGTATCCTCGACTAAACTTACTGTCACATTTTTCCTAAGTTCTTCTTCTTCTATTGTTAAACTTAATTCTTTAATAACTTCTCTTAAAACATTTTTTGTTTTAACTAGCTCACTATATGTTGAAACCAATTTTTGATTTAATGTTAAATCAGATTGTGTAATTCCTTGTGCATCATCTGTATTTGATACTCCACCAGATTGTGCTAAAACTAATGTTGTATATGATTTATATTTTGGTTTTACAAATGCAAATGAATAAATTGAGCCAATTATTAAAAATACAAGTACTATAGCTATGATTTGTAATCTTTTGTTCCAAAAAATCTTGAATAATTGCTTTAAATCTAACTCTTCCATGTTTTTTCACTCTTTCTTCGTTATAGTCTGTGTGATATTATATCAGCTTTTTTCCGCATTTTCAAGTATTTTAGAAAATTTAAAATTTTTTATAACATCTTTGAAACTAGAATTTCTTTATTATATTATTTTTGAATTTCATTATCATCTTGTTTTTTATATTGATTCCAATTTTCTTTTTTTACTTCATACTCTTTTTTACTACTCATCTCAATACTTTCATCTACACCAGAGTTCCTTATAATACTCGAATTCCTACTAACACCAGAATTATCATTTATTTTATCAGTAAATTCCATTCTTCTTTTTTCATGAACAATATTACCAGATGTTTCTACATTCCCAGACAACAACAAATTTTTTGATGAATTAATCAAAGCCTTTTTCTTAGAACACCACCCAATTTCAGAAGGTAAAATCCTACATTCAGCCAAATCTTTTTTTGACATCTCAATTTGAACAACATTAACCTTATTTTCAAAACTATTAGGCATTACTATTGTTACCAAACCTTTTTCACTATATTTTTTTGAATCAGAATTTTCTATTTTTTTAACAAATTTATCAACTTTTTTCTCACGTCTATTTATATGTCTTTTTTGTTCATCTGAACATTCATCATATGATAAAAATAAATTTCTTTCAGCAGTTTGATTATTAAAATTTATATACTCATATTTTTTTGAATTCAAATTTTCTGCAAAAAACAGCCCTGTATTCACAGATAAATCAAACAACACTTTTGGAATTGGTTTATTAGCATGTGGATATGCCATTTTCTTAAATCCAATTTTTTTATGCATTATACTATCATCAAATTTAAAATTTAATTTTGTTTGATTTCTTTTAGGTACATAAAAAATACCAATATCTTTTGAATCTGATTTCAAATTTCTCTTAAAATTCTCCACAAAATTAAGTTCTAATTTTTCTTGAACACTTTCAGCAACATCATTTTTTTTAATAAAATCTTTTATTTTTTCGGCAACATTTTCTTTAATATTTGTTTTATATCCATATATCTCTAAATAATCCATATCTAAATTTTGCAAATTTTCTTTTAAAGAATCACCTGAAAAAATCCCATTTTTAAGCATATACACCAATTGTTTTCTATCAAATTGATTTTTAACATCTTTTTCATCATATTCTATCTCTAATGCATCAAAAATAGGAAATAATACTGAACTATATTTTTTTAGATTTTCTTTATTTAATAATTCAAACTGAACAAATCTATCTTTTTGTTCAATCATTTTTTTATTATTTGTATTTTTGTTATTCAATTCTTTTTCTTTGGTATCACTAAAATTACTAACTATCCAATCATTATGAGCAGATGACATTATAAATAACATTAATTCAGGAATTATATAATTACCAGCATTTTCTTTTAATTCATTAAGTTTTTCTAATTCTTGATTTATTTTTTCTTCTTCTTTGCTAAATGTATTATAATTCATTTTTGAATATTTTTTTTCATCTTGTGCCCTATTTGAGTGAGATAATTTTAATAAAGCAATTACTCTTCTAAACATTGAGTTTTCAATAAATTTGTTTTCTTCATTTTGTTGAGATTTGTAACCCTTTAATTCAATTAAATAATTTTTTAAATTATTTATTTCCTTGTTTTGTGTTTCCATTTTAGCTACCTCATTAACTAAATTTTTATACTATTTAAAGTATTTTATTCTATATAATATTCTATGGTTGGGGTACTGTGATTCGAACACAGGAATGTCGGAGTCAGAGTCCGATGCCTTACCACTTGGCGATACCCCAATATATAATAGACATTTCAGGAATTATATTAAATTCCTGAAGTGTCTTTTTTATTAAACACATTTTATTTATCTCATATTAAAATTATATATTTATAATTTATAATATGCAAGAATTTTTATTAAATATTTATAATTACTTTTCAGATAACTAAAAATTTACATTTTAAGTAGCAAACTATCTCCTAACATTTCTTCAGGTTTCTTTAATCCCATAATATCAAGCATTGTAGGAGCTAAATCAGCTAATCTACCAGATTTTAATTTAACATTTTCCATACCATATAAAATTAATGGAACAGGATTTGTAGTATGAGCTGTATGAGGTTCACCTGTTTTATAATCAATCATTTGCTCTGAATTTCCATGGTCTGCTGTAATTAATAACACACCTTCAGCATCAGAAATTTCTTTAACAACTTTTCCAACACAACCATCAATAAATTCAATAGCTTTAATAGCAGCTTCTAAACTTCCTGTATGACCTACCATATCTGGATTTGCATAATTTAAAATAATTGCATCATATTTTTTAGATTTAATAGCTTCAATAACTTTTTCAGTTACTTCACCAGCACTCATTTCAGGTTTCATATCATATGTTTCAACTTTTGGTGATGGAATCAAAATTCTATCTTCACCTGGATATTGTTTTTCTTCTCCACCATTAAAGAAAAATGTTACATGTGCATATTTTTCTGTTTCAGCAATACGTAATTGAGTTTTTCCAAGTTTACTAATATATTCACCAAAAGTATTTACTAATGTTGTTGGTTTAAATGCAATATTAACATTTGGAATTGTTTCATCATATTGTCTCATACAAACAAAACATAAATCTAATTTTTTTGTTTCAAATTCTTTAAATTCAGGATCTACTAATGTTCTTGTAATTTCTCTTGCCCTATCTGGTCTGAAATTAAAGAAAATTACAGAATCTTTTTTACCAATTGTTGCAACTGGTTCTTCACCATTACAAATTACAGTTGGTACAACAAATTCATCAAAAACCTCTTTTTGATATGAGCTTTCAATTGCTGATATTGCTGATGTTGCTTTTTCTCCAACACCATTTACCATTGCATCATATGTTTTTTGAATTCTTTGCCATCTATTATCTCTATCCATTGCATAAAATCTTCCTGAAATACTTGCAATCTTTCCAACACCTTTTTCTTTCATCTTATCTTCTAATTCCATAATATAATTTTCAGCAGATGCTGGTGGTGTATCTCTTCCATCTAAAAAACAATGAACATACACATTTTCAAAATCTTTTCTTTTTGCTAATTCTAATAATCCATATAAATGACGATTATGACTATGAACTCCACCATCTGATACTAAGCCCATTATATGCAAATTAGTTCCATTTTGTTTACAATTTTCAATTGCTTTTACAAACTCAGGAATACTGAAAAAATCACCATCTTCAATTGATTTTGTAATCCTTGTTAATTCTTGATATACAACTCTTCCAGCCCCTATATTTGTATGTCCAACTTCTGAATTTCCCATTTGTCCTTCTGGTAAACCTACAGCCAACCCACTTGTATAAATTTGAGTTGTTGGGCATATTTTCATTAATTTGTCGATATTAGGTGTATTTGCCAATTTAACTGCATTACCTTTTTCATTACTATTATTTCCATATCCATCTAATATCATTAACATTGTTACTTTTTTATCCATTTCTCTATATTTCATGCTAGTGTACAATTAGGGACGTGTCCCAATTGCACACATTGTGCAATTGAGGACACTTCTATATCTATGTTATAATTAATTAACCATATTTAAATTATGTTAATTGTAATTATTTCACTTTATATTACCCACTTATTTCACTAACACATCTCCTTGTATAATATATTTAGGTTTTTAATAAAGGATTTACCTATAAACCTATTGCCATTAAATGTATAATTTT
>CAKOWZ010000014.1 GCA_934129745.1 uncultured Clostridia bacterium
GCTGGACACTTTCCTAACCATTTAGGTGATTCGTTTCCACATTCACTACATACAAAAACTGTTTTTGCTTTAGCCATTTTTTCTCCTCTCTTAAAAATGCTTTTAACGCATTTGTTATACTATCATATTTTTATTTGAATTACAATACTTGGTATTTATTTCCTTTGATTTTGTTTATACATCATGCTATCATATTTATAAGATGAATTGTTTTAATTTTATTAGACTTTCTTTGTTAGGAGGTTATTATGAATAAATTTTTTTTAGATCTTAAAAATTTAGATAAAGATACATATAAAATAATGAAATACGGTTTACTTTTTTCCAGTTTGATATGTTTATCTGCTGTATGTGTTTTATTATTATACATATTTTTAGGAATAAATTTTTTATATCACTTAGGTTTGATTTTAATAAAATCTAGTTTCACATTTGCTGTTGAATTTATTATTTGTGGAATTATTGTTGATTTTATAAAAAATAGGGGAATTTGAAATGTAAAATGGATATTTTCATCCCATTTTTTATTGACTTTTTTTCTTTTTATATTTACAATATATTTTATAATTTATTTATTATTGCATATATTAAGAAAGGTGGTGATATTATGGAGACATATGATGACAGTAATGCCATTCATACTATGGATACTAACCAAGTTCTTACTAACACGTTCTTTAGGATGTTTCTAGGTTTACTTGCTAGTGCCTTAACTGCCTTTTACGTATATAAGTCTGGATTATACATTTCTGTTCTTACAAATGGTAGTTATATGGCTTTGGCTATTGTTGAAATTGCTGTTGTTCTTATCTTTTCTTTACTATTTAAAAAGCTTTCCCCAACAGCTGTTACTATTTTGTTTTTTGCCTATGCTTTTATAAATGGTTTCACATTATCTGTGATTTTTATTGCATATGAAATGACTTCTATTGTTTATGCTTTTGCTGGAACAGCTGCTTTATTTGGTGTTTTGTCTTTAATTGGATACAAAACTGACAAGGATATTTCAAATTGGGGAAATATTTTGACTGTTGCTCTTCTTGTTGGTATTATTTTAACTATTATTAATATTTTTGTTGGTAGTACTATTCTAGATATTGCTTTGGATTGGGCTATTTTACTTATTTTCTTTGCTTTGACTATTTATGATATGAATAAGATTAAGCTTATGCAACAAGCTGGATTTTGTGAGGATGAAAAATTATATGTTTATGGTGCTATGGAATTGTATTTAGATTTTGTTAATATTTTTCTTCGTATTTTGTCTTTGTTTGCAAAGCGTAGAGATTAATTTTTGATTTTTTAAAATTTTTTCAAAAAAGCCTTGAATTTGTTTTTGTTTTGTGCTATTATATATAAGTGTTTAGCAATCAAAACATTTATCGAGGCGTAGCGCAGTTGGTAGCGCGCGTGGTTTGGGACCATGAGGTCGCAGGTTCGATCCCTGTCGCCTCGACCATAAAAAGGAGCTTTTTAAAAGCTCCTTAATTTGTTTTAGTCTATTTTAAGTTTTTTTATTTCTCTAACTTTTTCAAAAATCCGCTATATTTATGATGCTACGTACATTATTACATTTAAATTATAAGAAGTAGTATTCTGTTAAAAAATTAGAATTTTTTTATCTGTTAATCTAACTCTCATAATTTTTTCTGTTCTTTTTTTCTCAATCTTACTAAATAATTATTCCTTGTTTTTAACTAATTCTTCGTGATAAAAATAATTTATATATTTAATTTTATTTTCATCACAATATTTTTCTATATTTTTAGAAAGTTCAATCCAGTATTGTTTATTTTTTTTATTATATATTTCATCATAATGACTTACTAAATCTGGATAATTTGATTTAATGTAACTTAATATTGTCTGTTTATAACTTCCTCTTAAATTTAAATTTTCAAACCAATATTCATCAATATATTCTTTGCTCACATCTATAATTTCTTTAACATTTGTGATATAGGGGAATATTGGAGAAATAAACAATACAGTGTATATTCCGTTATTATGAAGTTCTTTTAAAGTATGTAATCTTTCTTGTATTGAACTGGCATTGTCCATATCATTTTTGAAATTTTCGTCCAATGTATTAATAGACATTGATACTGTTAAGTTTTTCATTTGTTTTAATAAATCTAAATCTCTTAATATTAACTTTGATTTAGTTGAAATGCTTAATTCACAATCTACATCTACTAATTGTTTTAATATATTTCTTGTTAATTCGTATTTTTCTTCAAAGTGGTTATAACAATCTGTTACTGATGATAAAAACACTCTCTTGTTTTTTAGATTCTTTACATTAATTTTTTTATCGCATTGCTTTATATCAATAAAAGTTCCCCAATCTTCTTTATGTCCTGTAAACCTTTTCATAAAACTTGCATAACAATATTTGCAACCATGAGGACAACCAATATAAGGATTTATCACATAATCACTAGCTGGCAAATTAGATTTTGTCACATAGTCATTAACTTGTATTTGTTTTTCTATAATTTTCATGGATACGCCTACTTTCTTATTATTTTTATTTCACTATGATTATATAAAATATTTTTTAATTCTAAAAATATTTTAACCTAATTCGCTCCATAAATCAATGAGCAAGGAGTGAATTAGGTTAATTTCACTTGTCGTTTAGCCTGTTTTCTTCAAAATATCGAGATTTGACTCTCCAAAATGTATATGATAAAATTTAGGCACATAATGGAAGAAAGAGAAAATTATTCTATACTATTATTATTGCCAAAGACTGTTTTGACTACTGGAGAATATTTGGAAATAATGGATAGGTTATAGAAAAGAGGAAAAATTAGAATTTGTTTTAAATAACAAAAATTATTTAGAAGGTTTAATTACAAGAAGTACTTATCATTCAAATGCTATTGAAGGAAGTACACTTACTTATGCTGAAACTTATGCTATTCTTTACAACGATAATAGCTTTAAAATTGAAGGAAAAGAACCAATGGAAATATATGAGGCTATTAACCATAAAAGTGCCTTAGAATTGGTTTTTAAAAATTTAAAGAATAATGATGGTTTTGATGAAAGATTCATTAAAAAGTTAAATGAAACTATTAATAGAAATATAAAAGAAACAGAAGGATTTAGAACAGTTAAAGTATTTATTCAAGGTAGTGAGTATATTCCGCCAGATCCTGAAAAAGTTCCAAATTTAATGAATTATTTTGTTTATAATTATAATAATGATGAACAAGATATTTTTAATAAAATTGCAAGGTATCATATCGAATTAGAGAAAATACATCCTTTTGAAGATGGTAATGGTAGAACAGGACGATTACTTATTAATTATGAATTATTAAAAAATAATCTTCCACCTGTTGTTATTTCAAAAGATGATAGAGTTAAATATTTTGAATTTTTAAGAAATAATGATGGAATAGGTTTGGCTCATTGGCTAAGAGATTTATCTAATGTTGAAGAAGAAAGAATGAAAAAATTTGGATATAAATATTAAAAAATAAATGAGAATTAAATTTTTAATCTAATTCTCATTTATTTTTTGATTAAATTTTTAATCTTATTCTTATTTTAATTTTAATTAAAGTCTCAATCTAATCCCAAACCTTATTTAAAACAAAATCTTAAAACAAATTTTAAATCAAATTATAATTCAAATTACAATCTGAATCATAAATCAAATCATAAGTCAAATTATAATTAAATTTATACCCACTTATTTTCTACCAAAAAATATTCCCAAAACAGAAAACTTTTTATAAACTCCAATCTTATTAGGAACAAAATCAGGAGAAGGTGAGCATTTTGTTCTACTATCAAAAATAACAGAAATTGTTAAATAAAAAATATTAGAAATAAGCCATAACAATGAAAGAACATATACTGTAATTCCAGTTGTTTTAATCCTAAATAAGCACATTACTAATCCTATGATATTTAAAATTAATAAAATTAAATGACTTGCTAACAATTTTTTATTCGTTTTGGTCATTTTTGTAGTTTTAGAAAATTTAGGTGTAACTTCAAATTTTGTATTTCCAAAACCAAAAAATTCTTTTAAAACTTCTTTACAAAGTACAGGAGTCAAAATTGTTTCATAAATTTTATTCCATGTTGAGGACCTTTTATTTCCTTCAAAAATATCTAATGTAAATCTTTTTAAAATATAAGTAGGTAACCATATTGATATAAATGTTGCTAAATTACAATCTACAATAATTACTCCAAAAATACTGAAAAGTAGAGGTGTTAATAAATATACCATTCTTCTAACACCAAAAAACCAATAAGAAATACAAGATAAATATTCAATTTTTTGTGAAAATGATAATCCTTTGTTTTTTAATATTTTATATTTTTTTAAAATTTGTACACATCCTCTTGCCCAGCGAGAACGTTGTTTTACAAAACCAGATAAGTCATTTACTGCTGTTCCGTAAGCTTCTACGTTATTAAGAGCTAAGCATTTATACCCATTAGATTCGATTAACATACCAGTTGCAATATCTTCTGAAATTGTTCCTGTTGCAAATCCATTGCAAGAATCTAATGCTTTTCTTGAAAATAGAGTATTTGTACCACAGTATATTGCAGAGTTTGTAGCATTTTTAGCTATTTGAATTGAGTGATAAAAATATTCTTGTTCAAAAGGTATTTTATTTTCTAATTTAAATCTTAATTGGAAAATGTCTGGATTATTAAAACTTTGTGGTAATTGAACAAATCCTATTTCTTCCACATTTCCTGTATTTTCCATGTTTTCCATATTTTCTGTATTTTCCATATTTTCTATATTATTTTTTTCTGATAATTTTTTAGATTTTTTTCTTTTAATTTTTTCTGAAAATTTTGTTGTATTATCATAAAAAAATGGAAGTGTTGTAAGTAGAAAATTTGGTGTTGGTGCCATGTCTGCATCAAATGTTGCAACAAAAGGAGAAGAAATATGGTTTAATGCATGATTATAATTTCCAGCTTTTGCATTTTTATTGGTGATTCTTGATAAATAATTAACACCTAAATTTTCTGCTAATTTTTTTATGTTAGCTCTATTTCCATCATCACATATATAAATGTGAATTTTTGATTTGTCAGGATAATTCATATTTTTGCAAGCTGTGACAGTGTTTTTTAATAATGTTTCATGTTCATTTATTGTTGCAATTAAAACATCAATATCTGGATATTGAGTTATATTAGATAAATCTGGTATTTTGGGTGAGATTTTTTTCACACATAAGATATTTAAATAATATGCAAAAAAGTCTAAAGATTCCCATATTTCAATAAATAACACTAATATTGAGGATATTAGTGAAATTATCCCAAGAGTTGTGGGAATTGTAAAAAATATTCTGTAGATTATGTATGTAAATGTTAGTATCATAGTTATTGTATAAAATATAAATTTAAATAAATTCTTTTGTTTCATTTTGGTCTCCTTTAATTTTGGTTTATTAACTTAATTTTGGTTGTTAACTCGATTCTGGTTGTTAACTCGATTTTTATTAATTTAATTATCTTGTATTAAACTAATTTGTTTGTCACAACCAAATTAGTACTAACCTGATACAGTTATTATATAATAAGAAAATATGCTATGCAACAGAAATGTTATTATTGTCAATACAAAAAATATATTTTAACTAAAAAATAAATTTTCTTATTTGAACGATGTTAATACTGATTTGTAGCAATTAAAACAACAAAATTATTAACGCTTTTTTTATTTGTAACAAAAATGTAAATTAAAATTAATATTTGTAATATTTTGCATCAATATGTACTTCCGTAAACAAGTTTACCAAAAATCAAAGAATGGAGCCCAAAAGAGCTCTTGAATAAAATTATTTTCTTTTATAATATAAAAATAAAGAAAAAAGTGTAAAAGCTGAAAATAAAAATGTGGGGGTATATAAAGTGAAAAAAAGAAAATCATTATTAAAAATATTTGCAATTATTATGATAATTATTAGTCTAGGTTTTAGTTTTTTTGGAACAAATAATACAAAATATTATACTGATGAAATAAATCAAGCATTAAAAACTAATAGTCCTAATGTAACAAATGAACAAATTAGTGTAAAAATTAAATATTTAGATACACAAGGAAATGAGATATTACCAGAAGAAACAATAAAAGGAAAAATAGGTGAATGGTATGAAACAGATAGAATAAATATTCCTTGTTACAGAGCATATGGTGATGAACCTATTAATAAAAACGGATATTTTAAACAAGATAGCAAAGACATAATTTATGTATATAAATCAAGTAGTGAAAGTTATTCAATAGAACAACAAAATAATAATGTAACAATTGTATATGGTGATATGAAAGTTTCAGATGAATATGAACTTATAGTTGAAAGTTCTAATATGTATGATGAAAAAATTAGTAATGTAAAATATGAATTACAAAATGAAGAACAGTCAAGTTTATCAAGTGGAATTACAGAAAATGGAGATTTATATTTAGGAACATTAACTGTAAGAGAAGAAGGAAAGAAAAAATACATAATTAAGCAAATAGATGTACCTAGTCAATATAGAAAAATAATTGATGATGATATTTCTTTTACTTTAAATCAAACATGGGATAAAACATCAAAAAAATATGTGGTAAATGTCGAATATGACACAAATATAAAAGGATTAAAAATTGATGTTGAAAATAAAAAAATAAAAGTAAAAATTCAATATAAAGATGCAAAATATGATTTAAGTATAAAACAATTTGTATCTGAAATTGATGGAATAGAAAAAAATAATAATGAAATAAAAACAAGTTTAGATAATGATGGAAAAATTGTATATGTTAAAAATGAAGATATAGAAAAAGTAGAAAATAATCAGGAATTAGTTTTTACAATAAGAATTTATAATGAGGCTGAAAATAATGCAACAATAAAAGACATAATTAATGAAATCCCTCAAGGATTGGAATATATAAATAATGAATTAAATAATCAAAATGGATGGAAATTATATAAAATAAATTCATCAGGAGATTTGGAAGAAACAACAAATTCAAGTGAAGCAAAATATATAAAAACAAGTATTTTAAATAATACAGAATTAAAAGGTTTTGATAAACAAACAATGTCATTACCAGAATATAAAGAATTAAAAATAGCATTAAAAGTTAATGAAAATACATTAAATAATGAAAGAATTGCAACAAACAGAGTAAAATTACAAGATGATTTATTTGATGTTAACAAAGAAAATAATTCAGATGAATGTAGTGTATATGTAAAAAGATTTGATTTGAAAATAGAGAAAAATATTGTAAATGTAGTTGTTGAAAATAATGAAGGACAAAAAATTATAAATAAAAAATCAGATGAAGAAATATTAAAAGTAGATATACCAAAAAAAGAAATAGAAAATACCAAATTAAAAATAAAATATGAGATAAAAGTAACAAATATTGGTGAAATAAATGGATATGCAACAGAAATAACAGATTATTTGCCAGAAGGATTTGAGGTAATGTCAACTCAAACAACACAATGGGTAGTAGATGGAAATAAAGTAAAAACAAATTCATTAAACAGAAATCTATTACAACCAGGAGAAAGTAAATCAGTATTTATTGAATGTACATATAAAGTTAATAAAGAAAATATTGGTTCAAAAATTAATAGTGTAAAAATAACAGAATATGAAAATAATTCAGATTCTAAAGATATAACAGAAGATAATGAAGATAATGAAGAAATGGTAATTACAGTAAAAACAGGTGTTGCAACAATATGTTTTATAATAATTATTGGAATTCTTTTAATAAGTATTATAGTTACATTAATATTAAAAAAAAGAAAATAAAACAAAGTTGTATGTGGTCTGAATGTAAAAAAAGAAAATAAAACAAAATTATCAGTAAAAAAATGTTTTAAAACAATTAAAAAAATAGAAGGAGGAGAATTTAATGAAAAAAGCTATATATGTATTTATTAGTGTAATATCAATATTAATATTAATAAATATATTTTCTCCAAAAAAATCATATGGATACACAGAATATACATATGTTATAGATAGAATAGAGTGGCATTATTGCTTAAATGAATCAGGTGAAGCAATAAATGTATATGCTAATTTAAATTCAACAAATGAAGATATTGATACAGTAACAATTCCAGCGAAAATAGGAGAGCATACTGTTGTATCAATAGGAAAATATCCATATTATGAATATAATATTTTTGGAAATACAAGAGATGAAAAAATTAAAAAAGTAATTATACCAGATTCAGTAAAAGAAATAAAAAGATATTGTTTTATAAATTGTATGGCATTAGAAAATGTTGAAATTCCTAATTCAGTGGAAATAATAGGAAATAAAGCATTTTATCATTGTGAAAAATTAAAAGGTGAAGGGTTTAAATTACCAGAAAACCTTACAACTATAGAAGATTACGCTTTTCATAGTTGCTATAATTTAAATATAGAAAATATAGAATTTCCATCTAATTTAAAAAGCATAGGAAATTATGCATTTTATAATTGTAAAAGTTTAACAGGAAATTTGAATTTGCCAGATACATTACAAACAATAGGTAGAAAAACATTTGCAAATTGTTCTGAATTAAATGGAACAATAACAATAGGTTCAGGAATAACAAACATACCTGAAAAAGCATTTCAAAATTGTTCTAAATTAACAGGAAATTTAACAATACCAAATACTGTTACAGAAATAGGAGAATGGGCATTTAGTGGTTGTGAAGGATTAAATGGGGAATTAAATTATAATTCAACATGTGCAAATATCAAAGATTTCACATTTTCAAATTGTAATTTTAGTAAAATCACATTACCATTAACAGTTACAGAAATTGGGTCATTTGCATTTAATAATTCAAAAGATATATGGATAGATAATACAGAAGGAAATGTAACATTTGCAGGTATTTTCGGTGGAATGGGAAAAACTCCATATATACATTATAAAGATTGTAAACATACAATAACAATCACAGCTCCAGAAGGTGTAAAAGTAATAGACACATTAACAAACACAGAAATAACAACAGGTGAATATAGTTGTTTACAACCTATGAATTTATCAATAAAAGTAGAGGATATAAGCAAATATGCATATTTAAACATGCTAGTAAAAACAGATGGAAAATATGCAAATTCACAAAAAGAAGAAGAAAAAGTGGATTTATTAGATAATCCAACATATACACAAAACATACAATCATTAATAAGAAATAAGCAAATAATAATAACAGGACAAGATATAAAATTAGTAGATTTAAAATTAGTTCAAAGAGAATATATATCTGAAATAAATGGAAAAGAATTAACAAACAAAAGAGAACCAGTAATTACAAATACAGAAAATACATTAGAATATAGACATACAAAATATCCTGCAGAAGTTCAAAATGGAGATACAGTTACATATAAAATAAGAATATATAATGCAGGTGAAAATGATGGATATGCAAAAGAGCTAGTACAATATATAGGGCAAGGATTAGAATTTGATGTTAATAATGCAAATAATATAAAATACAAATGGACAGTTTCTGAAGATGGAAGAAAAATAACAACAACATATCTTGAAAATACAGCAATTCCTGCATATACAAATAATGGAAATCCAAGTTATGAGGAAATTGAATTTACATGTAAAGTAACAGCAGAAAAACAATTAGAAGATGATACAAGATTGGTTGTAGCAGGTGAAATAACAAAAGGAACAAGTGGAGAAAAAGAACTAAAAAAAGGTAATTTATCAATACCAGAATTATCAACATATAAAGAAGAAGAGGCTTATAATTCAAATTCAGCACAATATGTAAGAGGAACAGAAGAAGATGATGATTTTGAAAATGTAATTATAAAAAGAGAAATACCAATTGATTATACTATAAGAATAGAAAAAATAGATTCAGAAACAGAAGATATGTTAAATGGCGCAAAATTTGATTTATTAAATGAAAATAAAGAAGTAATAAAAACAGGTATAACAAAAAATGGTGGAATATTAGATTTTGGATTAATGAAAACATATGGAACAAAAGATGATGTATATTACATAAAAGAAACAGAAACACCAGAAGGGTACAGAAAAATAATACAAGATGAAGTAAAAGTTGTAGTACATAAAAAAATAACAGATCCAATAACAGAACAATATGAAATATCAATAGAATGTGATTTATTAGAAACAAAAGTAATTGTAGAAACACAAGATACAGTAATACCAATATATACAGAAGAACAATTATCAAAAATAGGAACAAATAGAAGTGTTACAATAGATGGAAAAACATATACATTTGGTAAATATGAAGATTATGAATTAAAAAATGATATAGAAATAACATCAGAAAATTGGAGCCCTATTAAAGAATTTGGAGGAGTTTTTGATGGTTGTGGTTATACAATTTCTAATTTAAAAATTACACAAAATGGAGATAGTGATAACACAAGATTTGGACTTTTTGCTGAAGTATCAGGAACAATAAAAGATTTAAATGTATCAAATATAAATATAAATGTTACAAATATAGAAAAAGAAGTACAAGAAAAAATAAGTGATGCTAGATTAGAATTAAATAATGCAACAACAACAGCTGAAAAAACATTAATACAAGAAAAAATAAAAGAATTAGAAGATAAATTAGAAAATAAATATAGTGTTGGTGGAATTGTTGCATATATGGAACAAGGAACATTACAAAACTGTACTGTTTCAGGAACAATAAATTCAGATACAAATAATGTAGGTGGATTAATTGGATATGGAGCAGATGGAAAATTATTGATAATAAATGGATGTACAAATAATTCTAATGTAATAGCAACAGGTTCAAAAGTAGGTGGATTAATAGGTGTTGGATTTGGTGCTTTAAGTATAGTAGATTCAACTAATAATGGAACTGTAATTGCAGGAAAATTTAATGCAGGTGGTTTAGTAGGATATGTTGAATCAGCTAATTATTCAGTAAGTAATGTAGTAGTAAAATTAGATAAAACAACAAATATTATAAGCTTAACAATAGAAAATAAAAGACATATAGGTGAATATACATTAAGCCTAAAAAATATTGATATAGATACATATGAATTATTAGATGGTGCAAAATTTAAAGTATTAGATAAAAATAAACAAGTAATAAAAGGTTATGAAAATATAGAAGTAAAAAATGGAGAATTACAAATAGCAACATATGATATAGAAGAACTTGGAACAGATACATATTATGTTGTACAAACAAAAACACCAGATGGATATATTGATGTTACAGAATATGTAAAAGTAACAATAAGTAAAGTATGGAATGGTAAAGATGAAAAATATGAAGTAGCAGTAAATATAACAGTTATAAATAAAGATGATTATGAAGATGATGAAAATGTAGATGATAGTCATTCAGATAGTAGAACAGATAAAAAATATGTAATAAAAGAAGCTGAAAATGTAGATTGGAAAGTAAATAAAATTTATGTAAAAAATTGTACCAATAATGGAGCAGTAAAATCAGTACTTGATAATACCGCTGGAATAATAGGATGCACAAAATGTATAGCAGAATTAGAAAATTGTACAAATACAGGAGAAATTACACCAAATTATAATTCAGCAAGTTATTCTGGACATGCATCAGGAATGATAGCACAAGCACAAAAACAAGATGATAGTACAGAAATAAGATTAACAGGATGTATAAATGAAGGAATAATTACAACTCAAAATGGTGTTTCAGAAGCTGCAGGATTTGTTTCATATACATTAGTACCTGTAATAATTAATAATTGCAAAAACACAGCTGATATAGGTTCTGAAAATATGAATGCACAAACAGTGGCAGGATTTATAGGAACAGCAAATGCAGATATAACAATAAAAAATAGTATAAATACAGGAAATATAATTGCAAATAATTCAATAGAAGCAGCAGGATTTTTGGCAAAAGAAATTAATAAGGATTCAACAATCGAAATAGAAAATTGTGAAAATACAGGAAATGTAACTGGTGGAGGTAAAGTATCAGGTTTCATAGGAATAGGAATAAACAAAAAAATAATAATAAATGATTCTAAAATAATTGGAACACAAGAAAATCCAGTGGTAATAAGAGCAATAGGATATACAGGCGAATTAGGTGGATTTATAGGTCTTGCAACATCAGATATATATATAAATAATTGTAAATCAGAAAATGTAAATATTAATATAGAAAAATCTGGTTATGCAAGTATAATGGTTGGAGAAATAGCTTCATTAGGATATAGAATTAATAATGATAAAATTGGAACAATAAGAAATTGTACAGCAAATAATATAAATGTACAAAGAGAAAACAATAATGCTACAATTGAATTTGGTGGTATGGTTTGTAAAATAATTGATAGTCAAATAAAAGATTTTAAATTAGAAAATTGCGAAATTAATAATTTAAAATTTAATGAAAATATGTCAGAATCAATTATAGGTGGAATGATAGGATTATTAAAAGGTGTAGATACTATTAATTTATCAAATAACAAAATTACAAACAGTATAATAGTATCAAATAATAGTTCAGATTCTACAAGAATAGGTGGAATTGCAAGTACAATCTTAGAAAGCCAAGGAATTATAAATATTGATAATTGCAATATTGAAAATACAGAAATGAAATCTGATAGAGGAAATTATATTGGAGGAATTTTAGGAAGATTAGATAATTCAAATAATGCAAAATTAAATGTTATAGGATGTAATGTAAATAAATCAAATATTTATAGTAAAAATGATTCTAATAAAATAGGAGGAATTGTTGGAGGAGTTCTTACAGGAAATAATGCAAATATTATTAAATGTAATTATAATGAATCAACAATAATAAGTGATGATACTAATACATCAAAAGCTGCAATTGCAGGTATTGTAGGATTTACAGATGTTGTTGCAAATTTTGAAGATTGTAATGTTACTAATTGCGATGTAACAGTAAAAGCAGGACATGTTGGAGGAATTTTATCACAAAATGTAAGTTATTCATATGGAACAGAAAATGAATTAAAATTAGATAATTGTAAAGTAATAAATACACCTCTTACAAGAATTGCAGATTCAAGTGGATATACTGAGCCAAGTAATATGGGTGGTTTAATAGGAGAAGTTATATCATTACCTACAACAATTAAAAATTGTAAAGTTACATCTGAAAATGAAATAAAACAAATATCTGGAAATCAGAATTTAGGTGGATTAATTGGATTAGCAAATAGTAAAGTTAATATTGAAAACACAGAATTTAGTAATATGATAATAAAATCATCAACAACAAATTCAAATCAAACAGGTGGTGCAATTGGTGTAAATGGTGGAGATTCTGTTATTAAAGGATTAAAAATAAAAAATATAAAAATTGATTCACCAGCTGGAATTGGAGGAGTTTGGGGTAGTCAAACTGCTAAAGCAACAATAGAAGATTCTGAAATTGGTAATATAAAAATTACTCATAATTCAACTAATGGATATATGGCATCACCAATTGGAGGTATTATTGGTGCAGGTGAAACAGTAAATATTAATAATATTAATATTTATGATATTAATATTGAAGGTAGTGATGTAAATACAATTCACATGGGTGGACTTGTTGCCGTTGGAAATACTTATGTTAATATTTCTAATTCAAATATTAGTAAAATTAGTTTAAAAAATAATTCTGCTGATAGTGGTGTTGTGCCAATAACAAGTGGTGTTATGGCAATAGCAAAAAATGGTGGAGAATTTGAAAATTTAAATGTAAGTAATATTCAAATTGAATCAAAAGGACATGGTACAGGTTTATCTGGTTCAGGAGATATTGAGGTAAATAAAAATGGTGGAACAATTGAAATTAATAAAGTAAAAATAAATATTAATTCAACACAAGATGCTGCACAAGGTGTTATGCCACTTGCAAGTATGGCTGTTGGAACAACAGAGGGAACAATAAAAAATGTTAAAGTTAAAAACGGAACAATTATTGTTAATTCAAATTTGAATGGTGTAATTGGTGGAATATTAGGATGTGGAAATACAAGTATAGATAATTGTGAAGTAAATAATCTTGATATTACATCATCAGCTAATAATGGAAATGCAGTTCAAATAGGAGGAATTGTAGGTATATGTAGTAATGTTGTAAATAATTCAAAAGTAAATGATATTTCAATAAATTCATCTGCAGTTGGAAATATTATTGGTGGAGGTGTTGGTAATGCTTCTGGCAATGTTGAAAATATTCAAGTAAATAATTCAAAAATAATTGCAAATGGAAAAGATAATTCTAAATCTGGAATAGGTGGATTAATTGGAATTCAAAATGGATTGATTAATTTAAATTCATCAAGTATTGAAGATGGTACAATAAAAGCTACAAATGTTAAATATGTAGGTGGTACAGTTGGAGTTTGTAATGCTGGAAATATTACAAATGTAGATGCAAATTCAATAACAATTATAAATAATACTCAAGGAGCAGGAACAGCAGGTATAGTAGGTGTTACAGGAAATCAAAGTACAGAAATTCAAAATTGTAATTTGATTTCATCAAGTATAACAAATTCAGGAAATATATATACTTTAGATTCATCAACAGGTGTAAAATTATATCAAGGTGGAACATCAGGAATTTTGGGTGTTGGAACAGGTTTAATTTCAGATTGTACTGTAAAAAATAGTAATATTGTTTCTAAAGAAGAAACATCATATGGTACAGGTGGAATTGTTGGACATGGTAATAATGTTAAAAATAATGCAACAGCAGTTGATAATTGTAAAGTAATAAATACTTGTGTAGAAGGAAAAGTTGCAGTAGGTGGAATTGCAGGTGCTGGAGTTCCAAGTATTAGTAATTGTTTAGTACAAGGTATTGAAAATGATGAAAATAGTGCATTAATTATTGGTGAAGATAATGTTGGCGGAATTTTAGGATTTGCAGGACAATTAACAACAAAGCCTAATATAGTAAGATTGGCAACAAAGTTAACAAAATGTGTGATACAAGATGTTAAGATTGTTGGAAAGACTTTGGTAAAAGAGGCAATTGGCGGAAATTCTTATTATACTGAGGGAGAAACAACACAATATGATACAAATGAAGGTTTTGTAAATACTAGAAGTGTTGTTGAAGTTGAAGAAAATGTTACTGAAGGAAATGCTACAACAGAGTAGTTGATGTAAAATAATTGAATCAAAGTAATTAATACAAAGTAAATGCTGAAAAACAGTAAAAATTACATTTTTTATATTAGAAATCTAAATGAAATAAAAACGACAAATAAATGTAAAAAAGGTGCAAAAGTATTGTTTCGTAAGGAAAAAGATTTTTGCACCCATTTTTATGATATTGACTTCCATAATGTAAATGTTAAAATTTATATATAAATAATTGAACAATTGGGGACGCGTCCCGATTGCACGCATCGTGCAATTTGGAAGCGTCCCCAACTGTTCATTTTTCTTTTTGTTCAACACTTCCACTTTCAAGTATTTTTTAATATTTTTTTGATGAATTTGCCTGCTTCTGTTAAATTTTCATTTATATTAGAAGGGGTCATTTGTGTGTTTTCATTAGTGGCTGGTGTTGTGTTTGAATTATTAGTGTTGCTGTTGTTGTTTTGGTTATTGTTTGAGTTAGTTAAATTACTTGAATTATTTGAATTGTTTAAATTGTTACCATGCTCATTTCCTGCGTTTTGGCTATTGTCACTACTTAAATAAGCAGTATAACCAGGAATGAGTATAGCAGAAGATTCATTTTTATTAGAGAAAGACCAGTAAACCCAGCTTATATTTTTAGAATTCAAATATTCAATCCATGTATTAAATTCATCAAAATAAACATTACCATTTCCAGAAGCATCAGTTAATCCACATTCTGAAACAAAAATAGGAATATTTTTGTCTAAACAATAATCTATTTTTTCCCTTAATTCATTTCCATGAGTTCCTGAATAAAAATGGCAAGAATAAACAATGTTTGAAAAATTCAATGGATTATCAGCAGCTTTATTAACTTTTTTGCACCAATCTGGTGTACCAACTATTATTAAACAATCTTTTGAATTTGCTCTTATTATTGGTATTATTTCTTCGGCATATGGTTTTATATCTTTATCCCATGTAACATCATTTCCATTAGGTTCATTACATATTTCATAAATAATATTTGGAATATTACCATATTTTTTAGATACCTCATTAAAAAAGTCCTGAGCTTCTTGTTTGTATATTTGAGGATTGTTATCATCTAAAATATGCCAATCAACAATAACATACATATCAAGATCAATAGCCATATCTACTATTTTATATACAGCATCTTTGTTTTGCTGCATATTATAAATATATCCTTGATGTTCTGAATTGTAGTGTGTATCAACATCTGTATACATTGCAATCCTAAAAACATTGATATTCCAGTCATCTCTTAATGTTTTTAAATTTTCATAAGTTATAATATCTGAATACCATTCAATACCATGACTACTTAAACCTTTTAATTGTATTGGTTCATTTTTTTGATTCTCTAATTTAGAGCCATTTGTATGAAGAAATCCATTATATGAAACAGTTGATTTTTTGATATTTGATTGTTCAGTTTCTGTGTTTTCAGAGATATTTGTGTTAGAATTTTTGCTTATAAAATTTTGCACAAATGATATATTAGAACGATTTTTATATATTGCAAAACCACAAATTAATATTAGTACAAATATGATTATTGCAAATATAATTTTAAATATTTTCTTCATTTTTTTTCATTCCTTTCTTGAAATTGTTTGGTTTATATAAGATGTGAGTTATTAATGTAAAAATTTAATGCTAAATAGATTATATAATTTTAGACCAAATTTAGCAATGGTTTTATTTTTTTTCAAAGAAGAAACATTTTCAAAGTCATAATTACTATATTCTTTTTTAAACAAAAAAACTTTTTGTGATTTTAAATAGTTTAATAAATATTTAATTGTATATATAGGTGATTCATTATTAAATCCTATTAAAGTTAATAACAATACAGGAAATGATATAGAAGAAAATATGCAAATTTTAATAGAAATGGTAATTTCAATGTTTTTTAAAATAAAATATAGAAGTACATTCCAAATAGTATTAAATATTGCTGTAGTGTAATCAATTATTCCAAATAATTTATTTTTAAAATTATAGTTTTTAGGAATTATAAAATTCATGAATAGACTCCTTTCAATAGATTTACGATATATATTAGATTTATAGCATATATTAAAATTGTGGTGTATATTAAATTTGTGACACATATTAAACTTGTGACATATATTAAATGCTAAAAATATGTTTTTATAGAAATTTACCTTTTTTATATCAATTTATATAAAACAAAAGAAAATTTATTAAAAATTATTTTATTAAATAACGAAGAGAACTAAAATTTGAAGAAACATCTGTAGAAATACCTCCTATTAAATCTCTTATATATGAGTTAGCTTTTGTTAAAGCATATAATGAACCAATACAAATTATTTTAGGCATAATCTCTGTTACAGAAAAATTGGTAGAAAAAATAATAAGTAAAATTAATGAAACAAGAGATTGTAATAACAAAAGTGATAAAATACTTTTAAACCATGATTTAAAAAACCAGGAAGTTGATGAATTTATTAATGTTATAATTGCAAATGGAGTAATTAAAACAAATACTTTTAGTATTACATATCTTAATGAATATGTAAATAATAAATTTAATAAATTAATTGATATAAAACTTTTTAGTAATCCATCCATTGAAAAAATATTAAGATTTTCTTGTGATGATACAATATTATTTAATTTTAAAATCAATTCAGAAAAACTTATATTACAATTAAAAATATTTTCTCCAATTTCTCTAATAGATAGTGAAATAAGTGAATTTATATTTATCAGTTGTTCCATTAAAAAATAAGATGAGTTTGATAATGCAGCAAAAATAAATAATTTAAATAAAAATTGAAATGGTTGTTCTGTTTGTGATGATGTGTAATGTGAAAAAGCATATCTAATAATGTAAAATAATGCAAAACCAATTAATAGTGAATTAGAAAGCAGTAGTAATCCAATGGTATTTGATGTACCAAATATTGATGATATAAAATTATCATGTAAAATATCTGTATCAATAAAAACAATATCATCTAAAATAGAATATAGATTATTATCTATTGATGAAAAAAGTGATGATAGAAGTGTATTTATTGTTGAAATTATTGTTTGAGTAATATTGGTTTGTGTTTCTGACATTTTAGTTTTGCTCCTTATATAATATTTAGGCTGTTAGAAAAGGTCCAGCCTATAAACCTTGTGATTTTATGTATAATTATTCTGGAACATTTGATAATAAATTTTGTATAGTTGATAAAACCAAATCAATAACCAGAATTAATGCATATGAAATAAGAGAAGTACGAATCAATTTTTTTCCAATTCTCATTCTTTCATCATCACCAAAACTGAATTTTTTCATAAACACACCTGAAGCAACAGCTACAGCGGCAGCAGGCGTAGAAAGACTTACAAGCCATGATTCGATTTTTTGAAATGCAGAGTTTAATGTTGAAATTAATTTTGGATAAGCACCATAAGAAATACATAAATTAGAAAGAATAATTGTAAATAATATTATTAAAATTAAAATCGTGTATATTCTGTTTATTAGAATAATTTTATTTTTATGGTTTTGTTGAGATAATTTTTTATTCATAGAATCAATCCTTTTTTAGAAATTTGGGTTTTAAAGAAAACCTATAAAACTTAAGTTTAGTAAAAAAATACAATTAATATTATAATAATTTACTAATTAAAAATAGATTATTAAAATTAAACAAATTACAAAAACAAATCTTCACTTTCAAAATATGGAATTAATTTTATTTTTTGAGGTGATAAAATTGTTTTACCTGTTGATAAAAAAGCCAAACAATTAAATGTATCTAAATTTTGTGTGAAAAAATTAGTATCATAAATAAAATCATGTTGTATAACAGAATTAAGGCTTTCTGTTATATTAGAATCTCTTGAATTAAGAGAACCTGTGAAATAATTATAAACAGTTTGTTTTGCATTTTCAGAAACACTTCTAGATACTTTTTCCTTATCTTCCTTTCCAATTTGTTTTTGAGCTTCTTCAATTGTAAAACAATCATCTGTACGAAGCCATATTTTATTAATTAAATTTTGAATTATGACTTTTACTGTTGACTCATTATTTAAAGTTTTTAATAATGATGTATAACTTTGTGTTGCAACAATATTAATACATTTAGCTTCTCTGCTTTGTGCAAAAAAATCTGCATCTGTTGATGTTACATATTCATGATATTCATCTGAGATAAATGCAACAGGTCTTGAAACATTATTTTTAGCTAATCTTGATAATACCTCTGTTTGAAAATCAAGTTTTAGATATGCAGCTATTATTTTTGAAAGATTTTTATATTCAGAAATGTTCAAATTTAAAACAACTATTTTTCCTTGAGAAATTATATCTGAAAGTCCATGAAAATTTTCTTCATTTTTATTAGGATTAAAAGTGTTCATTACATCATAATCAGACACAAAACAATTGGTAATTCTAGTAATTTCAGACTTCAAAATTGACATTGTCCTTTGATCAAGTTTTAAAAATTCATTTTCAAAAAATGTAATTGCTGTTAATAAATCATAACATTGTTTATCATTAAATTTATTTTTAAGAAAATCATTTTTTAGTATCTGAATTTTGGAATAATAGTAATCAGAATCTGTTATTAATTTATGAATTTCATTAAAATTAACATAGTTATTATTGTATAATCTACAAATTTTTATTGATTGCTCAAGTATTTGTTCTGCTTTATCTAGCCAATATGATTCAGAATTATTTTCAGAAAACAATAATAATATAGTCTTTAGTCTATTTGCTAAAATTGATGGCTTCAAATTTGGTTTATTTAAAGGATTATATTTGTATTTCCCGCCAAGTTCAATGACAATAAGGTCATCTAATCTATTAAATTGTTTGCAAAATTCGGTAACTTGATAATAATAATTTCCTTTTACATCTAAGATAAGCATTCCTATTTTATTATCTAAAGACGAATTTTTATAATAAATTAGTTGTTTTGTGAATGGATACATTGCACTACTTGTTTTACCTGAGCCAATAGTTCCTGTTATTAACATATTCTGATATAAGCCACTTTCTGGAATGAAAATTGGTTCATTTTGTGTGTTTGTGCCTATATAAAGTTGGAGATTATTTTGATTTATCATATTTGATGATTTTTGTATTAGTGAGTTATGATTATAGGTATAATTGTGTTTATGATTGTGATTATTGCTATGGTTTTTACCAATTAAAAAAATATCTGTAAACAGCAGGTTAAATATATTGCTTGATTCAAGTATTTTCTTAAATTTTTGAGATTTTTGCAATTTCGAATAAATTAAATTTGATATAATAATAAGATTAAAAATATTTAAAATTATGAAAATCAATTTAATAAAATTCCACATCATAGGTTGTTTTTGGCAGATGTCATATGGATATAATCCATATGGAATAAATACAGATTGTAATTTATAGATTGGATTAAATATGAAATATTCAATAATTAAGACTGGTAATATTGTGGTAAATGTAAATATAAGTCTTTTTTTCATGTTTGTATTGCTCCTTTGTTATAATGTTTTTAATTTTAATTTTGAGCCTTGCTTGTTATGCAAAATTTTTATATCTATAAATGTATAGATTGAATAAAAACTTATAAAAATATTAATAATAAGTAATATGAAAAATAAGTCTAATATTTTCATGTAAAACCTCCTTTCATGTTAGTAATTGCAGATATTCTGCAGTTATGCTTAAAATATTAGGTTTAATAGATGCTCTACATTTTTCTGTTACAAAAATTTTTTGATTATAAAAGAATTTAAAACTATATACTTTTTTATGTTTATGTGTTAAAATATATGTAATTTCTTGTTAAAGAAAAGGTAGGTGAATTACAATGGAAATAACAAAAAACACAAAAATAGGTGAATTATTAGAAGTTGCACCAGAAAAAGCTGAACTTTTATTAGAGGCTGGAATGCATTGTTTAGGATGCCCTGCATCTCAAGCTGAAACTTTAGAAGAAGCTTGTGAAGTTCATGGTATTAATGTAGATGAATTAGTTGAAAGATTAAATTCATAAGATCTAACTCATAAGATTAAATTAAATGAGAACAACTAAATGTATTTATAATATAACACATAAAATTGTATTTGTCACGAAAAATCGTTCAACAAGTTTCGACAAACTTAGACAAATACAATTTTGAAGATGTTAATACGAAATTGCAAAACGGTTGATATGACTGGACTTTGGGAAAAATTAAAACAGATATACAAAATAAAAAACAAAAAAAATAAAAAAGTTTTAAAAAAGTATTGACAAATTACAACAATTATATTAAAATAATAACTGCGTTAACCAATACATGTTTAATGCATTGTGCAACAGCACTAACTTGGGTCATTAGCTCAGGTGGTAGAGCACTTGACTTTTAATCAAGTTGTCCGCGGTTCGAATCCGCGATGGCTCACCAAATCTAGGATTTAAGTTTAACTTAAATCCTAGAAAATTAATTATTTAATATAAATTATTATATATTAAATATACAAGCAAAAAATAAAAATGGCCCGTTGGTCAAGCGGTTAAGACATCGCCCTTTCACGGCGGAGACATGGGTTCGATTCCCGTACGGGTCACCAATAATATTGCCACTTTAGCTCAGTTGGCCAGAGCACCGCACTTGTAATGCGGGGGTCCTCAGTTCGAATCTGAGAAGTGGCTCCATTATAAAGGTCAGTAGTTTTGATTAAATCTTAATTACTGGCTTTTTTATGCAATTTGTGAATTTTTGTAAATGCATAATAAATGTAACATGGGTTATCTGCATATAAAATGATAAAATATATGCAGATAACGTAAGAAAAAACAAAAAAATATGCAGAAAGAAGGTTTTAAATAAATTTTGTTGTTTCTCTTGATATACATAGGAAAAATCTGTATAATATTAAAATAAAGAGTATATAAGAAAGTATATCAGGAGGCAAAATAATGACTGAAAATAAAGTAATATTAGTAACAGGAGGCTCAAGAGGAATAGGAGAAAATATTGTTAAAGAGTTAGCAAAACAAGGACATAAAGTAATATTAAATTATAATAAATCTGAAGAAAAGGCAAAAAAAATAAAAAAAGAACTTAAAATTAATAATTATCAGATAGAAATTTTTAAAGCAGATGTAACTAAAAGAGAAGAAGTTTCAAACATGATTAAATTTTGTATAAAAACATTTGGAAAAATTGATGTTTTAATAAATAATGCAGGTATCTCACAAATAAAAATGTTTACAGATATAACAAATGAAGATTGGGAAAATATGATTCAAACAAATTTAACATCATGTTTTTATACTATTCAAGAAGCTTTGAAATATATGATTAATGAAAAAAATGGTTGTATAATTAATATATCTTCTATATGGGGAACAATAGGTGGTTCATGCGAAGTTCACTATTCAGCTGCAAAAGCTGGGTTACAAGGAATGACGAAGGCATTGGCAAAAGAGCTTGGCCCATCTAATATTCGTGTTAATTGTATTGCACCTGGAATTATTGATACTGATATGAATTCTAAGTTAAATGAACAAGATATTGAAAATATAAAAGAAGAAATTCCACTTGAAAAAATTGGAAAGCCAGAAAATATAACAAGTTGTGTGAAATGGTTGATAGAAGATGAATATACAACAGGTCAGACTATTCAAATTAATGGGGGTTGGGCTGTTTAGTGGTATTTGTTTGAAAAATATATTATATGATAAAAAATATATGATATTGATAAAAATATTTGGAAAATTGGATGAAAAAATATTTGAGAAAATGTTTAGTAAAAAATACACTAAATAATAAAAAGTAATTTTTATTATTTAGTGTATTTTTGTTAGTGTTTTTTATTTAATGAAATTTCTTATTTTAAGTTTTCATTATTGTTTTGTATATCTCTTTTATAATTTCCAGAAATTATTTTTGGAAGTTTTTCAAAAAAGTTACAAACAGTTTGTTTAATTTTTTTAGTCCAATAATTGAAACCTGTTGGTGCTAAAGCTATAGCTGTTTCATTACAGTTTTTGTTTTCGCCATTAGATTTTAATTGAGATGGATTAATTGTTGCAACAACTTGTGTATCCCCTGGAACTGTTTTAATTACTGCATAACAATTATTTGCAGGTTGATTTGCAGTTTGGTTTGTTGCTTGGATTGCTGTTTGACTTGCAGCATTATTTACTATTTGATTTGTAAATTTTGTGTCATTTATCTGTTGACCAGCAACATTTGCAATATCAGCAGGTTGTGCATTTGTCTCAATTTTTGCAAAAATATTTTTAGTAGAATTTGCTGTAGTAGAACTTTCAGCTGTAATATTTTTTTCTGAAACATTATTTTCAAAAGGAATTATAGTATCGAAACTATGTGGTACATCTTCTTTTAATTCCTTAGAAGTACCTGCATTTTTCACATTATTGGCATTTTCAAAATTACCAACATTACCAAAAGCTTTTTCAAAAAATGAAAAGCTTTCCTTATTTTGACCTTTATTTGTAACTATATTTTTTTCAATATTAAATACATAATTTTTTCCAAAATTATTATCCCATTCATTATTTTGGTTTTTGAAACAGAAATTTAATGTTTCAGCAGGTAATAATTTTAATTCTGCTTGATAACCTAAATCTGTTTTTGACATTTCAACTTCATTTACATTATTCCAATTTTCACCATAACCATAATGTAAATAAACTTTTTCATTGTTTCCTTGGTAAAATTTTCCTGTGTAAGAAACTTTTATTTTAGTATTTTCAACTAATTTATCAGTATTAAAATAAATATCTTTTACTAATTCCATAAAATCTCTCCCTTTAACTTATCTTTTGATTAACAACATTATATTATTAATGTTGTCTTAATTCAAGTATTTTCTACAAAAAAAATTAAAAAGTGATAAAATATATTTTAAGCTAATAAATTGGAGAAAAAACAACTATGTATAGACAGTGTTTAAAAGATAAAACTTATATTATATTGTCAAATTTTGTAATAATTTGACGTACGATTTTTGTTGCAATTTGCTCAATTATATGTTTTAATAATAACCATAAAAATTTGATTTCTATAATTAAATAAATTAAACAAATACATTATTTAAATTTAATGTAAAAAATCTAAAAAATTTATAATTAAAAATTAAATCAAAAAATTTAAAATCAAAGTGTAAAATTCATTACACAAAAAAATCAAAATTAATTGAAAACAACCAACATATATGCTAGAATAGGAGTGATAAATGAATACATATAAGCCAACTAATGATTACATGTTTAAACGTATATTTGGCCATAAAAAGAATGCAGATTTATTAAAGGATTTGTTAGAAGGAATTTTGCCTGATATAAAAATAGCTAGTTTGGAGGTTAAACAACAGGTATCACTTGAAAAAGAAATCATTTCAGACAAATTAGGAATACTTGATATTGTTGCTACCGTGGATGATGGAACTATTGTTAATATCGAAATGCAGGTTAAAGATTTTGAAAATACTGTTGATAGATCTTTGTTTTATGAGGCAGGTCTTTTTCATGAGAGTTTAAAAGTTAAGCAAGATTATGCTGAAATTCCAAAGGTTATAGGAATTTGGATTATGACTTATGATATTTTTAATGAAGGACCTTTTCATGAAAGAGCTAGATTGAGACGAGATTATGAAGATATTCTTTTAACAGATAAATTTGAGCTTCATTATATTCAATTGCCAAAGTTTAAAAGGAAATGTAAAAGAATTTCGAGCAAGTTAGATGAGTGGCTTACATTTATTATTAATAATAATTTGGAGGAAATCAGTATGATTAATAATGAGTATGTAAAAAAAGCTGAGGAAGAATTAGAATATCTAAATGGAGATGAGAAAGAAAGAGAACTTGCTAGATTGCGTGAAAAAGCAATTCGTGATGAAGCAGCTGCAATAGCTGGGGCTACTAAAAGAGGTAGAGAAGCTGGTTTAGCAGAGGGAATTGCTAAAGGTGTTGTAAAAGGTGCTGCTGCAGAAAAGGTTGAAATTGCAAAGAAAATGTTAAAGGAAAATATTGAAATTGACATTATTGTTAAAATAACAGGTTTGAGTAGAAAAGAAATTGAAAATTTATAATAGGTATTTAGTTTAGGTAAGTTTAATAATTAAAGTTGAAATCAAATTTTTAGAATAAATAAGAATTGTATTTTCTGGCATATGAAATATAATTCTTTTTTTGTGTGAGCGATTGTGCAATTGGGGACGCGTCCAAATTGTTCAAATGAGCAATTTGGACGCGTCCCCAATTGCACATAATTTTACAAAATATATTGTAATTCAGCGCCTAAATATGTTATACTAACTTCAAATTAAAAAACACAGATTAGAGAGGACAACGAAAATGAGCAATAGAAATAACAATAGAAAAAACAGTAAAAATACAAAAAACAGAAAAAAAACAACAAGAAATTCGAGAAGAACAAGATCTAGAAGAAATCAAAACAGAAAATTAAATTACAAAAAGGTTGCTGGTTGTATTTTAATATTAGTTTTACTTATTATGACTACTATAATATGTTCAAAAAAAATAATGACTAGAACTCAACCAACTGAAACAACTGAGGTCGCGGCTGTTGAGGAGAAAAAAGATATAACAATAAATATGGTTGCAATAGGTGATATTATGAGTCATACATCAAATTTTCAAGATGCATATAATAGTGAAACAAAGTCATATGATTTTTCATATGTATTTGAAGATATAAAAGATTACATTAAAAATGCGGATATTGCAATTGGGAATTTAGAGACTACATTTGCTGGAAAAGATGCTGGATATAGTGGATATCCAAATTTCAATACACCTGAGCAATTGGCTCAAAATATCAAGGATTTAGGGGTTGATGTTGTTTCAACTGCTAATAATCATAGTTTAGATAAAAAATATAATGGTTTGGTTAATACTCTAGATGAGCTTGATAAAGTGGGTTTAAGCCACACTGGAACATATAGAAGTGTTGATGAGCAAAATACAATTTTGACTAAAAATGTTAATGGAATCAATATTGCATTTTTGTCTTTTACATATGGAACAAATGGAATTCCTGTGCCAAAAGGAAAAGAATATTGTATTAATTTGATTGATAATAATTTAATTTTAGACCAAATTGCTAAGGCAAAAGAAACTAATCCAGATTTGATTTGTGTTAATATGCATTGGGGTGTGGAATATCAACTTAAACAAAATGCGACACAAGAGAATTTGGCAGATTTCTTGTTTAAAAATGGTGTTGATATTATTTTTGGAAGTCATCCACATGTTCTCGAACCAATGGAAAAACGTACAATTACTATGGAGGATGGCACTACAAAAGATGGTTTTGTAATATATTCTCTTGGGAATTTTATGTCAGGACAGGTTAGTGAAAATACTCAAAATACTATTATTCTGCAGTTAAAGATTACAAAACATGTTGATGATGGTAAAATTACAATTGATGATGTAAATTATGTGCCTATTTTTATGTATAATATGGGGTCTGGTAATGAAAAAAAATACAAGATTTTAGATATTAATAAAACTATTTCTGATTATGAAAATCAAAATGAAAATCAAAATGAGAATGAAAATGGAAGCAATAATAGCAACAATAATGACAACAATAGCAGCAGTGTATCTCAGGTTGTTTATAATAAAGTTAAGGATGCAAAAAACAAGATTGAGGAAATTGTTGGTAAACAAAGTGATGTTTAATGATAAATAAAAAAATTCGTGTTCAAAAAACACGAATTTTTTTACTGTTATTGCAAAGATTATAAGCTATGTTCCAAAATTAAAACATTAATCTTTTTTTGATTATGAAAATTTATGATAATAAATCCTTTTTCTTTAACCATAAAATTGTGATTGCAGTTGTAATTATCATAAAAATAGATAATATTAAAAATCCCCATTGATTATGTTGAAAAGGAACAAAAACATTCATTCCCCATAAACTAGCGATTAACGTAGGTATTGCAATTATAATTGTAATTGAAGTTAAGCGTTTCATTACACCATTCAAATTGTTTGAAATAATTGATGCATATGCATCCATTGTACCATTTAAAATATCACTATAAATTTTAGACATTTCAATAGCTTGTTTGTTTTCAATGATTGAATCTTCTAACAAATCCTCATCTTCTTCATATAATTTAATGATTCTACCTTTTAAAGTTTTTTCCATTACTGTTTCATTTGATTTTAAAGATGTTGTAAAATACACTAAACTTTTATCTAAATTTAACAATTTCAATAATTCTTGGTTTTGCAAAGTTTTTTGCAAGATATTTTCAGCAACTTCTGTTTCTTTATTAATTTGTTTTAATAACTTTAAAAAAATAGAAGCATTTTCATAGAAAAATTGAAATATAAATCTGCTTTTTTTATAAGTTATAATTTTTTTGTTAATCGAATTTTCAAGATTTGAAATTATTTTATTTTTCTTTAGAGAAACTGTTATAAAAAAATCATCTCTTACAACAATAAGCCCAACTGGCATTGTTGTATATACATCAAAATTATTGTTCTTCTCAAGAATTGGAACATCAACAATAAATAAAATTGTTCCATCATCTTCAAAATCAATTCTGGCTTTTTCTTCGTAATCTAAAGCATATCTAATAAAATTATCAGAAATTTTGGCTTTCTCACAAATTAATTTAATCTCCTTTTCAGAGGGGGAGACCATGTTTATCCAACAACCTTTTTCTATTTCTTTTTGTTCTGTAGTTACATTTGTTTCAATATTTGTATTATATATTTTTACCAAATTAATTCCCCCTCCTTTACTATGTAGTATTATAACATAGTATGAACTTATATGCAAGATATTATGTACGGTGTGCAATTAGGGACGCGTCCATTCTGCTCAAATGAACGCGTCCCTAATTGCACACCACGAAAAAAAGTGCATTTTGGAATTTTTAATCTCTTTTGATACTTAGCAAGTAATTATATATCTAATGTGCAAATTGATTAAAATCGAATTTAATGTGTCATAAATTAACCAATAAACAATTGCACATAAATTTTGCCATAAACAGGGCTATCAATCACTACAATACCAGTATAACTAAAATTTTTTTCTAAAATATTAGCTTTATGAGAAGGAGAATTTATCCATGCAGCAACAGCTCTTTCTGGAGTAGTATTACCTGCTAAATTTTCACCTGCAATCATATAATCAATTCCATAATCTTCTAACATCTCAAAAGGGGTACCTAAATTAACAGAAGTATGGGAAAAGTAATTATTTTGTACTAAATCAATAGCCTTTAAATAAGCAACATCTTGTAAACTAGACAAAGCCTTTAATTCAGTTAGCCCATTTTTTATTCTATATTTATTTATTAAATCTAAAGTTTCTTGTTCCTCAGCTGATAAATCAGCATAATCATCTAATACTAATTTTTCTACATTACTTTTAATATTCTGTTCAGAAAGTACAGCAGTTCTGTAAGTAGCAAAAGAGAAAGTATTAAGGATAAAAACAATCACAAAAATAAATAAAATACCAAATGTTCTTTTTGATATTTTCATTCTTGAAACACATCCCCTAAAAATAATATTCACATTAAATTTTTTATCTTAGGTAGTGTAAATATTTTATCCATTGTTATATGCTTCTATACTAAGAAACAACGATAATATTATATCACCATACAAAAATTATGTCAACACAACAAAACAAAAATTTCATAATTTACTCCTGTGAAAAAATGAAATAAACTATTCAAAAAATACAAAATATGATATACTAATTTTAAATTTAAGAATAGGAGAATGATAAAATGAGTAAAGAAAAAATAGGATTGATAGGAATAATCATTATTATGTTACTTTCAAGCATATTTGTAATGCCTAGTGAAACAATGCCAACATGGATAACGTTATTAATTACAAGTGCTTTTACTACAGTATATGTAATATATAAAAAAATAAAAAAAGAAAAAAATGTAATAATAAAAAGCAAATTGGATATAGCAATACTTATATTTATGCTTTCTCCACTTATTCCATTGATATTTAACACAGCAGTATCATTTAGCGAAACAATAATTGCTATATTAAGGTATTGGACTATATATGGAGTATATATTTTAGCAAGAAATTTAATTACAGAAGATAAAGAGAAAAAAATTATAATAAATGCACTTATTATAATTTCTGTAATACCAATTATACTTGGATATGATATGTTTTTTAAAATAAATTTATTTCAACCTATTTTAAGGTTTTTTAATATTAGTGCTTTTCATGAATATAGGATGATTTCTGTATTCGATTATGCTAATACTTATGCAATATATCTAAGTGTTATGACATTTTTAGCGATTGCACTGTTCTTAAATACAGAAGAAAAAAAATTAAAAATTTTATATGGAATATATATACTAATTGCAAGTATAACAATAATACTTACACAATCTAAAGCAACAATAGCACTTCTTGGAATCTTAATACTTATATTTATTTTAAAGAAATTAAAAGATAAAAAAACAGCTAAAAAATATATAGTTATTGGTGCATCTTTAATAATAGCATTTTTTATATACTTTTTTGTTGGCCTAAATTTCTCTAAACCTGTTGTAGTAAAAGGAAATCAGGAAGAATGGATTAGAGGTATAGAACCAAATACAAAATATGTAATTGAATTTGATGTAAATGCAGAGACAAATACACAAGAAGAATGTTTTGAAATACAAATAGATGAAGCAAATCAATATAATATCACAGAAATTAAGGGTAAGGTTACTTTTGGAACGTGTAATGATACAAAAAAAATAGAGTTTACAACAGGTGATAGTGTAGACCATTTAGCTTTATATATGAAAAATATGTCAGAACAAGAATTTACAATAAATGCTTGTAGAATAAATGGTGAAAAATATACTATAAAGTATCTAATGCTTCCAAATGGATTAGTAAGAATGTTTACAACATTTAATTTCAAAAATTCAAGTGTATGGCAAAGATTTGATTACTGGGGAGATGGTTTTAAAATAATAAAAGATAATTGGCTTTTTGGAGCAGGTGGAAATGCTTGGAATTTGTTATATGGTAAAGTTCAAGATTATCAATATTATTCTGCAAATGTTCATAGTAATATTTTAGATATATGGATGTCATTTGGAATAATTAGCTTAATTGCTTTTATCTCTATACTGGTACTTATATTAAAAAATGTAAAAGATATAATAAAAAATAGAAGTGATATAAAAGTATATAGAATGCAAGTTGCAATGTTAATAAGCATATTAATAATATTTTTACATTCTTGTATGGATATGGATTTTTCGTTTATCACAATAGGAATATTATTTTATTTACTTGTTGCCTTGAGTAGTTCAAAAGATAAAGAATTAAAGACAAAAAAGATAGAAATAATAGACTACATCATAGTTATTGCATTTGCAGTTATTACGACAATTAATATTTTGGGGCTTACATCAGACTTATTAAAAGAAAGCAATCCAAAACTAAGTAGTAAACTTTCGCCATGGAATGAACAATATATGTATAATGATATTGTGGGAACACAAAATCCTAATGAATATGATAAAGAAAATATGCAAAAAATGATAAAATATATGAAAAAAGAACCTTATTCACAACAACAACAATGGATAACCACATATTTAGCATCTAATATTTCACGAGGTTTAGAACAAGAAGGATATGAAGCAAATGTAGAAGGTATAGATTTTTGGATTGATTTTTGGAGAAACAATAAAATTGAAAGTAAATATGATTCTAATATGATAATTCAAAAGATAAATAATGAATTAGAAATTTTAATGGCTATGAATAATCTGGAAAATATAACAGAAGAAACAAAAAAACAAATGTTAGAAATTATAGAAATAGTAGAAAAAGATTATAAAGAATATGAAAATAACATATTAGAATATACAAAACACAAAGATACTAAAGAAGAAAGCGAAAAGAATCATCAAAAATATACGGAATTGTATAATAAAATATTAAAAATTAAGGAAAAAATATGATAAATTATAAATTAAATAAGGAATAGAGAATACAAAAAAGAGTATTTGATATACTCGTGTCTAGCATTGCAATCATTTTCACTTTTCCAATAATGGTAATAATTTTTATAATAGTAAAGATAGATTCTAAAGGTCCTGGTATATTTAAGCAAAAAAGAATAACAAAGGATGGTAAAAGGAGATATGAGTATTGTAGGTCCAAGACCAGAGAGAATTGAAATAATAGAAGATATTATAAAAGTAGTACCAGAATATAGAATAAGAGAGCAAGTTAAGTCAGGAATAACGGGATTATCACATATAGAGGGAGATTATTACACTAATCCAAAACAAAGACTAGAATATGATATTACTTATATGAGTAAATGGTCTATAAAAAATGATATTAAAATTGTTTTTAGAACATTTGGTAAAATAATAAAAGATGCTAGAAAAAAAGAAGAAATATAACTAGAAGGGAAGAAACTTTATGCAAAACATAGATAAGATAGATATAATTATGCCAGCTTATAATTGTGAAAAATATGTAGTACAAGCTATAAACTCGGTAAAAGAACAAATCTACAAAGAATGGAGATTAATCATTGTAAATGATTGCTCTTTAGATAATACTAAAAGTATAATTGAAAAAGAAATTCAAAGCATAAAAGACAAAGTTATATTTATTGATTTAAGTACACATATTGGAGTTGCAGAGTGTAGAAATGTAGCAATAAATAAAGTTTCTAATAGATACATTGCATTTTTAGATTCGGATGACATTTGGAACCCAGAAAAGCTAGAAAAACAATTAAATTTTATGAAAGACAATGAATATTGTTTTACATATACAAGATATACTTATTTGAAAGATGGAAATTTCAAAGAAGTAAAAGAAATTCCAAGCAAATTAAATTATAGAAAAGCACTAACTAATACATATATATTAACTTCGACTGTGATGCTAGATACAAAATACATAGATAAGAAAAATATACTTATGCCTAATATTGGAAGTGAAGATACGGCAACATGGTGGAATATACTAAAAAGTGGTGTAATTTCTTATGGATTGGATGAAAATTTTACAACTTACAGAGTAACAAATAATGGATTATCACAAAATAAATTTACTAACTTAAAAAGAACTTGGAAATTATATAGAAAACAAGAAAAGTTATCAATAATATATACAATATACAATTTTTGTTGGTATATATTTCATGCTACAAAAAAACGAATAGTATAGGAGAACCTATGAAAGAACCAGTAATTGAAAGTCTAGTTTCTATTAGAAATTTAAAGGATGTAAGAGATGTAAAAAGCTTTATAAAAAAAGCAAATATTTTAGAAGATGTATTACTCATAAATCAAGTAGAAAATAAGCAACCTATATTAAAATATAAAGAGGAAAAGATAAGGACTATATCATTTAATGAAAAAGGTGTTGCAAGAAGCAGAAATAGAGCCTTAGAATATGCAAATGGGGATATATGCCTTTTTACAGATGATGACATAAAATATGAAAATAATTATAAAGATATAGTATTAGAAGCATATAACAAATATAAAAAAGCAGATATGATTATTTTTTATGTTGAAAGTCTAAGTAAAGACAGAAAATTGAAGAAAATCAAAGAAGGAAAAATACATTGGATAGATATAATGAGAGTAGTTTCAAGTGAAATCACTTTTAAAATAAATAAAATGAAAAATAAAAAAATCAACTTCAATGAGAACTTTGGTCCAGGTGGAAGTTTCTTAATGGGAGAGGAAACAGTATTTTTAAATGAGTGCTTAAAAAAAGGCTTAAAAATTTATAGTGTACCAGTAAAAATAGGAACAGTAGAGAATAAAGAAAGCACATGGTTTAAAGGATATAATGAAAAATATTTTTATGATCAGGGAGCTATATTTAAAGAATTACAACCAAAACTTTATAAATTGTTGATTCTTCAATATGTTTTAAGAAAATATAGTTTATATAAAAACAAATTTAAGATGAAAGAAATATATGTTATAATGAACAATGGAGCAAATCATAAATAGCATTTATATTATAATAAATGAAAAAGAGGATAATTATGTATGATAAAAATGTAATACTAGTGGGAACTAAAAGAATATGTAATCAAATAGCTTATGTGTTTAACATTAAAGAGTATAGTATATTAGAAAATATTACTGATATAGAAGAAGATGAGGATGCTACTATACTTATCTGCAAAAAGATCAAAAATAAAAAGAAAATAAAGAATAATAATGTATATTCTTTAAAAGAATTATATAAATACTTAGATAAGGAATATAAAGAAAAATTTGCACTTAATAGAAATAATGTAAGAAATATTATAAGACCTACATTTACAAATAAAAGGATAATAGATAAAATTCCAGTAGAATTGTTAAAGCCGTCAGAATTATTAATAAAGGTCATAAATAGTAAAGGATACGATATTAGTTGCAATAACTTAGAAAATAGTTGTAATATTGATTATGAAGGTTTTATTTGGGGATGTTGCCCTACTTGGATAAGAATTCCATTTGGAAACATTAATAAAGAAAATTCTTACAATAATCATATAGCAAGAATTATTAAATTATCATCACTAAACAAATCATATTGTTTATGTGATTTATCAAAATGTAAATTTAATAATGCAAATATTAAAGAAAACAATATAGGAACACTAAAAACAGATAATTATCCAAAAGAACTAACAATAGCAATAGATAAAACATGCAATTTAAAATGTCAAAGTTGTAGAAAAAGTCGCTATAAGGCAACAAAAGAAGAAAATCAAAAAATTGAAGAAATAAAAGATAAATTAATAAATACAGGATGGTTAGAAAAATCTGATATAATCATTGCAGGTCAGGGAGAAGTTTTTTTTAGTGAACACTATAAAAATATATTAAAAACTGATATAAAAAGAAATAAAATTACAATTTTATCAAATGGAACTTTATTTAACGAAAAGAATTGGAAACTGTTAGAAAACAAATACAAAGAGATTAATGTTCAAATTTCAATAGATGCAGCAACAGAAGAAACATATAAAAAATTAAGATGCGGAAATTTTAAAAGTTTAATTAAAAATTTGGAAATGTTAGGAAATTTAAGAAAAGAAGGAAAAATTCAAAATTTACAGTTTAATTTTGTAGTTCAAAAAGATAATTACAAAGAAATGATAAAATTTATTGAAATGGGAAAAAGTTTTAATGCTGATAAAATACTATTTACAAAGTTAAATAATTGGGGGACATATTCAAAAAAAGAATACTTAGAAAAATGCTTAATTATCGATAAAAAATATTTGAATGATGACTTATATAAAACTATGCAAAATCCTATTTTTAAAGAGAGGAAAGTTGACTTAACAACATTTGAAAACTATATAAGTGCTTCAAAGAAAATATATGGTGGTAAGAAATGAATAAAATTATAAAAAACTATTTATATACTGTGAGTTATAATATAGTATTAATGGTATTACCTTTGATTACAATACCATACAAGGCAAAAATACTTGGACCAGAGAATATTGGAATATATAGTTATGTTTTTTCTGTATTTACATACTTAGTTATGATGGGAAATATAGGAATAAATTATTATGGAAGGCGAGAAATAGCTTATGTAAAAGAAAATAAAGACAAAAGAAGTGAAATATTCTATGAGTTATTAATATTAAAAACGGTTATTACGACATTGGTGATGGTGGTATTTTTCTTTATATTTGGTGTAAGAAGTGAGTATTTTAATTTCTATCTTATAATGTCAATAGATATATTTTTTACCATATTTGATGCAACTTGGTTTTTGCAAGGAGTAGAAGAATTTAAAAAAATAAGCATAATCAGTATAATTATAAAAATAATAAATGTGTTTGCAACATTTATATTCATTAGAACACCAAACGATTTAATGAATTACTTTATAATTACAGTAGTATGTGATTCTTCATTAATTATCTTACTTTTGACATTTATACCTAAATATGTAGGAAGAATAAAAAGATTAAATATAATAAAACATTTAAAACCATGCTTATTTATATTTATGCCACAAATATATTATCATATATATGGAATACTTGATAAAATTATGCTTGGAAATTTAGCAGAGAATATTAGCCAAGTAGCATTTTATGAATATTCAGATAAAATTGTTAAAATAGTTCTTAGCATATTAAGTTCTGTAATAACAGTAATGGCACCTGTTTTATCAAATGAATTTATAAAGAAAAAAAGTCAGAACTTAAATGAATATATGCAAAAAACGATTCGATTTATATTTTTAATTGGTATCCCATTAACATTTGGATTAGTAGCAATTTCAAATAATCTTGTAAGCGTTGTTCTTGGGAATAGTTATTTAGAAATGATACCAATTATTAAAATATTAGCAGTTTTAATAATACTCTCAGGAATAACCTTAGTTGTTGGAGAACAATACTTAATATCAGTAAAAAAAGAAAATAAATACACTATTTTAATAATTATAGGCATTATTATTAATATTGCCCTAAACTTATTATTAATACCAAAATATGAAGCAGTAGGAGCAGCAATTGCAACAATATTAGGCCAAATGGTGATTTTGATATTAGAAATACCTATAATTAAGCAATTTGTAAATAAATCTTTAATGAAAAGTTTTACGAAATATTTACTGTTTTCAATTATTATGTATATAGTAGTATATGGAATTGGATTAATTAATAATTCTGCAATAATACTATCCACTCAAATAATAGTTGGAACATTAATATATATGACAATATTATTTTTAACAAAAGATGATTTCTTTAAAAGGAATAAAGAAGGATGTAGCATTAATACTCAATTATGAAAAGAATAAATTTAAAAATACTTTTACCACAATTTATATATGCAATATAATTACATATATAAATTGTGGTATTTTTATATGTCTATTTTTTAAAAACGTTTTAAAATCGATTTTGAAGTGCCAAAAAATTAATTTATATCTAAAAATAATTAATAATTTCTATATTAAATTCAAAAAAATAAAGTTATGTTGACTTTTAAAAAAATTTAACTAAAAACATATAAATATTTTCAAGAGAAAAAAGGAAAGTAAAATTCATCCCAAAAGAACTTTTTAAGATAAATTTTAAAAAAATCGTATCTCATTTGCATATTTTTTATGATTTCTGCATTTTCTTTGCAATCAAAAATGAAGCAAAAGGGCTATATCCCTAAAGAAGAGAAACTAAAATGAGCTTATATAATCATTTTTTGTAATAATTTGTCAAAAAATGACATGCTAAATCCAGCGTGTCCGTAGTGATGTCTGTTTTATGACAAAGTATAGTCTAAAATGATATAAAAATTTAATAATTATTTAATATCTATCTTAACCTTATATTTCCGTAAATTTAAGATATAAAATATATAAAAATAGCTATATTGACAGTACAAAATATATAGAATATAAGTATAGTAAAAAGCCAGGCAAGTGTGAAACGAAGAAAACTAGAACAAAAACAAAGCCAGAAATGGGATTTGAAAATGAAAAAAGTAACGAGAAAAAATATTTAGAAGAAGGAGGCAATGGGATGCAAAAAAAAGTTAAAACAATAGCAATAATAACGATTTTTATAATCATAATCGTTATAGCAATTTGTGCGATATTTATTTTAAAGAAGCATAATATAAGTGTAGTTCCAAGTTATGATGCTGAAACAAAGACTTATATAGTAGAAAAGCATAATATAGAGATAAGTTCTAATGAAAGTTTATCCTATGATATATCCACTGGGCAATATTCTCTGCCTCTTACATTGATAAATAAAGGAGGAAAAGATTATAAAGAATTGGTTTTGAAAGTTGAATTATACGACAAAAATGGGAAAGCTATAAAACAACTATCAGAAACCATAGAAACTCTGCGTATGGAGGAAAGACGAGAAATCCTCTTAGAGTTTGAAGATATTGAAACATTAGTACATAATTATAAGATTATAAATGTAGAAATAAAAAATAGAAAATAGTAGGATAACTATGAAGGAGAACTGTAATATGAAGGTTTTAGAGATGCTTAATAAATTAAATAAAATAAGTAAAAAAGCTCTGATTAGGGTTAAGGATAAAGCAAAAAATATACCAAATAATATAATAGGTAAAATAAATAAAAAATCAGATAATACAATTAAGGTAAAAGATAAGACAAACAGTAAAAAAGAAGGATTTTCTAAAAGGAGAATTCTACCAATTACTGCGTGTCTTACTTTGGTGTCTATTATTGTAGCAAATATTTTTGTTCAAAACAACACTGTACAAACATTAATGACACCTGAAACACAAAAGTTTGAAGCTTTTACTACCACAAATCCAGATGAATCAACTAAAAAATATACATCTGGGGGTACATATACAGCTCCTTATGATGGAAAGTATTATATAGAAGCTTATGGTGCAAAAGGAGGAAACTCTAATTATACTACATATTGGGTAACTTCACATAGTGCAAAAGGTAAGTATACAACTTATACTTTATACAGGCAACAGTCAAGCAATAAAGCATACACAGGAGGAAATGGTGGAAAAGTAACGGGATATATAGAATTAAAAAAAGGAGAAACTTTAAGCATTGCAGTAGGAGGTACAGGCACAAATTATTATGTAGACACCAGACATAGTGCTTCTTATCAAACCAGTTTAAGTACTGACGGACTTTATGTCAGTTCAAGTCAACTTTATGATAGAGGAAATTATGGAACTTATGGAAGCAATGGTGGAGCAACAACAGTAAAAAAAGGGAACACAACTTTATTTACAGCAAATGGTGGAAATGGTGCAACAACAAGTAATGGTTCAGCGGGGACTGGTTCTTATGGATCAGATGTTACAAGTGGTACAACATCTACAGGAGCAAATAGTGGTGCAGGATATGTAAATATTAAATTTGCTGGAAATGATAACTATTTATTAGGTCTTTCTGTAAATGGAAATAGTGTTCCAGACTTTAGTCCTACAACTTTAACATATAATATATCTGTTGGTCGTCATCAAGAAGAAGATTTAACAGTATCAGCACTTAAAGGAATAAGTACTCAAAATGTAACATGTTCAAGTACAGTTTTAACAGATAAAGAAAATGTAATAACAGTAGAAGTTGAAGGTGGAGTAACATATACAATAAATGTTACTTGGTTAGATTGGGATTATGCTAAATTAGATGGAATCAAGATAAATGGAGAAGAAATTGAAAACTTTGATCCAAACACTTCAGATGTTGACATAGTAATTCCGAGACATACAGGTGATATATCAATAGAAGGATTAGCTGGTGCAACAAATCAAGGTATAGAATATACAAGACAAACATTTACATGTGAAGTAAAAACAGTAGATGAACAAATAACTGTAACCGCATTGTCTGGTGAACAATTTATATATAACCTACATTTTACGTGGGAAGGATATGATTATTCATTAGTAGATGACATAAAAATAGCTGGAGCAACAATAGAAGGATTTAATCCAGAAACATTAGAATATACAATAAATGCAGATAATTATGTAGATAAGCTAAGTTTAGAAGTATCAGATGGTGCAGCTTGGCAAACTCTTACATATGAAAACGTTTTAGACTTAACAGAACCAGTAAATGAATTTGAGATATCATCTATATCAAAAGATGGCAGTGAAACAATATATAAGCTTACTGTAAATTGGGCTACATATAACTGGCCATATTTAGATGGAATAAATATTAATACAGAATCAAAAGGAGTATTTAACAAAGAATTTTCAGCTCAAGATTTAGAATATTCTGTATGGGTACCAAATACAACAAGTAAAATAAAATTAGAAGCAATACCAGGAGCTGGTGGTCAAACAATTGAATATTTAGATGGTGAAGAGCTTACATCACTTATTAATCCTAAGAGAATAAAAGTTACAGCAAAAGATGGAACAGAAGCTATATACAACATAAGTGTAGATTATACATATGGAAGATTAAAAGATATTCAAATAGAACACGGTACATTTACAACACCATTTAGTGAAGATAAAAATGAATATAATGTTGTAATAGATAAAGATTATGATGAAATAGATATAAAAGCAATTCCATGTTCTAGATTTACTAAGATTGAAAATGATGGAATACATACAGTGCCAGTTGGAACAAGTAATGTAGATATTAAAGCAATAGATCACGATGGAAAAGAAGTTGTATATAAATTACATTTAACAAGAGCACCATCTAACGATGATAAATTAAAAGCAATTTATATTAATGGAACAGAAATTGAGAGTTTTGATCCAGAAGTAAATGAATTTAGTTATAATGTGCCTAGAGAATATTTTGAAGCTAATATTACAGTAAAAAAAGGAATGGTATCACAAGAAGTTATTTTACCAAATAATGAATTACATTCAGGAACAACAACAAAACAGATAACAGTAGTATCAGAAGATGGTAGAAACACAAGAACATATACAATACATTTAATTAAAGAGCATAGCACAAGATTAAAAGAATTAGTATTAGAAAACACCAATTATGGCGTTGAAATTAAATTTGGAGATGAATTTGACCCAGATGTGCTTGAATATAGATTTGATATGCCAAAAACTGCAATGTCACTTAAAGCATCTTATGTAGCATTTGATGATGAAGCAACAGTAACGATTACAGGAAATACATATATTGATTCAAATACAAAAATATTTGTTGAAGTTAAAGCACCTGATTGTGAGACAACAACTTATGTAATTAATGTTTATAAAGGTAATGAGAACTTTGTACAAAAAGAATCATATGGATATGTTGGTGGAATACAAAAATTTACTGCTGAATATACAGGAAGATATCTGTTAGAAGCTTGGGGAGCACAAGGTGGAGCGTCATATAATGACGGAAATTCAAATGCAAGAGGTGGATATGGTGCATATTCAAAAGGTGAAGTATATTTAGAAAAAGGACAAACAATATATATTGCAACAGGTGAAGCAGGAAGAAATGGTTGGAAAAAGTATGCCCCTCCAGAATCATTTAATGGTGGTGGTAGTGGAACATGGATGGGCTATGTATATGGTTCCCTTTGGAATAAATATAAATGTAGAGCTGGTGGTGCCGGAGGTGGTGCTACAAGTATAAGTTTTGCATATGGAACATTAGATACACAAGCAAATAAATTAGACCAATTGTTATTAGTTGCTGGTGGTGGAGGCGGTGCCTCATATAAACAAGCAGGTGGTAATGCTGGAGGAATTACTGGAAATAGAGGAGACAATAGTGGCGGAACAGGTGGAACTCAAAATAGCGGTTATTCATTTGGAAAAGGTCAAAATGGAAGTGGTAGAGGAAACGCAAATGGTGTTGCCGGAGGTGGCGGAGGCTATTACGGTGGATGCATTAATAATACAACTTATTACAATGGTAATGCAGCCGGTGGAGGTTCAGGGTACATAGGAAATAAATTACTTACAAATAAAGTAATGTATGGATATGGAGTTCAAACCTCAAATAACGAAAATACAAAAACAGTAAGTACCTCAAATGTATCATATAGTGCAATTTCTAATTATGCAAAAGCAGGAAATGGTGCAGCTAGAATTACTTATTTAAGTTTACCAGACGATAATGGTTTAGCATCAATTAGTGCAGAAAATGGAACTTTTGATATTGAATTTAACCCAGATACATTAGAATATCAATTATATTTACCAGAAGGAATAAACTCAACTAAGTTATATGCAAGTCCTAGAGATGAAAAAGCAAAAGTTACAGGCACTGGTGAATATATTGTAGAAGGTAAATCAAAAGTGGCGACAATTACATGTACTGCTCAAAATGGACTAAAGAAAGAATATAAAGTTAAAATTATAAAATTTGCATCAACAGAGTCAAGAGCGAAAAACATAAAAATAGAAGGACTAAACCAAGAATTATTAAAAGATCATCCAGAATATGGAGTAACAACTCCAGCAACATTTGATAAAGATACTTTAAGTTATACAATGTTAGTACCTTATGAAACAAAACAAGTATTATTTAATGTAGAACTATTAGATAGTAGAGCAACTGTTGAAGGAAATGGAATTCAAGAATTAGCAGATGTAGAAAACACATTTGAAATTGTGGTAACAGCAGAAAATGAAGTTGATAAAACAACATATACATATACAATAACAAGGGATATAGCAAGTAATGCAGATCTTAAAAAATTAGATGTAACAAGTCCACAAACAGATATAGGATTTGAGAGAAATAAAACTGAATACAAATTTGCAGTACCAAAAGAAACAACAACTCTTGAATTAGATATAGAAACAGAAGATCCACTTGCAACTTATGAAGTAAATGGATTAGATGAAGGAACAGAATTAAATTATGGATTTAATGAAATAACAATAGTTGTAACATCACAAAATGGAACAACAAAAACATATACATTAAATGTATATAGAGAAAGAATAGATAATGTTTTACTACAAAATATAACAGTTGAAAATAATGGAAATAATTTAGAATATACTCCGGAGTTTGATAGAATAACTTTTGAATATAAACTAAAAGTTCCAAATGAAATTGATAGTGTAGATGTTAAGGCTACTGCTGAAGACCCAGATAATGTATGGGTAATGATTACAAATGAACATCAAACATTAAATGCAGGCAAAAATACTGTAACAATTAATGTTACAAGTCAAAATAACTGTGAAGAAACGTATACATTAGAAATTGAAAGAGAAAAGAATTCAAATGCTAATTTGGCTAATATTCAAATATTTAATGAAAATGATACTGAATATCCATTAGTTGAAGAATTTAATAAAGATAAAACAAATTATACATGCCAATATAAATCAAATAATTCAACAGTAAAAATAGTTGCAACACCAGAAGTTAAAACAACAGAAGTCAAATTAATAGATGACAATAATGTTAAAAAAGGATCAAATATTAAGAAAATATTGGCAGTAGCAGAAGATGGAACAGCAAAAACTTATGTTGTAAATATTTTCAAAACAGATGTTGATGAAAATACATATTTAGAAGATGTAAAATTTGAATTTGAAGATGGATATAGAATTGTTCCAGAATTTGATAAAGAAAAACAAGAATATAATGTTATTATTCCAAGATATTATCAATATAAAAATATAGGTATTTTTGGAACCGCAGAAAATGTAAAATCTAAAGTTACTGGAAATGGTACATATTCTTATGGATGTAACAAAAATACAACAAATGATGATCCAGATTTTACAGATTATCCAGAGCAAATGGAATTGACATTAACAGTAACAGCAGAAAGTGGAGACACAAGAGATTATGTATTTAAAATATCTCAAGAAATAAATTCAAAAGCATACTTAAAGAGAATAGAAACAGATAAAGGAACAGTAGAACCTAATTTTGATAAAGATGTTTTGGATTACACAATAAATGTAGATAAAGATACAGAAGAAATAAATATTTTAGGTGTTCCATTATATTATGGTACAGTAGTTACAGGCAATGGAAAACATACATTAAAAGGTGGAGATAACAAAATTGAATTAACTGCAGTATCAGAAGATGGAAAAGAAACTTTAAAATATACAGTAAATGTTGTTAAAGAAAAACAACATAATGCAAATATTAAAAACTTAAGTGTAAAAGAAGGAAGAATAACTCCTGATTTTACACAAGATACTTTACAATATTCACTAAAAGTTACAAACGAAATAGATAAACCAAACTACTTAGTAGAACTAGAAGATGAAAATGCAACCTATGATATTGAACCACAATTAGTAAGTGAAGGTGAAACAGAAGTTAAAATAACAGTTACAGCAGAAGATGGAGAAACTACAAAAGAATATATTGTAAATGTAAATAGACAAGCAAAAGAACAATTTAGCAATTATCTAGAATCAATTACATTAAGTAGTGGAAATCTATCACCAGAATTTGAAAAAGCAAATATGTATTATGAGATGACAGTTCCATTAGAGACAGATAAAATAACAATTACAGGTACACCAGAAGATAAAGATGCAACAATAGTTGGAAATGGTGAATATGAATTAAAAGTTGGAGATAATCATATTTACTTAACAGTTACAAGCAAAGATGGAATTGAAAGAACATATCATATTAATATAAATAGAGAAAACAGCAATGATGCAAGACTTTCAAAACTTACAGTTGCAAATACTCTTATAAAACCTACATTTAATAAAGATGTTTATGAATATTCATTAATAACATCAGATACATCATTGAAATTTGAAGAGTTAGAAACATTAGACCCTGAGGCTACTTATGAAATAAAAGATAATGAATTTAATGAACCAGGAGATTATGTAGTTACAATTGCGGTAACTGCAGCAGATAAAAAGACAACTCAAGACTATAAATTAAATGTAACAAGAGAAAAGAGTAATAATAATAACTTAAAGAGTTTAAAAGTATTTGGATATGAAATACAACCTGAATTTACTTCAGAAAACAAGGTTTATAATGTTGAAGTTCCAACTGATATAAATCAAGTTACAATAGAAGCAATAGCAGAACTTAAAACTTCTAAAGTCTTAATTGGGGAATTGGATGAGGAAGAAGAGCTAATAGATTCTGCAACGAAATCTATTGATATAGATGAAGCAAGTAAAATAGTAAAAATTATTGTGACTTCTGAAACTGGAAGAGAAAAAGTTTATACTTTAACAATAAATAAGGTTTTATCATCAGATAATTTAATTAAATATTTAGAGGTAAATAATGGTGAATTAAAAGAAGAATTCAATCCAGAAACTAAAGAATATACAGTAAATATTGAAAATACTGAAACTGAATTGGATATGCAAGTTATTTTAAATGATGATAATGCAACTTATGAGGTTAAAGGTAATGAAAACTTACAAGTAGGACAAAATATAGTAACGATTGAAGTTACAGCACAAAATGGCGATGTAAATACTTATAAATTAAATGTAACTAAAGAAGCATTTAACAGTGTATACCTAGAAAGTATGAGTGTTAAAGATTATGAATTAGAACAGGAATTTAATAAATATATAAATAAATATAATTTAAAAGTTAATAATGAAACAACTAATTTAGAAATTACAGCAGTTCCAGAAGATGAAAATGCAACAGTTGTAATTGCTGGAAATGATAATTTAGAAGTAGGAGACAATACAGTTACAATAACAGTTACAAAAGGAGAATTAGAAGAAGTTTATACAATTAATGTTATAAGACAAGAATATGCAATGACATTCTTAGATTACTTATATACTAAACCAGGAACAATTACTCCTGAATATGATAAAAATACATTAGAATATAAAGTTGATGTATATAATGAAATTGAAGAAATAGAAATATTTGCAGAAGCTACAGATAAAAATGCTACATTAGAAGGCACAGGAAAACATACTTTGGAACTTGGAGAAAATAAAATTCCTGTAAAAGTAACATCTCCAGATGGTGTTGAACGTACATATTACGTTATTGTAAATAGACAAATGAAATCTGGTAATTACTTATTGGCATTAGATACAACTGTAAATGATTTAGCGGTTAATTTAGATAAAGAATTTGATAAATTAACGAAGGATTATACTTTAAATGTTGATTACAGTGCTAGTGCAATAACATTTGATGGTAGAATTTCAGAAGGAGCAACAGTTAAAGGACTTGGTGAATTTGCAATTACTGATGTAGAAACTACATTTGAAATTGTAGTTACATCACAAGCTGGAGAAGATAATGTATATACTGTAAAAGTAATAAGAGATAAAGATACAAGAAATCATTTAATAGATTTAGTACCATCAGTTGGTACATTAGAACCTGAATTTGATTATGAACAAGATACATATACAATTTATGCAGATGAAACAATGTCAGAGTTAGGATTTACTTATGATACAGATTCAGCAAAAGCAACAGTTACAGGTTGTGAAACTTTAGTAATTCCAGATGGAACAAGTACAAGAACAATTACAGTTACATCAGAAAGTGGAGTAGATAAAGTTTATACAATTAATGTAATTAAAGAAGATAAAGTAATTAGTAATAATGCATTCTTACAAGAATTAAGTGTTACAGGTTATGAATTAGATAAAACATTTGATAAAGAAAACTATGAATATTCAATAACTGTTCCATTTAATAAAGCATTAATCAGCAAAAATGAAATAGTAGCAAAAACAGAGGACGAAAATGCAACGGTTGAAATGATGGATGTAGTAAATCTATCAACAATAGATGAAAATAAATTTGAAATATTAGTTACAGCAGAAGATGGATTTACAACAAATAAATATGTAATTAATATAACAAGACAAAAAAATAGTTTTAGTTTATTAGAAAACTTAGAACCAACAGTTGGTGTATTTGACCAATTATTTGTACCAACAATTACAGAATACACTTGGACAATTCCAAGTCGTTATAAGAGTATAAATGAAGAATATTTAAAATACACTTTAGCAGATGAAATGTCAACTATTGAATTTGCAAATGCTGTAGATATGACATCAGATGATGAAAATAAACATTTTGATATTACAGTAACAAGTGAAGATGGAGAAAGCTCTACAACATATACTTTAAATTTAAAATATGATGAAGAACATGATGCAAGATTAAAAGAATTAAATGTAAGTGAAGGAACATTAGAGCCAGAATTTAATTCGGATACTTATGAATATAGTATTAATGTAAATTCAAATGAAATAACAATAGATGCAATTCCAATGCTTGATACATCTAAAGTAACAAGTGGAAATGGAGTTCTAACACTTGAAAAAGTTGATACAAAACATACAATCACAGTAGAGGCAGAAAACGGATTAAAAGAAAACTACATATTAAATATTCATATAGAAGATTTTAATATTGAATATTATGATGGAGAGACTAAACTAGAAGATTTAGAGCCTAGTACATATACATTTGGAGAAGGTGTAGATACATTACCAGAAGCACAAAAAGATGGATACAAGTTTGAGGGTTGGTATTTAGAAGATACATTAACAACAAAAGTAGAAAACATAGGAACTGATGAAATAGGAGATAAAACATTATATGCTAAATTTGTAGTGGAAGAATATTCAATAGCATACTACTATGGAGAAACAAAGTTAGAAGGCTTAGAACCAACAACATATACTTATGGAGAAGGTGTAGATACATTACCAGAATTAGAAATTGAAGGATATACATTTGAAGGATGGTTTGCAGAAAATACTTTCGCAACAAAAGTTGAAAAAATTGGAACAGATGAAACTGGAGATAAAGTTTTCTATGCAAAACTAATTCAAAAAAATGAATACACAATAACATACTTTGATGGAGAAAATGAAATTACAGGATTAGAACCATATAGTTATGTAGAAGGTGAAGAAAAAGATTTACCAACATACGAAAAAGAAGGTTATACATTTGAAGGTTGGTATTACACAGAAACCTTTGATGAGGGAACAGAAGTAAGTAAAATTACAAAAGATGATTTTGGAAACAAAGAAGTATATGCAAAATTGGTAGCAAATGAATACACAATAACATACTTTGACGGAGAAAATAAGATAACAGACTTAACACCTAACAAGTATGTATATGGCGAAGGATTAGAAGAATTACCAACATATGAAAAAGAAGGATTCACATTTGAAGGTTGGTATTCAGATAAAGACTTTGCAGAAGATACAAAAGTTGAAAGCATTGATATGACAACATTAGGAGATATAACATTATATGCTAAATTAACAGAAGCAAATAAGACAGGAAAAATAAAAGGACAAATAACAACCCCTGAAACATTATTTACAACAGGAAAAAATATTGCAAATGTTTATGTATTTAAACAAGAAGAGGTTGAAAATATAGTTAATCTTGAAGAAAAGCAACAGGAATTACTAGAAAACTTCGGAGGAGATAATATAAATACTATTCTACAAGGAATTACACCAGTTACAGAATGTGTAACAAATGACGATGGTACTTATGAGTTAGAACTTGAAGAGGGAAACTATGTAGTTTTAGTTGATAAATCAGGATATTTAGACTTAATTTATACAAATATTAGTATACAAAATGGTACAAACATTGAAACTACAAATGAAGATTTAATAGCTGGAGATACAAACAAAGATGGAGTTATCAATAATACCGACGTTGTAGATGTATACGAGCAACTACCAAAAGCAGATTTTGATAATAGTGGTGAAATTGATAATAATGATACAGTAATTGTTTACCAAAATGGTAGTATGACTAGAAAAATCATTGATAGGAAAGTAGGTGGTGTTTAATGATAATAAAAAAATAAAGACAAAAATTTCGTACAGTTAAACTTTTAGATAGATTTTGAGTCTATCTAAAAGGGCTGTATAGGTATAAAAATAATTATGAAAGGAGAAAGTAGATGAAAATGACAAAAAAAAGAGTTACAGCAATAGCTCTATTGTTAGCGATGGTTTTAAATTTATTTTCACCATATACAAATATAGTTTTAGCGGCACCTGGCACTGATATAGATAGTTTACCAAAACCATCAGTGGTTCTTGCAATTAATGACTATATCGAAAGTGATGGCGCAATAGATGTTGCTATTGGTCTTACGGGAAATTATTTAGGTCGTGGTGCGACAGTTCATGTGAAATGGGATAAAACTAAACTTACACCAGCTACACTTGGTAGAAAAGGATATTCTGAAACTACTTCTGTTGTTGATTGGTTAACTGATGGTGGTACATTTCATGCAGCAGGAGATGATAGTTTAACATCTTGGACAGTTGCTACGACTAAATCAGGATGGAACTTAGAAAATGGTACTGCACATATTGCGTCAGCAGATACTTCTGGAAAAGGTGTTAATCCATCTTTAATCAAAGCTGATGCTGAATGGGCAGAACCAGCAGCAAAATATAATGGATTTGCTCCATTTATAATATTCAGTTTCTTAGTTCCAGATGGTATGACTTCAGAAGAAATTTTAACAGAAGGTTTAATTGAAATAGAATATTTAGACCTTATTGTTGGAACAGAAAAAGCTAACTACTATGATTTATCATTAGTAAATTATGATGGATTAGCAGAAGCTGATGAAATAACAGGAGTAGAAATAAAAACAGTAAATGGAAAAGAGGTTCCAACAGATGGAACAAAATTAAATGTAAAATATGGAGAAAATGTTGAAATAGGAGCAACAATTTTACATTCAAATGCAGATAAAAATGAAGAAAAAACATTCACTTTAGGAACAGACAATGAGGTAGCATGGAAAACAGGAGGTAATGACTTAGGAAATGCAGAAATTGAATTAAATTATGGTGAAGGTGATGATGCACAAACAGATACAGTAGCTGTAAATGTGCAAGACTATATAAAAGGTATTACTTTAAATAAAGAAACTGTAGAAGTAGATTATGGTACAGAACTTAAAAATTTAGGTGTAACATATCAAATAGAATATGGAAAAGCACAAAAGAGTACAGCAAAATCTATAACAGATGGAGTTACATTAACACCAAACTATGATGGAACTAAATCTCAAAAATATACTGTAACATATACAGATACAGATGATACTTTATATAAAGATGAAACAAATACTTATTCAAAAGAATTAACAGTAAACTTAAAAGATACAATCACAGGAGTTACAATTACAAAAGTAAATGGAGTTCCTGTAACAGAAGGAACAACAAATAACGTTCCATACCAAGAAAATACAACTGTAGAAGTTTCAATAGAACATTCAATGAATGGAACTGAAACAAAAACATACACAGTTGGAACAAATAATGAAGTAGCATGGGATGTAACACCAGCAAACGGATTGGGAAACGGACAACTTTCAGTAACAGTTGGTGAGGAAACAGCTACAGTCGCTGTAAATGTAAAAGATTATGTAGAAAGCATTACACTAAATAAAGAAAGTGTAACAGCAGACAAAGAAACAGAATTAAAAGATTTAGGTGTAACATACACAGTAAACTATGCAAAAGCAGGAGCAAAAGAAGCAAAATCTATAACAGATGGAGTTACAATTAATCCAGCTTATGATAGTTCAAAATCAAATCAAATATTAACAGTAACATATACTGATAATGATGGAAATAGTTATTCAAATGGAAAAACATTTGATAAAACATTAAATGTAACATTGAATGAAAAAGCAGATGAAATAACTGGAGTAGAAATTAAGAAGGTAAATGGAATAGAGGTAACAGAAGGAAGTACAACAGATATTCCATATCAAGCAAATACAACTGTAGAAGTTTTAGTAAAACATTCAGTTGAAGCTGATGAAACAAAAACATACACAGTTGGAACAAATAACGAGGTAGCATGGGATGTAACACCAACAAACGGATTAGGAAATGGACAACTTTCAGTAACAGTTGAAGGTGGAGAAACAGCTACAGTAGCAGTAAATGTAAAAGACTATGTAGAAAGCATTACTTTAAATAAAGAAAATGCAGAAGCAGAAAAAGGAACAGAACTTAAAGATTTAGGAGTAACATACACAGTAAATTATGCAAAAGCAGGAGCAAGTGAAGCAAAATCAATCAATGATGGAGTAACATTAAATCCAGCTTATGATGCAAACAAATCACAATCATATACTGTAACATATACAGATAATGATACTAATAGTTATACAAAGACACATACATTTGATAAAACATTAAATGTAACATTAAATGAAAAAGAACCACCAGTAGAAAAAGATAAAGTTACAGGATTCACATTAAATAAGACAGAAGTAACAGCAGAAAAAGGAACAGAATTGAAAGACTTAGGAGTTGCTTATACAGTAACTTATGAAAAAGCAGGAGAACAAGAAGCAAAATCTATAACAGATGGAGTGGTAAAAATAAGTCCTGCATACGATAGCAACAAAGAAAATCAAACAATAACAATAACTTACACAGATGATAAAGAAAATAGCGAAACAAAAGGACAAACATTTACAGAAACATTAACAATTAAACTAAATACAAAAGAAGAACCAGAAGAAAAAGATTATGTAACAGGAATTTCATTAAACAAAACATCAGTTACAGGAGAAATCGGAGATAGCTGGGCAGATATAGCAAAAGGAATAACATACACAGTAACTTATGCAAAAGCAGGAGCAAGTGAAGCAAAATCTATAACAGATGGAGTAGTAAAAATAAGTCCTGCATATGACAGCAACAAAGAAACACAAACAATAACAATAACTTATACAGATAATGATGCAAACAGCAATACAAAAGGTCAAGAATTTACAGAAACATTAAGCGTTAAGTTAGATAAAAAAGAAACACCAGTAGAAAAAGACTACGTAACAGGAATTAAATTAAATAAGACATCAGTTACAGGAGAAATCGGAGATAGTTGGGCAGATATAGCAAAAGGAATAACATACACAGTAAACTATGCAAAGGCTGGAGCTAAATCACCTAAATCAATAACTGATGGAACAGTAAAAATAAGTCCTGCATACGATAGCAACAAAGAAA
>CAKOWZ010000015.1 GCA_934129745.1 uncultured Clostridia bacterium
GGCTGGAGCTAAATCACCTAAATCAATAACTGATGGAACAGTAAAAATAAGTCCTGCATACGATAGCAACAAAGAAAATCAAACAATAACAATAACTTATACAGATAATGATGCAAATAGTGATACAAAAGGTCAAGTTTTTACAACAACATTAAGTATTAAACTAAATGAAAAACAAACACCAGTAAAACCTGATGATCCAGGAGAAAAAGAAGAACCAACAAAAGCAGATGATGGTAATAAAAAAACAACAGATAATTCAAACAATAATAACAACTCAACAAACAACAATAGTACAATAAATAATAACAATACAACAATAATTAAGTATGTAACAACAACTACTACAGCAAATACAGATACAGACAAAGAAGATTCAATGAAAGAACTAGAAGAAAAGAACAAAGAACTAGAAGAAAAAGTTAACGAATTAGAAGAAACTCTAAAAGAACAAAAAGAGGAAGATAAAAAAGAAGCTGACGAGCTTCCAACAGCTACTCTAGGAGTTCAAGATAAAAAAGATACTTCTATATCAGACAAATTATATTTAATCGGTTTGTTAATCTTGGCAACAGGAATGTTAGCACTATTATTAACAAGAAAGAATGCAAAAATCTACGCATTAGTAGATGGAAAACAAAGATTAATCGGAAAAGTAAAAGTACATGATGAAAATACTATGATTGATGTTAATAAATATCTAAATGGAGATACTTATAACAAACACATTAAAATAGTATTAAACAAAGAAATAAGCAATAAATTAGATGGTAAAGAAATACATATTAAATATAAAGACCAAACTACAAAATCTAAAGTAAATTATGCGGACGATAATTACAAAATAGATGTAAAATAAAAAAGATATTTATTGTTTATAAAAACCAAAGTCTAATTTGAAATTAAAGCTCGAGAATTAGTTTTAAAGGACTAAGGCATAAAGTTAGTCGACTAGCAGAAAAAAACGCTTTAAAACGGAAAATAAAAACAAATAAAATAGGATTCTAATAAAATGTGCACATCATATTCTACTAAGTTTCAAAAGTGCACGTGGAATTAGTAGAATATGAGAATCCTACCAATAAATTTATAAGTATTAAAGCAAAAAATAAAAAAATATTAGAATTATAAGTAAAAAATAAACAAAAAAGAAGTATTGAAGAAAAAATAGGTTAGAGATAATCCAAAAGCACATTGAAATTAAACCATAAAGGGCTTTTTAGAGACTTTTAGAGCAAATGATAATTGTCTATATTTAAACACTCTAAAAAGGCTTTTAAATGGTAAATAAACAAGGATATTGATAAAAAAATAATTAATATCTTGGAAGAAAACCTAAATTATGTGGTTTTACAAAAAAACACTCCAAATTCAGTATTTTAAAGGGTTTACAAAGCTTTTAAAAATGAAATTGGTAGGGTTTATTAAGTGTACCCTGAAAAAAAGAATTTTGATAGGGTTTATTAAGTGTACCCAAAAAAAGAAAATTTTAAGAAGGGTTATTATTAGAATATAAAAAAAAGCCACAAATTAAGAGTTTTATTGAAATTGCCTGAAAATTTTTTTAGAATTTTGAAAGGTTTATTAAGTGCGCCCTAAAAAATTTTTTTGAATTTTAGAGGGTTTATTAAATTTGACCTAAATTTAAATAACTTAAAAAATGTTTATTTATCATACTTTTAAGGTGATTTTTAAAAGTACAAAACCCTCTATTTTGATGGGTTTATTAAACATGCTCAAAAATAAATGAAAAGGAATGTAACAATGATTGGAGATAATATAAAAAAGTTTAGAACAGAGAAAAAAATGACACAAGGTAAACTTTTAGAAGAAATTAAGAAGATAAATAATGGAAAAAGTAAAAGAAATTAACAATATTGGTTTAAATATAAAATTACAAAGAAAAAAGAATAGATTAACACAAATTAATACTAAGAATTTACAAATGGTGTAGAATACTTACATTAGTAAGACTAGGCTATTTGGAAAGAAATGTTTATAAACCTACAGATGATGAATTAAAAATATTGTCAGGAATTTTTAATTGCAATATATCAGATATAGATAATACTAAAGAATGATTTATATTGATTTGCTTCTACAAAATGAGGTTATTTGTGATTTTTAAATTTTCTTCATAAAGGAGAAAAAAACTAAAAAATATTAAAATGAAAATTTAGAAATCAAAAATAGAAATGACTTGACTTCATTAGACAAAACAGTGTAAAAAAATTCGGTAGAAACTGTTTACAATTTTTAGTTTAAATGCTATAATAATAAATGTAAAATTAGTGATTTTAACAAAAGAAAAGAGGTTTAGCTATGCAAAAAACAGCAAAAAATAAATTGAAATCAATATTTAGTTTACGAAATATAGCAATAGCTATATGTATTTTAGTCATCATTATTGTTGTTGTAATTTTAATATTTGAACCAGATTTTAATAAAAATGCTGAACAGCAAGCAACTATTGCTTCGACATCTCAAAATGATATTAATATACTTCAAAATAATCAAGAACCAGAAGAACAAAATGCTAGCGAAGATAATAAAGACCACAATGTAGTTCAAAATAATAATTCTGGTAAAAAGATTTCAGAAGAAGATGCAAAAAAACTAGCGTTACAACAATTTAATGAGTTAGGCGAAAAAGATTTAAAAGAATCTGAATTAAAGATTAAAACTATAAAAAGAAGTGGTGAATTATATTACCATGTTGCATCACAAAACAATACAATAGAAATAAAGATAGAAACGGGTGAAATCACTAGAATTAATACTAAAGAAGTATAAAGAGTAATACCTTTTTGACACTCCTTTATATGGGCTCTATAGAGAGCCCACTTTTAATTTATTAAAAGTTTATCATAAAATTTTAATAAATTAAATATATTTCTATAAAATTGAAACCTATAATATATAATTTTAATTAAATCTTTAATATATTTTACAATTTATTCGAGATACCTTCGTTATGTTTTTACACTTGTTCTTTAAAATTATATAAAAATAAAGATAGCACTTCAACAATATGATTTGCTATCTTACTATAATAGCAAAAGAATTTGAACAATTACAAAAAATTTGGATACAGACTCTTGTTGCTTCTACAATATTGCAAAAAAATAATACCCAATAGGGTATTAAAATGGTGCATCACCGGGGAATCGAACCCCGAACCTCCAGATTAAGAGTCTGTTGCTCTGCCAATTGAGCTAGTGATGCAAGTATTATAATAATTTGTTATGCACATTAAACTGGCGCGAGTTATTGCAAGTTGGCGCATTTTCAAAAAAAAGTCCACTCACAATAACTGTTCGAATCGAGCGTTATACACTATTTTGGACATTATCCTGTTGCACCATTGCCAGATGATTAAGAGTCAGCTGCTCTACCAACTGAGCTAATCACCCTTTTTTTATTATGTTATCAACAGTTAACATTATACATCTTATTAAATACAAAAGTCAAGGTTTTCAAATAATTTTTTATGTAGTTGTGTAAAATATTTTTTTATGAGGTTAGGAAGTAATTTTTTATGTTAGAAAATAATTTTTTACGTAGTATTGAAAAAAATATATATTTATATTATACTAATAACAAATGTGCTCATAGCTCAAAAGGATAGAGCAGTCGCCTCCTAAGCGACCGATAGAGGTTCAATTCCCCTTGGGCACACCATTTTTTAGAAGGAATGTATTTTGAATGTCAGATAAAATAGATATAACAGATATGTGTAATAGCAATGAAATTAAATTGAAAGAAAAATTTATGAAAGAGGCTTTGAAACAGGCGCAAAAGGCTTATGAACAATTAGAGGTTCCTGTTGGTGCTGTTATTGTTAAAGATGGTAAAATTATTGCAAGGGCATATAATCAAAAGGAAGGGAAAGCTGATACTACAAATCATGCAGAGATATTGGCTATTAAAAAGGCTAGTAAAAAGCTTGGTAGTTGGAGGCTTTTAGATTGTGATATGTATGTTACTTTAGAGCCTTGCAGTATGTGTGCTGGTGCATTAATTCAGTCTAGAATTAGAAAAGTGTATATTGGTGCAATGGATATGAAAACAGGTGCTTGTGGGTCTGTGTTAAATCTTTCAAAAGATTATAAGTTTAATCATGAAGTTGAGGTTGAGACTGGAATTTTGAGGGATGAATGTGAAAGCATTTTGAAAAGATTTTTCAGAGATTTAAGAGAATTAAAGAAAAAGAAAAAATAATATAAAGGATAAAAATGGTTATTTTGAAAACTGTTTTTAGAAAGGATATAGTTTGTATATTAGTAATAATATTAAATCAAAAATTAAATTATGTATTGTGTGTGTATTTGTGGTGTGTATGATTGCATTTTCGATTTTTACTGTTATGAGATATGAGGTTGAGGGTGAAAAGAAAATGCCTTTTAAACTTGGAAAAATAATTGTAATAAGTTCTGCTGTTACAACAGATGCTACAAATGATGTTTTATTAGATGAAAACATACAGGAAAGTATTCAAGGAAATACTCAAGAAAATACAACTAATGAACCAAATTCAGATTCCAAATCACAGGAAAGTTACATATGGAATGAAAAAGTGATTCAAACAAATGATTTATACATATATATTGATAAAAATAATGAATATAATAAGGAAACAATTATTAAAAGTGTAAAAATTGAAAATATTCAGATTTTACAAAATGTGAAAATAGGTAAAGTGCAGGTTTATATGCCAAACAGTTTAGATGACGGTTTATATAATTATACTAATGATTTTTTAGTGAATTCAACACTTACATATAATGGCGCTTCTGGTGATAATGTGAAAAATCTTGAGATAGGAAATCAAGGTGGATGTGTGTGTATAAGTTTTGCTAATATTGGAATTGGTGATTATAAGTCAAATGATGATACTGAAATTGAACAAGGTGCTGCTATTTTAGAGAAAATGAATGTTGGAAATGATGATTTGAAATTTAAAGTTTCTTTTGATTTGATTATTGAGGTTCAAGATAAGTCTTATAAAGCTAATATTATGATGGATTTGCCAGTTGATGATTTGATTGGTAATAAAGAAACACATAAAGAGATTACTGATTTTGATGATGTTATTTTCAAGAGAATGTAGGGAGAATATAGAAGGAAAATAAACAAAAAAACAGAGGTTTCATTTGAAACCTCTGTTTTTTGCTGACTTTAAAGAAAGCCCCTAATTATACTGTTGGATATTTATTAAGAATCATACCAAATATCTAATATAAAAACAAATTTAAAAATCAAATCCACATATTAACGTATAGGTTAATACTTAAACTCTTACGGAAACATAAAATACAAAGATTTTATAAAAAAATATTACTAAATTATTACTAAAATGTAATACAAATTTAATAAAAAACAAAACCTGTAAATCCCTAAAACATAAAGAAAACAGACAAAAATACATATATTGAAAACATTAAATATTTTAATTAAAATATGAACTAGATAATTAAAATATAAATTTTAAGGAGAAAGTGTTATGAAAGGTTTGATTAGTAACAAAAAGAAAGGGATAGTAATTGTATTAAATATTATAGCTATTTTTGTAATATCTATGTTATTAATATTTAGACAAGAAAATTTTACTGCAAAAGCACAAAAAATTAATACAAATGGTGATAGTGATAAATTAAGTTTTGATTTATTAGTAACTCCAGAAGTTGTAAAAGTAAAATCAGGTGAAACAGTAGAAATTTCAATGGATTTAAGCCAAATAAATGTAGGAGAAAATGGATTAAATAGTATTGTAGGAAATCTAAAATATGATGAAAAACTATTTGATTCAATGACATTTATTGGATCTGAAAATGTTTTAAATGATGGGAACACTAAAGATACAACTAAATGGAATGTTGAACTTAACCAAATAAAAGATAGTGATTTGTATGGAAAATTTTGTATTTATACTATGAAAGAAGGAGTAAAAGATAATCAAAATATTGCAAAGATTTCTTTAAAATTAAAAGAAAATCTTAAACTACAAACAACAAAAATAGTGTTTGAAAATCTTGAATCAAGTGATGGAAAATTAGAAGTTCCAGATGAGAACAGGGTTGTAACTATTATTATTTATGATGATGAAAAAACTCCAGAAATTCCAGAAGATGAAAAAACTATTCCAGAAGAACCACAAACACCACAATCTCCACAAACTGGTGATACTAATATTATTATTGCGGTTATAATACTAATTTTGACAGTATTAATGGATATAGTATTTTTTGGATTAAATAAAAATAAATCACATAACATTGGAAAGAAATTTTTAGGATTATTATTAGTTTTATTAATAGGAGGTTCTTGCATTTATAATTTTACAAATGCTGAAGAACAATTAAAAGATGCAATTGATATATTAGATGTTAAACAAACATGGTTAAATAGTTCAAAATATCTTGTAACAGATGATAATGTTTCAAGAATTGCACCAAATACAAAAATTAAAGATATGACAGAAGAATTAAGTAAAGATGTTGAAATATCAAGCAATGATAGTAATAGTGTAGAAAATAATAATAGCAATAATGGCAACAACATTAACAATAACAACAATGTAAATGAAAATGATATTGTAACATCAGGAATGAAAATCGGAATTAAAAATGGAACAAATGAAGATGCAGATAAAGATAAAACCTATAATATAAGTGTTTGGGGAGATATAAATGGAGATGGAAAATCAAATCAAGTTGAATTAACATCAGTAATTAGAAATAATGTAGACTCTGAAAAATGGAAATTAGAAGATATTGAAAAATTATCTGGTGATTTAAATTGTGATAATGATATTAATAAACAAGATGTTGATTTATCTGTTAGATATATTGTATATGGTGAAATGACAATACCTGAAATTGAAGATGTTGAAAAACCAGATGTTGAGGTGGTTTCAGGAAATTATTCAGATAAATTAAAAGCATATATTTCAAATGAGGTTGAAATTAAAATAACAGAAAATGCTGAAAATGCACAAAATACAAAATATAAAATTGAAACTGTTTCTGAAGAATCAGGAGAAATAAAAGAAATTGTCCAATATACAGAAATTTCAAGAGAACAGTTAAATTCAGAAGGAAAATTTGAAACAATAATTAAAATTTCTGATAATGGTGTATATAAAATTTCTGCATATACAACAGGAAAATTAGGAAATCGTTCAAAAATTCCATATATAATTGTACATAAAACAGTTGGAACTTTTGGATATCAAATACATTATTTTTATGATGGTATAGAAAATGAAAGTAAAAAAATATCTGGAACAGGAAATTTAGGGTCACCAATAAGTATAACACCTAAAAAAGAAGATGGAAATTATATATTAGATACACATTATGGTGAAGGTGATTATATTGGAACACAAGGAATTCCAATTATAATTTCTGAAAATGAAGAAAAAAATGTTGGTTATGTTTATTATGTTACAAAAGGAAAAGAATATCACATTTCTGGTGAAGTTATTGGTGGAAATGGTGTGATTTCAGATATTAGTGAAACTGTTTTTGAAGGACAAAATTCAACAAAAGATATTATTGTTACACCAAATAAAGGTTATAAAATAAAAGAAATTAAAAAATATACAAGTTCAGAATATAGTGATATTGAAGATATCAAAAAATATGGTAATGTAGAAAACATTTATAATGTAAGCAGAAGTATGAATATAGAAAAATTTGAAAATGTAAGAGGAAATATTCATGTTACTGTTGAATTTGAACCAAGTCCTTATGTTGCACAAATTGTTAAAATTCCATCAGATATTGACCAAAATATAAAAGGTGAAAATGGTGAAATAATATTAAATCAACAATATACTACATTAAATGATGCAATAATAGATGCAAAAATTGCTAATGATGCAAGTTCTGATAAAAATAAATTAGTTGAAATTATTATATTAAAAGATATTGAAAATGAAACAAATATTGTTAAAGATAATAATAATATTTCAATTGATTTAAAAGGTTATAATATTAATTATTCTGGTACAAGTGAAATAAATTATACATTACAAACTGAAAATGCTAAATTAACAATTATTGATACTTCAACAACAGGTACAGGAAAAATTAGTAATAAAAATGGTGTAGGTGTTTATATTAAAAAAACAGGTGAACTTACTGTTGGTGTTAATGATGATGATGTTAGTTTAATTACACCTGTTGTTCAAGGTTCTACATATGGTGTATATAAAGAATTTGATGTAAATGATGAAAAGGTTGTTAATGATAAAGATGGAAAAGAATATTATCCAGAAGGAATATTTAATTTTTATGATGGTATAATTATTGGTGGTAAAAAAGATGATGGTTATAATGCTTTAAATATGCAAAAAATTGATAATACACCTGATAATTATAATGCAACAATTATGACAAATTCTGAAACAGGAAATCAAGAGGCAACATTACATGTTGTTTCAGATGTTGAGGCTACAATAGGTAAAAGAAGATATTCTAGAATTGAGGATGCTATATCAGATGCTAATAAATTAGTTGGAACACCTGATGAACAAGTTGAAATTACTGTTATGAAAGATATTACAAAAGATGAATCACATAAGATTTTTGTTGATTCTAGTAAAAATATTAAATTAGATTTAAATGGTCATACACTTACAACTAGTGCTAATGAAAATGTTATAGTAAATTCTGGTAAATTGGAAATTTATGATAGTAGTGAAAAAATCGATGAAGAAACTGGTGAAAAAATTGCTGGTACTGGAAAAATTAAAGGTTTAACAAGAGATAGTATTATTAATTGTGTTTATGGTGAAAAAATAATTAAAAAAATTGGATTAGATGAAATTAATATTGTAAGTGGTACAATAGGAAAATATGAAGGAAATACAGTAATTAATTATCCTGAAGATATGAATTTTAAATTTAGTGTTGAACAAGAAACAAATGTTAATTTGGAGATGACAGGGGTTGATTTAGATAATTTACTTACAAGTGTATATATTGATGGAAAAGATGTAACATATTCATATAGACAGAAAAAAGTTAATTATGGTTCTGGTTGGGGTTTAGCACATATTAATTTAGGCAAAGTTACTGCTGGAGAACATACTGTAAGAATAAAATATTATAGATATAATTATAATACTCCTAAATTTGAGAGTTTTACTATTACTTCAGGAGAAGGTAGAGGAAATTTGACTTTAACATCAGGTACATATGAAACAAGTGATATAAAAAATTATGCTGATATGTATATAAATGGTGGAACAGTAAATGTTGGTGTTAATAGTTATATAAGTGGTTATATTGAAATAAATGATGGTGATATTAATGGTTGTATTGATAGTGATTCTGGTACAAAAACATTAATTAAAGGTGGAAATTTTAATTCATTAACATATTGTGTAAAAAATGCAGGAAATCTAATTATAGAAAATGAACCAGTATTTAATTCAGTACATAATCAAGTAAACAGATATTATGCATTAGCAAACACTGGAAAAATGCAAATAAATGGTGGAAATTATATTGGAGGAATTGGTAACAGTGAAAATAATTATAATGATGCAATAATTACAAAAGCACAAATAAGTTCACCAGATAATGCAATATCAAATTCAGGAAATATAATTATTGAAAATGTTACAATTAATTCAGCTAATTATATTTTAAAAAATACAACTGGTGAAACTGTAATTAAAAATATAACATTAAAAATGGATGATCAAAATAATCCTGTTATATCTAATGGAATTAAAAATGAAACTGGAACTGTTAGATTAAATTCTGGAAAAATATATGTAAAAAATAATGTTATAGAAAATAAAACAGGAACAATTGAAATAAATGGTGGAGAATTTACATCTTCTAGTAATGGCATTATAATTACTAATGGCGGTAATTTTATAATGAATGATGGAAAAATAACAAGTAATGGTAGTTGTATAAAAAATTCTTCTACTCATGGTTCTATTCCAACATTAAATATTAATGGGGGGATAATGAAATCAATTAATTCAACACCAATTATTGAAGATAATATATATGGAAAAACAGTATGTATAATAGGAAAAAAAGATAATGTTATTAATAATAATAGTCCAATAATTCAAGGAAAAGATACAGCAATATCACTTATTTGTAAAGGTACAATTAAATTTTATGATGGTGTTTTAGTTGGAACAAAACATAATGTTATATCAGGAATAATAGATGATGTATCAGGTGAATTAGTAAAAGAAGATAAAGATGATGGTCTTGAATATATATCTTTGGGAATTTCTAAAAATATTGTTGCAAGAATATCTGTAAATGATAATCCAAATGTAAGTGGAATTGAGCAAAAATATTATAAATTGGAAAATGGATATTATAATTTTTATACACTAAATTCAGCTATTACAGCTTGTTTGGATAATAAAAATACAACAATTCAATTAATGGAAGATGAAGTTTATATTGGAGGAACAGTTAATATTCCGGTAAGTAAAGATATAACAATTGATTTTAATGGTAAAACAATATATGGATTTGCAAATATTAATATTGAAAATAATGGTAAACTTAAATTTACTAACATTTGTGAAGATGATAATATTGAATATGGTAAATTAATATGTAATAAAGGAACTTTAATTAAAAATAATAGTTCAGCAATATTTAATATGGAAAAAATACAAACTTCAGGTAGTGTAATGGTTCTTGATAATTATGGAACATCTAATATCAAAAATTCTAAAATAGATGGTAATGGTACAATAAATAATAAAGATTTCGGAATTTTAAATATTGAAGATTCAGAAACAGGGGTTGTTGAAAATTTTGCAGCAAGTGAAAATAATAGTGATATTAATGTATTTACATATAAAAATAGTACTTGTTTAAAAGGAATTACAAATTCAGGAACTGGAACAGTATTATCTTTAAATAGTACAATGAATTATAATGATAATGCATCAACAGGAACATTAATAGTTGAAAATTCAATAAGTAAAAATGGTATTTCAAATGTTGGAACTGGAAAAGTTATAATTAAAGGTGATGATAATAAATCAGGTACAATAACTAATAGAGATAAAGATGGTATTATTGAAATACAAGGTGGTAAAATAGGTGGTAAAAATTATTCTATTGAAAATTATGGAAAAATGGTAATTACAGGAGGAAAATTTGATGAACAATATGAATTAACTACATCACTTAACCGTTTAAACACAATTTGTAATTATGATACAGGTAATATTGAAATATCTGGAGATGATACATATATATATGCAAAAAATAAAGATACAATTAAAAATATGGGAACTATAATTATTAATGGTGGAACAATTAAAAGTGATAAATCAATTGGTATTTCAAATGTAAATGGAACAGTAACAATTGGTACAAATGATGGAATTGTAAATTATAATATGGTTATTAATGGCAAAACATCAGGTATAAAAAATACTGGTACACTTAATTTTTATGATGGAATTATTGAAGGTGAAGAAGGTAAATCTATTGTAGGTACTATTACAAATTCTGAAGCTGGATATTCACAAATAAAACATATTGGAGAATATGATTTTGATAATGGAACAACAGAAAAATATCATGTTGACTCTGGAAGAGAAATCTTAGTTTTGGAAAGTATTGATATTGCTTATGTTGAATCTACTGGAAAAAAATACACATCAATTACAGATGCTCTTAATGAAACAGCTGATACAGATACAATTAAATTATTAAATAATTATATGTATACAGAAACACAACAATCTTTTGAAATTGGTGAAAATAAAAATATTATATTAGATTTAAATGGATATAATATTATTTCATCAAAAATTGGTACTATAATTAATAATGGTAATTTGACAATTAAAGGTACAAGAAATAGTGAAGATGGTGAAATTGTAACAAGTAATTTTACAGCTGAAAATACTGATATAATACAAAATAATGGAACACTTGTAATTGAATCTGGTTCTTATGGAATTACATCAGGAGGAACAAGTAGGTTATCTTTTAATTTTATTAAAAATACAGGAAATTTGGTTGTAAATGATGGTGTGTTTAGTTCAAGTACATATGGAAAAAGTATTTGTAATACAACTGGTAATGTTACAATAAATGGAGGTACATTTAATAATATAGAAAATTCTGGTTCAGGAAAAATTAATATTTTAGGTGGAAAAATAAATGGCTCAAGAGAATCAGTTTTAAATTCATCTACAGATGGTGTGATTAATATTAATAATGCATTTGTTAGTTCACAAATTGTTAATAAAAAATCAGGAACAATCAATATTTTGGGTGGAAATATAGCTAATGAAACTACATCATATAACCCTATTACAAATAGTGGTTCAGGAACTATTAATATTACAGGTGGAACAATTAAAGGTTATGGGTCAATAATATCAAAATATAAAATTAAAGCGATAATTTCAAATGAAGGTATTGGAACAATTAATATTGATGGAACTGGTTTAACTGGTGATGATAAAATTGAATTATCAGATGATTATGGTTTCTGGGATGAGTATTTATATAATATTTATAATGTTCAAAAAGAAGGTATAATCAATGTTAAAGGAAAAGTTAATATTAATTGTAAATCAAGTTATGGTTGGGAAAGAGCAGCTATATATGCTCAAGCTGGAACTGTAAATATTGGTGATAAAAATAATATGACAAATGATGTTATAATTACTTCAACAGAAATGGGTATTAAAGAAAATATTGGTACAGTTTTAAATTATTATGGTGGTAAAATATCTGCACCATTAGCTGTGTGTGGAGGTATTGAAACTATATCAAGTGGTTACCAATTAATTACTGATTATGATGGTAATAATGAAGTTTTGACAATTGGAAATGAAAGTGATGTTGTACAAGTTGGAAGTAATAAATATTCTTCATTACAAGATGCTATTAATAAAAATGATGGTGGTACTTTAGTATTATTAAAAGGATTTAGAATTACTACATCAGATGTTGTTGAAATACCTGAAAATAAAGAATTTGTACTTGATTTAAATGGAAAAACTATTACAACATATCTTAATGGTGAATGGATTTTAAATAAAGGTAATTTAACACTTACAGATAGTTCAAGTGCTCATAATGGAAATATAACAGGTATTATGAATACTATTATAAAAAATGAGGGAACATTGGAATTAGCTGGCGGAAATATTAATTCTAATAATGATGTTGGAAATTTGAGGAATTTTAGAATTATTTATAATACTGGAAATGGAAATATAAAAGTTAGTGGTGGAAATTATAAATCTAAAATTAGAACATCAAATCCAAATTATCCTACTAATATTAGTTGGAAAGGTAGAGATTATGGTGACATTATTTGGAGTGATAGTCCAAGTAAAATTGTAATAACAGGTGGTGCTTTGGAAACAGTTACTGAATATTCTGGTACAAATCATGATTGTATATTTACAGCAAATGAAAATTCTAGTTTAGAAATGACAGGTGGAAGTATTACAAATAATGCAATTGATTCAAAAGGTATTAGAATGAGTTTAGGTGGAAATATTGATTTATCAGGTGATTCTAAAATTATGAGTAATGGATATAGTATTAGTGTTGGTTACTCTGGTATTATTAATATATCTGATCCAGTGGTAGTTACTGGTACAATTTCAGGTTCTTGTGATGCTTATATAACAGGAGGAACTATTGGAACAATTAACACTAAAAATGCAACTGTTACAGGTGGAACAATTGGTAAAGCTGATCAAGGTGATGTTATTAATATTTCTGATAATGCTAAAATAGGAACTGGAGAGGAAGTTGCAATTCGTAAATATGCTAAAGTTAATATAACAGGTGGTGTTATTTCAGGTGGTATTTTAGATGATGAAAGCAACTTAATTTCAATGAATTTAACAATGTCAGGTGGAAAAGTTGTTGGAACATCTTATGGTATAAAATTTAAAAATGCTGGTACAGTTGTTAATATTACAGATGGTGAGATTAGTGCATCAAATGGACCAGGAATTTGGGAAATTAAGGGAAAATTAATTTTAGGTGTAAATGATAAAGAAATTCCTAGTATAATTTCACCTGTTGTAAAAGGTACAACTTGTGGTGTTAAAAATGAAAAAGGTGAATTTGAATTTTATGATGGTATTATTAAATCTGATTTAAGTTCAAATAGTTCTATTGATGGTGATGTAAGTAAAAGACCTGAGATGTATGTTGTTTCAAATGAATCTGATGAAAATAATAAATTTGCTGTTTTAAGAATCAATGGTGATATTGAAAAAGTTGCTGAAGTTAATAATATTGAGTATACTAATTTTTATGATGCAATAAATGAGGCAATTAAATTAAATACAACTGTAAAAATATTTAAGGGAATAGAATTAACAGATGTGATTACAATTCCAAATGGAAGTAATGTGACAATAGATTTAGCTGGACATACTTTACAAGGAAGTATTTCATCAGGTGCATTAATAATTAATAATGGAACATTAACAATTATTGATTCTTCTGAGTCAAGTACAACAGATTTTGCTACAATTGAGAATACTGCTGGAGCTGCAATTGAAAATAATGGAACATTAATAATAGGTGTGGATGATAATGTTAATAATAATAATTCGCCTAGAATAATTGGGGTTTCAGAGGCTGTTATAGGTAGTGGTACAAAGAAATTGTTTGATGGACAGATTATTAATAAATAATTTCTGATTTGGTAAGTATTCTAATTTGGTAAATACTTTAATTTAATAAATATTTTAATTTAGTAAATAAAGACAGATAATTTTTGGATTATCTGTCTTTTGAATTTTTTTGGGGAGTTTTATAATATCTTTTGAAGGTAAATAAAGTTTTAGATGTTTTTGTAAGTATTGGCGCAATAACACCAATAAGAAATTCAATATATTATAATTTTTTTTATAGAAGTTTGTTTCATATAATTGGCATATATACAAAATATTTATAGAAGTTTTAAAAAAGGTATTGCTAAAAATTTAAAAACAGTATATAATATTTTTGATATGAGAAATTTCTAATCTTTGTGTGGAGGATATTTTTCAATAAAAAGCTATGAAGCTTGTCAGGTCCGGAAGGAAGCAGCAATAAGTGGTTATTTTTATGTGGAAAATACTTCCACAGAGAGGTTAAAAATTGTTCATATCATTTTTTTGATATACAATTTGGGACGGAGTGATATAATGTCATATACAGCTTTATATAGAAAATATAGACCAACAAAATTTAGTGAAATTGTTGGTCAAGAGCATATAACAAGAACATTAAGAAATCAGATAATTGCAAATAGAGTTGGCCATGCATATTTGCTTACAGGTGGACGTGGAACAGGAAAAACATCTGCTGCTAAAATTTTAGCAAGAGCCATAAATTGCTTAAATCCACAAGATGGTGAGCCTTGTAATGAATGTGAAATTTGTAAGGCTGCTATTCAAGGATCTTTAACAGATATTGTTGAAATGGATGCTGCTTCAAATAATAGTGTTGAAGATATTAGATCAATTAGAGAAGAAGTTAATTTTTTACCAACTGTTGCAAAATACAGAGTCTATATTATAGATGAGGTTCATATGTTATCTGTTGGGGCTTTTAATGCTTTATTAAAGACTTTGGAAGAACCCCCTGAACATGTTAAATTTATTTTGGCAACAACTGAACCACAAAAATTGCCTGCTACTATTTTGTCAAGATGCCAAAGATTTGATTATAAAAAAATATCACCTGAAAATATTAAATTAAGATTAGAGTATATTTGTAAACAAAGTAATATAAGTATCACAGATGAAGCACTAAAAACAATTTCAGTTTTAGCTGAAGGAGCTATGAGAGATGGTTTAAGTATTTTGGAAAGATGTGTTCAAGAAGGGGAAGACGAAATTACTGATGATAAAGTTAAAGAATTGGTTGGTATTCCAAAGGTTGAATATATTAATACAATTGTAAATTCTGTTATAAATTGTGATGTTGATGAAACTTTGAAAAATATAGATATTGTGATTGATGATGGAAAAGATTTGAATAATTTGATTTGGGAAATTATTAAATATGTTAAAGATATTTTGGTGTTTAAATCAAGTGGAAATTTGAGTTTATATAATGAAAATGAGTTAAGCAAAATTAAAGAGATTGCTGATAAAAGTTCTAAACAAAGATTATTAGATATGATTTATAGTTTGTCAGAATTAGCTAATGATTTGAAAATGACTACTCAAAAAACAATTATGTTAGAAGTTGGAATTATGAAATTGTGTAATTGTGACCAAAAGAGTGGTGATGAAATTGTTCAAAATAAAAATAGTGATGTATCAAATAATGTTTACAAAAATTTTGATAATAATTTAGGAACTCCAGGACAAAATATTGGAAATACGGCAAATAATTCAAATTTAGAAAAAAAGATTATTGAACTTGAAAGTAAAATAAACAAAATAACAAACACAATTATCCACAATTCAGAAATAAATGTGGATAACTCATCAACAAAAACATCCACAACAAGAAGAAACACCACTAAAACACAACAAAATGGCCCAACAAATATTGTTAAAAATTTTAATCCAACCGGAAAGAAAATTGAAAACTGGGGAAAGCTTGTTAATGGATTAAAAGAAAATGGAAAAATTATGTTATATACTAATTTAATGAATACAACTGCAACTGAGGTAAATGACATGACAGTTGGAATTGTCTTCCAAAATGGAATTACCCCATTTGGCAGAAGTATTTTAGATAAACCTGAAAGTGTAAATGAATTAACTAAAATTGTTTCTATGGAACTAGGAAAAACAATGCAAGTCAGATATATAGACGCTAAACATCCAGAAGAATCAAGAGATATTGTCGGTGAAATTACTAAGGAAATTGATATGCCAGTTAATGTTATTGATGAGTAGTGTGCAATTGGGGACGCGTCCCAATTGCACAAAATGCATAATGGGGGACAGATCTTAAGGGGTGTGTATAAAATGTTATGAAATTAAATAGAGTTAGTTACTTATGTTATATATTGTTTTAGATGAAAAATAAGTAAAAACAAATAAAATAATTGACAAATTATATGTATTTAATATATAAATTAAAAAAGAAACAATTGAGATAGATGTGTCCCAGATTGCTCATTTGAGCAATTTGGACGTGTCCCCAATTGTACAGAAGGAGGAGTTTGAAATGTCAAAAAGAGGAGGATTCCCAGGGATGGGTGGATTTGGTGGAATGAACATCAATCAATTAATGAAAGAGGCTAAAAAAATGCAAGCTGATATGGAAAAATCACAAGAGGAGTTGGCTGGAAAGGAATTTGATGCATCTGCTGGTGGTGGTGCTGTTGAGGTACGTGTTAGTGGTGATAAAGTTGTGAAAGAAATAAAAATAAAACCAGAGGTTGTTGATCCTGAAGATGTTGAAATGTTACAAGATTTAATTTTAACATGTGTAAATGAGGCTTTGAAAAAGGTTGATTCTGCACAAGCTGCTTCATTGGGACAATTTAATATTCCTGGATTTATGTAGGTTACAGATTATTGAATAGTGTATGTAGAAAGTGGGGGGTATAATGGGATATTATTCACCTTCAATTGAAAAATTAATTGAGGCTTTTGAAAAGTTGCCAAGTATTGGGAGTAAAACTGCGGCTAGGTTGGCGTTTTATATATTGAATTCAAGTGAAACAGAAACTAATGAATTTATTGAAGCAATTACTAATGCAAAAAAGAATTTGAAGTATTGTTCAATTTGCTATAATATAACTGATAATGATCCTTGTCCTATTTGTTCAAATCCAGGAAGGGATCAGTCTACAATTTGTGTTGTAGAAGATGTTAAAGATGTTGTGGCAATGGAGAGGACTCATGAGTTTAAGGGTGTTTACCATGTTTTACATGGTGTTGTTTCACCTATGAATGGAATTGGTCCTGATGATATTAAGGTTAAGGAATTGCTTGCTAGACTTATGGATGGAAAAGTTAAAGAAATTGTTTTGGCTACAAATCCGAGAGTTGAGGGTGAGGCTACTGCAATGTATTTGTCTAAATTGATTAAACCATTAGGTATAAAGGTAACAAGAATTGCTCATGGAATTCCTGTTGGTGGAGATTTGGAATATACTGATGAGGTTACTTTAAGTAAGGCTTTGGAAGGTAGACGCGAATTGTAAGGTTGTGTATTATGAAGATTTCATTTTTTAATAAATATAGGAAATACAAATTTGGAAAAAATGAAAATTTGATGATACAGCTTTATGGAAAATGAGAAAAAATAGAGTTTTTATAGTTATAGAAAAAGAAAACCTAAAATAAAATTTTGATGGTAATTTGTGTTAATTATTTATTATCTTCAAAATTTTATTTTAGGTTTTTTCTTGGCATTGATTATTTCTATCTATAAAAATACATTTTAATTATTCTAAACATTAATAAGGCCTTCCCAAAACAGTATAACAAATATCTTTTGTAGAATTAGGCTTAGCAATCGCAATAGCACATTGTTTCATCTTTTCTAATTTTTCATCATTATCTAAAACACTATTAAGAGTTTCATCAATATCATCATCATCTTTTAACCATACAGCTGCACCAGAATTCTCTAAAAACTCAGCATTTTCTTCCTCTTGACCAGGGATAGGACTTATTACAATAATTGGCAATTGTGAAGTCAAACTTTCTGAAGAAGTCAATCCACCTGGTTTTGTAACTACAACAGAAGATATATGCATTAAATCTGGAACATCATGAGTATATTTTATAACATGTAAATCTTCATTTTGAACTTTTTTATATAATTTCAAAAATTCTTTATTCATTCTTTTATTTCTGCCAGATATTGCTACAATTTGATATTTATCAAGATGTTTAGCCAAACTATGAAGAATCTTTACAGTCCTTTTATGACCTAAACCAAATTCTCCACCACCAAAAAACAAAATTGTTTTTTTATCTTTTTTTAAACGATAATCTCTGTAAATATCATTATCATAAAATGGATATGAAAATGTATTTGCCAAAGGAATACCAGTTACATGAATTTTTTCTTCTGGAATATTATATTGATTAATTAAAGTCTGTTTCATAATTTCATTTGATACAAAAAAATAATCTCCAAACTCTTTACCTACAAGCCATTGATCATGTGGAGCAAAATCTGTTAAAATAGTTGCAAGTTCACAATCTACAAGACCTTGCTGTTTTAAGTAACTTGCCATTTGGGTTGCAAATGGATGTGTTGAAATAACAACATCAGGCAAATAATGTTTAAATAAATTATATAATCTCATTGCCATTTTTTTATTAAATGATCTACTAATTTTATCAAGTAAACCACTTTTTGATCCATAATAAATTTTTTTCCATAATTTTGGTGCTTTTTTTGCAAGATTTTTATATGCATCTGTTGTTAATGAACTAAAAAATGGAGTTGTATAATCCATGCAGTCATAGCTTTCAACTCTTGCATTATAAAAATAATGATCTTCTATGTATGTTTGTATAGAATTGGCAGCTGATTGATGTCCGCCACCATATTTTGCATATAATATTAAAACTCTTTTCATAATTTTTCCCTTCTTTTACTTTATGAAATCATTTTATCACAATTAAAAGTAAAATTGAATAATTTTTGTAAATTTAGTAAAAATAAGTTCAGATGGTATGAAATATTTTGGAGAAAACACTTGTATAATCTAAAATATAAATTTATATTAAATAAACATTACAAACATATTATACGAGGAGGAAATTAATATGATGAGTTTAAAACAAAAACTTTATGATTGGAAAGATAGATTAAAAGATAGACATATGCTTACATTAGTAGTTGTTCTTATTACAATTATAGTAATACTTTGTTTATTTACTTATAAAAAACAAAGGGAGTATAGACAAGCAGCTGAAAATAGTTATAATTTAGCTTTTTTTGAGTTAGTTGATTATGTTGATAGTGTTGAAGTTTATTTGGCAAAATCATTAGTATCAAACAGCCCAGAACATGGAGCTGAAACATTAACATATGTGTGGAGAGAGGCAAATTTGGCTCAAAGTTACTTGTCTAGGCTTCCAATAAATAGTTCTGAGTTAGAAAATACAGCTAAATTTTTAAATCAGGTTAGTGATTATAGTTATTCTTTATCAAGAAAAAATATTGATGACAAAGAATTGACTCAAGAGGAATTAGATAATTTAAAACAATTACATGAATATAGTGTTGAGTTGAAAAACACGTTAAATCAATTATCTAATGATTTAAATAGTGGTCGAATAAGTTGGGGGGAATTAACTAAAAAGGCAAGTCCTGTTTTTGCACAAGAAGTTAGTAATATTTCTAAAGATAGTTTTAGTAATTTGGAAGAAAATTTTCATGAATATGCAGGTTTAATTTATGATGGTGCATTTTCTGAACATATGACAAATCCTGAAAGAAGAGGATTAGTTGGTGATGATATAGATGAAGAAACCGCCAAAAATAAGGTAGAAGAGTTTTTTGGTAAAGATGTTATAAAAGAGATTCAATCAAATGGTTTAACTCAAAATACAAATATTCCTTGTTTTGATTTTACTGTTACTAAAAATGATGGAAATAATGCATGGATTTCAATTTCACAAAAAGGTGGGCATGTTGTTTTAGCTAATAGTACTAAAGATGTTCAAGCAGAAGTTATTACTCAAGAACAGGCAGATGAAATTGGGCAAAAGTTCTTAGATTCTAGAGGAATTCATAATATGAAGCCAACTTATTATTTAAAACAAAATGGAATTGTTACAATTAATTATGCTTATGTACAAGATGGTGTTACTGTTTATCCTGATTTGATTAAGTTAAAAGTTGCTTTAGATAATGGGGAAATACTTGGAATGGAAACTTCTGGATATTTGAATTCACATACACAAAGAACATTTGCAACACCTAAGGTTTCTCAGGATGAAGCTAGAAAAAAAATTAATAAAAATTTGGAGATTATAAGTGAATCTATGGCTATGATTCCTACTGAATATCAAACTGAGATTTTGTGTTGGGAGTTTAAAGGAAATGTTGATGATAGACAGTTTTTGGTTTATATAAATGTTGAAACTGGTAAAGAAGAAGATGTTTTGGTTATTTTGGAAACACCTGATGGAACTTTAACAATGTGAGACATTTGGTTGAAACAGTTGAGAATAAGGTGCTTTGGAACAATTGCCATGTTCCCAACTGTTTTATTGTTTTATCACAGATGTTCATTTTCAAAAATTTTCCAGAGTAATTTGTCGAAAAAAACACACAATAATAATGTTCTATTGGAATAATTTCTTCAGTGGATACTAGTTTAAAACTTAAGGAGGTATTTGTTATGTCTAGAAGGAATAGAGGACTTATGTCTGAAAATCTGAAAGAAGAAATAGCAAAAGAACTTGGAGTATATGAACAAGTAAAACAAGATGGTGGATGGCAAAATGTGTCTTCTAAAAATTGTGGTAATATTGTAAAAAAAGCAATAGAAATTGCTAATAGAAAAGTTTAACAGATAATTGTAAAGTAATGAAATATTTTTGGATAGTGAAACAAAATTGTTTTATTAAAAAATATTTCATCACTTTACAATTGTCAAAAAAAATCAATGAATTTATAATATAAATATTGATTTATCTACATATATATTATAAAATGAGAACGTGAATAAATTATGTAAGGTGATAAATTTGAATATAAATATAAAAGGATATAATATAAATTATGAAGTAGCAGGTGAAGGAAAACCTGTTGTATTAGTACATGGGTGGCTTACCAATTTAGATACAATGAAACCATTGCAAAATTTTTTGAGCAAAAAATTTAAGGTTTATAATTTAGATGTAATTGGTTTTGGTAAAAGTGATTTACCTAAAAGACCATTATCTACAGAAGATTTTGCCAATTTTTTAAATGATTTTTTAGATGCATTAAATATTGAAAATCCAATATTAATTGGACATTCAAATGGTGGAAGAATGATTATTAATTTGGCAGGTAGAAATTTAAGAAAAATTAATAAAATTGTGCTTATAGATAGTGCAGGAATTGTCCCTAAAAGAGGATTTAAGTATTATTCAAAAGTGTATACTTTTAAAACAATTAAAAATATTACCAAAATATTTCCAAAAACAGAAATGTTTAATAATATAAGAGAAAGATGGCTTGGTAAATTTGGTTCAAGTGATTATAAAAATTCACCAGAGGTTCTTAGAAAAACAATGTCTATAATTGTAAATGAAGACCAAAAGAAAATTATGCCAAATATAAAAGCTCCAACATTGATTATTTGGGGCGAAAATGATACTGCAACACCTGTTGAAGATGGAAAAACTATGGAAAAACTGATTCCAGATAGTGGGTTAATTGTATATCCAGGAAGAAGTCATTTTTCTTACTTAGAAGAATTAGGAAGTGTACTTACAGTATTAGATGAATTTTTAAAAAATGATGCAAATGTAAAATAGGAGGAAAATAAATGATAGAATACATATTATTAAATATTTTTATTGCTATAATATATGTATATTTTATATATAAGATGAAACATGGGTTTCATATGCTTCAATTAGAGACATATTTTAATAATAGATATAATGGATGGTTAAATAAAAATAAAAAAGAAAAAATAATATTAAGAGATTTAATTTTAATAATACCAGAAATAATTTTAATTTTTAATGTTAAAGCAGGTGCAATTGTTGGAATAATTTTCTCATTATTATTATTTATGTCAAGACAAAATTATAAAGTTAAAAAACCTTTAGCTTATACCAAAAGAGTTAAAAGATTATTTGCTACAAGTACTGCAATTATGGGAATTTTAGCTATTATTGCAAACATATGCTTATATTTTAATACATATGCTTGTTCAGCAATTTTATTGATATTAAGTTTAGTTACAATTTTATCATCATATATGGTAACAATTGTAAATTCTATTAATAAACCAATTGAAAATTCAATAAATAATGGGTTTATTAAAAAAGCTGAAAATAAACTAAAAAGTTTTAATAATTTAAAAGTTATTGGAATTACAGGAAGTTATGGAAAAACAACTACAAAATATATTGTGTCATCAATTTTGTCACAAAAATATAATACATTAATGACACCAGCAAGTTTTAATACAACATTAGGTGTTGTAAGAACAATTAATGAAAAATTGGAGCCTATGCATGAAGTTTTTGTTTGTGAAATGGGTGCTAAAAATGTAGGTGATATCAAGGAAATTTGTGATATTGTAAAACCAGAATATGGTATTTTAACTGCAATTGGACCTCAACATTTAGAATCATTTAAAACACTTGAAAATGTTCAAAAAACTAAGATGGAATTGATTGATAGTTTACCTGATAATGGTTGGGCATTTGTAAATAATGAAGATGAAAACATTCAAAAAATTAATTTTAAGAAAAATAATGTAAAATATGGATTAAATAACAATTCAGAGTATTATGCATATAATATAAAAATTGAAGAAACAGGTTCTGTTTTTGATGTACATACACCAACAGAGGAAATTAAAAATATTAAAACAAAATTATTAGGTGAACATAGTATCTTAGATATTGTGGGAGGTATCGCGATTTCTCAAAAACTTGGATTAAATTCTGATGAAATTAGAGCAGGAATCAGATTTTTAAAACCTGTTCCACACAGATTAGAATTACGTAGAAACCCTAACGGTTTAATAATTATTGATGATGCTTATAATTCAAATATTAAAGGTGCAAAAATGGCTGTTAAAACTTTGGGAAGATTTGAAAATAAAACTAGAATTTTGGTAACACCTGGAATTGTTGATTTAGGAGAATTCGCTAAAAAATATAATGTTGAATTTGGTGAAGAGGCAACTAAATACTGTGATTTCATAATTTTAGTTGGTAAAAAACAAGCTATTGATTTAAAAGAAGGTATTGATAATATGAATTATCCAAATGATAAAGTTTATGTTGCTAAAGATATTAATGATGCCTTTAAAAAACTTGGTGAATTTAATTCTAGTCAAACAGTTGCTTTATTAGAAAATGATTTACCTGATAATTATTTATAAAGTGTTTTAATTTATAATGTATTTTATAAATTAAAAACAGAAAGGAAGTATTATATATGAAAATAAAAATAGGAGTAATATTTGGTGGAAGATCAGTTGAACATGAAATCTCTATAATTACTGCAAATCAAGCAATGAGCAGTATTAATAAAGATAAATATGAGATTATTCCACTTTATATTAGTAAAAAAGGATTAATGTATACAGGAGAAGGATTAGATGATTTAAAATCTTTTAAAGATATGGATAAATTAATTAAAGGATTGACACAAGTTTCTTTAATTAATGATGGTACAAATATAAATGTTGTTAGATTTCCAATGAAAAAATTTGGAGATAATATTATTAATACAATTGATGTGGCATTTCCTGCAATGCATGGGACAAATGGAGAAGATGGAAGTATTGCTGGATTTTTAGAAACTATTAATGTTCCTTACATAGGTTGTGATATCTTATCTGCAAGTATTGGAATGGATAAAATTATGATGAGGAGAATTCTTAAAGAAGTTGGAATTCCTTCATTAGATTATATTGCATTTTATTCTTGTGATTATATTAGAGATGAAGATAAATTCATTTCACAAGTTGAGGAAAAGTTGAGATATCCTGTTATTGTTAAAGCTGGAAATTTGGGATCTAGTGTTGGTATTAAAAAGGCTAAAGATAGAGCAAGTTTGATTGAGGCTATTGAGTATTCAATGCAATTTTCAGATAGAATTATGATTGAGAATGCTATTACAAATTTGAAAGAAGTTAATTGTTCTGTTTTAGGTGATGTTTCAAATGCACAACCTTCTGAATGTGAAGAACCAGTTGGTAGTGATGAAATTTTAAGTTATACTGATAAATATATGAGTGGTGGAAGTAAAAATAAAACTGGAAATATTGGTAGTCCTAAACAAGGAGGAATGGCTTCTTTAAAAAGAAAATTACCTGCTGAGATTAGTGATGAAATGAAGGCTGAAATTCAAAAATTAGCTGTAGAAACTTTCAAAGTTTTGGGATGTAATGGTGTTTCTAGAATTGACTTTTTAGTTGATAATGATACAAATGAAGTTTTTGTTAATGAAATTAATACTATACCTGGTGCTCTTTCTTATTATTTATGGGAAGCTACTGGTAAAAGTTTTTCAGAAGAAATTGATGATTTAGTTCAAATTGCTATGAAGAGAAAAAGAGAAAGAGAAAATTTGATTTTTTCTTATGATCAAAATATTTTGGCTTTAAATGGAAATAAGATTGGTGTTAAAAAATAAGATTAGATAATATCAAGAAATAGGTATTTATAAACTATTTTGATAACAGATGTTGTAAAAATGTGATAAAAAAATATGGTTATTTTGGAAAAATAGATTAACAAAAGAAAAATCATGTGATATAATGCAAACAAAAGATTAATTAGGGGGATGTTAAATGATTTTTAAAGATTATTATAAAATATTAGGATTAGAAAATAATAAAGTAACACCTGAACAAATAAAACTAGCATATAGAGAACAAGCAAAAAAATACCACCCTGATGTAAACATAGGAAATAAAAATGCAGAAGAAAGATTTAAAGATATTAATGAGGCATATAGAGTGTTATCTGAAACAAATGCCAAAAGAAAATATGATAGAATGTGGAACAATTATATAGGAAAAAGAAAAGCAAAAGCAGAAGCTGCTGCACAACAGGGAAAAACATCGATTGTAGGAGACTTTTTTAATATATTTTTTGGACCTATAGATAGCAAAAAAATGGAAGAAAGAACAGCAACATCAAAAAATGGTAAAATACCTAAAAAAGGTGATAATATTAATACTGAGATTAAAATTTCAATTAATGATGCTTTTTTTGGTGCAAATAAAAAAATCTCTTTAAGAACTATTAATGGAACTATGAGAAGTTTTGATGTTAAAATACCTGCGGGAATTCAAAATAATGAAAAAATAAGATTAATAGGTCAAGGTAGAGCTGGTGAAAATGGTGGAAAAAATGGAGATTTGTTTATTAAAATTAATATTCAAGATGATTCTAATTTTAAATTAATGGGATATGATTTATATAAATATTTACCTATTACACCATGGGAGGCTGCACTTGGAACAAAGGCTAGTTTAAGCACAATTGATGAAGAAGTTAAAATTATTGTTCCAAAAGGAACACAAAGTGGAGATTTAATTCGTATACCTTCAAAAGGATATAAAAATGGCAAAGGTAGTAGAGGTGATTTGGTTGCTGAAATTAAAATAATGGTACCAACTAATCTAACAGAAAAAGAAACTGAATTATTTAGAGATTTAAGTCAAGTATCTCATTTTGAGCCTAGAACTAGTATTGTTAATTAAGTGTAAATTTGATATAAAAAAATATTGGAAATAAAGTGAGTCCAGATTATTAGACAGTGTGGTTTAATAATTTGGATTTATTTTTTTGAGCAAAATGGACGCGTCCCAAATTGCTCACTACGGAAATAAGGGTTTAAGGCATTTTTTTAAATATAAGGAGAAAAAATGTCATATAAATTTAATATAAAAATAATTGTCTGTTTTATTAGTTATTTCCGTAGATATAAATAAAATATATTGGTAAATTTTATGAAAAAAGATATATTGAATTTTTGAATAATATAATTATAATTATATTAAAATAATGGCTTTGAATGTAGATTCAAAATGTGATGAAAGGAAATATATCAGATGAAAAATCAAAAATTAATTTGGGCGGTGATTATTACAGTAATTTCTATTTGTGGTTTTATTGGAATATCATTAAATTCACGAGTGGAAGCAAATGGTGAAGTAAATTCTGGGATTAAAGTGGATTATATTATCAGAATAAATAAGATTGATAGTGAGACAAAGGAATTGTTATCTGGAGCAAAATTTAATTTGTTGGATAAAGATGGTAATGTTTTAAGAACAAGTAGTACTTCAGGTGATGGTGTTTTAGATTTTGGTATGATTACAACTTATGGGGAAGGTGAAGATGTTTATTATATAGAAGAAGCATCAACTCCAGAGGGGTATATTATAGTTGAGAGATCTAAAATAAAGGTTGTTGTAAGAAAAACAATTGTAGATGAGGCAAGTGGGGCATATGATGTAAATGTTGTATGTGAAGTTTTAGATTATAATGTTGATACAACAAGATATGAATATACTCCAATTTACAATTCTGAGCAACTTAAAAAAATTGGTTCAGGTGAAACTGTGGTAATAGATGGTGTTAAATATAAATATATGCCTAACTCAAATTATAAATTAATGGCAGATATTGATTTAGGACAAGATGTTGATGAACAAGGAAAGATTATTCCATGGACACCAATTGATGTTCCATTTACAGGAATTTTAAATGGAAATAATCATAAAATTAGTAATTTACAAATTACTGAAACAGAAACAAGTACAATAAAAGGTCTTGGTATGTTTAGATATGTTGATGGAATTATTGAGAATTTGGAATTAGAAAATGTAGTAATATCTGCAAAAGATTTAAGTGATGATGCAACAGGAATTACTGAATATTCAGGTGTAGGAGCTTTTGCTGGTGTTATGAAACAAGGAACAATTAGAAATTGTAAAGTTTCAGGTGGAATTACTACAACAATGGAAAATATGGGTGGTTTTGTAGGACATACATTACCAGGATATATTGTTAAATTCCAAAATTGTACTAATAATGCAACAGTTGTAGGAAACCCAGGAGAACATATTAGTAAAAGTGGTAATAAAACTACATTTAAACCATCAAATATTGGTGGATTAGTTGGCTGTGCATTAGGTGCAATAAGTGTTTCTGATTCAACAAATAATGGACAATTAGTTTGTTATAATTATAATGTTGGAGGATTAGTTGGATATGTTGAATCAAAAGATTATCAAGAAGTAAATATAAAAGCTGATTTTGATGAAACTGAAAAAGTAATTAATCTTGTAGTTGAAAATGTGAGAATAACAGGAAAATATGAATTACAAATTGAAACAAGAGATGCAAAAACTTTAGGAATAATTGATGGTGGAATTTATACAATTTTAGATAAAAATAGAAAACCAATTCCTGGTTGTGAAAAAGTTCAATTAATAAATGGAAAATTAAAAGTTGCAACAATTGATATTAATAATTTAGGAATTGATACATATTACATAATAGAAAATAAAACAATTCCAGGATATAAAGAATTAAATGGAAATATTAAATTAGAAGTTAAAAGATATTGGGATATTAAAACTGAAAGTTATAAAGTAAGTGTTAAAACAGAAAAACTATCTGATGATGAATATGTAGAAGATAAACCTACTGAATCTAAAGATGAAATTCCTAGCCAAACAGGTTCAATATTCTCAAAAGTTAATTTTGAAAATGTTTCATTTAATAGTAATAAAGCTGAATTTGTAGGTTGTATAAATAATGGACAAATTATAAGTATGTATATGAATGCAGGTGGAATTGTTGGAACATCACATTGTTATACAAGAATTGATAATTGTACAAATATGGGTAATATTCAAGCTACAGGTTATGGAAAAGCTGGTGGAATTATTTCAGAATTGTATGCATGGAATTTAGATAATTTTATTGAAATTAATAATTGTTCAAATTCTGGACAAATTGTAAGTCAAGGTGGTACAGGTTCAGCAGGTGGAATTTTGGCACATGGTATTACAAATATAAAAATTAATAATTGTGTAAATACAGGAAAGATAATAGCTGGAAGTTATTCTGCAGCAGCAGGAATTTTAGGTGATGGTATTGGTAGAATTAATATTGATTTATGTAAAAATGAAGGTGAAATTTTAGCAACTTCAGGTAATTCATATGCAGATGTAGATTGTATTGGTGCAGGTATTTTGGCAAAAAGTGTTGTAATGGGTTATGCAATAAATGGAATTGATGTTAAAATTAAAGATGTTCATATAAAAATTACAAATTGCTCAAACACAGGTGATATCAAAAGTACATGCCATACAGGTGGTATAATTTCAACTACAAATTGTGAAGATATTGAGATTGCAAATTGTAAAGTAAGTGATTGTGATATAAATGATGTTGCAGCAGGTGATAAAGGAGGAATTGCAGGATATTTAAGTACAACTAATATTAGTATTAAGGATTGCAAAATTGATAATGTAAATTTAGATAGATTAAGTGATTTGAAAAATCATACATATGGTTCAACAGCTGGTGTTGTTGGTAATATTTCTTATTATGGTGCAATGTCATCAAAAAATATTGAAAGTGTTTTGATAGAAAATTGTGTTGTTAAAAATTCAAGTATGAAAACTCAAGGAAAAGAAGCAGCAGGAATTTTAGGAATGACATATGGTTCTGGAGTTAATACGAATATTATGATTAATAATTGTATTGTTGATAATTGTGATATTTGTAATAGATATTTTTCTTCAACATATTCAAGTTCTGGTGGAGTAGTTGGTGCATTATATAGTGTTGGAGGTATTGTTGTAGAAAATTCAAAGGTTAATAAAACATCAATTTCTTCTGTTATGCCACAAAATAATTCTTTTGATTGTGATGTGGGTGGAATTATTGGTGTTGCAGAATATATAAACCAAATAGTAATTGATAAAAATGATGTAGTTGATTGTACTATTACAAATAATACAGTTAAAAAAGATTCATGTGCAAATGCTGGAGGAATTATTGGATTTCAGGGAAATGCAATATCTTCAGGTGATATAACTAGTATAATTTTAAATTGCAATATTACAAATACAAATGTAACAACAACTGCTGGAAATGCAAGTTTAGGTGTTGGAGCATCATATAAAAAAATACAGTTAGCAAATATAAATGTAAATGGTGGAAAAATTTATTCTGAACCAACAACATCTTCAAATAGCGTAAATGCTGGATTAGTAGCATTTAGTTATAAAGATGTTAATGCTAAAGATTGTATAGTTAATAATATAAATATTCAATTATTACCACCAGATACAAATTCAGGAACAAATGCATCAGGAATTTTAGGAATGACATTAGCAAATGCAACATTAGAAAATTGTGATGTAAAAAATTCTGAAATATATTCAACAGGAAAATATGGTTATGGTACTTATTCTGGTGCAACAGTTGGAGGTGTTGCAGGAACTGTTGGTGGATATGCAATTGTAACAGATTGTGATGTTAATAATACAAAAATCACATCAACAAGAGGTTCTAATGCAGCAGGAATTCTAGGGTGTGGATATAATTCTAGTTATGTTGCTTCATTAAAAAATTGTTCTGTTACAAATTCAAATATTAAATTATTATCAACAACAGTAGATTCAAGAGGAAATTCAGCAGTTGGTGGTTTATTAGGAAATTCTAGTAACAAAATAACAAGTATTGAAAATTGTAGTGTTGAACATACTGATATTACAGGAAATGGCGCACTTACATCAGGTTTTGTTGCTAATGCTATTTCTACAAATATTACTGGTTCAAATGTAAAAAATGTTAATATAAAAGATGAAAGTGAAATCTTTTATGGTACATTAAAAGCTTCTGGAGGAATGATTGCTCGTTCAGAAACAGCAAGTGTTGAAAATGCTAAGGTTGAAAATACAAATTTTGATGTTCGTGCTAATTCAGTTGGTGGTGTTATTGGTTCTGTTTCAACTTTGAATAAATTAAATAATTGTGTGGTTGATAATATTGAAATAAATGAGATAATGACACCTGTAATTGACGGAACTCCTACAGTAAAGGGCTATTTGCCAGATAGCGGTTGTGGTGTTGCAGGATTAGTTGGAGATGTATTTTCTGGTGGTCAAGAATTTGTAAATAATAAAGTAATAAATTCTAAAATTAATACAGATGTTAATGTTATTGGTGGATTATTTGGAACAATAATTGGTAATATTAAAATTAAAGATAGTGAAGTTAATAATGTTAAAATTAATGGTATAAATGAAAATTCTACCATTACAATTGGTTCAGCAGGTGGAGCTGTTGGTAATAATGCTGGAACATTAAATATTGATAATGTTAATGTAATTGATAGTAGTGTTTTAATTAATGGTACTGATTCACAAATGAGAAATGTTGGTGGAATTATTGGTTTTACAACAGATGTGATTATTAATAATTCAGGTGTTCAAAATACAGCGGTTTCTAATAATACACAAGGTTCAACTGGTGGATTAATAGGTATGACTAAAAAGACAATTGGCACAAATCCTATTGAATCTGAAGCTAAGGTTACAGGCTCTAATTTAACTGAAAATTCAAGTGTTGAAGGTTTACATCATACAGGAGGAATTATTGGATTTGGTAGATTAAATTTATCTGATTCTAAAGTTGAGAATTCAATTATTACTGGAAATGGTGAAAATTGTGATGTTGGTGGAATTATAGGAAATGCACTTCCTACATCAGTATTAAAAAATAGTGATGTTAAAAGTGCAGTTATAACAGCATTAGGAAATGTTGATGGAATTGCTGGTTATGAAGATTGTTTGATTACAAATTGCAATGTTATAGATTCTAAAGTTGGTGTAAAAGAAAAAAATGAAGATGAAATTACTAATAGTGAAGTTGAAGGTCAATCTATGATGGAAAATGGACAAATTGCAGTTAATATAGGTAATGAAGAAAATGAAACAAGTGATGGAAAAACTGAAATTAAGGAAAATGGTGAAGAAACAGAAAATGAAATATCTGGTGAAAATGCTGATAAAGTGGCTAATTCTAATGTAGATAATAAACAAACTGAATCTAAATCTGATAATACAACAACTAAATCTGAAACAGATAGTAGTGAAAATGAAACAAATACAGGTAATAATGAAAATGAAGCAAACATTAATAACAAAGAAAATGAAACGATTGTAGATAATAAAACAACTGAAAATGAAACTAAATCTAATACAGAAAATAATGAAATAAATGAGAGTAATGTTCAATCTAGTAATCAAGAAATTAATAATATAAATTCAGATGAGAATATGGAGGTAAAATAATGGATAACAAAAAACAAGATTTTCAAAGAAATACTAAGGATAATAAAAAAGTCTATTTATATAAACCAAAATATTTAATTAGCGTAATTATATTAATCATGATTATTGCTTTAATATGCAGTATTTATAAAAATAAAGATAGTATAAAAATTGGTTATTCTAATTCAGAAAAAATTGAATTATTAGATTCTAATTCAGTTCAACAAAAAGGTAAAGTTATTGTTAAATATCAAGATAACCAAGGAAAAAAATTACAAGATGATTTAGTATTATCAGGAAATTTTGGAGATGTTTATGAAACACAAAGACCTGAAATCTCATCATATAAAGCATATGGAAATGATCCAATAAATAAAATTGGTAATTATGATTTAAATGATATAGAAGTTGTTTATGTATATGAAAAAGAAAATGATGATGTTAATATAATTAATGAAGATAATGTTATTACTGTTCAAGTTATTAAAGGTCAATATGACAAAAATGAGGAAATTAAATGGAAGATTATTACTAAATCTGTAAATGAAGATATTATTAAAGGTGCAAATTATAAAATTACAGATTCTAATTCAAATGTAATTAGAAATGCAACATCATATGGAAATGAGTTAATTGTTGGAAGTTTAACTATTAATAAAGAAGGAACTGATATGTATTCAATTGAACAAGTATCAGCTCCTGATGGATATGAAAAATTAGAAAAAAATATAAATTTTTCTGTTGTAAAAACTTTTGATAATAATAAAAATAAATATGAAGTTGAATTAAAATTTGATAAAATGGATAATGTTGAGATAAAACAGGAAAATGGAGAGATTATTGTTATTATTACAAATGTAGTGAAAAATACACCTGAACCTACTCCTGAACCAAAATCTGAGCCACAACCTCAACCAGAAAAAAAGGATGTAATTAATGTACTAAAAACAGGAGGATATTTAAATTGGGTACCTCAAACTTTAGCAATTTTAATTTTATTAATTTGTTTAGTAGTTGTTTTAAGAAAAATGAAATAGAAAATTAATGAGGAACATAATAGTAGAAAATTAATGATTTACATAAAAGCATTGACAATTAAGCAAAACAATAGTATAATTGTAGATATAATTATACAAAAGAATAACTATGACTAAATTCATAGGAGAGGGGTGTAGGATATATGGAAAGCTTACAAGGTAAGCACTTTAGCATTACAGATAAAAAAGATGTTAATACAGTAATATATCAAGTAAATAAAACAGACAAACAAGATGTACTAAAAGGTGCACCAAAATTTACTGTTCAAAGGTTAGAATATGCTGAAGAATTAAGAGATGAAGCATCTAGAAAAACATTTTTTGTTGATGAACCTAAGGAAGAAGGAAATCATTTAGTTATATTATCCTTCACAAATAATAGAGTTGTTGTTAATATGGGAATTCTACAAGATGATAAATTAAAAATTTCTAAAAAACCTATGCCAGTTAAATTTGATACACTTTATTCAGAAAAAGATGAAGTATTTAAAGAATTTAAATATACACCAAATTTACGGAAGACCGATTTCTATTATTGATCCTGTAACTGCAGAAGAAGTAAAACCAATCGTATTTTTTGATAAAAAAACAAATGAGTTCAAAGGTAAAATAACATTACAACCACAAAAACCATATTTTGCTTTTGAAATTAGAGAAGATAAAAAATTTAGAGGTTAATTCTAAAAATCATGAAAAAAGAGAGGAGAATAGGGATGAGTAGTGCAAATGCAAATTCATCAAGAAAAGTAGATTCTTTTGAAAAAGAAATTGAAAAAATTAAAATTGTTATGGGTCCTTTTAGTGCTGTATTAAATGATAAAGAATATGTATTAAAAATGGATCCAGAGTATGCAAAAGCTTATACAGAACAAATGGTAGAACTTGCAATTCCTGTTAAAAATTATACAAAAGTAATTGATAAAAATGGAAAATTAGTTGCTAGAATTGATGAAAAAACAGGAAAGAATTTAAACATCAAAATGAAAAAATCTACTAAAAATAAAGTAAACAGAGATGAAGAAGTTAAATAATTTTTAGTAATATAAAAATAATAATTTGTGAAAACATATGAGAAAAGAGGGAACTTTATATATGAGTAATTTTAAAAGTTTCATGGAGAAGTTTAAAAAGAATATCTTTATTTTTTTAATAGTATGGATAATTATTGCCATACTATTAATTGCGCCTTTAACATACATAAAAACTGAATCTATTTTAGCAGGTCAACCTTTTATATCTGCAGTAGTGACACAATATTTAGATGTTTTATTAAAATTCCCCATAACAGTGATTTTTGAAGAAAAATATGTAGGTGATTTTATAAAAGGATTTGAAATATATTCAATTATATATTGGATTTTTATTATATATTCAATTTATAAAACATTACCAAAATCTAAATATGATAAAATTGAACATGGATCAAGTGATTGGTGTTTGCCAGGAGAACAATATAAAATATTAAGTAAAAAAAGTGGTATAATTTTGGCAAAAGACAATTATTTACCTATTGATAAACCAGGAAATGTTAATGTTTTAATTGTTGGACGGATCTGGTGCTGGTAAATCTGCAACATATTCAAAACCAAATGCATATCAAATGCTTGGTTCATATGTATTTACAGACCCTAAGGGTGAATTATATGATGATACAGCAGGATATTTAAAAGCACATGGTTATAATGTTAAAGTTTTAAATTTGGTAAATCCTGCAAATAGTGATGGATATAATCCATTAGCACATATTGAAAGTGAATTAGATGTTGATGTTATTGCTAATACAATTGTAAAAGGACAAAAATCTGAAGCAGGTTCATCAGATCCATATTGGGATGATATGGCTGAAATGTTATTAAAAGCTTTAATTTATTATTTATTAGCAAAAAGACCTCCAGAAGAGCAAAACTTGGCAAGTTGTGCTGAAATGGTAAGGGCTGCAAATGCTAATGGTGGAAGTAACTTATTAACTGAACTTATGAGTGAATTGCCTTATGACCACCCTGCTAGAATGAATTATAAATCTATTGAAATTGCACCAGAAAAAACTTATGGATCAATTTTGTCATCATTACAATCAAAACTTGGTAAATTTGATTCAAGGGAAATTGCTGAAGTAACTTCAACAGATACTATAAATTTTGAGGAAATTGCAAATGAGAAAACTGCCTTATATGTAATTTCATCAGATACACATACAGCATATGACTTTTTATTAACAATATTTTTCTCTCAATTAATTCAACAATTATATAATTATGCTGACCAAAATGGAGGAAAATTAAAAGTGCCTTGTTTCTTTATTTTGGATGAGTTTGCAAATATTGGTAAAATTCCAGATTTTGATAAAAAAATATCAACTTCAAGAAGTAGAAAAATATCTTTTAGTGTTATTTTACAAAACCTAGACCAATTAGAAGCAGTTTATGAAAAATCTCATGAAACAATTGTTGGTAACTGTGATACACACGTATTTTTAGGAAGTAACTCATTTAAAACAGTTGAGTATTTTTCTAAAGAATTAGGTGAAAAAACTATTGTAAGAGAAAGTACATCTGTTAATAGAGATGCTAAAAAACATAAAACAGGTACAAGTGATTCTGAACAAATTATGGCCAGAGCATTGATGACACCTGATGAATTAAGAAGAATGGATAATGATAATTGTATTATTTTTGAAAAAGGTTTAAAACCTATAAAAGCATTAAAATATTGGTATTTTAAAACACCTATGATTAAGGAAATGAATAAAGATAAATTAGATCATAATGATTTTGATGCTGGTAATAGAGGTGAATGGAGAAAATTCAATCCAAATAATCCTTATGAAGTAAATACAAAGGGTGGTGGAAATGAATTAAAAGTTGAATCACTTGATGATTTATTTGATGAAGAAATTCAAAATGATACAGAAGATATTGAAATGCCTAATGTTGAAGAAAGCGGACCTTCAGATTTAGATATTCAAAAAGAACTAGAAGCAAAATTTGACGAATTATTTGGACCTTTAGTTGACTAAAGGTCCTATTTTGTGATATAACTTTAAGGTAACAAAAGTTAAAAGGAGAGTATGATATGAAATTTGTACATATAGCAGATATGCATTTTGATACATCTTTTACAACACTTACAAATAAGGCAAATCTTGGAGATGTTAGAAGATTAGACCAAAGAATTGCATTTAAAAAAGTAATAGATTATATAAAAGAAAATAAAATCCCTTATTTAATAATATCAGGGGATTTTTATGAACACGAATATATTAGATTAAGTACAATCGAATATATTAACAATTTGTTTACGGAAATACCAGATACACAGATTTTTATTTCACCAGGAAATCATGATCCTTATTTAAAAGATTCTTTTTATAATAAGTTTTATTGGAATGAAAATGTACATATTTTTGATTCAAAATTATCTTGTTTTGAACAAAATGGTGTAGATTTTTATGGATTTGGATTTGATGATTTTTATTATACAAATAAAGAGTTAGAGAATTTTAAAATTAAGAATGAAAATAAAATTAATATTTTAGTTGCACATGGAACATTAAATGCTTCAGAAACAACAGAACACACATATAACCCTATGTCTGAGAAATTGCTTGAATCTAAAGGGTTTGATTATCTTGCACTTGGACATATTCATAAACTTGATTATAATTCAAAACCAAATCAAAGAATTGTATATCCTGGTTCTACTGTGTCACTTGGTTTTGATGAATTAGGTGAACATGGAATGATAGTTGGTAATATAGAAAAAAACAAATTGGAGTTGGAATTTGTACCAGTTGATAATAAAGAATTTATTATCAAAGAAATTGATGTTACTGAAATGCTTGATTTAGATGAATTAGCTACAGTTATTAATAATATTGAATTTGATGAAAATAAGTATTATAAAATTTCTGTTATTGGTAGAAGAAATTTTGAAATTGATTTGTATAAATTAAATAAATTGGTAATAAATAAAAATATTATTAAAATAAAAGATTATACAAAATTAAATTATGATTTAGAAAAAATTTCTAAGGAGAATACTTTAAAAGGTTTATTTGTTAAAGAGATTATGAAAAAAATGGAAAATAATCCAGAAGATAAAGAAATTTTACAAAATGCATTAGATATAGGATTTGAAATTTTAGAAAAATAATGGAGTGATATATTTGAAAATAGATAAAATAAAAATCAACTCTTTTGGAAATTTACAAGACAAGGAGATTGATTTATCAGATAAAATAAATATAGTTTACGGTAAAAATGAAGCAGGAAAATCCACACTTTTAAAATTTATTACTAATATGTTTTATGGAACATCTAGAAATAAAAAAGGTAGAGCATTTTCTGATTATGATAGATATAAACCATGGGGGAGAGAAGATTTCTCAGGTAAAATTGTTTATGAATTAGATAATGGTGAAAAATATGAGGTATTTAGGGAGTTTGCTAGAAAAAACCCTAAAATATATAATAGTAATATGGAAGATATTACTAAACAATTTCCAATTGATAAAAGCACAGGAAGTACATTTTTTTATGAACAAACTAGGGTTGATGAGCCTACATTTTTATCAACAATTGCATCAATGCAACAAGAGGTTAAATTAGAAAAAAATTCTCAAAATAGTTTGATTCAAAAAATGGCAAACCTTGCAGGAACAGGTGATGATGGAGTTTCATATAAAAAAGCTATTGATAAATTATATAAGAAACAATTAGATGAAGTTGGTACTTATAGAAGTACAGGAAAACCTATTAATATTGCACAAGGCAAGTTAAATGATTTAAAAAATAAGAAACATGAATTATTAGGTTATAAAAATATGAAATTTGATTTTGAGGAAAGTAGAGTTGCAATTGAAGAAAAAATAAATGAAGATGAATTAAAACTTGAAATCTTAAAAAAACTTAAGAAAATCAATGATAAAGAAAATTTAGAACATGAAAAATTACATTATAATATTGGTGTTATTAAAAAAGATGATATTGAAATATTAGAATTGAAAAACAAGAAAAATCAGGTTTTAGAGGATAATGATATTGAAAGTGAAGAGGTTTTAATTAAAGAATATAATGATAAAATTAATTCGCTTGAACCAATTGAAAGAAAGAAATTTAGTATTGGTAAAATTAGTGTAAAAAAATATATTATTATTACATTATTGATTATTATTCTTAATATTATATTATATTTATTTATGGAACCATTTTACTTAAAATTTGTTGGATTAGCAGGTTTTTTAATTATTCCAATTATGCTTATAATTGAAAAAAATAGACTTAAAAATGAACATATGGTTAAGGAAAACAGGGAAGAGTTAAGTAAAAGGCTTGAAGAAAACAAGAAACTTTCAATATTTGAGAAAAATAAAATGGTACTTGAAGAGATTAAAATTTTGAATGCGAAAATTGAGGTTTTTGAAAAAGATAAAAAAGATCAAATGGAATATTTGGAAGAAACTAAACAAAAAATTCAAAGTTTTAAAACAATTGAACAAGAAAAATTGAAAAATACTTATAGAACTAAAATTGATGTTTATGAAATTAATAAATTAATTAATTCAGATGATATGAATGAAAAAATTGAGGAAATTTCAAATGATATAAATGAACAAAAATTAGAGTTACATAGAATTGAGTTAAGTAAAAATAATATTATGCCACAATTAGAGGATTTGGCTCAGGTTGAAGAGGAATTAGTAAGTACAGAGGAAGAATATGATGATTTGATGAAGAAAAATAATTCTATGATTGTTGTTAAACAAGCTTTAGAAGATGCTTATGAAAAAATGAAATCTGATGTTACACCTATATTTACTACAAATTTATCTGATAATATTTCAAAAATTTCTGATGGTAAATATAATAGAGTTTCAATTAATGATGAAAATGGAATGATGGTTGAACTTGAATCAGGGGAATTGGTTCCTGCTGAAAGATTAAGTTTAGGTACTATTGATCAATTGTATTTGTCTTTGAGATTATCTATGAATACTGAAGTTTCTACTGAAAATATGCCTGTTATTTTAGATGAGGCTTTTGCTTATTATGATGAGGATAGATTGGAAAATGTTTTGAAGTATTTGGCTGATAATTATAAGGATAAACAGATTATTATTTTGACTTGTACTAATAGAGAAGAAGAGATTTATAAAAAACTTGGATATGAGGTTAATAAGGTTAAATTATAAATTGAAACATTTGGGGACAGAGGTTGCTCTGTCCTTAAATGTTTCAATTTGTAAAATTTATGTGAAAGTATTGCAAAAAATTTGAAAAACTGGTATAAATTTGTTAGATACAATAAATCTAAAGAGGAATATTTATGAAATTATTAGAATATAAACAATTTAATAATTCAGATGAAGAAAAAACATTAAATAAAAAGAAAGTTGCTATTACTAGTGTTACAAGTTTTGTTATTATTCTTTTGATTGTATTATGTATGCTATATGTAAAAAATGTTGGCTTTAGAAATTTTATGGATAAATACATTTTATTTAAACATGTTGATGAAACTGATATGCCATATATTTCTTTAGAACAAGATGAAAATGTGTATACATGTGCATTTTATAATTATGTGGTTGTATTAAAAAATAATCAATTAACTATGTATAATTCATCTGGAAAAGAAGTTGAAAGTTTTAAAGTGAATATTAATTCACCAGTTTTTTCTGTTAAAGATAATTATTTAGTTGTTGGTGAGAAAAATCAGCAAAAATGTTATTTATTTAAAGATAAAAAAATGGTGTGGGAAAAGGATATTGAAGGACAGATTTCTAGGTTAAGTGTAAATCAAAATGGATATGTTACAACAATTGTTTCTGGGACAAGTTATAAATCAGTTATAACAACATATTCAGAAGATGGTTCAGAAATTTTTAAAACATATTTATCTAATACTTTTGCTATAGATTCAAGTGTTTCAAAAGATAATAAATTTATGAGTTTTTGTGAAGTGGATATGTCTGGTGCTTTAATTGAATTTAAAGTTAAGACAATTTCAATTGATAAAGCAAAACAAGATCCCGCAAATGCTATTGTTTATACATATCAGATACCATCAAATATTATTGTTACAGATATTGAATATCATAATAAAGATGAATTGATTTGTTTATGTGATAAAAGTGTGTATTCTTTAAAAAATGGAAGTTTAGATCTTTTAAATCAGTTTAATGATGGCAATATTTCTTTTGCTGGTGCTAATTTAGATAAAAGTTATTTTAAGGTTTCTGAAAAAACTTTTGGAATTAATAATCAGCAATCAAGTGTGGATATATTTAATACTTCAAATGGAAATGTGTCAAATTATATGATAAATGGTATTGCTAAAGATGTCGATTCTAAAAATGGTGTAATAGCTGTAAATTTAGGAAATGAAGTGTATTTTATTGGAGAAAATGGATGGCTAATTAAGAAATATACATCTAGTCAGGAAATTAAAGGTGTGGTTGTTTCTAATAATGTTGCTGGAATTATTTATAGGAATAAGATTACTTTTATTAGTTTATAGCTGAGAATTAATATAAGTTTATAGGTGTCTTTAAAAAACCTAAATTTTTTTAAAAGGAGAGTATGATTTTTTTATCATACAATTAGAAAGTTATGTTTATTGTTGTAGATTTGATTATCCTAGCTGTTTTAATTTTATGTGTAGGTTTAGGATATAAAAGAGGTTTAGCAGGATGTTTAATAAGAGTTTTGGCTTTTTTTATAGCTGTGGTGGTTTCAGCTGTTTTATTTAAACCAGCGGCTGCTTTGGTAACAAGTTCAACACAAATTGATGAAAATATTCAATCTTCAATTGTTTCTGTTTTTGAAAAAGAAGATTTGAATGAATCTGATAGTTCTAAAAGTGATTCAGGTGAGAACAAGGATTTAAGTGAACAAAATGATGTAAATAAACAAAAACAAGATTCTCCTATTATGAAATATATTTCAGATAAAGTGGAAGATGCAACAGAAGAAAAGAAAATGGAAATTGTAAATGATGTTGCTAAAGAGATTTCTTTGAAGATAATTGATGTATTATGTTTTATTGGAATTTTTATAATAATAAGAATTGTATTAACTTTTATAAAGGCATTAGCAAATATAATAACAAAGTTGCCAATAATTAAACAATGTGATAAAATAGGCGGTGTATTATATGGAGTATTACAGGCAAGTGTAATTATTTTCATAGCATTAGCATTAATTACATTTGTTTCTACTATAACAAATCAATATACAGTATTAGAACTTATAAATCAATCTTATATTGGAAGTGTTTTAAATAGTAATAATATTTTATTGAATATCATATTTTAGTAATTAAATTTAACAATTAAATCTGAATGTGTAAAAAAATATTTTTAATGTATAGAAATGAGTAATAATAATAATTGTTTAGGAGTGAGTATTGGTGGGTAATAATAATAAAGGAAGAGGCACTGTTTCTAAGACAGTGAGTAAAGGACAAAAGAAAAATTCAAAAGTTAGCAATGATAAAAAATCAAGAAATGTAGAAAAAAATGAGAAAGAGTCGATTTTTCAAGAGGTAACTATTAATTTGAAAAATACAGAATATAATCAGAAAAAAAGTAAAGTTAAACAAAAAAGAAAAAGTTATAAAATATTAAAATTTGTTTTATCAATTATATTTATTTCAATTTTAATATTTGCAGGTTTGTTTATTAAAAGATGGAGTGAAAATGGTTGGACTTTAAGTGGATTTGTTGCTACAATTTTAGGGCATGATGCAAATACTTTGGCAAATCTTCCAAGAGTTAATATATTGGTTATAGGACAAAGCCAAAATTTAACAGATACACTTATGGTGTGTTCATATGATCCAAAAACTCAAGAGGCTGCAATGCTTTCAATTCCAAGGGATACATTTGTTGGAAGAAACAAAAATTATGCAACAGGCTCAGATAAAATAAATGCTATATATCAAATTGATCCAGATATGTTAGTTCAAAAAGTAAATAATATCACAGGGTTAGATATTAAATATTATGTAAAAGTTGACACAGCTGGACTTAGAGAATTGGTTGATAGTGTAGGTGGAATATATTTTGATGTTCCAATGGATATGGATTATGATGATAGTTCACAAGATTTATACATACATTTGAAATCAGGATATCAATTACTTGATGGTAATAAAGCTGAACAGGTTTTAAGATTTAGACATAATAATGATGGTTCATCATATCCAATAGAGTATGGTGACCAAGATCTAGGTAGAATGAAAACTCAAAGGGCTTTTTTAACTGAAGTTGTTAAACAACTTGCTAAAACTGAAAATATTACAAAAGTTGATGATTATATTAAAATTGCAAATGAAAATGTTGAAACTAATTTTAGTTTATGGACATTAAAAGATTATGCACCTTATTTAATTGATTTTAAAGTTGAAAATATCCAATCTGCTACACTTCCTGGAACACCTGTTAAATACAATGAATTGTGGTTTTATGCACATAATAAATTAGAAACAGATAAAATTGTAAGGGAATTATTTAAAACAGAATTATCAGAAGATCAAGAAAAAAATAATGAAATTAAAGTAAGTATTTTAAATGGAACAAATGATGATTCTAAAATGGAGAAGTTAGAGAGTTTATTAAAACAAAATGGATATACAATTGCTTCAACTGGAAAGGCTGCAGAGACTAAAAAAACTGTGATTGTTAATAGAACAGAACAAAGTGATTCTGTTGCTGATGAATTAAAAAATCTTGTTGGTGTTGGAGTTGTTTCAAATTCGAGTCCAAGCAAGAGTGGAGTTGATTTTACTATTATTATTGGTGAAGATTACTAAAGAAAAAATGATGTTTTTGGAAAGAGTTTTAGGTACTTGTTTGGTACCTTTCCAAAAACATCATTTTGATTTGGGTTTTGATTTGATGTAGAGTTGATTTTGTTTTTAAATTTTTAGGTTTGATTTATATTTTAATTTTTGTCTTGAGTTTCGTGATTTGTTTTACTTTTTGGATTTAGACTTTGTAATTGCAATTATTAAATATAAAATAAATAATATTAAGGCAATTACTAAAATTTTATATATGTTTTGTTCTGTAATAAAATTCCCATTTGATAAATTAAAAATAGGCTGAGGTTTTTCTTCTTCTTTTACAATTTCCTGATAATTTGCAAAACCATATTCAAATAAATTTATTGCATCTAAATCTCTGTAATTAGCTGTATTATCAGCAGATGGAGCATTTAATATAACTGCTAAAAACTGCATATCATCCTTTTTAGCTGAAGCAATTAAACATGCACCTGCAGGTTCTGTAAAACCTGTTTTCATACCTGTTGCATATTCATAATAATTTTTTTCTTTTGATTTTATTAAAGTATTTGTCGTCTCAAATTTCCTAGAATAAGAGTTTTCAGGTTGTAAAACATATGAAGTTTTGCACACAATATCTGTAATTTGTGGATAACGTAGTGCATAAAGTCCGATTATTCCCATATCTTTAGCTGTTGAATAATGATTTTCATCATGTATTCCACTTGGATTTGTAAAATTTGAGTTTGTGCATCCAATTTCTGTTGCTTTTTCATTCATTAATTTTGCAAATTCTTCAATTGAACCTGAAATATGAATAGCTAATGCAAATCCTGCATCATTTGCTGATGGTATTAAAAGTGAGTTTAGGAGTTGCTCGATTGTTAGTTTTTCTCCTGGTTTTAAATATGCTGATGTGTATCCTGAAGGAATATTTGAAATCATGTCTTTTGTTATTATTACAGTGTCTTGTAGATTACAGTGGTCTAATGTTATTATTGCTGTTAATAATTTTGTTGTGCTTGCTGGATATATTTTTTCCTCAGAATTTTTTTCATATGCTACGCGGTTTGTTGATGTTTCTATGAGAATACATGATTTTGCATTAAGGTTAAGTTGTGCATTTGGTGATGTATTTGAATTACTATTTTGGTTTTCAGTTTTGTTTTGATTTTGTGTTTGATTCTGATTTTGGCTTTGATTTTGACTCTGACTCTGATTTTGGCTTTGTTGCTGAGTTTGATTCTGGTTCTGGTTTTGAGCCTGAGTCTGAGCCTGATTTTGAGTTTGACTCTGAGTCTGATTCTGATTCTGTGTCTTATTTTGATTTTGGTCGTAGCTATTTTCTGAATTCATTGTTTCTTCAGAAGATATATTTTTCTTATTCTGAAAGTAATAGTCAAGTTGTATTTTTGAGCTATTTGTTTGATCTTTTATATTTTCACTTGAATTAGTAAAAGCAAAGGAGGTGGTTGAAAATAATAAAAGTATTGTTGTTAAAATTAATAAAAATTTTTCTTTTTTCATTTTTTCTCCCCAATTTTGTTTGATATTAGATTTTATTTAAATTTATGTATTTAATAATATATTAAGTCAGACAGATTTTCAATATTTATTTAAAAATTTAATTTTATAAATTGTGTATGTATTGGTGAAAAAATCTTTGGGAGGCAATTAAAAAATAAAAAATATTTTATTAAATTTAAAGTATAAGAAAGGAGGTGTTTAATAGTAAGAAGCGCAAAGATAAATAAAAAAGCTTTTTGTTAGGCAAATAAAAAGCTTTTTTAAAAATAAAATATAAAAATTTTTAAAGAAAAGGAAGGTTTTAGATGGAAGTAATTAAAAAAAATAAGAGAATTGTTATAATTATTATGAGTATAATTTTTGTGGCTGGTATTTTTGGCGTAATATATTTAAAAAATCAAAAAAATGATAATATTAATGTAAGCAGTTTTATTGATGAAGAAATTAATAATAATTATAATGAAACACAGGTTATAGACGGAAACAATTATGAAAGTGATAACAAAGAGCAGAATGAAAATACAAATGAGGTAAATGACAATAGCAAATTAAATGGTGCTGAAAAAATTTATATTCATATAATTGGAGAAGTAAATAATCAAGGTGTAATTGAATTAAATAAAGGTGATAGAATTGTTGATGCTATTGAGAAAGCAGGAGGTGCAACTGAAAAAGCAGATTTAAGCAAAATTAATTTAGTTTTTATTTTAGATGATGGGCAAAAAGTGAGAATTCCAAGTATAAATGATAAATCAGAAAATGAGTCTTATGTTACAGATGGAAGTGGTAATGAAGTTTTAGGAGGTGGTGTGTCAAATATGGAAATTCAAGCCATTAAAAAAGTTAATATAAATACAGCTAATCAAACTGAGCTTGAGACATTGTCTGGAATTGGGCCATCTTTAGCTGCCAATATTATTGAATTCAGGAATAAAAATGGATTGTTTAAAAGTGTTGATGAATTAAAAAATGTTAGTGGAATTGGAGAGGCTAAATTTGATAAAATCAAAAATAATATTAGAGTTAAGTGATTTTGGAAATTATAGTATAATTGGACAGGTCTAAGATATGAAAAAATTCATGTCTTAGACTTGAACATATAAAAAATCAACTTGACGAAAAAATAACTTTATTATATAATTGAGTAAAAGATAAATCACAATTTTAAGGAGTGATATAAGACATATGAGAAAATTTAATGAAGAACAAGTTAAACTAGATTATAAAATAATAGCAGTTGATGATGAAATAGGAATAATTGATTCACTTGAAGTGGTTTTAAAAAGATCTGGATATCAATTTGAAGGAGTTACAGATCCAGTTGAAGCAATTGAAAAAATCAGAAATGAGCATTATGATTTATTATTATTAGATTTTTTAATGTCACCATATCATGGAGACCAAGTTGTTGAGGAGATTCGTAAATTTAATAAAGATTTATATATTTTATTATTAACAGGACATAAGGATTTGGCTCCACCTTTGGAAACTATCAAAAAACTTGATATACAAGGGTATTGTGAGAAGGGTGACAAATTTGATCAATTGTTATTATTGATTGAATCTGGAATCAAATCTATTAAACAAATGCGTGAAATTCAAAGAATTAATAAAGAATTATCTGATGCAAAAGATCAATTAGAAAAAGCGTATTTAGAAAGTATTGAGACTTTACGATATACAGTTGAAGCAAAAGATCCATATACAAGAGGCCATTCAGACAGAGTTTCTGAGTTTGCGGTTTTAATTGGTAAAAAAATGGGATTTTCTGATGAGGATTTAAAGACTTTAAAAATTGGCGGTTTATTCCATGATATTGGCAAAATTGGAATTCCTGATAGTATTTTATTGAAGGAATCTAAATTGTCTGATGATGAATATTCTGAAATTAAACATCACCCATCAATTGGTGCTCATATTTTATCTAATGCAACTATTTTTAAGGATATTATTCCTATTGTTAAATATCATCATGAAAGGTATGATGGTAGAGGTTATCCGGAAAATTTAGTTGGGGAGAATATTCCGTTGATGGCTAGAGTTACTGCTGTTGCTGATTCTTTTGATGCTATGTCTTCAAGACGTACTTATAGAAATAGTTTGGAATTGGATTTTATTATTGAGGAGATTAGAAAAAATAGAGGTAGTCAATTTGATCCTAAAATTGCTGATGTTTTCTTGGATATTTTGGAAAATGATTTTGAGGCTGTTAGGGAGATTCAGGAGAAATATAAGTGATTGAAAGGTATAGGCTGTTGAGATTATAAATGATTGAGAGAATAGTTTATTGATAAGTATAGTTGATTTGAAATTTCGAATGTGAGTTGTAAGAATTTTTTGAAAATTGGTATATTTTTGACAGGTTTGGAATATTATATATTGTGTATGGTATGGCATGGTGTGTAGTGTTTTGAGCCTGTTTTTGGTTTGTGGAGGTGAGAGGGGTTGGTTTAGGTAGAGTGGTAATTGGTGGTTTGAGAAGGTGTTTTAGAGAATGTTTGAGATAGTATTTGAGAAAGGAAAATTATGTGAATATAGATTTCAAATAGATATGTTGCAAGAAAGTTTTAAAAATTTATGTAAAACTATTGACAGATGGTGATAAATGGAATATAATATACAAAGTTATACATCGCGGGGTGGAGCAGTTGGCAGCTCGTCGGGCTCATAACCCGAAGGTCGTAAGTTCGAGTCTTACCCCCGCAACCAAACAATTTTTATTAGAGTTTCAATGGATTGAGACTCTTTTATTATGCTTAAAAATTGCTTTGATTTGCTCTGATTTTCCACTTTTGGGGAAATCTTGGGGAAAGCTAGAACTTTTAACGACCTTCAAAGGCTTTAAATTTCAACAAAAAACTTAATTCAACATTTAATAATTTTTTTGTGGTATTAATAAATTTTGTAAAGTATTTCCTGCAACTTTATTGTGAGATACAACTGGATGCACATAAAAATTTAATGTAGTTGTAATTTGTGCATGTCCCAGTCGTGCTGCTACAACTGCAACATCAATGTTTTGAGATATTAGCAGTGTAGCATTAGTGTGTCTTAACCCATGAAAATTAATCACAGGTAGACCAATTTTTTCTACAAATCTTACAAACCATTTACTAATAGTATTAGGGTGCATTGGCTTGCCATCTGATTGAATAAATAACCTATTAGATTCGTGCCACAATTCGCCGTAAAGCGATTTTTGTTCTTCATACCATAATTTATATTCTTCAAGTAAAGAAAGTACAAATTGGGGTATTGCAACGTCTCTTATAGAACTCTCGGTTTTGGGGTCTTTAGTAAAAACTCCTTTTTCAGATAAATATTGACTTGCCTTGTTAATGCTAATAATTCCGTTCTTAAAATCAATATCAGTCCATTCAAGTCCCATAAGTTCGCCTAATCTAACACCTGTGAATATGGTGATAATTATTGCAACTTTATATTTTATTTCTTGATCTTTTAAGTTTTCAAGAAGGATTTTGCATTGTTCATCATCATAATATTTTCTTTTAGGCTTTCTAGTTTTAGGTGGCTGAACTCTTTCAGCTGGGTTATTTACAATCAATTGCCAGTATACTGCCTTATGAAGCATAGCTCGAAGTAGTCTATGGTGTTCAAGAATAGTCTTCTTTGAAAGTGATCTTGTTAATCTTTCACCTTTGTTATTTTTAAGCCTACGTATTTGAGTGTCATTTTCTAACATATCATAAAATTTCATAATATCTGTAGGCTTAATTTTATCCAGTCTAAATTTACTAAAGTATGGTAGAATTCTAGTATTAAGAATTCCTATGTAACGAGCATAAGTAGTAGGTGCTAATTCTTTACTACCATAATCTCGTTTCCATATTTCTGTAAATTCAGCAAAGGTAATAGTTTTGCCTTCTGGAACCATTCCATTTTGTACTTCTGTAACAAATTTAGTAAGTTCAATTTCTGCTTCTTTTTTAGAACAGTGTACAGTTCTTGTATGTTTTGCGGGTTTTCCATCTAGGTTGTAGCCACAGGAGACTACAAGCCTATATGTGCTTTTTTCCTCTTTTTTCAATACTCCCTGCCATTTTTCCTCCTTTCTGTGTGGGAGAGAGGACGTTGTAATTTTCAATGAAATTACTTTTTTGAGATTGTATAAATTAATTATAATATGGGGATGGGTGGAAGTCCAACCAAGTTGGATATTATTTTGCATTTTTGCAAAATAATAGTGGAAGCTGTTTTTTACAACTTCCACTATACTTATTATACTAGCTTTTTTTTAATATTCCAGTCCATCTTTTTTTGTCCTTTATTTTATTATATTAAATATTTGTGTTAAAACATCTTTTACAGTATCTATATCAATTTTATATTCTTCACTCAAAACATACTTATTTTGCATATTTTCAAAGCTGGTTAGTAACTCATTATTAAAATTCAATTTAAAATAATTAAAGTCTTTAATTTTAGTATTCTCATCTATACCACCAATTCTAGCTTTCTCTTCTTGCCTTTTATATTGAATTAACTTGTTTAATTTCTTTTTATTGTTTAACAAATTTTGAATTTTAGAATCATTAAATAAAACTGATATATCATATAAATGCTTAGCAACATCATAATACATATTTCTAATATAGTAAAATTCAGCTGCAAAAATCTTATCAATAAACATTCTTTCTAATGTAATTATTTCGATTTCAATTTTTGTTACATCAAATTGTTCTTCTAAAATTTTCTTTTCTTCGTTACTTGCCAATTTGTAAATTAAAGGTTCTATATTGTATTTTTCCGTTGGTTCACTAACTGTAAATGAGGTAGATTCAATCTGTATTTTTCCTGCTCTTTGCAATGGTTCATCAACCGCATTGTATGCAGAGATATATTTGTAAATTCCTGTAACGCTGCCTTTGTTATCAATGCATTCGTCTTTTACTAACTCTAGACCATCTAAATTATATCCGAAGAGAAGATTGTTTTAACCTTTTTATATTTCGTGTTTTTGATTCTTCAGGTAATACTTTAACAGTCAAATCAATATCTTCAGAAAAACGATTCATTGTATCTAAAATTTTATAAATCGCTGTTCCACCTTTAAAATATGCTTTTAATTCATTTTGCTTTTTGGCTAGATCTTCTAAAATCAAACAAACATAATAATCTTTTTCAATAATATCCATAGCAATATTTGTCTTGGTACTTAAAGATTCAATAGTTTCTAAAAATAATTCTTTATCTAAATGTAATTTCATAAATCCTCCTATCTTGCAATAGCAATAATTTTTTCAATTACAGCTTTACTATTTGTAATACGAGCATACATTAAAATTTTTTCAAACTGTAATTCATTTTCTTGAATAAAATTATATATTATATCATCAATATTTTCTACTTCTATATAAATATTATCTTTGTTTTCAATTAAATCAATTAGTTGTAAATATTTATAGTTTTCATTTGTTATTTCAATTTTTGGTTTTCTTATTATTACATTTAAATTTTTATTATTATATTTGTTATTATTTTTACATTCATTGGTAACAATATCAATAACGTTTGGAACTTGAGTGGTTAGACCGACTTTATTAAATAAATTTGCTCCAGTTATATATCCTTTTATATTCCCTTGTTTGTCAGTTAAATATTTGTATTGAATTATTTTGTTATTTGCGAGTGGTAATTCACCGAAAACATTTTTCTTTGGAATATAGTAAATACCTTTGAACGCTGTTTTTATATAGTTTTCTTTGTTTAGTCTGTTTAATATTTCTTTTATGTTATTGAAGATTTTTTTCTTATCTGCTTCTTTATAGAATTGCATAATATATTCTTTTATTTCTTCTATAAAGATTGGTTCGTTTTTTTCGCAGGTATTTATATAATTTAAAACTATATTACTACAATTCATTTTTATCACCTCTGTTACTATTTTATGATATTTATATAATAATATTCATTATATAGTAACATTTTAGCATTTTTTTGTGAATTTGTCAATTTTTTAAAGGTTAGTGTAAAATATTTGTAGGCAAAAATAAAAATTTTGTCTACATTTTTTAATTTAATATTGAAAAAACATGGTT
>CAKOWZ010000016.1 GCA_934129745.1 uncultured Clostridia bacterium
AACCTCCTTATGACATTTATATAATATCATAAGAAGGTGTATTTTTAAACTTTACACAAATTTTTCTATATACTCATAAAAAACTATTCTTCAATTTCTTCAGAAAGCTTATTAATTGCTTTAGTTTCAATACGTGATACATAAGAACGTGATATTCCTAATAATTTTGCAATTTGATTTTGGGTTTTAGGTTTAGTACCATCTAACCCGAAATCTCATTTCAAGTATTAATTTCTCACGGTCTTTTAATACTTCTTTCATTTTAACATATAATTTTTTGTTTTTTAATTTTAAATCAACTTCATCTTCAATACTTTTTTCATTAATTTCAAGAACTTCTTGTAATGAAACAGTATTATCATCTTTATCCTTACCAATAGTATCTTCAAGAGATACTTCAGCACCTAGTTTTTTTACAGAACGTAGATGCATTAATACCTCATTTTCAATACATCTTGAAACATATGTAGCTAAACGGACACCTTTACTAGAATCATAACTTTTAATACCTTTTATTAAACCAATTGTACCGATTGAAATTAAATCATCTTGTTCAACATTAGTAGTACTGTATTTTTTGCATACATGTGCAACAAGTCGAAGATTGCGTTCAATTAAGATGTTTCGAGCTTCTTCATCTCCAGCTTCATATTTTTGAATATATAATTTTTCTTCTTCAGATGAAAGTGGTTCAGGAAATAAAGAATTATTAGAAATATATCCTACAACAAAAACAGCACTTTTTAAAAATGCTAAAAAACCTGACATAAAAAGAGTTAACATATATGTACCTCCAAATCAATCTATTAAAAATATATGTTTATAAAAATTTTTTGTGCATGTCTTGAATTAATTATGATAATATTGTATAATATATAAGATTTTTTAGGAGAAGAATGATTGGAGGGTGAACTTTTTTATGAACCAGGAGCAATATAATCAAGAATTAACTGATATATGCAAAAAAATGAAGAAAAGTTTTGAAATCAAAATAGGATTAATAAGTATGATAAATACAAATAAATGCATAAAAAAATTAGTAAAATTAAATAAAAAAACTAAAAATCAAAATATTAATGAGTTAATTTATGTTTTAGGAAGAACAAATCTTGAATACAAAAAATACTGTCATGAAAACAATTATTACACAGACCCAGAAGTAAACAAAAAAATAAAAGAAGCATATATAAAATTATCTAGAAAATCGATGAAAATACAATCTAAAAAAGCAAATATTGAAAAAAGAAATGAAGAAATACAAATTCAATATAATGCTAATAAAGGAAGTTATGTATTTTTAAGTGAAAAAGATGGTAAAATAACTGGACTTAAAGAATATCCAATTAAAAATGTCAAAAATTTAGGGAAAAAAAGAGCAAATATTGCAAGATTATTAAAAAAGAGAAATTTCGGAATAGACATTTTTGAAGAATTAGAAATTGATGAAAATAAATTCTATAAAATTAATCCAGATATTGTAAATATATTGTTAAATGAAAAGAAATTTGATTATGCTAAAAAATATATAAAAGAAGTAGTTGGAGGAGAAACTGAAACTATAAATTCACCACTAAAAATTAAATATGTATTAAATAAAAACTTATCTAAAGGAGTTTTTGGAATTGAAGAAAATAAAGCAATGTTGAAAATGGCAAAACATGATAGTATAGCTAGTAAAATTGAATTTATGGATGCCTCAAAAACAAATGTGATTGAACAAATAAAAAACAAGATTGAAAGTTTTAAAGAAAGAATTTATGTATCAGAAGAACCAAAAATTCAAATAAACTATGGAATAAGAGAATTAAAAAATGTAAAAAATGGTAATATTGTAGCAAGTGCTTCTAAAATAAAAAATAAGCCTGAATATAAAAATCCAATTAATACAAAAAGAAAAAATCCAGGTATTGTTCTAAAGCCAATTAAAGCAAATGTATGTAGAACATATAGAAATGTAAATACAGGAAGAATTGTTGCATATGGAGCAAGATAAAAAAATAAAATAAATAATATAAAATATATAATAAAATAAATACAATTTTAAACAAAGAATCAGAATAAAAAATCAGAATAAAGAAATATATGAAGCAAAATAAGAACGAAAAATATAAATTTACGTTCTTATTTTTGTTTCTGAGAATATCGAAATAACTGTGTAAACTCTAGAAAATAAAAATTGTATAGTATTAAATTCGTAATTTATTTAATATACCATTATAATGATTTAATAGCATTTCTAGCAAGCTCATCACATCTATTATTAAATTCATTATCACTATGACCTTTAACTTTAATAAAAGTAACATCGTGAATTTTAGTTAAATTGTATAATTCCTGCCATAATTCTTTATTTTTAACAGGTTCATTATTAGCTGTTTTCCAGCCTTTTTTCATCCAATTATAAATCCAACCTTGATTAAAACAATTAACAACATAAGCACTATCACTATATAATTTAACAATACATGGGAACTTCAACATTTTAAGACCTTCAAGAACAGCTGTAATTTCCATTATATTATTTGTTGTATTAGGACATCTACCTGAGATTTCCTTTCTATTTCCTTTGTACATAAGAATAGTTCCCCAACCACCAGGACCGGGATTACCGTGAACATGCACCATCAGTATAAATTGTAACTTCTTGTTTTTCCATAATCTTCTCACTTTCTATAAATTTTTATAAAATTTTATTGATTTAAAACTATTGATTTTTTTCTCGTTTATGATATTATAACAGTAAAGTACGGTATATACAAGTTTTTTTAAAATAAAAGGAGAAATAAAATGAGTGAGGTTCTAGGTATAGTGGCTGAATATAATCCATTTCATAATGGACATTTATATCATATTCGAAAAGCTAAAGAAAAATCAGGAGCTAAATATGTAGTGTGTGTTATGAGTGGAAATTTTGTTCAAAGAGGAAATACATCAATTGTTGATAAATGGACAAAAGCAAAGATGGCATTAGCAAATGAAGTTGACCTAATAATTGAATTACCAACAATTTATAGTGTTTCAAGTGCAGAGAGCTTTGCTCAAGGTGCAATAAAAATACTACATAATCTAGGAATTGTTGATACAATTTCATTTGGAACAGAAACAGATGATTTTGCTGCTTTAAATAATATTTCAAAAATAATTGCAGAAGAGCCAAAAGAATATGTTAATATATTGAAAGAAGAATTAAATAAAGGAGTATCTTTCCCAAAAGCAAGAGAAATAGCATTAATAAATTACTTAAATGATGATATTAGATACAAGAATATTTTAAATAATCCAAATAATATATTAGCTGTTGAATATTTAAAAGCATTGAAAAAATTAAAAAGCAAAATGGTTCCTGTAGCGATAAAAAGAGAAAAAGTTTATTATAATGATAATTCTATTGTTGATGATTTTGCAAGTGCAACTGCAATAAGAAATATGATTATACATAAAGAATTTGATGAATTAAGTAAAGTTGTTCCAAGAATTAGTTATGATGTGATTTCAAAAGAATATGAAATAGGAAATTTTGTGTCTGATATTTCAAGTTTTGAAAAAGAAATTTTTTATGTGTTAAGAAGAATGTCATTATCAGAAATTTCTGAATTGCCAGATGTTACAGAAGGTTTAGAAAATACGATAAAAAATGCAGCTAATTTTTGCAATAATATAAAGGATTTCATTAATATGGTAAAAACTAAAAGATATACTCAAACTAGAATTCAAAGAATTTTAATTTTTGCTTTATTGGGAATTACTAAAAAAGATGTTCAATCAGCAAAAAAAGTAAATCCATATGCAAGAATTTTAGGATTTAATGATAAGGGAAAAATGCTTTTATCTGCAATTTCACAAGTCAATCCTAAAATGCCAGTTATAACTTCAGTAAAAAAATTTGTTGATTCAAATATGAATAAGACTTATAAAAGAATGCTAGATATTGATATTTTTGCAACTGATGTATATACATTAGGATATAAAAATGATTCTATTGCTAATTTAGATTATACAAAAAATATGGTTATTATTGATTAAGATTCTTGTATGAAAAATAAGGTAAAATAAAGTAAAAGTTGAAATTTTAAACATGAAGAAAACATTAAATTATAAAAACGAAAGGATGAAAAAAATGAACGAAATATTTGCAGATTTACATGTACACATAGGAAGATCAGAAAACGGAAAACCAATAAAAATAACAGCTGCAAGATCATTAAATTTTGCAAACATTGCAAAAGAATGTGCTGATAGAAAAGGAATAAATGTAGTAGGGATAATTGATTGTGCATCACCTTATGTAATTGAAGATATAGAAAACTTTTTAGCAACAGGTGAAGCATACGAAATAGCTGATGGAGGAATAATTTACAAAGATAAAGTTTGTATTATTTTAGGAAGTGAAATTGAAACAGCAGAAAAAAATGATGAAGGAAAAACAGGTAGTGCACATAATTTATGTTATTTTCCAAGTTTAAAAGATATAAAAGCCTTCTCAAATGAAATGAGTACACATATAAAAAATATGACTTTAAGTTCTCAAAGAGCTGATATATCAGCATATGAATTAATTGATATTGTTGAAAAATATAATGGTGTATTAATTCCAGCACATGCATTTACACCACATAAGAGTTTTTATGGAAATTGTACAGACAGATTATCAAAAATATTTAAAGAAAAATTTGACAGAATTCCTGCAATTGAATTAGGATTAAGTTCTGATACATTTTTAGCAGATCAAATTTCAGAGTTAGAAACAAAAACTTTTATTACAAATTCAGATGCACATTCATTGCCAAAAATAGCAAGAGAATATAATAAAATTTTATTACAAGATATAAGTTTCAAAGAATTAATGATGGCACTAAAAAATGAAGGTGGAAGAAAAATAATTGCAAACTATGGATTAGATCCAAAATTAGGAAAATATCATAGAACATATTGTGAAAAATGTGACAAAAGAATAGAGGGAGAAGCACCTGTTTTATATTGCCCTGATTGTGATAGCTCAAATATTACAATGGGAGTTTTTGACAGAATTGAAGTAATTAAAGATAAAAAAGAAACAAAAAGCCCAAGCTTCAGACCACCATATATCTATCAAATTCCATTAACATTTATCCCAGGAGTAGGACCAAAAGTTATAGATAAATTATTAAATAATTTTGAAACAGAAATGAATGTTTTACATAAAATGTCTAAAGACGATTTAGAAGGAGTTGTAGGTAACAAAATTGCTAACAGCATTTATAATGCCTGCAATGGAAATGTCAATATTCAAGCCGGTGGTGGCGGTGTTTACGGTAAAGTCAGTGTTGGATAATGTACAATTGTACAATTGGGGACGCGTCCCAATTGCACACATCATAAAATATGAGTCAAATGCAGATAAAATTATAATTCAATATTAAATATTAAATAAAAAATAAATTTATATTATATTACAAACAGCAATATATGAAAGAAAAATAAAAGTACCAAAATAATAAAAATAATATAAATAATAAAAAGAATAAGGTAAATTGAAAAAGTAAATTTCATTTTTCAAATAGAAAGAATGAAAATAATAAATGCATAAAAATATTGACAATTACAAAAAAAAGAGTATAATTAAAATATGTTAACAAAATATAAAACTATATTTTGAATAGTTTTTCTTTAATTTTTGAATTCAAAAAGTCAAAAAACAAAAAGTCAAAAAAAACAAAAATGAGACAAAGTAAAATAAAGGTTATCTAAAGAGAGGATTAGTTACTAGCTGAAAGCTAATCTAGAAAAACATATTTGAAAAACTACCTCATTGTTGCTAGGCTATAAACCTAGACGTATTACTTGCGTTAAAAGTATTAATTAAGAGAAAAATAGGATGGAACCGTGTATATAAAAAAGCACTCCTATAAATGCAAAAATATAAGCATTTATAGGAGTGCCTTTATTTTGCAAATATCAAAAATATAAAAATATCAAAAACAATGTCAAGAATAATGTCGAAATGTCAAAAAACACTCAAAGAAATGTAAATAAAATCTTTTCGTAAAAAATAATTTGATTAAAAACTGGTGTCTTTAAAAAAGTGATTTTAAATCAAGTGATTTAAATCAAAAGATTTAAACCAAGCAAATTTAAGCAAAACAACGATAAACTAAAATAACGATAAATCAAACAATCATAAACCAAACGGTTTTAAATCAAATAATTTTAGAACGAATAAATTTAAACCAAACAACTTATTCTTGAAAAAAGATGTGCCCCAGATTGCACGAAGTGTGCAATTGGGACGCGTCCCCAATTGTACAAGGAGGTTTTATTATGATTAAATTACAATTAAAAGATGGCTCAATTAAAGAGGTAGAGCCAGGTTTAAGTATTATTGAAATTGCAAGAAGTATTAGTGAAGGGCTTGCAAGAGTGGCAACAGTTGGAAAAATTGATGGGGAAGTAAAAGATTTAAGAACAGTTATAAATAATGATTGCAAATTAGAAATTTTAACTTTTGATTCAGATGATATTGATGGGAAAAAAGCATATTGGCATACAACATCTCATATAATGGCTCAAGCTATTAAAAGATTGTTCCCAAATGTTAAACTAGCAATTGGACCATCTATTGATGAGGGATTTTACTATGATTTTGATATAGAAAATCCATTTACTGATGAAGATAAAGTTAAAATTGAAGAAGAAATGAAAAAAATTATTAAAGAAGACTTACCAATAGAGAGATTTTCTTTACCAAGAGATAAGGCTTTAGATTTAATGAAAGATGAACCTTATAAAGTTGAATTAATTAATGATTTACCAGAAGGTGAGGAAATTAGTTTTTATAAACAAGGTGAATTTACTGATTTATGTGCTGGACCTCATTTAATGAGCACAGGTAAAGTAAAATCAGTTAAAATTTTAAGTTCATCTGGTGCTTATTGGAGAGGTAGTGAAAAAAATAAAATGCTTCAAAGAATTTATGCTATTTCATTTCCAAAGGCAAGTCAATTAGAGGCTCATTTACAATTTTTAGAGGAAGTAAAACAACGTGACCATAGACGTATTGGTAAAGATTTAAAAATATTTATGACACATCCATTAGTAGGAGCAGGTCTTCCAATATATTTGCCAGCTGGTGCTACAATTAGAAGAACATTGGAAAGATATATTCAAGACAAAGAATTAGCTTTAGGATATTCACATGTATATACACCATCACTTGCAAATGTTGCATTATATAAAACAAGTGGACATTGGGATCATTATAAAGATGACATGTTCCCAGTAATGAAAATGGATGAAGAAGAATTGGTTTTAAGACCAATGAATTGTCCACACCATATGTTAATTTATAAAAGTGAATTACGTTCATATAGAGATTTACCAATCAAAATTGGTGAATTAGCACATGATTTCAGATATGAAAATAGTGGTGCAGTGTGTGGATTAGAACGTGTTAGACAAATGTGTCAAAATGATGCACATTTATTTGTAAGACCAGACCAAATCAAAGATGAAGTTGGTAAAGTCTTAAATTTAATAAAAGAAGTTTATCAACATGATTTTGGATTCCCTGCTGAGGCATTTAAATATAGATTATCTTTAAGAGATAAAGCAAACAAAGAAAAATATATTGATAATGATGAAATGTGGGAGACTGCTGAAAGCCAATTAAGAGCAATATTAAAAGAATTAAATATTGAATTTTATGAAGCTGAAGGTGAGGCAGCATTTTATGGACCAAAAATTGACATCCAAATTAAAACAGCATTAAATCATGATGTAACAATTCCAACATGCCAATTGGATTTTGCTTTACCAGAAAGATTTGATTTAAATTATATTGGTGAAGATGGAAAAGAACATAGACCTGTTGTAATTCACAGAGCTATTTTAGGTTCTTCAGACAGATTTATCTCATTTTTAATTGAAGAAACTAAAGGAAATTTCCCAACATGGGTTGCTCCTGTTCAAGTTAAAGTAATGCCTATTACAGATAAACAACACGAATATGCTGAAAACATTGTAAAAGAATTAAGAAAAAATCTAATCCGTGTTGAATTTGATGATAGAAATGAGAAAATTGGTTACAAAATTCGTGAAGCACAACTTGAAAAAGTTCCATATATGTTAGTTATTGGTGACAAAGAAGTTCAAGCTGGAACAGTTGGTGTACGTTCAAGAAAAGATGGAGATATAGGTGCTGTTGATGTTGATGAATTTATAAAAAATATTAAAGAAGAAATTGCTAATTTTGGAAGATAAAAATTTGAAAAAATTCTATAACCATAATCCTTATTACAAAAAACAAGTGAGACCAAAATCTCACTTGTTTTCTCATAGCAATAGACCTCATTAAACAAAAAAAATCTCACAAAATTCTTAAATAAAACAGTTGTTATCTTACACAAAATGATATATAATAAAGCAAATGCAAATAAAAAGAAAGGAAATTCTCATGGGAAATATTGTACTATTAGATGATCTAACAATAAATAAAATGGCAGCAGGAGAAGTTATTGAAAGACCAGCAAATGTTGTAAAAGAATTGGTTGAAAATTCAATTGATGCAGGTGCCAAAAACATAGTAGTTGAAGTAAAAAATGGTGGAAAAACCTTTATACGTATTACTGATAATGGAAAAGGAATTGCAATAGATGACATGACAATTGCACTTGAAAGACATGCTACCAGCAAAATTAGACAAATTGAAGATTTAGAAAAAACATATACTATGGGCTTCAGAGGTGAAGCTTTAGCAAGTATTGTTTCAATTTCTAAATTAACAATTATATCTAAAACACAAGATATGCCTATGGGAATGAAACTTGTTGCAGAAGGTGGAAATATTATAAGTCAAGATGAAGTAGGGGCTCAAAATGGAACTATGATGACTGTTGAAAATTTATTTTTTAATGTACCTGTTAGATACAAGTTTCTGAAAAATGATGCAACTGAATTTAGATATATAAAAGAATTAGTGCAAAAAATTGCTTTAGCAAATTTAGATGTTGCTATCAAACTTATAAATGATGGAAAAAATGTATTTCAATCAACTGGTAATGGCAGTATTGAAGATATTGTATATACTTTATTTGGCAAAGAAATTAAAGATAATTTGATTGAAGTTAATTATACTGATGGTGAAGTTAAAATTACTGGTGTAATTGGAAATACTCTTATGGCAAAAGATTCTAGGAAAAATCAAATTTTATTTTTAAATAAAAGAAATATAAAAAATCAAATGTTAACAAATAGTGCTGATCAAGCTTTTAAAGGTGGCACAGGTATTGGAAAATATGGATTTTTCATTTTAAATATGGAAATGCCTGCTACATATTATGATGTAAATGTTCATCCAACGAAAATGGAAGTTAGGTTTAAAGATGAACAAAATTTATATAAAATTATGTATCATGCAATTAAAGGAGCTTTGTTAAATAAAGAATTTTTAGGTAATAATGAGATTGAAAATAATAAAGAAAATTATGTTGAAGATGAACTTAAATTTTTGACTAATCATTATAATATGCAACCAGAAAAGTTACAAGATAATAAGAAAAATGAAACAAATAATTTAAGTCAAAATACTAATAAAAGTTTAGATAATACATATAATTCTGAAAATAACAACCTAAATAATAAAAATACTGATATAGAAAATAGCTTAAATAATAAATATATTAACATAAATAATTTAGCAATTCCAAATATAGAACAATCAAATTCAAAATTTATAAATATTAGTAATAATGGAAATTTAGATTTGATAAATAGAGATAGAATAAGAGATGTAAATTATAAATACTGTGGAATTGTTTTTCGTACATTTATAATGATAGAAATTGATAATGAGCTATATTTAGTAGATCAGCATGCTGCACATGAAAGGGTATTATATGAACAAATAAAGGAAAATTATAAAAATAATATTCGTAATAATAGCCAACTTATGTTAATGCCTGAAATTGTAAATTTAACACATAGAGAAATGGGGTTTGTTCAAGAAAATATAAAATTATTTCAAAATTATGGATTTGATATTGAAGTTTTCGGAGAAAATAGTATAAAAATTAATGGAATTCCAGATATTGAATATAAAATGAAAATAGATACAAAAGATGTTTTCATGGATGTGTTAGATGAAATGCTTACAAAAGAAAGAACAACAATAAAAGATATAGAAGAAAGATTTATTGCAACTGTTGCCTGTAAAGCTGCTGTTAAGGCTAATATGGATTTAGAGGAAAGTGAAGTACATAAACTTTTAGATAGATTATTAAAATTGAAAAATCCATACACTTGTCCACATGGAAGACCTACCACAATTAAATTAGGTCAGTTGAAAAATGGAGAGTTAAATTTTTAATTGAATTATTGGCTTTTAGGACAAACAGTTTAGAGAAATTTTAAGAAAATGTAAAATAAAAATTGCAAATTTATGAAGTGAATAAATGTAGCAAAATTACAAAATGTTACCTAAATGTATTTTATAAACATCAAAAAAATAGTTGAAATACATTTCTTAAAAAGTGCGTAAAAAAGGAGAGAAAATAAATGAACCAATTTTCAAGAACAGAATTAATTATTGGAAAACAAGGAATAGAAAAACTAAATAACGCGAAAGTAGCAATATTTGGAATTGGAGGAGTAGGTTCTTATGTGGTTGAAGGACTTGTAAGAGCAGGTGTTCAAAACTTTGTTTTAGTAGATGATGATAAGGTTTGTTTAACAAACTTAAATAGACAAATTATTGCAACAAGAAGCACAATTGGAAAACAAAAAGTTGAAGTTGCAAAACAAAGAATTTTAGATATTAATCCAAATGCAAATGTTGAAATTCATCAAGAGTTTTTTATGCCAAATAGTCCTGAAATACTTGATAATTCAGTGGATTACATTGTTGATAGTGTTGATACTGTTACAGCAAAAATTGAGCTTGTTATGAGAGCAAAAAAATTAAATATTCCAATTATTTCAAGTATGGGAACAGGTAATAAACTAGATCCAACTAGATTTGAGGTAACTGATATTTATAAAACTAGTGTGTGTCCATTAGCTAAAGTAATGAGAAAAGAGCTAAAAGCAAGAGGAATTAAAAAATTAAAGGTTGTGTATTCAAAAGAAGATCCAATTAAACCAAATGAAACTGAAAGTATTAGCTGTAAAAATCATTGTGTATGTCCTCCTGGAACAAAAAGAAAATGTACAGCTAAAAATCAAGTCCCTGGAAGTATTTCTTTTGTTCCATCTGTGGCAGGATTAATTATTGCTGGTGAAGTTATCAAAGATATTTTAAAATTGGAAAAATAAAAAGCAAATAAAGAAATTATATAATAAAAACAATAATAGAATGCAGGTGAAAAAATGAGTAAAATATATAAAGAACCAAACAAAAGTGAAACAGAAACAACAATAAATGTTTTATATAATGAAAATAAATTATCAATATATACAAATAAAGTAAATTTACAAAAACAATTAAACAAAATAATTGGTGAACCAACAAAAGAATATATGGTTAAAAAAAGCATTGTGGGTAGTAATTGGGATATATCTTTAGATAATAAAATTTTAATTTCTAGATTAGTTTTAAAAGCAAATGTGTTTGAGATTTAGATGCTCAAACACATTTATTAAATTTAGAAAAAATGAAAAGTAAAAAATTGACTTTAGAACAAATTTTTGGTATAATATATATGTACGTAATGTATATATTAAACTAATAAGAATCAATTGATTCTAGTTTAATAATTCTCATTAAGCAAAAAAATTTTATACATACATAAAGGAGAATTACAATGAAAAAACTTATGAGAGCATTAATAAAACTATTAGGAGTTCTTTCAGTAGCATTTTGCTGCTACTCCTGTAGTAGTGCAAATTCTATTGAAAAAAACACTGATTCTGATGTGATAAATGCTCCAGTAGCATTTATAGCAGATGAGGAGAACACCACAACTACAGATGTGATAGTTACAACAGAGGCACAAACAACAACTACAGAAACTGTTATAACAGAATATGTTGCATCTGAACCAAAAACAGAAGCGGTTACCACACAAACAGAAACTGTTGTAACAGAACCTATTGTAACTGATGTAACAAATCAGTCACAGCAGGAAAACAGCCATATAATTTGGAAAGATGGATACCAATATTATAGGGTTGAAGGAGGAGAAACTTGGACATCTATCGCAGATATCCTTGGAACAACCCCGATTCAGTTAGCAGCAGCTAATAATGCAACAACAGAGGATGTATTGTATGTTGGTATTGATTTATTTGTTCCAAATGCAAATATTGATTACACAGCAAACACATCATATTCGCAAAATAACCAGGCAAATACTTCTGGGGAGTCAGGTACTTGTTTATCAAGTGTTACATTAAATTCTGCACCTGACAGTGCAAGTTGGAATAATATTGAGGTCTCAATGAGTTATCTTAATGGAATGACACTTGCACCAGGGGAAAGTTTTGATTGGAATAACTATATTGGCTGGATGACAATATCTAGTGAATATGGTTATCAAGAAGCACCTGTTTTTGTTGGAACAGAGGTTGCATATGCTGCAGGAGGCGGTGTTTGTGTTACATCTACAGCATTATATCAGGCAGCAAGAGATGCTGGCATGAATATCATTGAAAGACATGATCATTCAAAAAATGTCAGTTATGCAAACCCTGGAGATGAGGCTTCTGTCTCATACGGGGAAATAAACCTGGTGTTTGAAAACACCACAAGTCAAAATGTAGTATTTTACACATCATGCTCATATGGAAGTGTGACAGTAAGCTGCTACATTGCTTAACTTAATGAGAAACAGAAAAGTCTGGTAATACCAGACTTTTTTGTTTCTTTTTTCACCTTTTGCCAAATTAACTCATAATATATAACATATCATACAAAAAAAGGAGGAAAATGTATGTATAGAAGAAATAATAGATGTTCTTGTCACAAATGCATGATGAACAACAATAATTCAATTAATGCACATATTCAACACATGATGGATAATGCTAAAAATGATGTATTAGAAGATATATGTGATGATGTTGCAACACTTGCTGAAAGTGATAATAACGATATATGTAAATGTGGATTTGATGAGCCTATGGCTGTTTTTCCAGAAAATCCAACATTAGCTCAAAGCTATGTTCCATATCAATATATGAATGAAACATTTAAACCTTGTGTAGGACTAAAAATGGGAACTATATTCCCTGAACTTGTTAGTCCATATGTTCCATGTCAAAGTATTGAAGAAATAGAATTTATAAAAGCTACAAATAAAATTGGAAAGGGGTGTAATAAATAATGAATCCAGATGATAAATGTAATTGCGGTATGTGCCCTGATAATGAAAATTGTAATTGTTCATATAACAGTAATTGTAACTGTAATATAAATCAAAATAATAGATATTTTAATGAAATGTGTAATTGCGATATAAGCCAAAATAACAGGGATTTGAGTGATAACAGAGAATATAATAATGATAGAAATTGTGATAATGACAGAGATTGTAGTAATAACAGAAATTGTAATGAAAAATGTGATTGTGGTATGTGTCCTAAAAAAATGGATTGTGCATGTATTTGTAAATATGAGTTTGAATTAAATGATATGAATAATAATGAAAATGAGGCTACTATGGAAGAATTAGCCAAACAATTGAAATGCTTAAGATTTGCTATTATTGAATTAGGTCTTTATTTAGATACTCATCCTGATGATAAAAAAGCAATTTGTTTGCATAATGAATATGCTAAAAAATTCAAGACTTTATCTGATCAATATCAAAAATTATATGGACCATTAAGTATTATGTTCCCATGTAATAAATGGAGATGGTTAGAGAGTCCTTGGCCTTGGGAAGGAGAGTGTAAATAATATGTGGACTTATAATAAAGTATTAGAATATCCTATTAAAATTAAATGTAAAAATCCTAGATTAGCTAAATTTATCATTAGTCAATATGGTGGTCCTGATGGCGAATTGGCAGCTTCTTTAAGATATTTGTCACAAAGATTTGGTATGCCTGATGAAAGAGCTAAGGCTATTTTGAATGATATAGGAACAGAAGAATTGGCACATTTAGAAATGGTTGGAACTATAGTTCATCAATTAACAGATGGTGTATGTCCTGCTGAGCTTGAAAAAGCTGGTTTAGGGGAATATTACACAGATCATGGTTGGGGAGTATACCCTCAAGCAGCGGCTGGTTTTCCATTTACAGCATCAGTTTTAGCAGTAAAAGGTGATCCAATTGCAGATTTACAAGAAGATCTTGCAGCAGAGCAAAAAGCACGTGCAACTTATGAAAAATTAATTGATCTATGTGCAGATGACCCAGATGTAATTGATCCACTTCGTTTTTTACGTGAGAGGGAAGTAGTTCATTTTCAGAGATTTGGTGAAGCATTACGTGGAGTGCAAGATAAACTGGCAATGAAAAAATTCTATATAGCAAATAAGGATTGTATGAATAGTGGTTGTGGATGTTTAAAAAGTGAAGTTAGAGATGAAAATTAAATAATTAAAACCACAAAGTTCTTTGAACTTTGTGGTTTAAAAAGGATTTTTAAATCTCTTGTAGAATATAATTAATATGTAATTAATAAAATATAATACAAAGGATAAGAAAAAAATATTATGAAATGTGATTATGAAATTGTAAACCTTTTTAAAATAAATCCAAAATTAATGAGTGAAAAATCAAAGATAATTATTGATTTTGTTAATAATTATAGAGAAAGAAAGAAAATGGATAAAGAAATTCAAAGCTCAAGAACATTGCAAGAAAAAATTAGACTTGATAACAAATATTTGGAAATGGGAAAAATTCAAAATGAATTATTTGAAAGTGCATTAAATGCATATCAAAATATTATTGAATTTGGAAATAAAAATGGAGAGTATATATATGTTGGGAGAACTTTAAATGATTTAAAAATATTACATAGAGATAAAACAATATATAATCAAAGAGATAAAATAAAAGATTCACTATTTAAATCTATGTTAGAATATTATAAAGACTTAGGAGAAATTAATAATTCTAGATATTATAATGAATTAGATGAAAAAAGTAAAATTGAGCTTGATAAATCTTGTAAATATTTAAATGAAACAAAAGTCATTATTCAAAATAAAAATAATAATGATATATATAATCAAAAAAAAGAATTGGGAGATTATTTAATATTGGCTGATACTGATGTTGTTGGAAAATATTTTGAAAAAGCATCAGAAGATGAATTTGATATAAGGAAAAGTATAGAGAAAATGATTAAATACAGGTCTTTAAGGCATAGACAAGCATATTATGCAGGTTCAAATTACCGTAGCAATGAAGAAATAATGAGGTTAGATAGAATTCGTAGTCAAGTGCATAATGAGGCTCTAGATGCATTTTTGAACATTATAGAATATGGAAGAAAGAATGATTTACCAAGTTTATTAATTGGAGACGAATTAACTTCAAAAGAAATATATGAACATTCAAAAAATAGAGAGCAGATGACAAATGCTATGTTTGATTTTTTGAATATAATACAAAAAGGAAGATTTTTAACAGATGAAACAAAAAAAGGAAGCATTACGATTTCGACTATATCTAGATTCTTAGATAGAGAAGATAGAAGAGATGGTGTAATATATGGAATAAATAGAGATGAAGACGGGACAAAAAATGGTGGAATAATTTTTGATGATGATAAAGAGAGATTTTAATAAAACAAAGATATTTATTTAAAATGATGAGATATTATTAATAAAAAAAACAAGAGTGAAAAAATTTCACTCTTGTTTGGAAAATTTTTTACATTTTGTACTTGGGATTAATCCAAGTGCAAATGATGTCATAAAATTCATGATCATCAGGACATTGTTTTTCAATGTCTGATAATTCATTAATTTCTTTTGCAAGTTTCCGAATTTTTTTAAAATCAATTTCACTTGCAAAAGGAATCTCATCCATGTAGTCAAGCAATTCTTCCATAGCTCTGTTTATCATAAAAAAACTCTCCCTTCATGAATACTAAACTTGTAATGCTAGATATAATTATACACTTTTTTTTATATTATGTCAAATTCAAATTTTTTAATTTTATATTTGACATACAATTTTGACCATATTTATTTAGAATCATAAAAAGGGGGAACTAAAATGTTAACAAAAGAAAACATGTTGTATCAGGTAAAATTAATTATAGATTGTTTACCAGATGATGAGTATATGAGAATTTCTCAAGATACAATTAATTATATAGAAGACAATTATGAATATAATGAAAATATAAAAATTGATGCAAATATTCCACTTGAAAAACAAAATCTTGATAGAGGCACGATAAGATTTTTAGAAAAAATTATTTTAGAGATTGATGATAATAAAAAAAATGAAAATGATAAATTATTTGAAGATGTATTAAATAAAGATTTTGATTTTAAAGATATTAAAATAGAAAATGTAAAATTAAAAGAACTAGTAGATGTTTTTAAAAAAGAAAATTTGAAAATACCTAAAATAAAAGATCTAGTAAATGAATATAAAATTGAACTTAACCAAGCTAATAAAAAAATAGAAATTTTAGAAAATAGGAATGAATATTTAACTAAAGTGTTAAATAAAATACCTAAATTTATTAGAAATATATTTATCAGAAAACAGGATGTGAAATTATTAAATTAATTTTAACCACATTGTGTAAAATATTATAATTTAATTTGTAAATAGACAATTCTATATTGCAAATAAAGATTGTATGAATAGTGGTTGAGGATGTTTAAAAAGTAAAGTTAAAGATGAAGATTAAATAATAAAAACCACAAAGCTCAAAGAACTTTGTGGTTTAAAAAATGTATTGAATTTGTGTATAGGCTTTTAAAAGTTTAGCCCATAAATAATTCAGCTTCTCTACCAAGTACTTGGACAATATCTGTATGAGCAGTACCAGTAACATAATCCTGAGATAGGACAATTACCAGATATCTGTCATCAATAATTGCACAATCACCAGCAGCAGTGTATGTTGGATTACCAGAATCATCATCAGCCCAACCGGACTTATGAAGATAATTGTGATAATTTGCCATACCTTGTACTAAATAGCAGTAATATGTATTTGAAAGCATATTACGCAATTCATTTGAGTAAGTGGAACCGCTATTTATATAATTATAAATAGCAATCCACTCATTTTTTCTTTGGTTAACTGTACATGCACCATATTGAAGACCATAAAGCTGTTGACCTCCAACACTGTCTAACCAATTCTGAAATTCAGGCAAAGGGAATCTGCTTAGCAGAATATTATAAGCAGTGTTGTCTGAAATAGACAGTAACTGTGTTAACAGATAATTGATTGAATATTCTGTTCCAAACTCTGAATTCTTAATAATTCCACTGCCATTATTTTTCATGTATGGCTCATAGGTGATTGTTTCAGACCAAATATCAATACCTTGATTTTCACAGGAATTAAGTACATAAGCTGCATAACCAGCTTTTACAGTACATGCACCTGAGATGGGAGTATATTGGTTATATTCAAATAATGGTGTACCATCAAGAGAATAAATTCCCATTGCAATAGTTGTACCAACATATTCTGATTCAAATTCATGAATTGTTCCTAATAATCCATAGAATTGTGATTCATCAGGAGTGGTGTTTGTATCTGTATTCGCAGTGTTAGTAGTGTTTTCATCTGATTGATGAGAACCGTCTGTTGACTCTGTTGCTGAATTGTCTGAAACATTGTCTACAGTATTATTAGATGAGTCATCAATTGAGCTGTCAGTTGAGTTATCAGTTAAGCTGTCAGTTGAACTATCAGTGTTTAAAACTGTATTATCTGCTTCTGTAAATGAGTCTGAGTCTTCTAAAGACTGATTTCCTTCAGAAGAGGAAGGTTGCTTGTTTCCAGCATGTGCAACACTTTTCATATTGAGAATTGTAGCACTACTTGGAATTTTAATAGAGACACTTTCATAGATTATGGAATCTAAAGTCAAACCATTAAATTCAGCAATCAAATGAGCATCTTCCTGAGAAATGCCAAACTTTTCTGCAATACTGTAAAAACCATCATTAGGCTGTACAATATATTCAGTCCAATCATTGTTGCTTAACACATCTTTTGATGTATCATTTGTTTCATCTGATGGTGCATTTTCTGTTGGCTCCTTGATTTCATCAGATGGTGAAACTTCTGTAGTACCATTTGTTTCACCTGGTGCTGTATCTTCTGTGGAATCATTTGTTTTGTCTGATGGTGTAGTATTTTCTGCAGTGTTTCCACTAGAAGAATCAGAACTATTTGCAACATCTGAATTTCCACCAGAAACAGACTCACCTGCATTATTTGATGAACCTAAAGCACCATCAACAGGAATAGCAATCTCATCACCAGGATAAATAATGTCATTTTCTGACATTTTGTTAAACTCTAATATTTCAGGATATTTTGTACCAGGATATTTTGCAGAAATTGTGCAAATCATATCACCAGGCTGAACAACATAGATATCACGAGTTAATGCAGGTGGTGCACATGATATGCGATGCTTAGGAACCTCAGGAGATTTAGTCACATTAGGTGTTTCAAAAACTCCAGAAGATTCAGTTACATTAGGTGATTTAGAAACTTTAGATGCTCCAGTGGATTCAGATGCCCTTGATGTATCTGATGTTTCTAAGTTTTCAGATGTTTTAGAAGCTTCAGACTTTTTGTCAGAATCTGGATTAGATGTTGCAGCACCTGAATAATAAACAGGAACATCAATACTGTTTTCAGAATTATTCTGAGCAGAATTATTTCCTTGAGTATTAGAAGAATCTGTAGTTCCAGATTTTCCATCCTCAGAACTAGATGCACCTGAATAATAAACAGGAATATCAATGTTTACATCATTGTCTTCTTTTACATCAGAGTTTTTACCTGAAACATTAGATTCAGCAGTGTTAGCCTTACCACCAGAAGTATCAGATAATGATTTACCACCTTTGACACTTGGAAGAGTAACATCTGTTGTTGTTGTAACAATAGAATCTCTTGGAATTTCAACTCCATCTTTGATCACTCTGTCTGGTGAAGCAAGATAAGTAGTTGAAGTTATGATTGCCGTTGTTTCTGTACAAGGCTTTGTGCTAGGTATTGTACCAGTGATTGTGTATGTGCTTGCCGGCTCAGAATCAGTAACAATTGCTGATTCTTCAGCAATGTTTGAGTTACTTTTCTGACTACATGCAACACTAGTGGATGCTGCTGCTACAGCTGCAATTGCAATTGCAGTCCGCATTTTTTCTTTTGTGTTCATACATTTTCCTCCTTAAATTTTTTTAACCGAAAATAATCGGTTAAAGTAATGTAAATGCATACCCTAATTGTACCATATTTTATGTAAAATTGCAAACATTATGACCTGTAATTTTTACAATTCACAAAATGTTCACAAAAAAACTATATTTTGGAAATAAAACATGAATATTATATAAATGTAAACATCATAGAAATTGAATTATATAAACATATTAAAGGAGGAAATGTTATGAATAATTTAAATTATGAAAAAACAATGCCGATAATAAATAGGAATGTAATTGATATTAATGAAAAAGGAATTACAGTAAATCAACTAATACCAATAGAAGTCAAAGATAAAGAATTTAATATGCTTATGGAAATATATGAACAAGCAAATAAACAAGTATTAAGCATGATAAATGGAGTAAAAATTGAATATAATAAAATATTTACACAAGATATTATTAATCACACAAGCTCAAGAATAAAATCGCCAAAAAGTATTTTAAATAAAATGAAGAAAAAAAATCTAGAAATGAATTATGAAAATTTGGTAGAAAATATTAATGATATTGCAGGAGTCAGAGTGGTTTGTCCTGTGAAAAATGATATTTATAAAATTGCAAATATTATTAAAAAAATCCCTAACTGGAATTTAATTGAAGAAAAAGATTATGTGAAAAATCCTAAAAAAAGTGGTTATTCTGGATATCATATAATAGTTGAAGTACCTGTTAAATTTGATAAATTAAAAAATACAAAAATAAGTAATGGAAATAATAAAAAATTTTATTTAAAAAATCAAATTTTTGTTAAAGTAGAAATTCAAATTAGAACAATGGCAATGGATTTTTGGGCTACAAATGAACATAAAATGAAATATAAATCAGAAAAAAAGATATCTTTTATAGATTCAAAAAAATTAACTTTTTATGCCAAAATAATAAATATCTTAGATAATAAATTTGAAAAAATCAGTAGTAGACAATAGGCTTAAAGAAAAAGAAATAACTATTAACTTCTTTTTCGAATATCTAGTCAAAACCATTGCATATTTTTTTTACTTATGAGATAATCTAAAAAGTAAAATGAAAAAGGAGTTATTACAAAATGAAATTAAAAAAAATATTTGAAGCACAAAAATTTGACAATATTAGAGATATTTTATCAAATGCTGTTAAATTATATCCAAATAATATTGCTTTTAAAATAAAAAACAAAAATGGAAAGGAGATATCTTATAAAGATATTACATATACACAATTTCAAAATGAAATAAATGAATTTGGAACTGGATTATATTCATCAGGTTTTAAAGGCAAAAGAATTGCTGTTATAGGAAAAAATAGTTATCCATGGGCTCTTACATATTGCACAGTTTTAAGTGGATTAGGAATATTAGTTCCATTAGATAAAGGTTTGCCAGAATCTGAAATTGAGTTATCTTTAGTTAGAAGTAAAGCAGAAGTAATTGTTTTTGATGAAGAATATAAAGACATAATTATTAATATCTTGAAAAAAGGTAAAACATCATTACAAACATGTATATGTATGACAAATATAGATGTCAAAGAATTAGGAGAAGAATTTACAACTATTGAAAAAATTGAACAATTAGGAAAAAGTGAATTAGAAAAAGGAAATAAAGATTATCTAAATTCTGATATAAATAATAAAGAAATGTCTATGATTATTTTCACATCTGGAACAACATCAATGGCAAAAGCAGTAATGCTTTCACAAGATAATATTGCAAGTAATATTTATGATATGACTTGTGTTGAAGATATAAGACCAACTGACGTAAATATGGCATTTTTACCAATGCATCATACATTTGGTTCAACAGGATTACTAATGTTTTTATCACGTGGTGCAATGAATGTATTTTGTGATGGTTTAAGACACATTCAAGAAAATTTAAAAGAATATCATGTTACATGTTTTGTATGTGTACCATTATTAATAGAATCTATTTACAAAAAGATTATGCATCAACTTGAAAAACAAGGAAAAATGAAGAAATTTAATTTTGGAATAAAACTTAGTAATTTCTTATTAAAATTCAAAATTGATATTCGTAAAAAATTATTTAAAGAAATTTATGATAATTTAGGTGGAAATTTAAGATGTGTTATAAGTGGAGCATCAGCTATGGATAAAACTGTTGCAAAAGGTTTCAATGATTTAGGATTTGTAACTGTTCAAGGATATGGACTTACAGAAACATCACCAGTTTTAGCTGCCGAAAATATCAAAAACATTAGATATGGCTCAACAGGACTTTCAATGCCTAGTGTTGATATAAAAATAGATAATCCAAATGAAGAGGGAATAGGTGAAATTATTGCAAAAGGCCCTAATATTATGCTTGGATATTATGAAGATGAAAAAGCAACAAAAGAAGTTATTGATGAAAATGGCTGGTTCCACACAGGTGATTTAGCTTATATAGATAAAGATGGATTTATTTTTATAACTGGAAGAAAGAAAAATGTAATCGTACTTAAAAACGGAAAAAATATTTATCCAGAAGAACTAGAATCATTAGTTGCACAATTACCATATGTAGCAGAAAACATGGTATTCGGCATGCCAAAAGGTGATGACCTAGTAGTTTCAGTCAAAGTAGTTTATAATGAAACATATGTTAAACAAAAATATGGAAATATTAGTGAAAATGAGTTAAAAGAAATTATTTGGAAAGATATTAAAAATATTAATAGTAATCTTACAAATTATAAACATATTAAAAACTTGATTATTACTAATGAACCTATGATTAAGACTACTACTGCTAAAGTAAAAAGATTTGAAGAAATTAAATGTACAATTGGGGACGCGTCCCAATTGCACAAATGAACAAACAGGGACAGATAGTTTAGATTAAAAATTATCTGTCCCTGTTTTATATATAAAAAATTATTAATCTAAGTTATTTAAAATTCCAGGTAACATTTGTTTTTTTCTAGATACAACATTTTCAAGTAAAGCTGTATTATCTGTTAATGTTACACCATAAGCTTTTTCAACAACTGCTGAATCATTTCCTAAAGAAATAATTTTTGAATTTGAATTAATGATATCTGTTGCAGCAAACATATATAAATCTAAGTTATCTTTTTTGATTTCATTATTGATTGCAGCTTCAAAATAAACTTTATCTTTAAAAATACTGTCTAAATCAGCTGTGTTTACTTGTGCGATTTTAAATTTTTTACCATCTTTTTCAAATAATTTACTATCTATATTAATAATTTGTTCTGGAGTAAATTCACTTAAATCTGTACCAGCTTTTAATAATTCTGTTCCATAAACTTCAACATCAACACCTGCAATATTTGCTAGTTTTTCAGCAATTTTTTTATCTTCTGGAGTACATGTTGGTGATTTAAATAATAATGTATCTGAAATTATAGCACTTAACATCATTGTTGCAATTTCTTTTGAAATTTCAACATCATTTTCTTTGTACATTTTGAATAATACAGTTGATGTACAACCAACAGGTTCTGCTCTATAATATAAAGGTGCAGATGTAGAAAAATTAATTGCATGGTGGTCAACTATTTTTTGAACATTTGCATTTTTTAGGTTATTAACACTTTGTGTTGATTCATTATGATCTACTAATATAACATTTTGACCATCTTCAACATCTTCAATAAGTTCAGGTTTTTCAATTCCTAAATAATTGAATACATATTCAGTTTCTTTATTAATATTTCCTAAACGTACAGCTTTAGCATTATTTCCTAATTTATTTTCTAAATTTGCCATTATCATTGATGACATAATTGCGTCTGTGTCTGGACTTTTATGCCCAAATACTAGTGTTTGATTAACTAAATTTTCCATTCTAAATCTCTCCTTTTTATTCATACGTTTAATTTATTTATATATATTTTTTATTTACATTTGTATGACTTTTTTATTATACCATGTTTTGGCAGAATAGTCAATATTTACATAAAATTCGACAGCAAGATGAAGTTCGGTGGGAAGTTAAAAGGAGAAATTACTATTTGGTCTATTATATAATTTAAATAACAAAGAAAATATTGAAATCATGATATTTTTAAAATATAATAGTATAAAAAAATAGGAGATAATATAGAAATGGACAAACAAAAAATTCTAGAAAAATACAAAAATGAAAATGATAAACTATTAATATCAAAACTATTTGATAAAATAGGATTAACAGAAAAACAAAATAAAATTCAAGTAACAGATTTTTATTCACCAATTGAATTAGAAATTGTAAAAAATGTATTAAATACAATAAATTACAAAAATTATGAAATATATGGAAAAACAAGAAATATGGTAATCATGTATCCAGATAAACTTGAATCAGTATTTAAAGAAAATAAATTTGATTATAACACAATATGTAATTGTATAAGAATTTCCAATTGTACAGAAAATTATGAGCATAAAATTTATTTAGGTGGATGTATCAAACTTGGTGTAAAACGTGAGAAAATAGGAGATATCATAGTATTTGAAAATGGTGCAGATATAGTGGTTAATAAAGATGTTACAAAATTTTTATTAAATAATTTACAAGAATTAAATAGATTTAAAAAAAGTAATATTGAAATTATTAATTTAAGTAAAATTACTCAAAAAGAACAAGAATTTAAAGAGATGAAAATAATTGTTTCATCATTAAGATTAGATAATATTGTCTCAGAACTTGCAAAAACATCAAGAAGTAAAGCATTGGATTTACTAAAACTAGAGAAAGTTTTCATAAACTATAAAAATGAAAACAAAGCTACAAAATCTGTTTGTAAAGGTGATGTTATTACAATTAGGGGAACTGGGAAATTTATTATAAATGAGATTTTGGGTAATACCAAAAGTGGAAAATATGTCATAGATGTAAAAAAATATATATAACTTAAATACATAGTATATATAATTTTGAAATCCTAACAAAAAACAAATTTGAAATTCATTAAATCATATATAATAGACTAATATACATGTGCATATAATCAAATAAAAGGCGTATTTCTTATAAAATTATGTACCAATTATAAGACGTCGGAATGGAGGATTATATGAAAAAATTATTATTTGAAGGGTGTGGAACTGCAATAGTAACCCCATTTACAGAAGATGGTTCAAATATTAATTATGATAGTTTTCGAAAATTAATTGAATTTCAAATTGAAAATCAAATTGATGCAATAATTGTTTGTGGTACAACAGGTGAATCAGCAACAATGTCTAAACAAGAAAAAATGGAAGTTATAAAATTTGCAATTGATGTTATAGATAAAAGAACAAAAGTAATAATTGGAACTGGAGGAAATAATACAAAAGAAGTAATCGAAATGTCACAATATGCTGAAAAATGCGGAGCTGATGGGGTTTTAATAGTAACACCATATTATAATAAAACTACACAAAAAGGATTAATTGTTCATTACACTAAAATAGCAAATTCAATAAAAATACCAATAATTTTATATAATGTTCCATCAAGAACAGGAATGAATATTTTGCCAGAAACATGTTTTGAATTATCTAAAATTGATAATATAGTAGCAATAAAAGAAGCAAGTGGAAACATATCACAAGTAGCCAAAATAGCGAATTTGTGTGGAGAGGATTTTTCAATTTATTCAGGAAATGATGACCAAATTATTCCAGTACTTTCATTAGGAGGAAAAGGAGTAATTTCTGTTTTGTCAAATCTTAAACCAAAATTTACACATGATTTAGTTAGAAATTATTTAGATGGAAACACTGATATAGCAAGAAAAATGCAACTAGATTCTTTAGATTTAATTAATGATTTGTTTATTGAAGTAAATCCAATTCCTGTAAAATATGCATTAAATCTGATGGGATTTGAATGTGGTAAACCACGTTTACCATTAATTGAAATGTCAGATAGAGCAATTGGGGACGCGTCCCAATTGCACACAGTGTGCAATTAGGACGCGTCCCCAATTGCTCATTTTCAACTTTTTCAAGAAAATCCTTGAAAACACACATGAAATATTATATAATACCAACATAAAATAAATGTAGGAGGGAATACAATGAAGATTAATTTTTATAATACTTTGACAAAGAAAAAAGAAGAGTTTAAATCAATAGATGAAGGAAAAGTGCGTATGTATTCATGTGGACCTACAGTATATTATTTTGCTCATATTGGAAATTTAAGAGCGTATTTATTTATGGATAATTTACGTAGAGTTTTAAAATATAATGGATATGATTTAAAACATGTGATGAATATTACAGATGTTGGACATTTGGTTTCTGATGCAGATGAGGGTGAAGATAAAATGCTTAAAGCTGCAAAAAGGGAGAATAAAAATCCTTTTGAAATTGCTGATTTTTATATGGCAGCATTTTTGGATGATTTAAAAAAATTAAATGTTAATATGCCTGAAATTATTGCAAGAGCTACAGAGCATATTCCATGTATGGAAGAATATGTAAAACAAATTATAGCTAATGGATATACATATGAAACAGATGATACAATTTATTTTGATACAACAAAATTAGATAAATATGGTGTTCTTTCAAATAAAGATATTGATAAAGAAAATTTAGAGGCTAGAATTGATGTTGATCCAAACAAGAAAAATCCAAATGATTTTGCTTTATGGATTAAGGCTCCAGAGAATCACTTGATGAAATGGGATACTTTCTGGGGAAAATGCTATCCAGGTTGGCATTTAGAGTGTTCTGCAATGGGACATAAATATTTAGGTGAAGAATTTGACATACATACAGGTGGTGTTGATCATATACCAGTTCATCATGAAAATGAAATTGCACAAGCTAAAGGTTTTTGTGGTAAAATTCCTGCTCATTATTGGATGCATGTTGAATTTTTACAGGTAAATGGTGGAAAAATGTCAAAAAGTTTAGGAAATCTATATACACTAAAAGATTTAGCTGAAAAAGGATATGAACCAGCAGTTTACAGAATGTTTAATTTAGGTGCTCAATATAGAACAAAAATAAATTTTACATTTGAAGCAATGGATGCAGCTAAAACATCATTATCTCGTTTAAGAGAAGGATATTTGAAACATAAAAATGGAACTGAAGATATTGATGATAATGTTATAAATGATTATAAGCAAAGATTTTTAGAAGCAATTAATGATGACTTAAATATGCCAGTTGCATTAAGTGTTGTTTGGGATGTTATTAAAAATCCTAAGAAATCAAAAAAGTTTGCTGATTTAATTTTAGATTTTGACAATGTTTTAGGTTTTGATTTAGTAAATTATGTGCCTGAAATTGTTGAAATTCCAAAAGATATTCAGGAAATGGTTGATCTTAGAAATAAAGCAAGAGCAGATAAAAATTGGGAAGAATCTGATAGATTAAGAGATGAACTTATGAGTAAAGGATATGTTGTTAAAGATGGTAAACAAGGTACTGTAGTTGAAAAATTGAAATAATTTTATGATTAGTATTATATATAATTTTAAATTTATTATAAAAATATAGAAATAGCTCTGTTTAAAATGAATTAAGAAATTATTAGATAAAAAGTTTAATAAGGAAAAAATCATTTTTAAATTGAGCTATTTTTGACTATATAAAAAAATTATGGTAAAATGGTTTACAGAATATCAATTATAAAAGGAGGAACACTGAGTTTGAATTTTAAAGAGAGAATAAGAAATGTTAATAGTCAAAATGAAAGTTGGAAGCTGAATGAAATTATAAGATCAGCCCAAAAAGATGTGACTGAACAAGATATGAAATGGTCAAAAGATACAACAGATACTGTTCTAAGATACATAGAAAAAACATTAATGCAAGACCATGAGAAAAATATTGCAATTATTATGAAAGAAATTAGTGATGATGTTGAACAATATGTTTCATCATTTTATGAAATAACACTTAAATCAAGTTTAATGGAATATTATATATCAGAAAAATTATATGAAATGAATGGAGAATATAGTTTAGAAAAGATGTATAAGGAAGTAAAAAATGATGTTGATAATAAAAAAATCGATTTAAATGATTATCATTATGAAGATTTACAATATACAGCTAATATTAAGCAAAGTATGAAAAATTTAATCGCATCTTTAATGTATGAATATAGAAGAGAGCAAAAAGAGTTAGGAGAATTAAAAAAAGTTGATCCTGATTTTGGAAGATTAATAGATACATTAAGTAATATGTCAAATAAAGATGTTGAAAGATGCTTAAGAAAAACTTCAGCTGAGGAAAAAGATTCAATAAAAAGACTTTTAAAAATAAATGGTTTAACTGAAAGAAAATCATTAGAAAAAGATATGAGTGACATAACATCATTTGCAAGAAAAAATATAAAAGATGAATGTGTACACTCAATTACTAAGTGTATTGAATTATTGGACAAGTATGGTTTTTTAGAACAATATGTTTTATCTGCTAATAAAATCAATAAAAATGGGATATATTTACATGATTGTGACTATAATTATGATGAGATAAAAAAATCATTAACACCAGATAAATTAAAAAAATTAAATATTGAGCAACTTATTGCTATAAATGCATTTTGGACTAATAGAACAAATAAAGTTATTAATCAATTGAATAAAAGTTTATATATTTTATCACATAAAGATTTAACAAAATATAAAGAAGTAGAACCAGAAAAGTATCAAATTATTATTGAAGATGAAAAAAGAAAAAATGCAATTATTAAATTAAATACAATAGAAAAGCTTTGTTTTGAGGAATTTAAAAATATTGAAATTAACAAAAAGAATGGAGAAAATAGGGTCGATTTTGGTGAAAAAATAAAAAAAATTTGTGAAAAATATGGAAAAGAGTATAAAAGGTTTTTTGATAGTGTATTACCAGAAAATGAAAATGATTTGGAAAGAGATCTATGTGAATGCTATCTTTTTGAAAATGCAATATTTAATTCATATAAAATAAAAAATAGTAATTTAGAAGCTTTGATAATCAGTATATTAAATGGTAAATCTGAAAGAATTTTGAATTATGGATATATTCCAGAAGATAATAAAAATTTGAAAAATCAAAAGTTTGTGCTTCTTGGTATTGATGTAAAAGGTTTAAATATGCCTTTAAGATTGCATTTTGAAAAAGATGAATTGGTTGAGATTATTAAACAAATGAATATTGAAGGAGATATTAAATTAAGAAAATATAAGGGATATAAAGATTTTGAGTGTGGTAGTGGTTATATTCCAACAAAAATTTGTGTTCCTGTAAGTAATGAGATGGCTAAAAAAATTAATGAAGAAAGTGAGGCTGTTACTGATAGGGATAGATTTGGAAAAACTATAAAACATTTAAATTATATTATTAATCCTGATAGTGGGATTATTGATTGTATGAAAATGCCTGATGAATTTGTGGCTTTGGAAGAAAGAAAATTCGATGGGGAAGAGTTATAGAAGAATGATAGAACTGTATTTCGTCAAGTTACTAGCTTAATGAATTAAATAGAATTTGACTTTTAGTAGATATATAAATAACTCACAGACTTCTTTAACAAAATCTAAAGGAGAAGGAGGGAGAGAAGACAAAAGATAAAATATGGATAAAATGAACCTAAAAGATAATTATAAAGTCTAATAGTTATATAAAATAGAAAGGGATGAATGTAATTATGGAAAATAATGAAAAGATTAATGTTAACAATTCTGAAATAAACAACAAAGAAAATAATCCAAAGCAAAATAATAGTAAAACAATTATTTTAATTGTTATAACAATGATACTAATTCTTGCAATAGGTATTGGAGGAGGATTTTTACTAGCTAATAAAGAAAATAATGCTAATAATACAAATACAACAGAAACAAAAACAAACAAGCAAGAGCAAACAAAAACAAGTAAAAAGATAGATGAAAGTAAACCTTGGGTTTATGATGCAAATTATGGCGAGAACAAAACTAACAAAGTAGTTGAGAATGATAACAATAGCAACAAAGACCTTAAAGTACCATACATAAACATAGATTCTGAAGATGCCCAAAAAGCAAATGAGGAAATAAAAAATATATATGAAGAAATGTATTCTAAATATGGAGATAAAACTTCCTATGGAGCAAAAATCATTTATTTGTCTGATTATAAATTTTATGAAAATGGTAACATATTATCTGTGGTATTAAGAACAGGTGATGCTGTGATAAATGGAGGAGCTGGAACATCAAAAACATACATTTATAATTTTAATTTAGAAACATTAAAAAATGCTACATTAAAAGAAATGGCTGTATTATGTGGCTTTAACTCTAAATCTGATGTTGAAAATAAAGTAAAACAATGGGAAAAAAAGCAAGAGGAATTAGCAAAAGCAAATCCTGATAAAGTTGCAGCTCAAATGATGGGTGTTGTTGACGGACAATATTTTGTAGATAATGATAAAAAGTTGAATTTTATATGTATTTCTTTAGCAGCAGGAAATTATTATACACCATGGGTTGTTGAACCTAATAAAGAAATTGAAGATTTTTATGAATTTGATGATAATAGTAATTCAACAGTTGTTGATAATACAAATAATAAACAAGAAAATACAACAAAGACATCAAAATTAAAATATGAAAATTATCCATTTTACTTTTATGCTCCTGAAAGTTGGAATTGCAAAATCAAAAAAGTAGATAATAGTCAATATAAAGTACATTCTGATGATGAATACTACGAAATTACAGGAATTGTAAATGGAAAAGAAGAAATTGCCTTTTCAATTATGATAACAAGTGATAGAAGTTATGATAATTCATCTTGGGTTAATATTGGTGATTGTGATAATGGAAAATATATTTATAAAATGCAAAGATTTATATGCAGAGATAATGACGGAATTAATCATAATAGTAATGACTATAAATTTGAAAATGAAGTTTCAGAAGCTATGAAAACATTAACAGTAAAATATAAAGTTGTAAATGAATTTGGTTCAGCAAATGAAACAAAAATACTAGAAGGAATATGCTTTAAAAGAGGTCAACCTGGGACATCAGCTAGAGCAGATATTTACTATATAAAGGACGGAAATTTATGCAAAACTAGTCTTACAGATGGATTTAAAACCAGTATATTAGCTAGTAACACTAGATATATAGATTTATCAGAAGATGGAAAAATACACGCATATCCAGAAGGAAGTAGCTTTATGAACAATATTGCTCAAGATGATGAAAATGTTGTTTATGAGAATATAAACTAAAATCCAAAAAAGAGAAAGATGCAGAATTGAAATCTGCATCTTTTTAAATATTAAACTTCGTTAAGTTAGATACAAAAGATTAGGAGGTGCAAAATTTGTAAAGATATAAAAATATCAATAAATATAACGCACAATAAAAACAAATAAAAAGGTAAATAAAGTTGAAGGCTGGAACTTATCAGAAGATGGAAAAACACTAACTAAAGTATATTCAGAAAATAAAACAGAAACAGTAAAATTAGTTGATGAAGATGGATTAGAGAAAAGTGTTGAGGTTAAGATTACCAATATAACAACAAAAGAAGAAAATAAAAAAGACACAACTGTTACACCAAAGGAAAATTTACCACAAACAGGTGCAAATTTAACAATAGTTGCATTTATTGGAATTATTGCCATAGTTTCATTTGTAGGGTACAAAAAAATTAGAGATTATAATGAAATTAAATAATAATATAGCGAGGGGTTTTATGAAAAGAAAGATATTTAATATATTGCTTATAGTAAGCATGTTAATTGTAATATTATTGGGTTTTACAGGGTGTGGAGAAAAAAATAAAGGAAATGCAAATGATTCTACGAAACAGTCGAGTTCAGAAAGTAAAACAACACAAAATTATAATAAAATTGATATGAGTGAGGTTACAGGTGTTGGTAATTTTTCCTGTGGATTAGCATTGGTTTACAAAGATAAAAAATATGGATATATAGATAAAGAAGGTAATATAGTAGTAGATTTCTTATATACAAAAGGTGATAGTTTTACTGATGATGGTTTCGCTTCTGTTACAAAAGACGGAAAGCAAATTACTTTATATAAAATTAATGACGAAATCAATGAATATGATTTTAAAGTAGAACGAAGTAGCATTACCTTAAAAGAATTTAATGATGGATTAGCTTTAGTATGTAAAGATGGAAAATATGGATTTATTAATAAAAAAGGAGAAATTGTTGTAGATTTCCAATACTCAAGAGCAAGAGCTTTTAGTAATGAAAGGGCTTGGGTAAAAGATGAGAATGATAATGAATTTTTTATAGATACCACAGGGAAAAAAGTTATAGAATTGAAAGAGTTATATTGTATACAAGATTTTTATGATGGAATAGTAGCTGTAAGTAGAACATCCAAAGCAGGATCTGGTGAATATTATATTGTATCATAGTCAATTTTTATTTTCTAGATTTTACACAGTTATTTCGATATTCTCTTAATAAATGACAAGTTTAATCTATTTAGTGAATTGTCTTTATGAATAATTGCATTAGTTCTTTCAGAGTTATTTTCTTCCATTTGCGCACCTCTTTCTTTTTTATTTAATTAGACGTTTTTTTGATTAATTATTATATCATCTCTATAAGGATTTTTCATTAAATTATTAATAAAATCGGGAAATATAAGATTTGTTTATTACGTGAATTATTAGGATTAATTATGTTAATATAAGTAAAAGAGAATTGGAAATTATATGCAAAATATATTAACATAAAATTACACATGTGAAATGAAAGTTACTTAGTACATTCAATAAACTTATGAACAAGATAAGAAAAAATAATTTGGCACAAAAGATATACTGATATAAAATTAATGTGGAAAAAGTAAGAAGAAGGTGCGCAAATGAACAATATAGACTTAGAATTATACAGAATATTTTACACTGTTGCCAAATATGAAAGCATATCCAAAGCTACCGGGGAATTGTATATATCACAACCAGCAATAACACAACGAATTAATAATTTAGAAAAACAATTAAACATACAATTGTTTTACAGAAGACCTGGAAACATTAAATTGACAGATGAAGGGAAAATTTTATATGGGTATGTAAAAAATGGAATAGAAAATATGAACGAAGTAGAAACTAAATTTAATAATTACATAGAACAACAGACTAATAATAATGTAATTAGAATAAAATCTGCTAATTCTCAAAATAATTTAATGATATGCAACATGATTATCCCATATATTACAAATAATCCAAATTTATCAGTAAAGATGTATACAGGTTCTGAAGAAGAAGCAATTGATAATTTAATAAACGGAGAGGTCGATATTATTGTTGTAAGTAATAAATGCAAAATTAGAAGCAAATATTTAGAAGTAATTTCTAAAAAAGAATTGAATCTTTGTTTTTATACAACACAAAAGTATATTATGAAACAATCTAATAAGAAAGTAGATATAGGCAATAAATTAGAAAAATACGATTTTATACTACCTAAACAGAATTGCCCAGAAAAGCAATTTTTTAATAGTTTCTGCAAAAGTAATGAATTAAATATTTCAGCCAAATATGAAATTGATAGTCTAGGTATAAGAAATTATTTCGTGCAAAATGGACTTGGAATTTCAGTTCGGTTTCAAGCAATATATTGAAAAAGAATTAAAAAATAGAACGTTTATTGAAGTACCTATAAAAGAAAAGCAAAAGAAATATGTTGTTAATGTTATAGTTAATAATAAGTATGAAAACATTGATAGGTTAAAGAAATTTTTAAATGTTAGCTAATTTATTACAGATTATAGAAATTAGTTTCTTTAATTATTCAACAACAAAGGAAAAGGAGGGAGAAAAATAGACTGAAGATATGCCATGAAAATAATATAAAATTTGAAAGGAGAATTTAAATGGAAGAAGAATTAAACATAATGAAATTGCAAAGAAGTTACAGAGAAAGAGAATGTGAAAATGTAAGGAGAAACGATGATTCTACATTTGGAAAATATTTTAAAAAAATAATAAATATGGAAGACAAGACAAGTATTCGAAAATGTAAAACAAGAGATATTCTAATGTTAGCATTAGATGGAAGTGTGGAAAAACAAGGAAACGGATATTATTTCGATGAAGTTTCATATGATTATGTGAATGTGGATGGAGAAAAGATGTTGTTGTTACAAAATGTTGGAAATTTGAAAGAATTATCATATAGTCGTAATTTTGGAGACAAAGTTTCTTATAAGGAAAATAAAAATAATGTTATTTTGTATGGTGAAAAAAAGATATACGCTTTTACTTCTCCGTTCACATATTATGAATTTGATAGGGATGAAAACACTAATATTATGACTGAAAATGTTAATTCAGAGTTTATGTTCTTAGGAGCACCAACAGAATTCCAAAATATGCATTTTAAAAAGCCTCTTGTAATTGAAACATATCATGATGCTGATTTAGAAATTAAACTATCAGAAAATGATAAAATAATGCTACAAACTATAAAATCTGACGATTCAGGGATTGAAATTAGTGCAGAGGATGCCTTATCAATTATGAGAACTACAAATAAAAATATAGACAAGTTAAATGAAAATGAAGCAATGGTTTATAATAAACTACTTAATCTTTCTAAAACAAAGTCAGAACACAATATATCTGAGGTTGTTCAAACTGTTTCAGACAGAAGACAAGAAAATATAAATAAAGCAGTATCTGAAATTTCAGATTCAATGAGAGAAAAAGAAAAAAATAATATTAAAACAAAAGAAGATTAGTAAAAAACAAAGGAGCAAACTATGGTAAGTGTAGAATTTAGTGAAGGAATCACAGAATCCTTGGATATATTAGAACATATGGATAGGGCTTATATAGATAAAATTCCAAGAAAATTTATGGAATTTTTGGAAAACAACAAGTCAACTAGCTATATATCAAATTTAGATCATTCAAAAAAATTGAATGAAATGAGTTTAAAGGAAAAAACAAAAGACCTATTAGCAATTTTATATTTAAAATACTGGTGTACAGAACAAGAAAAGTCTGATTTTAGCAATTTATTAAGAGAAAATGAAATAAAGTATCAAGACGAATTAAAAGAAAAATATAATGTTGATAAAATTTTCAAAAATACAAATCCATCTAATAAAACAATAAAACACAGCATATATGAAGATGAAAATGTAAATAGTGTTGCAATGATAGAATTCAAGGAATCATTTTTTAAGAAATTTATAAATAAAATAAGGTGGATTTTAAAGACTAATTAAGACTTAATTCACAATATTTTTCAATAGTTTGAGGCTGTTTTTGCTTTTTTATGGGACTAATGTACCGAAAAAAGAGCAAAAAAATAAGCCGAAGTAAATCGACTTTTTAATAATATTCTTTTTGGATTTCTTTGAACTCGCTTATAGCAATGCTTTTTACGAGTTCGAGTAAATCCACCTTTGGTGCCATCGAAATAGTTATCTACAACTTTTTTGGCTCTCCTCACGATTGATACAAATATCAATCAACTTATTAAAATATATTACAATTTTTGTGAACTGTAACAAAATTATAACAAATTTATACTATTTCACATTTTTTTATATTCAATTCATCTTTTATTTCATCTAATAATTGATTAAATACTATTTGTCTGTTTTCAGATGTATCAATGCATTTTATATTATATATCTTACAATCACTTATAATCTTTTTTTCTATATCTTTATAAAATTTAAAATGATTTAATAATTCATCATCTGACCTTCTAGTAGTCCATTCTTCTTTTGCATCAAATTTCCTACAGTTTTCTAGAATTTGTTTAGGGGATAACTTTTCAGTTACAAAATAATAAACAATCATATCTTTTAAATCAAAATATTTAGATAACTCTTCGGGTAAAATAGAATCTCCATTTATAATAAAACCTAATTCTTTTCCATTTTTATTAATATTCTTTTGTATAAGTAAATTTAAAAATTCAGGCAATCTATTTTCTTTTAAATTATCATGAATAAATCCAATTGGAACATTAGGTACAGTTCTTTGTAATGCAGAAATGATTGTGTCAACTTCTATAATTTGATAATTATTAAATTCTCTTTGTATCATTTTTGAAAAGGTAGTCTTCCCAGTTCTGCATATCCCAAGTATCATTATATTTTTCATAGTTGATCTCCTTTACTCATTTTTACTGCTTGTTTTAACAATTCCTCTAATGAATTTATTGGATTTCTATTATATTCTAAATTATATAACCAATCCAAATAGTACGTTCGATAGGCACCATCTGGTCTACCATATATACATTTTTTACTTTTTAGCCAATAACCAAATTCTACATTTGTAGTTAAACCTAGCATTGATGGAAATTTTCTTGGTACCCAAAATAATATTACATTTGAATTTATATAACAATCTCTTTCCCAAGATACTTGTTCATCTTTTGTTTTAAATACTGGCATTTCATCTTTTAGTTCTGGAACATACACAATTCCATCATAACCAATATTTTGTAATATAGCCAAAGCTTCTTTTCTCCAACTCGTTACTTTATTATTTCTTGGAGTTGGTCCACATAATGATATTGCTTTATTACTTTTTTCAATTTTATCACCATAATATTTTACTTTCATATATACCTCACTTCGTAATTTTTGAAAACAAGTCATCATATATTTCATTACTATTAAGCCTTTGAACAAATTTTATTTTATGTCTAAATTTTGTTAACTTAAATGATGTATCCTCTTTTATTCTTGGACAACTTATTTCCATTGTTTCAAACCATTCTCTATTAATCATATATGCTACAGTACTAATATCCCATATAACTCTTCTTACTTGTTTAGTACCATAATCATCTGTAAATATCTCACAAAAATAATTACACAATTCGTTAGCATTTTTTATTCTACTTTCTAATTCATATTTTGAAATCATTAGTCCATAGCTTACTGGATAAGTAGGAATTATAGTTATATTTACTTTACTATCCAATACATATCTAACTGCTTCAACATCTTGTCTAAAATTAAAATCATTATTTTTCATAAATAAAAAGTTAGTCCCTAGCCAAATTACTTCTATTTTGTTTATTATTGATGGTTCCCTTTTTATTGCTAATGCAATATTAGTTATACATCCTATACTTAAAATATATGTTTTATCATTTTTTTTAGCTATTTGTATTATCTTATTAACCGCCTCATTTGTTTGGTTTGAATCATTTGTAAAATATTCTGTAGCTCCTTTAAATATTATCTCATTATTTTGTTCATTGCACATTTTAAATATTTTCTTAGCCACTTCATAACTTTTATCAATAGATGTTTTGGTATTATATTCACCTTTGGTAAATGGTGCAATTGTAACTGCTTCTAAATTTAATGCATCTTTTGATTTTAATACATATGCTAAAGCAATTTGGTCATCTATTTCATTATATAAATCTGTATCTAGTATTATATTTTTCATAATCATTTCCTTTCTTTTTTTATTTACCAAGATTATATCATATATTAAAAAAAAAATACCATTCTTTTCAGAATGATATTTGTATCTCTCTGTTCTATAAAAAGTTCGAACAGATAGATCATTGGTGCGGATGAAGGGACTTGAACCCCCACGTCGTTGACACTGGTTCCTAAGACCAGCGCGTCTGCCAGTTCCGCCACATCCGCATTACAAAATAAATATTAACACAAATAACAGAGTTGTGTCAATAGATTTTGAAAAAAATCTCAAAATACTTGAAAAATTTTCTAAAACATGCTTAAATAATAACACTATAAGAAAAGAGGAATATATATGAAAATAGTAAGTGAAGAAAGATTTTTAGAAACTTTAGAAATACTAAAGAAAAAATATACAAGTGTTTACAATAATCCATTTTCCAAAAAATACATAAATACTAAAAAAGCAAAAAGAATTATTAAAAATTTGGTTGCAAATGAAAATTTAAATAAATTTATAATTAGTGGATTCCTTGAAAAATATGTTGCATCTATTTATAAAAACAAACCAATAATTGAATCAATGCCTGAAGATAATGAAAACAAAGAAGATAGCGATTTTTATGTAACATTATCAACAAATGAATATAAAGAAATTTTATCAAGAATAGTTATAGATGATGTACATTTAAATGACAATGAAATTGAAAATGGGGTTCAGGCATATGAAAATTTAAAGAAAAGAAAAAGTTTACATAGTCAATTAAGTTCAAGTCTTTTACAAGAATATGTTGAATTTGTTTATATGAATAGATATCAGATTGAAAAATTAATGAGTAAAAAAATAGATAAAATTAAAATGGATTCTGATAATAATTATATTTTAAGTGATAAAGATTTTATTTCTAGAGAAAATTGCGATGGGGGACATAATTCACCATTGTGGATTTGTGTTAATCTTACAGAAGAAAATTCCAAAAAGGATGTTGAAAATAGTAGAAAAAATGATATTGTTGTAAAAAATTTATTACCAGAAAATGAGAGAGAAACAGCTTTAATTGCTGAAGAAATTGCAAGACAAATGAGATTACCAGTAGCTCAATATTATCCTGCTAAATATATTGGAACATATTATAGTAAAAGAGAGGCATTAAAAAGAAGAGAACAATCAGAATCAGAAAATAGTAGTGATTTAATTTTTATGACAGATAGAATTGTTTTAACACCTAATTTTCTTAAAGATGGTGAGGAATTAATTACTGGTGATAGAATTGCAAAATATGAAATGGATATTTCAGTTGTTCCTGATTTAATAAGAGATTATATGTCAAAAAGAGATGTTTCAGAAGAGGAAATACAAGAATTAATTTCAGATTATAGAACAATAATGGCTTTTAATTGTTTAATTAATCACAGAGATTGTCATAATGGAAATTGGGGTTTTATTAAAGATGAAAATGGTAAATACAAAATGGCTCATATCTTTGATTTAGAGGGAAGTTTAGATGAAAATAAGAAACAGATAAGAGCTATTTATATAGGTAATTCTTATAGTGGTGATGGTACTAATATTGATAAAGAATTATTAAGAAATTTACTTCAAGATGAAGTGTGTAGAGAGAGAATGAAAGAATTGTATTATTTGAATATGAATAAAGTTTATAATAATGTAAAATTATCTAAGGGCATTACAATTTCTAAATCAAAAAAGGAAAGTGTTAATAGGGTTATTAATAAAGAAAAAGCTATTTTTGAAAGTGTTTTTAAGGAAATTTATGATAAGATAAATGCTGAAAATAGTAGGAATAAAGGTAAAAGAAGACAACGTAAAAATTATGATTTATATAGTAGTTTAAAACACAATCCAAATTGTTCAAAAAATAATACTAATAGTAGTTGTAATGAAAAAGAATTAGAGATATAATATTATTACACAAAACTGATGAGAAAGGGTGTTTTAATGGATATTCCAGTAAAGAAAAATGAAGAATATGTTGTAGATATAATAGATAATGGATATGAGGGTGAAGGAATAGCTAAAATTGATGGATTTACTATTTTTGTTAATGGTGTAATCAAAGGAGAAAGATGTAAAATTGCAATTACTAAAGTTACATCATCACATGGTTTTGCTAGATTAATTGAGATTTTGAAAAAATCAGAATATAGAGTAGAACCAGATTGTTTTACATATAAAAGATGTGGTGGTTGTAGTTTAAGACATATTGATTATGATGAAACTTTGAATATCAAACAGGAAAAAGTTCAAAATTTGGTAAATAAAACTTTAAAAAATAAAATTGAAGTTAATAGAACTTTGGAAATGGGAAATCCTTATAATTATAGAAATAAAGCTCAATATCCTGTTGGAACTGATAAAAGTGGAAGACCTATTTTTGGTATTTTTGCAAATAGAACACATGAAATTATTCCTATTCAAGAATGTCATATTCAAAAAAGAATATCTTGCGAAATTGCTGATTTTGTTTTATCAGAAATGGAGAAATTTAATATAAGTGTATATAACGAAAAAACTGGAAAAGGGCTTGTTAGACATATTATTACTAAAGTTGGTGTTATTACAAATGAGATTATGGTTATTATTGTAATTAATGGTAAAGAAATGCCTCATGAACTTACTTTGGCTAATAATATTATTGATAAATTTCCTCAGGTTAAAACTGTTGTTAAAAGTATTAATATGAAAAATACTAATGTGATTATGGGTCAAAAGAATTTTTCTATTGTTGGTAGAGGATATATTACTGATAGACTTGGAGATTTTGTTTTTAAAATTTCTCCTATGTCTTTTTACCAAGTAAATCCTGTTCAGGCTGAGGCTTTATATAATATCGCTATTGAAAAGGCTAATATTACTAAGGATGATGTTGTGTGTGATTTATATTGCGGAATTGGTACTATTGGAATTTTTGCGTCTAAGTTTGCTAAAAAGGTGTATGGTATTGAAATTGTGAGCCAGGCTATTGAAGATGCTAGGGTAAATGCTAATTTGAATAAGATTAATAATATTGAGTTTATTTGTGGTGATGTTGAAGAGGCTTTTGATGAGTTGATTAAAAAGGAAAAGGTTAAACCTGATGTTATTATTGTTGATCCTCCTAGAAGAGGGTTGGATGTTAAGACTATTGGAAATATTATAAAATTAAAGACTAGTAGGGTTGTGTATATTAGTTGTAATCCTGCTACTATGGTTAGGGATTTGAAGTTGATGGAGGAGTTGTATGAGGTTGTGGAGGTACAGCCAGTGGATATGTTTCCGTTTACGAGTCATGTGGAATGTTGTGCGGTGCTAGAGTTGAAAAACAACCTATAGTAGCTGAATTTACTAGTTTTCAAGATTCGATTACGTTTCATAAAAGAGGTCGATTTGGACTAGAAAAAGTACAAAATTCTGAAATTCATGTTAGGGTGGTTTTAGATATGGAGTATGGAAACATATAAAATTATTTTGGAAAAAAGATGTGAGATGTTGATATGAGCTAGATACAAAGATTATATATCTATGCTCAGCACACCATATTATATGGTTGTATGTTAATGAACATATGAAATTAAAAAAATATAATTAAAAAGTTAAAGAGAATCCTATGTAGAGTACCTAATTTTCAGGTACTTTATTTTTTGCTTAACATTGCTTTAAGCCAATGAAAACGGTGGTTCGGAGGTTGCAAATAATTTATAATATGATATAATCTGTCTAAATTATAAAATTAAAAGGAGTAATCAAAAAGTGAAACATTATATAATTGTTAAATTCAATGAAAATGTTGAAAAAGAAAAATTAATAAATCCTATTAAAGAGTTATTTCAAAAGGCAATGTATATTAAAGAAGTTATGAACGTTGATATATATGAATCAAATATGGATTTGCCTAATAGATATGATTTAATGATAAAAATGGATTTAAGTAAAAAAGCTTTAGAAGAATTTGATAATGGAGAAATTCATAAAGAATGGAAAGAAGAATTTGGCAAATACATAATGAACAAGACAATTTTTGATTGTGAATAAATTATTAGAAAAGGCTTGAAGGGGGGACGTTTTAAAATGAAAGAAAGAATCACACATTTTAATGCTACAGCATGCTATTTAAAAAAAGACAATTATGTTTTAATGATAAAGTTTTCTAAAAAATGGGGACAAGTATATGCTCCACCTGGAGGCAAATTTGAATCTGGTGAATCTCCTTTAGATTGTATTAAAAGAGAATTTTATGAGGAAACAGGTTTAACATTGATTAATCCAAAACTTCAAGGAATATCATATTGGCAAGATACGGTTGAAGGGATTATATTTATATATACTGCAGATAAATTTGAGGGAGATTTAATCGAAAATTCTTCTGAGGGAAAGCTAGAATGGATAAAAATAGATGATTTATTATCAATTAAGCAGTTCGAACAAAATGAAAAATTTACACCATTCTTATTTAAAGATGAATTATTTGAGGGAAAATTTTTATTGGATGATGAATGTAAAGTTGTAAAATATGAAATAAGAAAAATATAGAATAGATTATGAAGTATGGAGGATATTTTATGGAAGAAATGCTAGACATATATACACGTGATGGAAAATATTTAGGAGTAAAAACAAGATCAGAATGTCATACCAAAAATCCAGGTTTTTACCATAAACCAGCATGGACATGGGTTTATAATTCAAAAAATGAGATATTAGTTCAAAAGAGAGCTATGTGTAAAAAAAGATATGCAGGATATTGGGATATGGCATGTGCTGGACATGTTGATGCAGGAGAAACTCCTAAACAAGGAGCTATAAGAGAAGCAAAAGAAGAAATAGGATTAGATGTTAGTGAAGATGATGTTAAATTAATGTTTGAACATATAGAAGATGAAGATTATTGGAAAATAGGGCAAGTATTTTTTATAAAAGCCGATAGAGAAATAGAAGAGTTTACATTACAGGAAGATGAAGTTGAAGAAGTAAAGTGGCTTAATTTTGATGAATTTAAAAAATTATTCTATTCTGATAAATGGGCACCATGTAGTGATGAATACAAAAGACTAGTGATTGAACATTTTGAAAAGATTTTTAATTGTAAATAGTTTTTTTTAAGGCGGTATTAATATGAGGATACTTATATTTAGTTTTAGTAATAACAAAGTAAATGAAGATAGTTTTATTCCTAACGAAAAAGGATTAACATTTTCATGTGTTGATGAATGTATAAATGAGTTAAATAAACAAGAAATACAAAATGAACATATTTGTATAAATTACAAAAATATAAAAAAATGTATGGCTTGTGGAGAACGAGGTTGGGGAATTTGTTTAAAAGAGCATAAGTGCGTTATGGAAGATGATTTCAACAAAATATTGGAATTAATGTGCGAATATGATGGCTACATATTTATTACTCCAGTATATTTCTGGGAGATGAGCGAGAGTGCAAAACATTTTTTGATAGATTAAAAAGATGTGATGCTTTTAACGATAATTCCAAAATAAAAGGAAAGAAATTTATTTCAATTGCGTGTGCTGGTGGAAGTGGAAATGGAACAGAAAATACACTAAATGCATTTGATGTATTAAACCATTTTATTAACATGGAAATGATAGGTAGAATACCTGTAACAAGATTTAATTATGAGGAACAGAAAAACGAAATACAAAATAGTATTAATAAATTTATGAGTTAGTGAGGAAATATTATGAACTTTAGAGAAGCAGAAATAAAAGATAAAGAATTTATATTAAATGCAAACAAAGAAATAAATGTTTTATCAGGTTTAAATGATAGCACTTTTGAAAAAAGAATAGATAAAGATTTATTTGAAGATAGAATTTGCAAATCAATTATTGCTGAAGTTGGCGGAAACACTGTAGGAATGATATTATATTCTTATGTTTATTGGGCTAATTGTGGTAAGGGGATTTATTTATCACAAGCGTATGTAAAAAATGAATATAGAGGACAAGGAATTTATAAAAAATTACTAAAAGAACTTGAAACAAGAGAAAAAGAATGTAATTTTATTACTGATTTAGTAGGAGCAGAAAATGAAGGCATGCAAATCGCATTAGAAAAGATGAAATTTGAATCATCAGATTTAATCACATATTATAGAATGATAGATAAAAAAGGAGAGTAACGTATGGCAAAGAAAATATTTTTATTTGATTTTGATGGAACTATTGTTACAGAAGATATATTAGATGTAGTATGTGATATAGTAGGAAAAAAGGAAGAATCAAGAATCATTAATGAAAAAACACATACAGGTGAATTGACAGGACTTCAACCATTGTGTGATAGAATCAATTTTTTACATGGAGTTTCTTATGAGCAGATAAAGAAAAAATTAGATGAAGAAAGTTATTTGAGAAAAGGAACTGTTGAATTATTTGAATATTTAAGAGCTAGTGATTTTATAACTATATTATCATCAGGTAATATTATGCCGGTATTAAGATACTATAAGGAATTACTAGGAATAGATTACATATTTGGTTCAAATCCTAAGATGACTGGAGATATAATAGATAATATAGAAATTTCAGATTTTTCTGGTAAAGATTTTAAATATAATTCTTGTTTAGATATAATTAATAAATTAAATGTAGGAAAAAATGAAGTGTATGGCATAGGTGACTCTATACACGATGTTAAAATGCTCTCATTAGCAGGACATAAATTTGGAATTGATCCAAAAGGTGATTTTAAAGAACTTGTCGATATTGTAATAGATGATGATATCAGTGATGTAATTAAATATTTATAATGAATAATTTTATCTGTCGGAAATATTCGTAAATAGTTTAAAATTTACGAATATTTCCGACATTTATATAAAATAGGTAAAATTAAACAATTTTGATAAAAACTATTAAAAATCTTGATATTTGTGCAATAGCATGATAGAATACAAATGTTCGTATAAACATTTTAGAAAAGTTTAAAGGAGGAATAATGGAATATTTAGAATCTCAATTAAGACAAAAGTTTGCTTCTGCTGTTTGGACACATAAAATTCAAGAGAAGCAAGCGGACTACTACAAAAGATTATATAATATAATGGAAACAGTAAGGATTATACTTTCTGCAATAACAACTTCCGGAATAATATCAAGTATTTTCGTAGATAAAACTTGGTTAAAAGTTATTACAGCAATAATTTCAATGGGAACTTTATTTATAAGTACATATTTAAAGTCATATGACCTAAAAGGTTTACATCAAAAACATAAAGAAACTGCAACACAATTGTTGGATTTGAGAGAGGAAATTATTAGTGTTTTATGTGATATAAAATGGAAAAAAATAGATGAGGAACAATTAGCTGATAAAAGAGACGAAATAAATACTAAATATTCAGATATTTGTAAAGGTGCTTTAGATGCAAATAATCATGCAGTAAAAAGAGCAAGCAAGGCTCTTAAAATATATAAAGATAACACCTTTTCTGATGAAGAGATAGATAGTTATTTACCAGTAGAATTAAGAAAAAAACAAAAGTAGGAGTGATAGATTTGTTAAAAGATGATTTTGAAACATTTTGTTCTAATATAGAATTAGACAACTTAGAAGAAATGAAAACTACAATAAAAGAAATTACTAAAAAATTAAATAAGCATTATTATGACATCGAAGATGAAGAAGAACACATGTATACGGTGGGTTCTGTTGGTAGAGGAACAGCTATAAAAAATACAAGTGATTTAGATATTCTATTTGATTTACCAAGTGAGGTATATACACAATATGATAATTATGAAAATAATGGACAGTCAGCGTTATTGCAAGATGTAAAAAAAGTTTTATTGGAGAGATATCCAAATACAAAAATTAAAGGTGACGGTCAGGTTGTAGTTATTTCTTTTAACAAATATAAGGTAGAACTAGTTCCTGGATTTAAACAAAACGATGAAAGATTTAAGTATCCAGATTCCAATGATGGTGGACATTGGAGATATACAGATCCATTGCCAGAGATTGAAGCATGTAATAATTCAAATGATGATACTAATGGAAACTTTTATAATGTTTGTCATATGTTAAGAGCTTGGAAAAATAAAAAGGGGTTTAAGTTTAAAGGACTATTGATTGACACCTTAACAAATAATTTTTTTCAAGATAATGAAGATTATAAAGATGCTAGCTATATTAGTTATTTAGAGTTAGTAAAAAGTATATTTGAATTTTTGAAAGATGAAGATTCTGATAGAAGTTATTGGTATGCTATAGGAAGTAATCAGCAAATCTCAAATGATGATAATGGAAAATTTATAAAGAAGGCAAAAAAGGCTTATAATAAACTTAAAGATGTAAATGAAAATGATGAAAATGTCAATGAAGTTTTAAGAGGAATATTTGGCAATGAATTTCCAAAGAATGAAAAGAATCAAAGTGTTGAAGAAAATTTATTTTCTTATAGAAATACAGAAGAATTTATAGAAGATAGATTTGTAGTAGATATACAATATAATTTGGAATTGGAGTGTACTGTTACGCAAAATGGATACCGACCTGCTAAACTTAGTGAAATGCTAAGAAATAAAGTGATTCTAATGCCAAAAAAACAGCTAGAATTCTATATAAAAAGTATTGAAAATTTTGAAAAATTACAACCATATAGTATTTTTTGGAAAATAAAAAATGAAGGAGAAATAGCGGAGAAAAAGGATATGATAAGAGGCTAACTGCTTGAGACTAATAGCTATGTTCAAAAAGAACACACTGATTTTAGAGGAAATCACTACGTTGAAGCATATATAGTAAAGGAAGGTATATGTGTAGCAAAAGAAAGGATTGAAGTACCTATAAGAGAAAATACAGGATTATAAGGAGGGATGATAATGAAACTTGAAGAATACAAGTCAGGTGAATACATAAAAATGAATGACTACAAAGCATTTATTCCTAGTAAAATAAATTACAACTGGGGATGGGATGATACAAAATTGGACAAGTTATTAGCAGAAGCCAACAGACAAATTGGAGAACTAAATGCTTATTCGCTTTTAATTCCAAATGTAGATTTATACATTAAAATGCATGTAAAAATTGAGGCGAACAAATCTAGTAGAATTGAAGGAACAAGAACTACAGTAGAAGAAGATTTATTAGATGTAGCAGATGTAAATCCTGAGAAAAGGGATGATTGGGAAGAAGTACAAAATTATGTTAAAGCAACAAATTATGGAGTTCAAAGAATTAGTGAAGGGTTTCCAGTATGTACTAGACTAATAAGAGAAATTCATAAAATACTAATGACAGGAGTTCGTGGAGAGCATAAAACACCAGGAGAATTTAGAACTTCTCAAAATTGGATTGGTGGAAGTATGCCAAGTACAGCTGTTTATGTACCACCACCACACACAGAAGTTGCTGAATGTTTAAGTGATTTTGAAAAATTTATAAATAACGAAGAAATTGATACACCAAATTTAATAAAAATTGCAATTTTGCATTATCAATTTGAATCAATACACCCATTTTTAGATGGTAATGGGAGAATCGGTAGACTTCTTGTACCACTTTATATTCAAAGTAAAGGAATGCTACAAAAATCATGTTTGTATATTTCAGATTATATCGAAAGAAACAAAGATACTTACTATGATACATTAACAAGAGTAAGAACTCATAATGATATGATGGGTTGGATTAAATTTTTCTTAGAAGCAGTTATTGAGACATCAAAAACAGCTAAAGAAAAATTTAGAAATGTTGTAGAATTTACTATGGAAATGGATAAAATGGTAATGAATTTACCTGTGAAACCAGAAAATGCAAAGAAAGTAATCGATTTATTATATGATGAACCAATTATGACAAGAAACAAGATGGCTGAGTATACAGGAATAAAATTAACTACAATAAACGGAGTAGTTAATGCATTTTTAGAAAAAAATATTATAAAAGAGACAACTGGATATAGTAGAAATCAAATTTTTGCTTTTGAAAAGTATATTGATTTGTTTTTGAAGTAGAAGAGTTATATCACGAAAAAAATGAAATTTTCGTGATATAATTTTTTATATAACGAAAATTACGAAAAATTCGTGATATAGATTTTTATGTCACGAAAAAATTGGAAAATTTGTGATATAGATTTTTATGTCACGAAAAAATTGGAAAATTCGTGATATAGATTTTATATCACGAAAAAAATGAAAAATCCGTAATATAGATTTTTATATCACGAAAAAATCAAAAAAATCGTGATATAAAATTTTATAAGACGAAAAAATAAAAAAAATTGACTTATAAAATTTTTAGTCAAAATCAAATTATAAAAAACGCTAATGGCAGGATAGTGATGCAGTGTGCATCACGCAAACACATAGAAAGACAAGCTTTCTAGCACTCTTAAAAATTTTTAAAATACAGAGAAAATGCAGAATACTAAATATAGTGTAAAAGGCTTGATATAACTGGATTATAAGGCAAAAGTAACACAAAAAGAAAAAAATACACCATAAGTATTAAGAAATACAATAAGTGTATTAGTTAAAAAGAAATAATTTGGTAAGTTATATATTTTTTTGGATTTCAAAAATATTTTAAAAAATATTATATGTCTGCTAATCCAGTAGTAACGGATGAATATGAGTTAAATTTTCTGAGGAAATAGTAAACATAAAAAAAATGGAATAAAATAAAAAAATGTAAAGACACTTATGATATAATTTTGTTAGTCCAAAAACAAAATAAAAATA
>CAKOWZ010000017.1 GCA_934129745.1 uncultured Clostridia bacterium
AGCGTAACTGAGATTGGAGTTGGAACCTTTGAAGGATGTAGTGGATTAGAAGAAATAACAATACCAGAGAGCGTAACTCAAATTGAAAGTAGTGCCTTTAGTGGATGTAGTGGATTAAAAGAAATAACAATACCAGAGAGCGTAACTGAGATTGGAGTTGGAACCTTTGAAGGATGTAGTGGATTAGAAGAAATAACAATACCAGAGAGCGTAACCCAAATTGAAAGTAGTGCTTTTAGTGGATGTAGTGGATTAAAAGAAATAACAATACCAGAGAGCGTAACCAAAATTGAAATGAATGCCTTTGAAGGATGTAGTGGATTAGAAGAAATAACAATACCAGAGAGCGTAACCCAAATTGAAAGTAGAGCCTTTAGTGGATGTAGTGGATTAAAAGAAATAACAATACCAGAGAGCGTAACCCAAATTGAACATAATACCTTTAGCGGCTGTAGTGGCTTAAAAGAAATAATAATACCAGAAAGTATAACCAAGATTGGATTTAGTGCCTTTGAAGATGGTGTAATGGTCAAAATAAAAAATAATCCAGAGCCTATAAAAATTGGTTGGAATTACGATGTTTACATTAAAGAATATAACAATAATACTGTTATTGTGTATAATCGAAAAGAAATACAATTAATATCTAAAAACAAAGAAATGAGTAAAGCAGAAAAAGAAGAATATGATAAATTCGCCGTTATTATAGACAATCCAAATTTCAAACAAAGTTCAAATTACAATACATCACATGCAATTAATTATGCAACAAAAATGATAAACATACTAGGAATTGAAGCAACATATAACGTACTAAAAATCCCAGACAACATCTCAGAACAAGAACTTCAATCATATAATGAAGAAATATCAAAAGTATACAAACCCAGATATAAATTAAAAGGAAATGCTCAAGTAGTATTATCTATATTTGAAAATATAGATACACTTATAGCCAAAAACAGCAACAATGTAAGAAATGATAGAAACAAATTTTATACAAAATTTAATGGAATACTACAAGGTGGAGAAAAAATTAATTTAATAGAGTTATTGGAAAAATGTTCTCAAGAGATAGGAATAGAGCTAACTGAAGAAAATGCAAAAAAAATAAAAAAAGAGATACAAACTGAACAATTAACAGTAAAATCAGAAGAAATTAAAGGTAAAATCAGACAAAAAATAGAAAATCCAGAATTACATATAACACAACAAGGTGTATCAAGAACTCTTTTATATAACGTTATTAGAAGAAATATTTTAAATGATGGTACTATAGAAAATATATCTGAAATTCTTAATAGAGAAATACATAAAAGAAAAGAAGATGGACAATATTTTTATGGTGAAAATATAAGAAATCAAAAAGAATTATATAATAAAGTTTTAAGTGATTTATATACTGAAAATACAGAACTACTAAATACTGATACAGTGAAAGCTTTAAGAGATACTAAAGAAAAAATTGGAAATAGATGGATATTAAAGCTTAAAGAAAGTAAAAATAGTGTTAGAAACATTGAGAAAATGACAGAAGAAGAAAAAGAAAACTTTACTGAAACATTACAAAAAATAGGTATAGAACCAGAATATAGTAAAAAATATGAATTGAATTCTGAAATGTCTCAAGAAGAAATATTAACAATACTAACAAAATCAGGTTTTAGAGATATTTTAACATATGAAAAAGCAGAAATGATATTTGACAATATGACTGAACCATATTCAGAAAATTTTGCTAATTGGTTTATAGAACATCAAAAAGAAATTATAAGTAATCAAGAATTTTATAGTAAAATTTATATATTGCATAATGAATTTGAAAAATTACTTGAAGATCCAATGATTAAAGCTACATTTGATAATAAAAGATTAAGTGTTCAACATGCTTTTGATATATATAATCAAAAAGAAAAAGAAGTATCAAAAGGTAATGAAGAATTAGGAAGTATTGCTAGTAGGGTTGATATAACTCAAGATGAATTACATACAGCAGAAAAAATATTTAATATTGCAAAACAAAGAGAAGGAAGTTACATTCCACCAGCAAAATCTACGCAAAAAAGATATAAAGGAAGAATATTAAGACCAGATGATCCAATGATTGTGTTAGCTGGTAATGCAACTAATTGTTGCCAAAAAGTAGGTGGAGTTGGAGGTGGGTCTATGATGCATGCTGCAACTGAAAATACAGGGACAATATTTTTAGTAGAAGAAACAGATGAAAATGGAAATGTTATTAAACCTGTAGCTCAAAGTTGGGTGTGGAGAAATAATGATAGAGCATGTTTTGATAATATAGAAATTCCTGTAGCAGAACAACAGAGGTTAAGCATGACAGACGGAGATATTGAAGCACAACAAGAAATTTTGCAAATATATAAAGAAACTGCTCAGAATATGATTAAAGTTGATGAAAAAGTGTTAAAAGAAATGTTAAGAACTGGAAAAATAACACAATCTCAATTTAATCAATTAGTTTTAAAAGAAGTTACTGTTGGAGTAGGTTATAATGATTTAGGAATACTTGAACATTCAGAGTTAGAAAAAGTAGAGGAGGCAGATATAATTTTTCCTAAAGAAGCTGATAAATCATATTATGGTCAAACACCTTGGATTGATTCTGGTAGAAATTCTGTTGTAGGAAGGGGTGCACAATTATATTTAGCAAAAGGAGAGAAAATAGAAGAAAAAACTAAAGAAAATGAACAAGAACAAATTAATTATCAACAAGAAAAACAAGAACAGTTAGAAGATTTACCATTATTGTATAGTAAAGAAAGAGAAGTAAGAAGATTAAAATCCCATACAATAGATAAAGGAGTAGTCGAACAAATAAAAGGAATAGAAGAAACAGTATATAGAGATAAACAAAAAATGTTAGCAGGTTGTGAGTCTTTCGAAGATATTGCTAAAAAATATGAAATGGACCCTAGAAATATTCAAGTGCATATTAGCAGGGAAAAGGATTGGTATATAATTTATGAAGAAAGAGGTGATGAAGTATATATTGCAGATTTAGCAATGGTAAATGGTATAAATTCTCAAAGAAATGATAATAGAAAAACAGATGTAATCCAATCAACTATGGAAATGACAGAAGATGTGTATTCAATAATGTTAGAGGCAGCTAAAAAAGGAAAACAAGTGAGATTTGAGGCAACTGAAGATACTTCTTATAAAAATATTAATCATATAAAAAAATTAGGGTTAATTAAGGTGTTGGAAGATAATGAAAGAGAATGGTCAAGTACATTGAATGTGGATGACGGCTATGAAGATGATTATTATGAAGATGACTATTACGAAGATGATTATTATAATGATGAGTATGATGAAGAAGAGTATTATGATGATAAATATTATGATGATGAAAATACTTTGAATTATGTGAATAATGGTGCTAATGAAAGTGATGTAAATTATAATGATGTTTCAGAAGAAGATAAAAATAATGAAACTGTTAAAAACGAGACAATAATTATGCATGATATGTTAGTAAAGGTAGATGAAGTTAAATTACAAAAAGAATTGAATGGATTAAGAGAAAAAATGGCTAAAAGAACAGAAAAAAAATTATATACAGGGCATGGTGAAAGATAAATTTAAGAGGTTCAAAAATGTATGTATGTTAGTTATTGTATAGTAATTGTTACTTATAGACCAAGATTAAAAGATTTATAAAATAAACATTATTATTTGAATATCAAATGTTACCGCTTTCCTTTTATGAATATGTGGATATGAAAAAATTTTAAAATAAAGAAGTAAATAGTAATATATACTTGGAGTTTGAGGAATATATAAGAAGTGGCAGATTTCCAAAATCATTGTATTATAATAAACTTGAAGAAAAAACAAAATATACTTTAAGTGTAGTAAATCAAACTTTTGAAAAGATATAAAAATAAGTAATAGAATTAATTTAAACCCAATAAATATAAAATTTTTAATATTCCAGATTAGAAATGTTTGTTTTAATAACGCATGTGTTAAATTTTATATTGAATAGGATTATATAAAAATTATTAAACCAAATAGCAATTTATAGATAAAAATATAGTTACAGTTCAGAAAAAAATTCAATATATTTGCAATTAACATAAAACTGTGATATACTCAAAGTGCATTCGAAAGAATGCACTTTATTCGTTCGGCAAAGAAATTAAATTTAATTTAAGGAGGAAACAATTATGAGCAAAGCAACAGCTAAGAACGAAATTCAGGTGGCCCTTCAGGAGTACCTGGGAAACAGAAAGGCTGCGAAGGTAGCTGAAACAGTGTACGCTGTAATCCAGAAAGAAACAGAGCACACACACAACGGAAAGAAGTTCTTTATCAATGAAGATTCTAATGGAGCACTTGTGCTTACAATGGAGTCTATGGTAAAGGAACAGATGGAAAAAATCTTGACTCAGTATCTTGAAAAAGATGAGGTTCAGGAGTGTCTTCAGCAACTGATGGTAGGAGGCATTTCAACTGAAACAGCGTCGACTGTGGGGTTTGAAACCATTACGGTTGAAAGTTCTGACAGTCAGATTTACTTTGACATGTTGAAATATACTCCGGCTAGTGAAAATGAAAGGAAATTCTTGAAGCTTCTTAAGGAAGCAGTTGATGCTGGAGTAAAAACCTTTAAGGTTCCGGTGTGTGATCCGTCGATTGATGAAAATGGTTCTCTTCAGTTTGTTGCAGGTTGTAAGCCTGCGGTAGGTTATTCCTATAACGAACTGAAAGAACTTGCTAACAAGAATGGCGTACAGCTGGGGTCTAAAAACCAGTATGTACTCTTCTTAGCAACAATTATTCATCGTTTAATTGAAGAAGAAGGTTGGGCTAAGAAAAGCGCTTTGCATGCTGTATGTACCGATTCAACAAAATTGGGACATTACTGGAATTCTGAAAAAGCCAGACACGATTTTGAGGTAACTGGTTCAAGAAAGATTGCAAGTAAATGTGATTTGGCTAATACCTGCAAGATTTTGAGAAACGACAAAAAGGCTGGTGGTTTCTGGGTTGCTAGTGGTCGCTGCTTTAACGTTGGTAACTGCTATCCGCTTGCCGGCCTTAACCTTAACGACTTCTGCTATGATGGTCGCAACGACTGTAGTGTTGGTTGGTTTGTGCTTTAAGTAGCACTGTCCACTGATACTGTACCTGAACGATAGAGCTCTCTAATTTAGGGGGCTCTATTTCGTTATATAAAGTAAAAAATAAAAAAATATATTTTTATTTATAAAATAATAATATATAATTAAAATATATAAAAATTATAGAAAAAAGGAAAAAACAAAAATGAATTAGTAATTATACCTAAAATAGAGAAATATATAGAATACATGTTAACAATATTAATAAAATTGCCGAGAACTGAAAAATTTAGCATTGGAACAGAAATAAAAACAAGCATGTATGAAATGTTAAAATATATTCTTTTATAAAGTAAAGTTGAAAAAGGAAAATTAAAGATAGAAAATTATTATGATTAACAAAAGTAATTTTAATGTCAACAGAGCCAACGATGTAGTTATTTACAACTTTTGGCACAATTGACGATTGCTAGAATTATCAATCAGTTTCTATTATTAACTTAGCATAAATTTTGGGATTTGCAAGAGTATTTTTATAAAATTATTTGACTTATGATTAAAAACTGTGTATAATAAAGATAGAAAATGAGAACCACAGATAATGTGGTTGCCACAGATTTTTTGTAACAACACATTCCACGGGTCAAAGCAGAATGTGTTGTTTTTTATTCCTTATTGTTTAATATCGTTGCGATAGTTACAAGTAAGGCTATGTTTATTACTATAGAAATATATAGTGCCAATAATATGTACGCTAAGAATTCTATCATAAACACCACCTCCAATCCTAGAGCTATACTCTAATTGTGAAGTGGCAAACTCAACATCTGCTTATTCTCATTTCCTATAATATATACTATACAGTATAATTTAATTAAAAACAAGCGAACATTGTATTTTTTTTAATTCTTTCCATTCAGCTAAGTAGTTAGTAAAAAATTCTACTTCATTTAAAACATAGCATGTTTTTTTTATTACTGCACATTATTTAAAGACACAACCTGAATTGGTTAAAAAAATGATTGATGATGGTCATATTGTTGGAAACCATACACCTAATTACTTAATGTTCGGAGTTTGAATTTTATTGATTAAATAGAAAAAATGAGAGATATTCTATTATAGTAGTTAAAAGTTACTTTTATACTGCCAAATTTTAATTTTGTTGTATGGAAGTAAATTTTTTTTGTTGAATTTTATAAAAAGCTTATTTGATAATAGTATAGAATAAAGTATAGAATAAAGTATAGAATAAAGTATAGAATAAAGTATAGAATAAAGTATAGAATAAAGTATAGAATAAAATATAGAATAAAATAATGAACAATTATGAAAAAATTGAGATAAACAGCCTTTCCTGACCATTTTTTAACGTATAAGTATTAAAAATGGTCGGGAAACTTGACTTTTTCACAAAAATAGGATATATTAAATTTGAGGTGATAGTATGCCAAAAATATATAAAAGAGAAGAATATTTAAAGAAAATTCGTGGTTTTTACGATGATGATATGATAAAAGTAATTTCAGGAATAAGAAGATGCGGAAAATCATTCTTTTTAAAAACAATAATACAAGAATTAATTGAAAAAGGTGTTCATGAAAAAGATATTATATATATACAATTAGATAAAAAGGGGTATAAACATATAAAAACACCTGAACAACTAGAAGAGATAATAGACGAACAAATAAAAGATAATGATTTTAAATATTTATTTGTAGATGAAATACAAAACGTTAAAAATTTTGAACCATTAATTAATTCATATAGAGAAGAAGAGAATATGTCTATATTTATTACTGGTTCAAATTCATATTTGCTAAGTGGTGAGTTAATAACTAAATTAACAGGAAGATTTATTGAAATAGAAATGTTACCGCTTTCTTTTTATGAATATGTGGATATGAAAAAATTTCTAAATAAAGAAGTAAATAGTAATATATACTTGGAGTTTGAGGAATATATAAGAAGTGGTGGATTTCCAAAATCATTGTATTATGATAAAATTGAAGAAAAAACAAAATATACTTCAAGTGTAATAAATCAAATATTTGAAAAAGATATAAAAACAAGCAATAGAATTAATGATAAAGATTTATTTGAACAAGTAGAGAAATTTGTTGTTAATAACTTTGGAAAAGTAATTTCTGTGCAAAGTATTTGTAATTATTTCAAAGGTGAGTTGAAAATAAATACAGATAGAAGAACAATTAAAAGATATTTAGATATATTACAAAAAGCTAAAATACTTTATCCTTGTGAATTATTTGATATAAAATCAAAGGCAGTAATGAAAGGTGAAAAGAAATATTATTTAGCAGATTTAAGTATATATTATGCACTTAACACAGATGCTAGAATAAATTATGGACCTGTATTAGAAAATGTTTTGCATAATTATCTATTGAGTAAAGATTATTCTTTAAGTGTTGGAAAAATAGGAAAATTTGAGTGTGATTTTATTGCTAGAAAAGGAATTGAAGATTATTTCTATATTCAAGTATCAAAAAATATAGATGATGAAAAAACAGAAGAAAGAGAATATAGACCGTTTTATAAAATTAAAGATATGTATCCAAGATTCTTATTTGTATTGGATATGGTGCTACAAAAAAATGTTAACGGTGTAAGAAATGTAAACATTGTAGATTTTATATATAATAATTTAGATCTGTTTTCAGGACAATAAATATTTGTATGTTTGTATTAAGGTAATTGCAGGAAAATTTATTAAACATTCCTTTCATTACCTTAAAATTTTATGTAATAAATAATATTGATTTTTTTATAAATTGATGATATTGTATGAACATCAAAAGCTATAAAATATAGCAATGAAAGAAGCAAGATGTTATGAAAAAAGAAGAAATAACACTAAAAAATACAAAAGCAGAAATACTAGAAGCTCTAAATGAAGAATTAGAAAGAGAACAGAATATGGCAAAAATAAAATATGAGCCAGAAAAAGATTCATTGCAACAAAAATTAGACCAAGCATATATTCAAATAAAAGATATGGCAACAAAAACAGTTGAAGCAACTGGGGGAGTTAAAATATTAGGAAATAATAATGATGCTAATAAATAAAATTTAATAAGTTTTAAAAATAGATTTTTATAGAGATTGAAAAATTACTTTCATACTACATTTTTTATATTTGTATGTTTGAAAGTGATTTTTTTTGAGATAATAGGTAGCTAAAAAATACAAAATATGGTATACTGTTTAAAGTGTATTCGAAAAAATGCACTTTATTCGTTCGGCAAAGAAATTAAATTTAATTTAAGGAGGAAACAATTATGAGCAAAGCAACGGCTAAGAACGAAATTCAGGAGGTACTTCAGGAGTACCTGGGAAACAGAAAGGCAGCGAAGGTAGCTGAAACAGTGTACGCGGTAATCCAGAAAGAAACACAGTACACATACAACGGAAAGATTTTCTTTATCAATGAAGATTCTAATGGAGCACTTGTGCTTACTATGGAGTCTATGGTAAAGGAACAAGTGGAAACAATCTTGACCCAGTATCTTGAAAAAGATGAGGTTCAGGAGTGTCTCCAGCAACTGATGGTAGGAGGCATTTCAACTGAAACAGAGTTGACTGCAGAGTTTGAAACCATTACGGTTGAAGGTTCTGACAGTCAGATTTACTTTGACATGTTGAAATATACTCCGGCTAGTGAAACTGAAAGGGAATTCTTGAAGTTTCTTAAGGAAGCAGTTGATGCTGGAGTAAAAACCTTTAAGGTTCCGGTGTGTGATCCGTCGATTGATGAAAATGGTTCTCTTCAGTTTACTGCAGGTTGTAAGCCTGCAGTAGGTTATTCCTATAATGAGCTGAAAGAACTTGCAATCAACAATGGCGTACAGCTGGGTTCTAAAAATCAGTATATACTCTTCTTGGCAACAATTATTCATCGTTTGGTTGAAGAAGGTTGGTCTAAGGCAGACGCTTTTTATGCAGTATGCACAAATTCAACCAAATTAGGACATTACCGTAATTCTGAAAAAGCCAGACACAATCTTGAGGTAACTGGTTCAAGAAAGATTGCTGGTAAATGTGATTTGGTTAATACCTACAAGATTTTGAGAAACGACGAAAAAGCTGGTGGTTTCTGGTTTGCTTGTGGTAACTACAATGACAGTGGTGACAACTATCCGCTCGCCTGCCTTTGCCTTAACGACAGCTATGATGGTCATTGCAACAATGGTGTTGGTTGGTTTGTGCTTTAAGTAGCACTGTCTACTGATACTGCACCTGAACGATAGAGCTCTCTAATTTAGGGGGCTCTATTTCGCTATATAGAGTAAAAAATCAAAAAGCATATTATTATTTATAAAATAATAATATATAATTAAAATATATAAAAATTATAGAAAAAGGAAAAAACAAAAATGAATTAGTAATTATACATAAAATAGAGAAATATATAGAATACATGTTAACAATATTAATAAAATTGCCAAGAACTGAAAAATTTAGCATTGGAACAGAAATAAAAACAAGCATGTACGAAATGTTAAAATATATTCTTTTATCAAGTAAAGTTAAAAAAGAAAAATTAAAGATAGAAAATTATTAAATATCTTCAAATTTAACATATAATTTATACATAAATAATATAAATAGAAATAAAAGTAGGAGGTATTTGATATGAATTTTAACAAAAAAAGTCTTTTACATATATTTACACTGGTTTTTGTTTTCATATTTATTTTTTCAATTGTTATAAATAATGATTTAAAAAATGAAATATTATTAACAAATGGTAAACAACAGTTAAGTAATAAAAAAATATGTTGGGGGATAAAAAGGTCTGATAATCATGAACAACCAGATGTTGGTTCTGCAAATAAAAAAATATTAGATGATTATAATGGGATATGTCTTGGAAATAATCAATCCAAAAAAATTTATTTGACTTTTGATGCAGGATATGAGGCTGGATATATGGAAAAAATTCTTGAGGTGTTAAAACAAAATAATGTTAAGGCCTGTTTTTTTATTACTGCACATTATTTAAATACACAACCTGAATTGGTTAAAAAAATGATTGATGATGGTCATATTGTTGGAAATCATACTGTTAATCATAAAAGTATGCCTGAAATTGATAATGATACAATAAAAAAAGAGGTTATGGATTTACATTCAGCTGTTTATGATAAGTTTAGATATGAAATGAAATATATAAGACCACCTAAAGGAGAATTTAGTGAAAGAAGTATAGATTACACAAATTCACTAGGGTATAAAACAGTTTTATGGAGTTTGGCATATGATGACTGGGATGAGCAAAAACAGGGAAGAGAATCATACGGAAAATCCAAGGTTTTAAATAATTTGCATAATGGTGCAATAATATTATTGCATTCAAATTCTAAGGATAATAGTAATATTTTGGATGATGTTATTAAAGGTGCAAGAGATCTAGGATATGAATTTGAGTCATTAGATAATTTTGAAGAATGATATTATAATAGATTTTTACTGAAATTGAATTATTGTTAATTTAATTGAATAAATTTTAAGAATGATAGAAGAATGACATGATAAATTTTGTGAGGTGAAAATTGTGAACAAAAAAAGTAAAAAAATAAAAAATAAATTTAATAAAATGCTTGATGTTCCTGAGGAAATTGATATGAAGGTTCCAAGACTTACAATTTTAAAATTTCAAGAGGTTTTAATTGAAAATTATAAAGGAATTTTAGAATATCAAGATTTTTTTGTGAGAATTCAGACATATATTGGAATTGTGAATATTAATGGTTTTAAACTTTGCTTAGAAGAAATGACTGTTGATGATTTAATTGTTAAGGGGCAAATCGAAAGTATTGATTTTGAGAGTATTGAAGATGTTGGATAAATTTTTACGTACATTAATTAATTTTAAAATATTTGTTAATATTTCGTAATAATATTATTATAAAGAGGTGAGCAATTTTGCAATTTAAAATTTTAATTTATTACATATTAGGATATGTAAATATTGTTGTAGAAGGTTTTTTTCTAGAAAAATTTATAAATAAATGTATTAGTAAAAGAATTTTATTTTGGAATACAAAAAGAAGTAAATCAACTGTATTTTCTGCTAATATAGGGGTAAAAAATTATAGAGAAGTTGCAAAAATTGCAAAAGAATGTAAATGTAAAATTAAAATTAATAAAAAAAGAGGAGTACCATTTATATTAAATAGATATAGAAAAAGAAAAATATTTGTAATAGCTTTAATTGCAATAATTTTGGCAATTATGGCAATATCGAATTTTATATGGAATATAGAGATTAAACGGTATTGATGAAACAAAACAAAAAGAAATAATGGAGTTTATAAAAAATGAAGGAGTAGAAATTGGAAAATATAAAGGAAAAATTGATGTTCAAACATTAATAAATAAAATAAGAATTGCAAGAGATGATGTTGCATGGGTGGGAATGGAAATTAAAGGTACTAATTTAATTATTGAAGTTGTAGAAGCAGATAAAAAACCTGAGATAATTAATGAAAATGAATATTGTAATATTGTGGCAACTAAAGATGGAATAATAACTAAAGTTGAGGCTCAAAATGGAACTCCAATTGTAAAACAAGGTGATACAGTCAAAAAAGGAGATGTTTTAATTCAAGGATGGATTGAAGGAAAATATACAGATAATAGATATGTTCATTCTGAAGGTGAAGTTTGGGCAAAAGTTTGGTATTCAGAAAAAGAAAAAGTGTATTATAAACAGAATTATGAAAACCAAACAGGTAATAAAGAGAAGAAATATATATTAAATATAAATAATTTTAAAATAAATTTCTTCAAAACCCTTTCCAAATTTGAAAATTATGATACAATAAGTACGGTAAAGAAATTAAAAATAACTTCTAATTTTTATTTGCCTGTGGAAATTATTGTAAATGAGAATTTTGAAAAACAACAAAATCAAAAAATATATGATAAAAATGAGGCAAAAGAGGTTGGAATAAGTGATTTAAAAAGTAAACTAGAACAACAGATTAAAGACAGAAATAATATATCTAACATTTATATAAATACCGTTGAAGCAGATGATTATATAGAAGTAGAAGTTATATATGAGGTTCTCGAAAGTATAGGAACTAAAGAAAAAATACAAATTTGAAAGGATTGATTTAATATGCAAGAGAAAAGCCTAAGAATCTATGATACAGAAAAAACTTTTATGAGTAAGGTTACAAATAAATTATCAAAATTATTAATACCAACAAGAGTTGGTATTAATGGAATTGTAATTTCTATGAAGAGAAATAGTTTAATTAAAGCTTATGAAAATTATAATGCAAATTTAAGAAATGAAAATGAAGATAAAAGAGCAGCTGCTGCTAAAAAATATGAAGATGCATTTACTTTATATTTAGAGGCAATTGATAAAAACATCATGGATTCAGTTTACAAAAAAGTAAAAAATGATACAGCAAGTGAGTTTGAAAAAAATGCTTTATCAAAATACTATTTAATAACAGGGCTTAAAGATTCAGAATATGCTGAATATAAATATAGAAAACAAAAATATTTATTAGAATTAGATTATGAAAATATTAAATTTAATGAGAAAAATAAATTACTAGAAAAATATAAAGGATTTTATTGCTCAAAAATGGAGACTTTATATAAAGGTATAATAAAACATTATTCTGTAAAATTAACAGAAAATTTAACACCTGCAGAAAAAGCTGAAATATATGAAAAAATTTTTGATACATTAGAAGAATATATTGCTAATATTTTCCCATTAAAAATTGTTAATAATGATTCAAAAGTATATAAAGAATTGGCAGAAGAATATGATAAATATGAAAAATATTCAGTAGGTAAACTTGATCAAGCTGAAATGATTGAGAAAAACATGATTTTATTAGGAATAAGTAGAAAATTGTTTACACATAGTTTACCACTTGTTGTTGCTGAACAATGTTATATTAAATTATTGAAAGATACAAGAGCTTTAATAGTAGACACAAGAGTTATTAAGAAAAGAGAAAAGGCATATAGTTTGTTGTTAGGATTAATTGATGAATATAATCTTAAAGTTCTTTCAACAAAAGTATATTGGGACAAGCCTGAAAATAGAAATGAATATAAGGCTTTTTGGAATAAATATAAACAAATTTCTGAAATTAAAAATAAAGAAGAACAAGATAAACAAAAGGAAATTTTATTTATTACAAATGATTTAAAACAAGTTAGTAAAAATGAAAATAAATATTATAAAATTATAAAATTTTATAAAAATAAATTAGTTGAACTTGGTGTTATGAAACAAATGCCTAATAAATGTGTTACAAAAGAAGGAGAATTTATAAAAAAGAAAGTTGTGGCGTAATTTATGGAAAATAATGGATTTGTAGAATTAGTATATAAAGATGTTGAAGAAAATAAAGATTATGAAAAAATAATTAATTTGGTTGTTGATAAATGTTTTACAGTAGAAAAATTAAATAATTTAAATTTATATATAAGTATAACATTAACAACACCATCAGAAATTAAAATTATAAATAATGAATTTAGGAAAATTGATAAAGAAACTGATGTTTTATCATTCCCTATGTTTGAAAAAGATGAGTTAGATGAAATGGTTAAATCAGGGGTTAATGAAATCCCTGAAACCATTGGAGATGTTATTATTTCAGTTGATAGAGTTAAAGAACAAGCTGAAGAATATGGCCATAGTTTTGAAAGAGAACTTGCATATATGGTAGTTCATGGATTTTATCATTTGATGGGATATGATCATATGGTTGATGAAGATAAGGTGGTTATGAGAGCTAAGGAAGAAAATGTTTTAGGGTTATTAAATATTATTAGATAAATTTTGGATGTAATAAATGTGATATAAATAATGGGGGAGTTTTTGTGTCAGAATTTGATATAGATGAAATATTAAAAAAAGCTGAAAAAAAGAAAAAATTAAAAGCAGTAATTATAATTTTAGTTATTTTATTAATAATTGCATTTATTTTTTTAGGAATATATTTTTTAGTAGCACATAATAAAAATGATAAAGTCGTAGAACAACCTGCAGAACAAGAAGATGTATTGATTGTTAAAGCAAATCAACCTGAAGAAAATTCTGTTAAAATTTTTTCTGGTAATAAAAGACCTGTGGCTGTAATGATTGATAATAATGTTAATGCATGGCCACAATATTCTTTAAATAAAGCTTATATTGTATATGAAGCTATTGTTGAAGCACAAGAAACTAGATTAATGGCTGTATTTAAAAGTAATGATGTAGATATGATTGGACCAGTTCGTAGTTCAAGACATTATTTTTTAGATTATGCTTTGGAAAATGATGCTATTTATGCTCATTTAGGTTGGAGCCCTCAGGCACAAAAAGATATTTCTTCATTAGGTGTTAATAATATAAATGGACAAGTTTATGATACTGGAGCTGCACGTACAAATACATCAAAATATTGGAGAGAAAAATCAAAATCAGCACCACATAATGCTTTTACAAGTTTAAATGGTTTATATCAAATAGCACAAGAAAAAGGTTATAGAACAACTTCAGATAAGAAAAGTGTTTTAAATTATGTTACAGGTGAGGTTGATTTAGAAGATGGAGTTGATGCAAATACTGTAACAATACCATATTCAAACTCAAATATTGTTAAATATGTGTATAATAGTGAACTTGAAAAATATGAAAGATATTCAAGGGGAGAAAAACAAAAAGATGGAAGTACTGGTGAAGATGTTGTTACTAAAAATATTATAATTACTTTTGCTCAAAATTATACTTTAAATGACCCAGAAAAAAAGGGGAGACAAGGGTTATATAATATTGGAACATGTGATGGATATTATATTACAAATGGTAAAGCAATTAAGATTAAATGTAAAAAAAGTTCTAGAAATGCACAAACTGTGTATACAGATTTAGATGGAAATGAAATTCAAGTTAATGATGGCAATACTTTTATTCAGATTTGTCCATTAAAAGCAAATGTGAAAATTAATTAATTTGAATAGATTAATACTGAAATTGGAAAATATATTAGATTATTTTTAAGTAATTAGATTATTTGTTCAGGTAATTATATTATTTTTTTTAGTAATTATATTACTTTTTCAAGTAAGTATAGTATTTTTTCAAGTAATTCAAGAAAGGAAATGAAATGGAGCAAGAATTCAAGTCTGGATTTGTTTCTATGGTAGGTAGGACAAATGTAGGAAAATCAAGCATTATAAATAATTTAGTTGGTGAAAAGGTTGCAGCAATTGCAAATAAGCCACAAACAACAAGAACAGCAATTAGAGCAATTGTTAATAGAGAAAATTCACAAATAATTTTTATAGATACACCAGGTATTCATAAACCAAAAACAAAGCTTGGAAACACAATGATAGAAACAGCTTTTGGTGCGATTGGTGATGTTGATATTACATTATTTGTTATAGATGCTACTTCTGAGGAAATAGGAAAAGGTGATAGAATAATTTTAGATAAAATAAAAGAGGCTAAAATAAAAACTATTTTAATAATTAATAAAATAGATTTAGTTACAAAAGAACATTTAGCAAAATTAATAGACATATATAAAGATGAATATGATTTTGAGGCCATAATTCCGATTTCAGTTGTAAAAAATAAAAATATGGATGTAATTATTGATGAGATAGAAAGGAACCTAAAACCAGGGCCTGCATATTATGATATAGAAGAGTATACAGACCAAACTCTTCGTCAATTAGCAGAAGAAACAATAAGGGAAAAGGCTTTAAGATTGTTAAATGATGAGGTTCCACATGGGATTTATGTTGAAACTGAGAAAATGAAAACAAGAAAAACTCAAAATAAAGAAAGAATTTATGATATTGATGTTACAATTTATTGTTTAAGAGAATCTCATAAAGGAATTATAATTGGTAAAAATGGAGCAATGTTAAAGAAAATTGGAACTTATGCAAGACAAGATTTGGAAAAAATGTTAGATACAAAAGTTAATCTAAAGATTTGGGTAAAGGTTAAAGAAGATTGGTTAAATAATGATAATTTAGTTAAGAAATTTAAACCAAATGTATAGAAAATAAAAAAAAGCAAAAGATAACAATAAAGTAAATTTGAACTAAAGTCAAATTAAAAACTTTGTTGATAAGGAGTGGATTCATATGATAAAACAATTAGCGTGGAATACTTTTAAAAATACTGGAAACATAGATACTTTTATGGAATTAGTTGCAGTAAGAAATATAGAAAATAGTTTAGGAAAAAACTTAAATTGTTGTCTTGAAAATGTTGAAAACAGTAGTGAGAAAATAACTGAAACTGTTGGAGATAGTATAATAGAAGCAAATGAAAATTTAAAGGTGAATGAATATGGGGATAATAAAAACCAAGGGATTGATAATATCTGAAAATAAAATGGGTGACTTTGATAAAATGGTTACAATATTAACTCCAAATGGAAAAATTGGGTGTGCTGCAAGAGGAGCAAGAAGGCCAAAGAGCCAGCTTATGGCAGGAACTCAATTTTTTTGCTTTGGAGAATATATGATTTTTAAGGGAAATAATAGCTATAATATAAATTCATGTGATACAATTGAGATATTTTATAATTTACGTACTGATTTGGACAAGTTAAATTATGCTGTAGAAATATGTAAAATCATTGATAGTGTAACATATGAAAATCAAAATACATATAAGATTTTACAATTATTATTAAATACTTTATATGTTATTTCTGAAACTGATAAAAATTTAGATTTGATTTTTTCAGTTTTTAGAATACGTTTATTGTGTTTATTGGGTTATATGCCTAAAGTTGAAAAATGTGTTAATTGTGAAACCAATGAAAATATTGCTTTTTTTAGTATTATTGATAATGGATTTAAATGCGTAAACTGCGGAAGAGTTGATAAATCAGCAATTAGCGTTAATCCAACAACTGTTGATGCAATAAGGTATATTATATTTTCACCAGCAAAAAAAATATTTTCTTTTGATTTACCAGATGAAAGTGTTAGAGAACTTAATTTGGTAAGTAAAATTTATTTGGGTGAAAAGCTGGAATTGGAGTAAAAATTGTGATAAAATAGTTTGAAAAATAGAGTGATAAGATAATTTAATAAAATAATGTGAAAAACAGAGTAACAAAATAATGTGATAAAATAAAGTAATAAAATAATGTAATAAAAAAGTTTAATTAAATGATAAAAATAAATTTTTACAAATATATGAACCTTTTAAAGATGTAAGAAAGGAATGAAAATTAAATGGAAAAAGAAAAATTTAATATAGAAAAAACAGATAAAAATTTTGAAGATAACAGTTTAGAACATAAGAATTTTATCAAAAAAAGAAAACGGATTTTTAGATTTTTTCAAAAGTTTTAAATATGCAATACAAGGTATATTATCAGCATTAAAAGTAGAAAGAAATATGAAAATTCATATATTTGCAATGATTATTGTAATTATATGTGGAATTATATTTAAAATAAGTAAAATAGAATGGTTTATTTGTTTTATCTTATTTGCAGGTGTAATAAGCACAGAATTAATTAATACAGCAATTGAAAATACAGTTGATTTAATAACACAAGAAAAAAATCCAAAAGCCAAAATTGCAAAAGACATTGCAGCAGGTGCAGTATTAATCTGGGCCATTTTTGCCACTATAATTGGAGGTATGATTTTTATACCAAAAATGTTTTAACTTGTGCAATTGGGGACGCGTCCCAATTGTACACATTGTACAATTGGGACGCGTCCCCAATTGCACAAGAAATGAGGTAGAGTAAAATGTATTTAATAATTGGATTGGGAAATCCAGAGCCTGAGTATGCTAAAACAAGGCATAATATGGGGTTTGATGTTATAAATAAATTAGCGGAAAAATTTGAGATTCAAGTAAATAAAAGTAAGTTTAAGGGCATGTATGGAGTTGGAAACATAAATAGTGAAAAAGTGGTTTTATTAAAACCTCAGACATTTATGAATTTAAGTGGAGAATCTGTTCAGGAATTTGTGAATTTTTATAAAATTGAGAAAAATAGAATTATAGTTATTTATGATGATATAGATACAAATCCAGGAAAAATTAGAATAAGAAAAAGTGGAGGTCCAGGAACTCATAATGGAATGAAATCTGTTGTGGAGTGCTTAGGAACAAGTGACTTTATGAGGGTTAGAGTTGGAGTTGGTATGCCTGAATTTAAAGGTGATTTAATAAATTATGTTATTGGACATATTAATGATGAGCAATATAATGTTTTAAAAGATGGTATAAATTTAGCAGAACAAGCTATTGAGGAAATTTTGAAAAATGGTGTAGATATGGCTATGAATAAGTTTAATTGATATTATGAAAATATTGTAGAAGATGTAAAATGGTTTATGGATTTCCACAAAATCTAAATATAGTACAAGGATATTTAAAATTTGATGAAAGAGATTATTGTAAATAGTACTAAAGAAAAAAATACAATTGTTTTTGTTGAAAATGGTAAGTTATTAGAAAAGTATGAAGAATATGATGGATTACAAAGACTTGAAGGAAATATTTATCTTGGAAAAATAACAGATATTTTACCTGGAATGCAAGCAGCATTTGTTGATATTGGTGATACTCAAAATGCTTTTTTACATATAAAAGATATTTTGCCAAAAGCAAGTAATAAAACAGGAAATAAAAATGAAGATTTAAACAAATATGATATAAAAGATTATGTGAAAATTGGTATGCCTGTTATTGTTCAAGTAAAAAAAGACAAAACAGGAAAAAAAGGAGCAAAAGTATCAACTAATTTAAATATTTCAGGAAAATTTGTGGTTATAATACCAAATAGTGAATTTGTGACTATTTCACAAAAAATCGAAGATAATGATGAAATATTAAGATTAACTAATATTGTAAATGATTGTAAAATTGAAAATTATGGAGTAATTATTAGAACATCAGCAATAAATGCTACAAAACAGGAAATAAAAGAAGATATACAAAAAGTGATTCAAATATATCAAAATATCAAAAATCAATCACAATATATAATTGAAGAGAATGAAAATATTCCAAGTTTATTATATGAAAAAGGAAATATTATAAATAGATTATTAATAGATGTTGGAAATCAAGGCTTAGATAGGATTGTAGTAAATGATAAAGATGTTTATGAAAATGTTTTAGAATTATTAAAAAAATATAATCTTAATATTGATGTTAAATTAATTGAACAAGATAGTATTTTGGATTTATATAATTTAGAAAGACAAATTGAAAAAATTTCTAATAGAAAAGTGTGGCTTGATTGTGGGGGATTTATTACAATTGATCAAACAGAGGCTTTAACAGCAATAGATGTAAATTCAGGGAAATTCACAGGAAAAGAAAATATTGAAAAAACTGTGTTAAAAGTCAATTCTGAAGCTACAGTAGAAATTGCAAAACAAATAAGAGCAAGAGATATTGGAGGAATTATTATTGTAGATTATATTGATATGGATAATAAAGAAGATGAGGAAATTGTTCAGAATTTGTTGTTGGAAAATTTGAAAAAAGATAGAGCTAAAACACAAGTTGTTGGATTTACTAAATTACATTTGTTAGAAATGACTAGAAAACATATATGTAGTTAATTTAATGAAAAAAGCTATCTTTATTTTAAAGATAGCTTTTTTACATAAAGTGCTTTGCCTAATCAGAGATGTCAAGGATATAAAATCCTGGATTTTTGAATCCTGAACTATGGATACAGTTGATACTGCCAATTTTACCATAATCAAGGCAGTATCTTCCCCAAACACACTTCATGTGGCATGATTCAGCAAATTTGCCATCAACAAATCCGCCATGTGTTAGGTCAGCGAATTGACCATTAAGAAGCCGTAGTTTAAAATGCTTTGCCGTGTTAGGGTAGCGACAAATATCTGTGTATCTGTAATTAGGAATTTTCGCAATCTCTACAGGCTCAGCTTTAGTGTTAGTGTCTTCAGGAATACGCATGACCCGTCCATCAGGACCATCAAGAATGATAGTAACTTTGTACATAAAACAAAGCCTCCTTATGTGGTTTAATAAATATACTTATAGTCACCACTTAAGCTAAAAGTATATTGAGTATTTACTCTTTTTCGTGGCATATTATATCATAGATACAATATTATGTCAAACTATATTCGGAATTTAGTGTATTTTGTCAATTTATCTGAAATAAAAAAGCAAAAAAAGGCAAAAATGTGTTTACAAAATAAAAAAAGCATGATAAAATAATGCTTAGTTAAAATTATTGATATCAAAAAAATTAATTAATCTGATTTGGGAAAATTAATTCAAAATCTCCCAAAAATTTCATAAGATAAAAATTAAATATAAAAAAAAATAAAGAAGGTGGAAATTATAGCGTGAATTTTCTATGCACAAAAATAGGTAAAATCGTTGTATGTTTTATAATTACCACGATTATTTATAGTGGATTATTTTATACATATACAGTGATTAATAAAAAAGTAATTGATGAAAATGAGCAAAATAAACAAAAAACTTTGCAATCATTCATTGACAGATGAAAATATAGTCTATATAATGGATTAAGAAAAATATCAAAATATACAGTAAAATTAAGCTTTTTGTAAAAATAAAAGTTTTGATAAGTCTAAAAAATTAAATCAAAAGAAAAATTAATTTAGAAGGTGTGTATATGAAGAAAAAAAATGTTTTTATTAGTATCATTATAGTTTGTATTATTATTGTAATTATAGCTTTTTTAATTATGCTGAAAAATAGCAAAAAAAAGCTGGATTATGAACTTGAAGTAGTAGATGAAATAAACTATATGGTAGTTAATGAAAATAATAAATTTGGAGTGATAGATAAATATGGTAATATTGTGGTACAACCATATTATGATGAAATTCAAATACCTAATCCTTCTAAACCTCTATTTATTTGCAAATATGATTACAATTCAGAAAAGAAAAAATACAATATAAAAGTTTTAAATGATAAATCAGAACAAATATTGTATCAATATGTTACAGTTGAGGCAATTGAATTAAATTCAGGAATAAGTGAAATCCCTTATGAAAAAAGTGTATTGAAATATGAACAAGATGGAAAATTTGGGTTGATAGATTTTCAAGGAAATACTATTACTAAGCCAGTATATGATGAAATTAATAGTTTTGATTATAATGAAGGTTTATTACTAGTTAAGAAAAATGAAAAATATGGAATAATTAATATAAATGGAGTAGCATATGTAAATGAAAAATATGACAAAATAGAATCTGATGGATATTATAATGAAAACTCACAATACAAAAATTCTGGATTTATTGTATCAAATGGTTCTGAAAATAATTACAAATATGGATATATTGATAGAAAAGGAAAACAAATCTTAGATGTTAAATATGAGCAAATTGCAAGACTTGAAAATTCAAATACTAATGATATCTATTTGGTAGCTTTTGAAAATGGAAAAGCTGGATTATACAAAAATAACAAGATTATTTTAAAACATGAATATGAAGATATTGGAATAGATAAAAATAACAATTGTTTAATTATACAGCAAAATTCTAAACAAGGATTGTCTGATTTTAATGGAAAGATACAAATAGAATTAAAATATGATAACATATATATTTCTGGAAAATATGTAAATGCTCAAAACGGTGATAATATTGATATATATGATTATAAAACAATGAATAAAATTAGTTATGAAAACATTGTAGGAATTAATCAAACATCAAGTGAAAAATATTCAATTGCAATTACTAAAAATGACAAATTTAAAATATTAGAAAATGAAAATAATAAATTGAAAAATGAAGAATATGAATATTTAGAATATTTATATGATGATTATTTTGTTATTTTTGAAAATGGCAAGTTTGGAGTTATTGATAATGAAAATAATGAAATAATTGATTGTAAATATGATGTTATTCAAAGAATAGGTAAAACAAAAATTATAGAAGCAAATAATCTTAATACTCAAAATACAGATTTTATAATAGGTAAAAAAGTAATTATGACAATGCAAAATCCAACAGTTCAAATTAATGAAAATTATATATATGTGTATTCGTCAAATGATATGAAATATATAAATTTTGATGGAAATATTGTGAAAAACAATGAAGTGTTTAGCTCAAAATTATATGCTATTAAACAGCAAAATAAATGGGGATTTGCTGATGAAAATGGAAATATTGTTGTTGAATGTCAATATGATTTTGTAACTGAATTTAATAAAAATGGATTTGCTGGAATAAAGAAAAATGAAAAATGGGGAGTGATTAATTCAGATGGAAAAGTTGTAATTGAACCTGTATATAACATAGATTCAAATAAGCCAAATTTTGTTGGAAAATACTATGAATTAAACAAAGAATATGGAAGTAGCTATTTTGTATGTGATATATAAAATTAAATTGTGAAATAAATAAAATTTATAAGAAGGGAGTTTATGATATAAAAAATATCATAAGTGTGATAAAAATGTATAAAGAATTAGGAATTAAACAAGAAGTAGTAGAATTATCAAAAAAAGTTGAAAAAGATGTTGAAGAAGTGTTCAGACAAATAGATGATGTATGTGAATATAATAGTGCAAAAGTATTAAAAGCTTTTCAAAAATATAAAATATCAGATATGCATTTTGGAACAACAACAGGTTATGGATATGGTGATATTGGACGTGACACAGCTGAAAAAGTTTTTGCAGATGTATTAGGTGCAGAAGATTGTTTGGTAAGAAATCAATTTATATCTGCAACACATGCATTAACAGTTTCATTATTCGCGTTTTTAAGACCAGGTGATACAATGCTTAGTATATGTGGAAAACCATATGATACTTTAGATGGAGTTATAGGAATTGAAGAAAATAAAAGTTCATTAAAATCATTTGGTGTTAAATATGAACAAATAGATATGATTGATAATGATTTTGATTATGAAAAAATACAAGAAAGAGTATCAAAGGGAAACTTGAAATTAATAGAAATACAACGTTCTAGAGGTTATGCAACAAGAAAAAGTATTACTTTAGATAAAATAGAAAAAGTAATTAAATTGATTAAAAAAAATAATAAAGATGTAATAATTATGGTTGATAATTGTTATGGTGAATTTGTTGAAAAATATGAACCTACAGAAATAGGTGCAGATATTATAGTTGGTTCTCTTATAAAAAATTTAGGGGGAGGAATTGCCACAAATGGTGCTTATGTTGCAGGTAGAAGTGATTTGGTAGAGCTTGCTGCAGAAAGATTAACAGTTCCAGGTCAGGGAAAAGAAGTTGGACCAAGTCAAGGTGCTAATAGAGCAATTTTACAGGGATTATTTATGGCTCCAAGTGTAGTAAGAAGTAGTTTAAAAACTGCAGTTTTTGCAAGTAAAATGTTAGAAGATTTAGGATTTAAACCAGTTCCAAGATTTGATGAAAAAAGATCTGATATTGTTCAAACAATTGAATTTGGCAATTCTGATGCAGTAATTAAATATTGTCAAGGAATACAAAAAGGATCTCCAATTGATTCAAATTCAATACCAGAACCATGGGATATGCCAGGTTATACAGATAAAGTTATAATGGCTGCAGGAGCATTTACTCAAGGTTCATCTATTGAATTATCTTGTGATGCACCTATTCGTCCACCATATATTGCTTTTATGCAAGGTGGATTAACATATGAATATGGAAAATTAGGTGTAATGAGAGCTATTTCAAATTTATAAATATATACAATATTAGAATATTTTAATATTAAATTATGAAGAAAGGATAGCATAATATAAATTATTATGTTGAGAAGAATATGAAGGTTGTAATAATTGGTGGAGGACCTGCTGGAATGATTGCAGGAATTTCAGCAGCAAGAAGCGGAAATGAAGTAATTATATTAGAAAAAATGAATATGTTTGGAAGAAAACTTTTAATAACAGGTAAAGGAAGATGTAATATTACAAGCAGTTTAAATATATCTGAATTTATACAAAATATTCCTGGAAATGGCAGATTTTTATATAGTTGTTTTCAAAGTTTTACAAACAAAGATATTATAGAATTATTAGAAAAACATAATGTTAAAGTTAAAGAAGAAAGAGGAAATAGGATATTTCCAGTTAGTGACAAGTCTATGGATGTTTTAAATGCATTATTAGAAGAACTAAAACAATTAAATGTAAAAATGATTACTAATGCAAATGTAAATGAAATAGTTTGCGAAAAAAAATCATTAGAAGAAATGAAACATGTAATAGGAGTAAAATATATAAAAGATGGGAAAACATTTATAGAAAAAGCAGATAAAGTTATTTTAGCAACAGGTGGAAATAGTTATCAGGCAACAGGTTCAACTGGTGATGGATATAAAATTTCAGAAAAATTAGGACATACAGTTACCAAAATTAGACCATCATTAGTTCCTTTGGTTGCAAATAATATAAGAGATAATGAAAAAAATAATAAAAGTGTGTATGAAAGTAAATATACAAATTCACTTAATTTATGTAGAGAATTACAAGGATTAAGTTTAAGAAATGTGCAAATTAAATTTGAAGATAAAATAAAAAACAAAGTAATATATGATGATTTTGGAGAAATGATTTTTACGCATTTTGGAGTATCAGGACCAACAATTTTAAGTGGTTCAGCTCATTTACTTAGATATAAAAATATAGATAATTTACTATATGAAGGAAATGTTGTTTTAATAATTGATTTAAAACCAGGTTTAAGTGAAGAAAAATTAGATACGCGAGTTTTAAGAGATTTTGAAAAAGATAAAAATAAATGTTTTAAAAATAGTTTAAATGAATTATTGCCACAAAAATTAATTCAACCAATAATAATATTGTCAGGAATTAATGGTGATAAAAAGGTAAATGAAATCACTAAACAAGAAAGACAAAAATTAGTAAGATTATTGAAAAATTTTGTAATTACGATTAAAGACTTTAGACCAATTAATGAAGGAATAGTAACATCAGGAGGAATCTCAATAAAAGAAATAAATCCAAAAACAATGGAATCAAAGCTTGTCTCAGGATTATTTTTTGCAGGAGAAGTAATAGATGTTGATGCATATACAGGAGGATTTAATTTACAGATTGCATATTCAACAGGATATGTTGCAGGTCAAAATAATTAATAGTTTATAGGGAATCTATGCAAAAACCTAAATATAGTTAAATAAGGAGAGTATGATAAAATTTTATTAAGATAATTATAAGAAAATGACAGAATAATTATAAAACAATTATAAAATAATCATACAAAAAAATATATGTTTTTTACTATAGAAGAGGAAAAAATAAAAGATGAAATTGTGGAAAAAAAATCTAAATTTATTGCAACTTTATTTTATATAAATACAGAACAACAAGCACAAGAGATTTTAAAAAATGTAAAAAAACAATATTATGATGCAAGACACAATTGTTTTGCATATAGAATAATGACGGAAAATGGAATTATAGAAAAATTTAGTGATGATGGAGAACCAAGCCGGAACTGCAGGTGGACCAATGCTTAATATATTAACTAAAAATAATTTATGCAATATTCTTGTTGTTGTAACAAGATATTTTGGAGGAATTTTACTTGGAACAGGTGGGCTTGTAAGAGCATATTCTGAAGCTACATCAAAAGTACTAGAAAATGCAACCCTTGCTTGTGAAACTTTAGGTCAAGAAGTGGAAATAGAAATTGAATATAATCAATTAGAACTGTTTAAATATTATTGTAAAAAAAGAAATATAAATATTGTTAATATAGTATATGAAAACAATATTAAATGTTATGTTGAAGTTACTAATGAAGAATTACAAGAAATGTTAGATAATAATACAAATAATTGTAATATTTTACACAAACAAATAATAAAAACAAAAAATATTAGAAAAAGACAAAATAGTTACAAACCTCAGTAATTTCAGTAAAATAGCAATAGAAAAAAATTTATAATAAAACATAAATTGGAAATAATTTCCAAAAAATGGAAAAAATTTCCAAAAAAGTATTGCAAAATAATGAATAAAATAATATAATCAGAATTGTAAAATTTTTCCAGTTTTACAAAATATTTAAACAGGAGGATGAAAAAGGTGGATAATAAAATAACAGTATTAATAGCAGATGACAATCGTGACTTTGCTATGACATTATTAGAAAATTTAAAAGAAGAAAAAGACTTGGAAGTAGTGGGAATAGCAAAAGATGGAAATGAAGCTGTAGAATTAATATCAATTACTAAACCAGATATTGCAATATTAGATGTTATAATGCCACATTTAGACGGACTAGGAGTATTGGAAAAAATAAATGAATCACAAATGGAAAATAAACCAACATGTATAATGTTATCAGCTGTAGGACAAGAAAAGATAACTCAAAAAGCTATAGAATTAGGCGCACAATATTACATAATAAAACCATTTGAAATTAATGTATTAATAAAAAGAATAAAAGAAATAAGAACATTTCAACCAATGGCAAATAAAGTAAGTTTTATGACAAAAGAAATAAAAGCACCTTATATTGAGATACAAAAAGATAACAAAAATTCGTCAGAAAATTTAGAGGCTTTAGTAACAAATTTGATTCATGAGGTTGGAGTTCCAGCACATATAAAAGGATATCAATATTTAAGAGAAGCAATCATGATGGTTATAAATGATACAGAAGTAATTAATCAAATTACAAAACAATTATATCCAGAGATAGCAGACAAATATCATACAACACCAAGTAGAGTAGAACGTGCAATTCGTCACGCAATTGAGGTAGCATGGGCACGTGGACAAATTGATATAGTTGAAAGAATATTTGGTTCTACAATTTCGAATTCTAAAGGTAAACCTACAAATTCAGAATTTATAGCTATGATTGCTGATAAATTAAGATTAGAATTAAAAACTGCGTAAATTATTAAATAAACATATTTTATTTTCACTAAAGAATGTTAAACATTGTGTTGTGATTGTAAGATATGTTTTTACTTTGATTTAAAATTAAGGAATAAAAAAATTGAAATAACATATTCTACATTAGAAGCTTGTATTATATGAATTTTGATTTATTATAGTAATTGTTATTGTAATTATAATTTTAATATAATAATAAAAAAATTCATATAAAAAAACTCATAGAGATAAAACACTTATGGGAGGTACAATTGTGCAAAATAGTGTAGAATATAAAAGATTTGTATGGGAATTTGAAAATATTATAGATCAAAATAAATATTGTGATAATTTTATTTTTTTATGCATAGGTACAACATCTATAATTGGGGATTCTTTTGGACCTATTGTTGGTAGAAAATTAAAAGAAAAATTATGCAATACTGCAAATATAAAGATAATTGGAGATTTTGAAAAATGTATAACTTATAATGATATATGCACTAATAGAATATTCAAAAATAGCATATTTACAAATGATAATATTTATACAGATAAATTTTATGAATGTAGAATTACTAAAGAGAAAAATCTAATAATAGCATTAGATTCTGCTTTATCATTACAACAAAATATTGGAAAAGTATTTGTTCATAACAGAGGGTTAAAATATGCTGAATCATTAAAAAAGAAGAATTCTATAATTGGAGATATAAGTATAAAAGCTGTTGTAGGAGAAAATAGAGATAATTGTTTGCAAAATTTTAATATACTTAAAAATGCTTCATATGAAAGAATTGAAAAAATGTCAAGTTTAGTTTCAAAGGGAATTGTTGAGGTTATGTATAAAAAAAACAATATTGGAAAAAATATCTGTAAATGAAAGGTAAGTGGGATTATGGATATTAATAGTATGAGAAATATTGTTATTTTGAAGGATTTGCCTTCTAATTTAGTTGAAGAGGCTTTTGTTGTTTTAAAGAAAAATCAGAAAATTAGAAATGTTGAATATGCTGATTATAATAATGATAAATTTACTGAAGATTTTGAAAGAGATTATAATTCTGAATTTGTTGTAAAAGAAGCTGAATTATTAATATCTAATTATATAAATAAAACAGAAGAAGAATTAGAAAATGATTCTAAAGTTAATTCTAAATTAATTAAAAAATATAAATTAATGAAAATTTTGGTTGGAATATTAGTATCACTTCTTATAGGTTGTTGTTGGTATATTTTAAACAAATAAAAAGTTTTTACTTTATGTGAATATTTTTTTCTTAATAACATATATATTGAAAGACAAGTATGAGTAATTTCATATTTGTCTTTTTTATGATTGGTTACAAAGGAGATGGTGCATATGGAAAGAGTAATTTCACCAGAGGAAAGAATAAGAAGAGCTGAAGAAATTTATTATAGGAGAAAAAATCAGGATGGTACTAGAGTGTTAGGAACTTCAGTTAATATTGAAAATGAAAATAAAGTTTCATTAGGAAAAAAAATGATTATACAAATTTTAATTTGTATATGTATTTATTCTGTATTTGGAGTATTAAAAAATTCAAAAAATATTTTTAGTGATAATGTTATTAATCATACAAAAACTGTGCTTAGTTATGATGTTAATTTACCACAAGTTTATAATCAGTGTAAGGAATATTTTAATGGAGATTTTAATAAGATAATAAAAACAAATATATTAAATAAAGATTTTGGAAATGAAAAAGGTGAAGAAAATACTAATAGTGATAATATAAATAATTCACAAAACCAGCAAAATGATTTACAACAACAAGAACGAAATCAGGAAGATCAAAATCAACAAGAACAAAATCAGCAAAATCAAAATACACAGGAAAATCAAAACACAGAAAATTCTCAAACAAATCCACAAGAACAACAAAATCAATCAAACCAAGAAAACAATCAATCAGAACAAGATAATCAATCAAATTTAGGAATTCGGAGGAGGAATAGACAGTTCTCAAGTTAAAGGAAATGATGGAACAATTCAAGCTAGAATTGATGCTCAAAATATGATACAAATGGAACAAGATGCTCAATATATAAAACAAAACTGTAATTTAATTCATCCAATCGAAGGAAAAATAACATCTGTTTTTGGAAGTAGAGAACCTACTGAAATTGTTTCAGAATTTCATCAAGGGATTGATATAGGAGCAACAACTGGAACTGTTATACATGCTGCAATGGAAGGAAAAGTTGTGGCTTCTTCATATGCAGGGGATTATGGGAATCATATAAAAATTCAAAATGGAGAGGTATTAACTGTATATGCTCATTGTAGTGAATTAAATGTAAAAGTTGGGGATTATGTTACACAAGGTCAACAAATAGGAAAAGTGGGTGCAACAGGTAAAGTTACAGGTCCTCATTTGCATTTTGAATTTCGAAGAAGCGGGAGATATGTAGATCCTCAGTTAATTATGAATTTTTAAACTTATCATGTAAGGAGAGAGTAAATGCAAATAAAAATCGATTTAAAAATATTTATTTTTATAATTATTTTTATAATTACAAGACAAATTGAAATTTATGGAATGCTAATGTTATTTGCTTTTTTACATGAATTAGGACATCTATTTGCAGGAATTTTATTAGGATTTAAACCACAATCATTAAAATTAAATGCGTTAGGATTGTCAGTAAACTTTAAAGTAAATACAAAGGATTATAATTCAAAATTAAAAAATGGAAATATTTTGGCAGTAAAAAAATTAGTGATAGCAATAAGTGGACCATTAGTTAATTTTTTATTAGTTTTTTTATTTTTTCTTTTTAATGGTAAAATATTTGGAATTGAAAAAAATATATTAATATATTCAAATCTTTTAATAGGTTTATTTAATTTAATACCAATTTATCCATTAGATGGGGGGAGAATAGTAAAAAATATTTTACATATAAGTAGTGGATTAGAAGATACATATAGTTATATGAGTTTAATTTCTTTTGTTAGTATAGTTTTTTTAACAGTGTTTTCTAGTATTATGATTATATATTTAAAAAATATAGCAATATTGCTTATTATAGGATATTTATGGTATTTAGTAATTTCAGAAAATAAAATATATAATCAAAAAGTTAAAATATATGAAATAATTGAGAAGTTGAATTAGAATATTTGAAATAATTGAAAATTTAATTAAAATAATTGAGAAAAATAAATTAAAAAATTTATAAAAATAAAAACCTATAAAATTTAATTTTTTTATAAGTTTTTATTTTTATGGTTATTAATTATAAAATAATCTATGTAATTTTTTGCAAGCTTATTCATTAGCATGTTTTTCAGCATGTTCTTCAGAATGTTTTTCAGAATGTTCCTCAACATGTTCTTCATGTAAATCAGATGTACAATGAGGACATTTTGTTGCTTTATAAGCAATTTCTGTATAACAATAAGGACATAATTTTGTTTCTGGTTCAACATCTTCTGAAATTTCTTTTGTTGATTCATGATGTCTAACTTTAGCAGCAATTTTTTCTAATCTTTCTTTGCTTTTTTTATTAGCTGTATTAACTGCTTTAACCATTAAAAATAATACTAGTGCAACAATTAGAAAATTAATCACAGCTGTAATAAATGTACCATAATCAAGGTATTGTCCACTATTTCCTAGAGGAATTGTTCCATGTACTTCTGCACCACCAATTAATCCTAATATTGGTTGAATAAATGAACTTGTTAAAGCTGTAACTATATCAGAAAAAGCACCTCCTATGATAACACCAATTGCTAAATCCATTACATTTCCTTTTGAAATAAATTCTTTAAATTCCTTAAACATAAGATTTCCTCCTTTTTATTTTCAGATATTTAAAATATAGTATATTTTACGAAAAATGTCAAATTTTGATGGCAATGTATGTAATTAAAAAAATTCAAAAAAAGTATTGACCGATAGTGACTACCGTGATATATAGTGATATCAAAATATATAAGAGGAGTGGTAAATTATGTATGAAATTTTAAATAAAATTAATAATCCAGAGGAATTATTGAAAAAGAAAAAGATGGATTTAGATTCAATTATTGATTATATAAAAAAATGTAATTTATAAAAAAAGTGAAAGGATGTGATGTAATTATGATTAAAAATAATAATAAGGTGGTTTTAAATTAATATATTAAGAAAAAATATTGAATTATAAGCATAATTGAAGTTATATGTTTTTTTGAAATCACTATAAAAAGAACATTTAGTAAATCAAAAATAGGGAGAATTGAAAATGAAAAAATGTATAACAGAGTTAAAAACAAATGATGTAATGAATAAAAACATAAGAATAATGGGACTATTAAATCTATTAATGGATTTTAAATTATATGGGGCATTTGCTATAATATATTATTCTGAATTATCAAATTCAATGATGTTGGGAATGAGTATATTTAGCATAACAATGATTGCTAGTGCGGTTTTTGAATTCCCAACAGGAATTATTGCTGACAAAATTGGAAGAAAAAATACAGTAATTATGGGGTGTATAAACTCATTAATTTATGCAATAATTTTAGCATTTACTACTTCATATATTGGATTAGTAGTATCAGCTATATTTGAAGGATTAGAAAGAGCTTTTTTTAGTGGAAATAATAGTGCTTTTATATTTGATAATTTAAAACAAAATGGAAAAGAATCAGAATACAAATATTATCTTGGAAAAACAAATTCAATGTATTATGTAGCTGGAATTTTAAGTACAATATTAGGAGCAATAGTTGCATATTTTACATCAATAAGGGTTTTGATGATTTTATCTGTAATACCTAGAATTTTTGAAGTTTTATTATCACTTAGATTAAAAGAAGTAAAAAAATTCTCTAATGAAAATGAAAATATTTTTGCTCAAATAAAAAGTGTTATAAATTTAGTTAAAGATAATAAAATTCTAAAAAAACAAATAATTGCAGATGGAATTTCTGATGGAATAGGTGAGGCAACATATCAATTTAGAAGTGAATTTTATAAAATGGTTTGGCCAGTATGGGCTGTTGGAATACCAGGAATTTTATCTAATATAGGGGCTTTTGTTGGAAGTTGGTTTAGTGGTAAAATTTTAAAAAAATGGGCTAATGAAAAAGTGATAATTTTTTCTAATGTATTTAGTGTTATATCAAATTGGATAAGTTTAATAATGAACAATTTTTTATCTCCATTTGTAATGATAACAAATTCTGTATTTCCTACAGATGTGGCCAAAAGCGATATTTCACAGAACTTATATAATGATAAATATAGAAGTAGTATGGGTTCATTAAAATCTCTTGTGGCTAGTATATTATATGCAGTTTTTGCTGTTTTGGTAGGATGTGTGGCTGATTTTAAAGGAGCTTTGGTTGCTTTGTTTGTTGCTCAAATATTGAAATTTGTTGTTATTGGGGTGTATGTTAAGATATATTTTATGAGAAGAAATGTGGGGGAAAATAAATTATGAACAAAGAAGAATTATTAAAACTAGTAGAAAGTTTAAATTTACCTAAAAGCGAATATTATATTTTAGGTGGTGGTAGTTTAGTTATGTTTGGGATAAAAGAAACAACTTCAGATTTAGACTTATGCGTATCAGAAGAATTATTTGCTAGATTGAAACAGGAATATAATCTTAATGAAAAAGATAAAAAAGAATGTGGTTTTTATCAAATATCAGATATTATTGAGGTTATTCCTAATCAAAAAGAGGAGTTTACTTGTGAAGAAATTGAGGGATATCAAGTTGAAAAATTAAAAAGAATACTTGAATTTAAGAAAAAAAGAAATGCACCAAAGGATCAACCATATATTGAAAAAATTGCTAAATATTTAGAAGAACACAAACATTAAAAAATACAAGTTATAAAATGAAATTTTCTTGAAATTTAAATCATAGTGTAAGAAAAAAGATAATATATAAGTAATCTCTCAAACGAGCAGTGTGTTTAACTTATAGTTATGCACAGAGAAACAAAAATTTCAACTAAAATATAACGCGTAATATTTAAAGTTTGCTATATAAATAATAGATAATAGTAATGTAAATATTGACTATATAAATTATAAGAATGTTAATTAAAATGAAATACTATAACTATAGAAATAGAATTAATAGTGTTATAGCATTTGAAAGCAACAAATCAACTACTCAACTACTGTTTGTATTGCTATAATTTTTGTTGCTTTTTTATTACTGTGTTTATAAAGGATGAGTTACTTTTGGTAATTTTATCCTTTTTTATAATAAAAAACAGAATATAAAAACTTATTTATAATAGGAGGTGAAATATTATTGAAAAAAGAAAAAGGAAAAATTCTAATTGAAGGAATGGACTTATCTGGAAAAACAACTATTACAAAATATTTATCTGAAATTTTAGATAATGCCCAAATTCGACAAAGGACCCTTAGTGGCGAGTCTGCAATATTTAATTTTACAGTTGCACAATCTAAAAGAGGTAAATTGCATACAGATTTAATAAATGAACTATATACTCTGGCAATTAGTGAGGATTTATACAATTATCAAACGTGTGAAAGTGGTATAATAATACAAGATTCATATTTTGCTTTAAGAAGTTATGCTTTAATGAAAGAAAAATATCCTAACACTTTAGCAAAGGAAGTTTATAAGTTATTAAAACTTTTTCCAAAGCCTGAATTATCATTTTACTTAACAGCAAGTACCGAAGAAAGAATAAGAAGAAACGAAAAAAGAGATAAACCTATGGCATATATGGAGAGGTTACTAATGTCAAATCCTAGAGAATTTGAAACAATAGACGAAAATTTAAAAAATATAAATGTAAGTTTATTTGATGCAGAAATTATAGATACACAGGATAAAACACCACAGGAAGTAGCATTGTATATTAAAAGTAAGATTCAAGAAATAAATAAAGGAGACGATTTATATGAAAGAAAATAAATATATTGATTTGTCATTATTGCTTACTAAAGATACTCCAGCTTTTCCAGGAGAGCCAGATATTGTATTTAAGCAACATGCTAAAATAGGAAAAGAAAATTATAACGAACATCAAATTACAATCAATACACATTTTGGAACTCACATGGATTTCCCATATCACATGATTAATGATGGAAAAAAATCAAATGATTATACTTTGGATAAATTTATTGGTAATGGCAAAGTAATTGATATTAACAAACCAGATTTGAATATCGAAGATGAAGATGTATTTTTACTTTATTCAGGACATATAGAAAAAGGTTTAGATAATTTGTTCAACAATATACCAATACTTGATGAAAAATTGATAGATGTTTTAATATCTAAAAATCCAAAAATGATTTTACTTGATATACCAACTCCAGATGATTTTCCATTTCCAATACATAGAAAATTATTAAAAAATGATATACTAATAGTAGAAAATGTATGTAATATGGAATTAGTAAAAGAAAAAAAATTTAAAGTTTATGCTATGCCATTAAATTTCGCCGAGTTTGATGGTTCTCCATGTAGAGTATTTGCGGAGGTAGAAGAATGAGGATTATAACAATTGGAGGTCTTCCAGCAGCTGGAAAAACATACACAAGTAGGCTTGTTGCAGAAAAAAACAATTATTTAGCTTTAGAAGTAGAAAAAATCAGATGGGATTATTTTAATGAAAATCTTAAAGAAAATATGTATAAATATACGAAAAATATACCAATGCTTGAAAATGAAAATATGAGAGAGTATTATTTAAGATGTACTTTATATGAAAGTAAAATTCCATTAGATGTAATGGTTAAATGGCATAAGAATACAATGAAATATATTGGTGAAAAATTGATTAGTATTATTGAGGAAATTAAATTAATTAAAACAGAAAAAGACTATATTGAGTTTTGCAAAAAAAATGAAAAACTAATGAATTATATACCAAAATTTGAAAAACTTAATAATGAAATTATTATATGTAGTCATGCTTTTATCAATACTATTATTTTTTTCGAAAATGAAAGAACACGAATTGATTTTCAATCAGACATGAATATTCTAATTGAAAGATTTAAACAAAGAGAAAATATAACAGAAAATAAATTTGACAAAAATATAAAAATTTATTATAAGTCATATGAAGATGTATTAAAAGACAGTGTATCTAATATTTTAGATACAAATAGTAAAAATGTTATTGAAGAAATCAATAATTTAATATAAAATGACTATAAAGGAGAGAAAAGAATTATGGATTTAAAAATTAAAACAGAACAGCAAGAATTTCATGGAAGAGCTTGTGGAATAATAAAGCAGGATGATAAGTTTTTAATAATGAGAGTGAATCAAACATCTTATTTTCACATACCAGGTGGTCATATAGAAATTGGAGAGGATTCAGAACAAGCTATAATTCGTGAAATAAAAGAAGAAATTGGTTGTGATATTCAAGAAACAAATTTATTTGCCATACAAGAAAATTTTTGGAAAAGGAACAATAAGATTTGTCATGGACTAGAATTTTATTATATAATAAAACCTAAAAATAATTTAGAAATGAAAGACTATCAACGAATTGAAAAAGATAAAGGTGAAGAAAAATTATTAGATTTTAAATGGTGTACACAAGAAGAATTAAAAGAGATAGATTTAAGACCAGTTAATATCAGAGATATGCTGATTAATGGTGAATATTCTAAAGGTCTATCACATATTGTAAAAAGAGGATAGAAAAAATGAAAGATTGCGTATTTTGTAATATTATAAAAAATGAAAATAACAATAATGAAAAAGAAAAAAATATTGTTTTATATGAAGATGAGCTATTATTAGTTTCTCAAGCTACAGGTAGCCCAGTTAGAGGTTATTTAATGATAATACCCAAAAAACACATAAATGGATTTGCAGAATTATCATTAGATGAGATGAAGCATGTTGAAAAAATCATAAATATAATTAAGGATTTTTATAAAAAATATTTTAGCATTAATGCGATATTATTAGAACACGGTTCAACTGAAATGGGAAGACATCCTCAAAGTATAGTGCACGCTCATTTGCATTTAATTCCATTTAATTTTAATAAAAAAATTGAAAAAGAATTATTGAAAGAGTTGCAGTTAAAACCAATTAAATCGTTTGAATGCATAAAGATTAATGAAAAGTTGGATTATTGGTTATATTGCAATCAAAATGAAGAGTATTATACATCATCAGATATTTTAAATGTTCCTAGATCAATTTTTATGAATCTAATTGCTAAACAAATTAATTTACCGTTACCATATGAATGGAGGAAATCTGTTACTAAAAAAGAATATATAGATGAAATGATGAATATATTTAATGACAATAGAGAGTTATTAAGAAAGATAGAAAAAAACTAGGGGAACCTAGTTTTTTTATTATATCACTTCAATGTAATCTTCCAGCTATTGAAGTGAACTCCATTTAGTTCACTTCATATACTAGAAGATAGTTATGCTAAACACTTCTATATTTCAAAATTAATTCTGTTGTATGCTGGATTCCTGGAGTACCACTATGTCCATAATTTGGATATCTTACAAGCTCAACATTATCATATTCTAAATCATTGTAGATTCGAACCAATTTATCAAATCTATTTTGATAAACGTTACCAAAAACTTTTTCATAAATATCTTTTATATCTTCATCTGTATGTCTAAAATTAAAAGCAGTATCATTGTTTTCGTCTTCTTCTGCACCAATAAAATAGAATCGCTTCATTTCTTTAAAATTATGATAATCGAAAGGTCTTCCTGTTATATAATTTATATCCTTAACGCCAATCGGATATATTAATTCAATTTCTTTATTCTCAATTGTTATTTTTTTAAGAGGAACAAATGCCTGATTTCCAAAGCCACCAGCGATTAATAAGCTTACTTTTTCAGGATAACAAGTTGCGTATCTTAATACAAATTTTGCAGATGAAGAAAATCCGTGACATATAATCTTTTCGGCAAGTGTTGTGTTTACTTTTTCAAAGACAAAATTTTTGCAATCATCAATCATATTATTTATTTGGGCAAACAATTTATAGTATGTATTACTTGAATTACTGCTAAATAAGACATTTCTAGAGGCTTGCATAGGGAAAAACTCATGCATATTATTATTAGCTGGATAAATATAATTTGAAGTAACAGGAACAATAATTGTCTGATTTAGACCTAATAAATCATATCCTGCAGATGATGTTGTTTCGAATATTGCAGAATATATATTCATAATATTTCCTTCTTCTTGAGCTAAGTTGTTACCGTGTAATATTAAAGTATTACTTTCAAGTTTATTTGGGATGTATAATAAGTATGGAAACCTAAATTTGTTTTCTTTTGGGTTAATTATATAAAATTTTCCTTTTGTTTTTGAAAGTAAATTTGTAAGTTTATCTATTAAATTTTTTTCTATGTTATTATCAATTAATTGTTCTATATAATTTTCCATTCAATCACTCCTTTTAGAAAATAATAATCAAAAAATAGGAATAAATCAAGGAGATTGTATCATTCAGTCACAATTTATAAATTATTAAATGTACAAGTTAGTGTAAAATTAAAGTAGGCAAAATGCACATAAAATTTTGTCTACTTTAATTTACATTAACAATAACTAATTGTTGTATTGCTAGTTATTTGATTTTGTAATATAATAATATAAAAAATTAAAAGAAGGTGTAAGAAAATGATGAATGGATTATTGATGGTAATTATCAGAGAACACTTGAAATGAGAATGAAAGAGTGCGATACAATATTTTTATTAGACTATCCAATTGAAGTTTGTTTAGCACGAGCGGAATCTCGTGTTGGAAAAAAGAGAGATGACTTGCCTTGGGTAGAAGAAAAGCTAGATGAGAAATTTAAACAAGTTATTTTAAATTTCTCAAAAGAAAAATTACCACAAATTTATGATTTAATAGAAAAATACAAAGATAACAAAAAAATTGTAATATTTAAAAGTAGAGAAGAAGCAGAATCATACATATGTCAGGAGGTATAAAATTGAATTTTAGTATTAGTAAAGCAATGTTAAATGAATTACCAGAGATTAATAATATGCTTACAGATTTAATACAAGATGAAAGAAAAAATTATGATAATAATATAAATGAAAATTATAAAGTAGAAAAATTTTATGAAAAGTTGATAAATAATGATGATAGGAAAATATTTGTGGCAAGGAATAATGATATAGTTTTAGGTTATGTATATGGTTTTATTAAAGATACGGGAAGTCTTTATAATAATAAAGTCGCTCAATTAGATGCTTTATTTGTTAAAGAACAATACAGAGGAAACGGAATTGCTAGAGGTTTGATGAAAGAATTTATTAACTGGGCTAGAGAAAAGAAAGTGGCCTATGTGGAATTGTCGGTATGCAAAGACAATACAAATGCCATTAATTTATACCAAAATGAAGGCTTTAGTATTGAGAAAACATATTTGAGAAAAAAGTTGTAGATTAATAGAATTAAATAAAGAAAAGAGGACTTAGGTATGAATAATTATAACTATTTATTGGAAAAAGCCAAAAAAGGTAAAATAGAGAAACATGTTGTTGGAGCAGTTATTATAAATGACCAAGGAAAAATACTAATAATGTCAAGAAAACTAGAAGACTTTATGGGAGGAATTGATGAATTACCAAGTGGAAATATGGAAATTGGTGAGGATATACCAACGGCATTGGCAAGAGAGGTAAAAGAAGAAACAAACTGTGAATTAAATGAGATTTTATATTATATAGATAGTTTTGATTATGAATCTGGAAGTGGAAAAAATGCTAGACAATATAATTTTGCGATTAAAGTGAGTGGAGCAGATAATATTGTTTTAACAGAACATGATTCATATTCATGGCAAACAGTTGAAGAAATAATTAATAATTCAAAGATAACTAGTGAAGTAAAGAAAACAATCAAAAAATATAATAGTATTAGGCAAGAATATAAAAAGAGTAAATGTATATGTTAGAAATGCAAATATAAATAAAAAACATCTCGACAGTGAAATCGAGATGTTTTTATGTGAGTATATAGAAAAATTTGTGTAAAGTTTAAAAATACACCTTCTTATGATATTATATAAATGTCATAAGGAGGTTT
>CAKOWZ010000018.1 GCA_934129745.1 uncultured Clostridia bacterium
TTTAAATCTAATTAAATTATATTAAGTGTCTAAAAATATTGAAATCTAAGGAAATCCCCAGTTTAAAAAACTCATACGGAAAAAGATAAAAATTTGCTAAAATTTACATAAAATGGTATAATAAACATATGGAAGGTTTTTATACCCTTGCATATGTTTTCATTTATATGTGCAGTGTGCAAATAAATTTGAAAACATAGCCTTCTAAATACTTAAGAAAGGTCGTAAGACTATGAAAAACATTTTTATCGAGGAGCTTGCATACGGTGAGGAAAAAGTAATTCAGCTTAACGGTAGTTACCTTAAAACGTTGGCTCGAGCAGTAGACGGTAATTCAAATATCGCTAATGCAGAAATCATGCTAATGACGGATGGTTCTGAGGAAACTACTGAAATCCGACTGCTTTACGCAGAATATGGATCAATGAGCGAATACATCTTCTTCAACATGAATGCGTATCTCCACAACAACTCGAACCTTCTTGATGTCATTTCCTTTACTTATGTCAAAGATGAGATTACCAAAACAGGAGTTATCATCGTGGCAAAGGTAGAAGAAACAACAGAGACAGATTTAAGTAAAGCATTTAAGTGAAGGCAAAGCAGAACTAGGATTATATCTTGGTTCTGCTTATTTTTATATAATTTTTTGTTAATTTATCACAAATTTAATCTTTTAATAGAAAAATATAGAATTATAATTTATATTATGATAAGATGTAGAAAAATGTTTTGGGAGGGAAAAATGAAGAATAATTATATAGTAATAGGCGATAGTATTACATATGGAATTGGAGACTATGAAAACGGTGGCTGGTCTGCTATGTTAAAAAAATTTATTGTAAATAAGGATGATTCAAAAATATGTAATAACTTTGTTCAAGTTGCAGGTTTTCCAGGAGCTACAAGTAGAGATATATTAAATAAAATTGATAGCATTTTAGATTGTTTTAAATATGATGAATTTAATAATGTTGTCATTCTCTCTATTGGCGTAAATGATACGCAATGTTTTAATGGAAATTTTAAGGTTAGTATAGACAATTATAAAAACAATATTGAAAGTATAATAAAAAGAATTGTCGCTAGAGGATTTGAATTAGTTATTCTTGGATTAACTAGAATAGAACTTGATGAGAAACTAGAATTCAAGCCTAATAAATTCTATGATAATAACAATATTGCAGAATATGATAAAGATTTAAAATTGATTTTAGAAAATGATAATATACTAAAAGAACTATGTGATGAAAATAAAATCAAATATATTCCAATGCAAGATGTTTTACAGAAAAACGATTTTATTGATGGCCTACATCCAAACACAAAAGGTCATATAAAAATATTTGAACAAGTAAAAAAATATATAAATGAATAATACAATTTGAAGGGAGAATATTATGATATCACTTCCGCTTCTAACAGCAAAATCAAGTAAGATATTAATAGCTGTAATTGTTCTTACAATAGTCTTAACAGGCATAATTACATTAATATTAACTAATTATAATCCTGGAAGCAACAATAAACCAGAAATAAAACAAGAGCAAGTACAGAAAAAAGTAGAGGTTAGTAAAGAATGGGTATATGATGCAGATTATGGTTTTGAAAACAAGATATTAAAAGATCCGTATGATGGCAGAGAGGTTTTTAATAGCAAAGAAGAACTTATACCACCATACATAAATATAAATTCAGAATATGCAAATGTAGTAAATAATGAAATTAAAGAAATGTATATAGATGAATATAATAAATTTGCCAATATAGGCAATAGTAGGTATTGTTCTAATATCAAGTATAGTTATTTTTATAACGATGAACTATTATCAGTTACAATAGTAAATAAAACAGGTCTAATAAATGCTGGAGCAAAATTAAAATACACGATATATAATTTCAATTTAAATACGCTAGATAAGGCATCATTAGAAGATTGTTATAAAGCAGCAGGTTATACATCTAAAGAACAACTTGACCTATCAATAGAAACTACCATATCTAATGAAATAAAGAATGAACATTTACTATCTGATGTAACCTGGAACTATGATGAATTATTTATAGATAAAGATAGTAATATAAATTTGGTTGTACCATCTCCGCCTGGAGATATAAAATATGTAACAATAAAAAAGCAAAATATATAACAAGGAGATAGATAAATATGAAAAAAACATATATTATATTAATTTGTATAATAGTTGCACTAATATCAGGTATAATTGGTTTTGCAATAGGATTAAATATTAATTTAAATAGAAATAATTATAATACAACTCAAGTTGAAGAAAAAGAAGACTCGCTAGTTGGAACATATAAAACTAATACTTGGAATGGAAAAGAAGGTATAATTGCACTTCAAAAAGATAAAACAATGATATGTCCAAATGGTAATGGAACATGGATATTTGAAGAAGGAAAACTTTATATTGAATATGATTATCTATGGCCAGAATATACTGAAGATGGACATAAAGAAAATAAAACAGTACATAGCAAACAAGAAATTTTAATTGTTGAAAATGGTTTAATGCTAAGTGGACACTTCTTTGAAAAAGTTAAATAATATTAAAAAAATAAATAATGATATATAAAGGAGAAAAATGAAAAAAGAACTTGAAAATTTTATTATAGAAAGTGATATTCAACTTGATTATTTTAATGATATAGTAGATCATATTGCAAATAACGAGCGAAGTATATTAGACTTTTTTAAATTAGAGAAACTACCTAATAAAGTCAAAATATTAATTCTTAGTTATGAGCCTTTTAAAGAATTTATTGTTTCTAAATATGGTGAAATATTAAGTTATATTTGCGGAGATTCTAATTCTTCAACTCATACTATCAGAATACTAAATGTCGATGATCAAATTAAATATACAACTCATAAAGACGCTGATATTGAAAGAATAAAAGATACTGCATTGCACGAGATAGTACATCAATGTCATCATATATATCATACAGATTATACTGGCTATAAACAAACTACCTGGTTTTCTGAGGGATTAGCAACAAATATCTCAAATCAAAAATATGAAATTCAAGATTTGAGTCAATGCGATTTTGATAAGTTAAAAACTGATTTTAGACATTATAAAGGAAGTTATAAATATGCATATACAATTGTACATTATGTGTTAAACAATTATTCAAATGAAGAAATAGAAAGATTGTACAAAAATACAGATTATGTAAGGAAAATGGCAGATAAAATCTTTGAAGAAGCTAAAATATGGGTAAATAACAAATTAAACGCAAAAATATAAAAAATAAAAGAATGGAGAAAATACAAATGAGATTATTTTTATGTGGTGGTGGAGATGGTTATCAAACTACTAGAGCTTATAATAAATTAAATGAAATAATAGACCATACAAAACCGCTTCTATATATTCCATTAGCAATGGAAAGTGATAAATATTCAAGCTGTTATGAATGGATAACAAATGAATTAAAGGATTTAAATATACCTAATATAGAAATGGTAACGCAAGCATCTGAGATTATAGATAAAAATTTAAATGACTATTGTGCTATCTTTATAGGTGGAGGAAACACATTCAAACTATTAGACGATTTAAAAACAAGTAGTGCATTTAAAAGAATACAAGATTTTATAAATAATAATGGTATTGTATTTGGAGGAAGTGCTGGTGCAATCATATTTGGAAAAAATCTTAAATCTTGTGCTTTAGATGATGATAACACTGTAAATTTAGAAGACATATCTGGATTTGATGTTTTAAATGGATATTCTATACTATGTCATTATACTAATAGAACAAAAGAAAAAGATGAAGAAAGTAAAGAATATTTATTAAATCTATCAAAAGAAGAAAAAATAATTGCACTACCAGAAGAAGATACTATTTATATAAATGATGCTCACATAGAAGTTATAGGAACTAAACCATATTATATATTTGATAATGGTGCTATACTAGAAAGAAACCCTAGTCTTCCATAATGGCAATTTGGTATAAACAACGACAATTTAGTTGAATTAGTCTTACAAGGAAAGAAAACAGCAACTACATCGTTAGATATTACAAATGTTTCTAAAGTTGGAGAAAGAAGTATATTAACATTTGAAAATGAAAAGAAAGCTTGTATAATAGAGACTAAAAAAATTATTATTACAAAATTTAAAAACATTACATCTGAAATGGCGTTTTTAGAAGGTGAAGGTATAGAACATTAAATTATTATAAAAAAGCCTATATGGACTATTTCAAAACAATAAACCCTATGTTTAACGATGAAACAGAAGTATGTTTTGAGATATTTGAAGTTATAGAAGATTTAAGAAAAACAAGATTAACATTAGCAGAAAAAATAGTAAAACATAATGAACAAATATTCAGAAATAATTTACACACTATAACAGAAATAAATGCAGGATTCAATAATGACATATTCGACATAGATAATAAGTACATTATAAAAGTCTGTGGTAATGGAAAAGAAGAGAAATTTGAAAAGGAATATAAATTTTATTTGCAGAATTCTAATTCAAAACATATACCTAAACTATATAAATATGATAACACCAAAACAATTGTAGATTCTGTATATGAAATAATTAGCAAAATAGAAGGTAAGTCTTTATATTACTATTGGTATAAAACGAATGAAACTGAACGAGAAGCGGCAATAAAAGAATTGATAGATATACTTAAAGACATACATAATTCAAAATGTGAACCATATAACTGGACAAATTATATTAAATCACAAATACAAGATTACTACAAAGAAACTAAAAAATACTTCTCTACTGAGGAACAAAAATTAATAGAACAATCGTTCACTAACTATGACAAATATCTAAAAGATAATAAATTTGCTTTTATACACAATGACTTACATTTTGATAATATTATAAAAAATGATACTGGTTTATATCTAATAGACTTTAATGATGCTATGATAGCCCCTATTGATTATGAATTTAGATTATTATATAGGTGTAAAAACGAACCTTGGAAGTGGGCTAATTCAGAGATGGATCCGTTTCAAAAACCTGAAGATTATAAAAACATAGATACCTATATTAAAAAGTATTATAGAGAATTTGCTAATATAAAATATATAGATGAAAGAATGATAATATATAGTATATTGGATGATATGCGATTACTAACGAGGTTTGATAATAACGAACTAAAGGAAAGCATACTAAGTTTTTACACAGAAACTTATCGATTTTAAATAAGACCGCTTTTACTATAAACAAACTATAAAAATTGGAGGATTATATATGAATAAAGATGTAATAATTGAAACAGAAAGACTAATATTAAGACAATGGAATATGGACGATATAAACGATGTAGTAGAAGGTTTAAACAACCTAAATGTTACCAAATGGTTAGCAGATGCTCCTTTTCCATATACAATAGAAGATGCAAAGCATTTTATACAAAAAACAATAGATAACGATTTATATAACTTTGCAATTATATTAAAAAGCGAAAATAAAGCAATTGGAGGTACTCAATTAACAAATGTAAGTTTAGATAATGGTACTGCTGGCGGTGGTATTTGGATAAATGAAAAATATCAAGGATTTGGATATGGTTCTGAAGCTTTTGGTGCTAGAATAAAATATGCTTTTGAAGTATTAGGTTTACGAAGATTAGAAAACGGATATTTCAAAGATAACGAAAAATCTAATAAAATGCAATTAAAGTTCGGATACAAAGATGAAGGTATTAGACGACAAAGGTTTATATCAAAAGCAACTGGTAAGATTGAAGATGAATACATTACTGGGCTATTAAAGGATGAGTGGATTGAGAGGTAATAATTATGATAATAAAAAATAAGTGTGGATATGAATTACTTGAATATATCCCTTGTGATGAACAAGAAATAAAACAATATAAAAATGTTACTGGTGCTGGAATAGTAATAAAAGTAAAAGATAACTTTTTGATTGGTTTTAATAATTGGAGAAAGCAATGGGAAATACCTGCAGGTCGAATAGAAAAAGGAGAAAGTGCTAGACAGGCTGCCATACGAGAGGTATTTGAAGAAACACATCAAAAAGTTGACAATGTAGAATTTAAAGGGCTATTTAAGAAAAAAAGACCAAGTGGAGAAATTGTATATATGGCAATATTTTTATGTATAAAAGATGAAATACTACCATTTATTAAACAAGATAATGATGAAAATGATGAAATAAAACTATGGGATTTACAAGAAGATATTGGTTATGTTGATGAAATTGATATGAAAATTATTGAATTAATACAAGATCAACCATAAATACTTCTACTTCTTAAACTAGTTAAAGAAAGGACAAATATTATGATTATTGAATATGATTCAAAATACGATGAACAAATAAAAGACCTATTAGTACAATTACAACAGCATTTAGCAGATATGGATAAAGAAGGCTATAATATAGTTGGAAATGATTATAGAGATAAATATTTCGCTAAAACTATGGAAGAAGTAAAAAAATGCAATGGTAAAATTCTATTATTTAAAGATAATGAGAAAATCGTAGGATTAGTAGTTGGTTTAATAAACAATGATGAAACAGAAGAATATGATTTTAAAGCTCCAAAACGTGGAAGAATTACAGAATTAATTGTAGATAAAGAATACAGAGGAAAACAAATAGGAAAGCAATTATTAGATGCTATGAAAGAATATTTAAAGTCTATTGAATGTGAAAAAATCCTTATTGCTGTATTTGGCTACAACGAAAGTGCTATAAAATTCTACGAGAAAAACGGATACCATATAAGAATGATAGATATGATTGAAGATTAAAGACTCTTATAAAGATTTCCGCTTCTATTTATAATAATATATTATACAAAAGTGCAACTATAGGTTGCTAGAAAAATGATACTATCAAGAGTATAATAGCATACAAAGGAGGAATTGTAGATGAAATTTAGTGAAAATCTATATACTTTAAGAAAAAACAAAGGAATCAGTCAAGAGCAACTTGCTGAATTAGTAGATGTATCAAGACAAAGTGTATCAAAATGGGAAACTGGGGAGGCGTATCCAACAGTAGAAAACATATTTAAACTATGTAATGTACTAAATTGCAAAATGAACGAATTAATCAATGAAAAACTAGCAGATTTTGATTTATTAAGTGATGAAATTAAGAACACAAAGAAATTCTATGAAAGATTTTTAGGATATGCAGATACTTATGATGAAGGAAGACCTAAACTACCTAGTAAAGCAATAGAAATCTTAAAGACATATACAGACAAAAAGATAAAAACTATTGTTGATATTGGTTGTGGTACAGGTTTATCAACAGAAGTATGTACATTATTTGCTGATGAAGTTATAGGTGTAGAACCATCAATAGATATGTTAAATAAAGCTAGAACAAAAGAAAATACAAAAATGAGATTTATTCAAGGATATGGAAATAAAACAGGTCTTGAAGATGAGTCAGTAGATATAGTAATATGCTCACAAGCATTTCACTGGATGGAACCTGAATCAACATTAAAAGAAATTTATAGAATATTAAAAAAAGGTGGAATATTTGCTGCAATAGATGCTGACTATCCTCCAGTAATCAATAAAGATTTAGAAGTCCTTAATAATTACTTACGTAGAAAAACCGCTATTATAGAAAAATGGGAAAATAAATGGGCTACTGATAAATCTGAACATCTTACTAATATAAGAAATAGTAAATTATTTGAATATTCAAGAGAAATATGTTTTGAACATATTGAGGAATATGATCAAGAGAGATTTAAAAAGTTCTTACTAAGCCAAAGCAGTATGCAACATGCTATAAAATATAATTATAATGAAATTGCGGATGATCTTAATGCTTTAGATGATAAGTTATATAATGTTTTTAATGGTCAATCATTAAACGCAATGTATTCATATAGAATGAGAATTGGTATAAAATAAGTAAGTAAATAAATAGTATTTTTAAAGAAGCGGTACAATCTGGTAGTGGTAAATCATTTATAAGTAAAGAAGAAATAGCAAGTATTAGATTAAAAGATAAAGATGCAGATATTATTATCATAGACCCTGAACGCGAGTATTCAAAACTTGTTAGAGCCTTTGGTGGAGAGGTAATTAAGATAAGTGCTACAAGTAGAAATCATATAAATGCAATGGATATGACAAAAGATTATGGAGATGGTGCAAACCCTGTAATATTAAAATCTGAATTTATATTATCACTTTGTGAGCAACTTATAGGCAGTAGTAATCTTGGGGCAAAACAAAAATCTATTATTGATAGATGTACGGCGAATACTTATAGATTTTATCAACAAGGTAATTATCAAGGTACACCACCAACATTGCAAGATTTTAGAGAAGAACTTTTAAAACAAGATGAACCAGAGGCTAAAGAAATAGCACTTGCTATTGAATTATTTACGAACGGATCATTGAATACATTTGCAATGAATACTAATGTTGATACATCAAATAGCTTGCTTTGTTATGACATTTTAGATTTAGGTAAACAATTATTACCAATAGGAATGTTAGTAGTCTTAGATTCAATTCTCAACAGAATTACATCTAATAGAAACAAAGGTAAACATACATATATATTCATAGATGAAATATATTTGTTATTTCAATATGAGTATTCAGCTAACTTCCTATTTACATTATGGAAAAGAGTAAGAAAGTATGGAGCTTGTTGTACTGGTATAACACAAAATGTTGAAGATTTATTACAGAGCCATACAGCAAGAACAATGCTTGCAAATAGCGAATTTATAATAATGCTTAATCAAGCAAGCACAGATAGAACAGAGCTTGCAAGATTATTAAATATATCTGATTTACAAATGTCTTATATAACAAATGTAAAGGCAGGGGAGGGACTAATAAAAATTGGTAGTGTATTAGTACCTTTTGTAAATAAATTTCCACGAAATACGGAATTATATAAGCTAATGAGCACAAAGCCAGGAGAGGAGTTTGAAGAATAATGAAGAAAAGATTAATACTTCATATTGGCGTAATTATAATGCTAGTAACTTTTTTAGTTGCTAGCATTATTTACACCGTAAATCATTTTATAAAAGCACATAGGGAAGATAAAGAATTTAAAAGATTAGAAGAAATAGTAACTATTGATAATAACAATAACGAAGGAGATGCCTTGTCGAATTTTGATGAAGATAGTCAAATAGAAAATCAAACGAACGAGAATGAAAATATTGACACTCAAAATAGTAAGATAGCAAATTATTCAAACATGGATTTAAGTGGTCTTAAAATCGAAAATAACGACATTGTAGGGTGGATTAAAATTGATGGAACGAATATAAGTTATCCAGTAATGCAAAATGGTAATTATTATTTGAAAAGAAATTTTTATAAAAGATATTCAGAATATGGAACACCATTTTTGCAAGAAAATTGTGATGTGAAGAAAAGCGACAATTTAGTTACTTATGGTCATCACATGAATAACAAAACAATGTATTCAGCAATAGATAATTACAAGAGCTATGACTTTTATAGAAATCATAGATATATTAAATTTTACACAATAGAAGATGGACAAACTAAAGAGAGCTTATATGAAGTTTGTTTTGTATTTAAGACTGTTTCAACAGGAGAGGGGTATAAGTATTACTCATATACAAATTTTTACGATATAGACGAATATAACGAGTTTGTGAGCGGGTGCAAAAATATTCAATTATATGATACAGGAGTTCAAACAGAATATGGCGATAAATTTATTACAATGTCAACTTGCGAATATTCGCAGAAAAACGGAAGAATGGTTGTTGTGGGAAGGAAAATATAATTAATATTATGTTTACATATGTATTGCTAAAATGATGATTTATTGATATTATTTAATATAAATAATAGTAATTTGGGAGGGAAAGAGAATGTTATTAATAAATTGCTCTAATAGAGAAAAGAATTGTTATAAAGTATTAAGTGATCTTAAAAATAACGGAGACAAATTAATATCCTTAGCAAACAAAAAAATGAATTTTTGTTTAGGATGTGATAAGTGCAGTGAAAACATTGATAAATATTGTGTTTTAGATGATTACATTACAAAAAATGTATATGAAGAAATCGTTAAAGAGGAAACTATTGTAATCGCTAGTCCAATGTATATGAGTAACATAAATGCAATATTGAAAAATTTAATTGATAGAATGAATCCGTTTTATCATCACGAATTATTAAAAGATAAAAACATATATTTAATTTTAACAGGGCAAGCTTCTAAAGAAGATAACGAAGAAGAGATTAGTAATATAATTAAATATTTCGAAGGAATAAGTGAATGGTTATATTTCAATTTTGAATTTCTAGAATATTTTGAAGGTTATAATGATCTTGATAATGAAAAAGATTACAATAAAAAGATTGAATTACTTAAACTTAAATTAAGCAATTAAAATACAAGTTGCTGAAATGTACAGAATATGAGCAATATTGTGAGCATGTTTTATAAAGATAAACTTTAAATTTTTAGGAGGTAAGTTTAATGAGATTTAATACTTTCGGAGATATAAATAATCCAGTAATAATTATGCTTTCAGGTTCTTTTGCCCCAGGCAAAAGTATGGAAGATATTTATAATAAACTAAAAGCTAATTTTTACATTATAGTGCCAGATTACAATGGTCATTATGAAAACGGAGGTACATTCACAACAAGATATAATGAAGCAAATGAAATTAAGAAATATATAATTAGTCAAGACATTAAGACAATTACAATGATATATGGACAATCTATGGGAACAGAGATTGGAATGGAATTATTAAGACAATTACAAAATGATAATATTAATGTTGAAAAAGCCTTTTTTGATGGAGCACCATACATTAAGCTATCATATTTCTATAAAAAATTTATGTATTTCAAATTTAAAACTATGATTAATATGTTTAGAAATAAATCTATTGATGAAGTAATGGGCTGGAGCTTTTTAAAAAAATTTGCAGGTGATAAAGTTGAAACATTAAGACCTATGATTGAAAGTATGATGTTAAGTATTCCATATTTAACTAATGAATCGATAAAAAATGAAGTAGAATGTTGTTATACATTTGACTTTCCAAAAATGACTGAAGAAATGCAAGAAAATATCTGTTTCTTTTACGGAGAAGATGAAAAAGCATATAAAACTTGCATAAAAGGTGTAGAAAAAGAATATCCAAAATCTAAAAAGATAGTAAAAAAAGGACATGGACACATGACTTATGCATGTGAGTTTACAGATGAATACATAGATCTACTTATTGATTTTATGGATTAAATAAATAACTATAAACGAGTAATTATTTGAATGCGTATAAAGATTTTTTATTAAAAGTAGGAGAGAGGAGATTTCAGACTGAAGAAAGTTTGAAGTCTCTTTTTTTGTTATTCAGACATAAACATAATAGGTTGACACAACAGAGATTACGAAGATACTATGTAAACTTCAGCACAATAAAAGAAACAAGAATATACATAACAAGTTGACAGCTCGAAGATTATAGGGAAAATATGTAAACCAAGAGCCTATTCAAACCATATTCTTTCCAGTCTAACGAGTGCTAACAACATTTAAATCCATTAAAAAGGAGTTGAGATTATGGCAGATATAAAAGAAAAACAAAGAGTACCAATAAAAATATTAGATAAAACTAAAGTCGGAGCAGAACGAATAAAAGACAACCTAGTAGATATAAGAACAAAAAATGATTTAGACACTAATGATAATGGAGAAGACTATGCAGTAAATAGAGTTGAAGAAAGTACGAAACAACTATCTAAAAAAGGAATAAATAAAGCTGATGAATTTGGAAGAAAATCATTAGATGAAACTAGGCAGAATATTGGCAAAGTGAAAGACAAAATAATAGATACTCATAATAGAAATACTGCAAAAAAGACTGTTGAAACTACTAAAAGAATATCTAATGAAATTAAAGGTACTATTAAGACAAAAGATAATGTTATGAAGGCAAATAAGTTAATTAAAACGAATGTTCGTAACGCAAAGCGAACGGCTGATACAACAAAAAAAGCTATCAAAACAGCTGATAAAGTTGCAAAGGAATCTAAAAAGGTAGCAAAAGAATCAGCAAAAATGGCACAGAGAATTGCTAAAGCTACTAGAGAAGCTGCAATTCGAACAGCTAAAGCAGTTAAAGTAGCAATAAAGGTTACTATTCAAGCTATTAAAGCAATTGTTGCAGGAACTAAAGCATTAATCAGTGCAATAGCAGCTGGAGGTTGGGTTGCTATTGTAATTGTAATTATAATAACAATAATAGGCGGAGGCTTCATTGCCGTACAAAATATGAACAACAACGGAGGTGGTGGAGAAGGAGGCTCTGGAACAGTACCAGGGCAAGTTTATCAATCATCTTGGGGTACAGATATGGTTTTTATTGCTAAAACGCAATTAGGTAATCAAGGTGGACAACCTTATTGGAGTTGGTACGGATTTGAAAATAGAGTTGAGTGGTGTGCCTGTTTTGTTTCGTGGGTTGCTAATCAATGTGGTTATATAGATAAAGGTATTATTCCAAAATATTCAGGCTGTAGAACAGCTGTAACATGGTTCAATGAAAAACATCAATATATGCCAAGAGATTCAGGTTATATTCCTAAATGTGGGGATATAATCTTTTTTGATTGGAAAGATAAAGAAACTGGAGAACAAGATGGATTAGCAGATCATACTGGAATAGTTGAATATACAGACTTACAAACTATGAAAGTACATACTATTGAAGGAAATACAAGTGATTCTGTTGCAGAAAGAGTATATGATGCAACTAATGTTGAGATATTAGGATATGGATTACCTATGTATCAATAAACTAACAAAATGCAGAGCTAGGATTATATCTTGGCTCTGCTGATTTTTTTGTTTATAAACGATAATTTAACCAAGTTCCGCTTCTATAAAATAATAAAATGTTATACAAGTTAGCAAAAAAATATAAAAATATTACTTAAGTAAAACCTTGCTTATTCTATGCCATTTTTAGGCTGTAATGCTTATATTTGCGTGATTTGGAGGGGTTGCAAATATATACAGTTATGATATAATACGATTAAATTGAGGAAAGAGTGATAAAAATTGACAGAGAGACAGATTAATAATGTTATAGAAACAACTTTAATTGAAAAGAAAATTGAAAATTCTAACTATATAAGATATAGCTTTTATGAAATTAATGTAAAATATCCAAAGGAATATGGAATTATGAAACAAGATTTAGGTATGTTTTTACAACAATTAAGAAAAAGATTAAAAGATGAAAACTATCACATATATACAGAAGGACAAAAGTTTGAATATGACAATGCTAAAAGAGTAGTTGAAAGTAATGAAATATTAGTGGCAATAAAATAATAGGAAAAGGATGTATAAGATGGAACTATTTAATAATAAAGAACTAGAATTATTAAAAAAAGCAGGAGTAAATATTGAAAATAAACAAGAATTTACAAATGATGATAAAAATTATATTTTTAGACAAGTATCTGAATTTATAATGAGTCATAGCTCTAAAAACAAAGATATAGGAAGGTTACAAAATGAGTATGAGAGTATTTTTAGAGTTGTGAATGTGAAATAGAATTTAGGAGTGATAAAAATGGAATTATTAAAATTTGATGAAATTTTTAATGATGAAGATGTATCAAATTATGACTTATTTATAGGGAAATTAAAACAATTAAAAGAGAATGGACATACAACTAAAGAAATATTAGGATTAGTTTATCAATATTATCAAAAATATGTTACATACAACTATGATCAGTTACAGATTGTAAAAATAAAGAATGGTGAACATCCAGAGATAAACGAAGTATTAGCAAAGTATCCACATTGTAATATTACAAGTGAAAATGCAGAGCAGTTAAAACAAGATTATATAAATGACTTAAATAATGTATTTATGAAACTGGAAGGTAGACCATTGACACAGATAGCAATAGATTCATTATTTGGTGAATATGGGACAGTAGTACATCATGAAGCTAGGGATTATGAACAATTTGGAAAGACAAGACATAAAGATGCATATGATGAAATACAAGGAATTAATCAAAAAGATATACAACCAATATATGAAAATGGAATGCTTATTGATGGTGTTTGTGCTACATATGCACATACATTTGAGAAAAGAATTTGTGAAGATTTAGGAATTAAGCATATGTCGGTGGATGGAGTAGGCACTACAGGACATGCTTGGAGTTTAATATATTTACCAGAGGAACAAAGATGGGTACATTTTGATATGACAATGGTTAAATTCTATCAAGACGGATGGATAAAAGAACATGAGCCATATACTGAACAGGACTGGATTGCTGCAACAACAGAAGAAATTTTTAGAATGCAACCCACAAGACAAATACATTCGATAAATGGAAAAAAACGTTATTTTGATATAAATAACTATGGTGAATTAGATGTGAGAGATTTTTTAAAGATTTCAGAAGTAGAACCTATACATTATCCAGACAAAGTATTAAAAAGACCACTAAAAGATAGAGGATGTATTGTAGCAAGAGAAGAACTAGCACAAATAGTTGAATTACCATGTTTAAAAGCTACGCTTTTGCTATATGATAAAAATATACAAACAATAGGAACAAGTGCTAATAAAGAGAATATTCGGACATGAACGGATTTATTTCAATAGATTTAGACACATTAAGTGAAGAAAATAAAGAATTGTTAAAAAGAATGTATCCAGAACAATTTCAGAAAGCATTAGAAGAGGCAACAGATAATGAGTGTAGCTTATCACTAAGAGTACCAATAAGAGAAGAAAGTACCATTGGAGAAATATCAAATGCCTTTTGTGAAATGGTAAGAGAGTTACAAGTTCAAGATGTATTATATGGAAAAGAAAGCTTAGAGCATTTTGCAAAAAGATTAATGCCTGTGTATGCAGATGAAGGTGATACCATTGAAGATATGATAGTTTGGTTAAAACAGCCATCAACTATAGAAAGTCTTAAAGAAGTAGGAGAATTAACTGATTTTCATTATATTGATTTAGAAACAGATACTCTGTGGTCAACAAAAGAATTATATGATAAGCATATGCAATATATAAAGAAAAAGCATACAGAAAAAACACCATTACAGCAAAAAGAAGAAGAGTTATCTGCATTAGAAGCAGAGGCTGAAAAAATTTCAGAAGCTGAAGCCTTAATAGAACAACAAAAAGAAGGTCAAGAGATGGGGGATGAATAGTTTGAAAGAAAATACAGAAGAAAAATCAATTGTAAAAATCAATGAGAATAGTATTTTTTTTAAAATCAAAAATTTTTTTAGAAATATTTTCCATAAAGATGAAAGTAATATTATTGAAAAAACTAAAACTATTAATCAAGAAAGTTGTAAATCTAGTTTTATGGGTAATATAAGAAGTATTGAAAATGAAGAAACAAAATTATTAAAACTTCAAAAAAAGTATCGTAATGGAGATATTAAAGAGGAAAATATGACAAAAGAGCAAATAGCATCTTTACTTGCTTTATATGATAAACAAATTACAAATTTAAGAAAAACTAATGAAATAAGGAAACAAAAACTTCTAGAATATAGAAAAAATATGCAAACTAATTTTTAATAAAAAGAAAAATATTGCTAGGGTAAAACCTAGCTTATTTTATACTCTTTTTCAGCTGTATAGCTTATATTTGCGTTGATTGAAGGGGTTGCAAATATAAAATGTTATGATATAATGAACACAACATTATTGTAATTTTGAGTAAGTGGGGGATTGATTATGAGTAAAAGTAGAATAGTTGTATTTTCAGACTTGCATTACGCTCCTGAAAAACCAATAAATAACGGCTCTAAAATAGAAAGAAAATTGATGGAGTATGCAGAACCTTTATTAGATAAAATAACAGATGAAATAAATAATAATTTAAAACCAGATTTAGCATTAAATTTAGGCGATTTAGTAGAAGACTTTAACGACCATGACAAAGATATAGTAAATCTAAATTATATATGGGATAAATTTCAAAAGATAAATGTTCCTTTTTATTCTTGCATTGGAAATCACGATTTACGTTCTATGTCATCAAGAAAAGAAGTTGAGCAAATAATGGGATATGAACATTCAACATTTTCTTTTGATATTGCCGGTATGCACATAGTTATTTTAGGAACATTCGTAAATAATGAAATGGGAACAGCAGAAGGTGGAATATTTAAGACACAATTTATATCAGATGAAGATTTAAAATGGCTAAAAAACGATTTAGAAAAGAACAATTTACCAAGTATAGTATGTGTTCATTTCGGAGTAGCAGAAGATGAAATGAAAGGTAATTGGTGGTTTGAAAGTTGTCCTGAAACTGCCTTATTAGGAAATAGAAAAGAGTTAAAAGAAATATTAAAAAACGATAAGAATTTATTAGCAGTATTTTCAGGACATCAACATTGGACAAAGAAAATAGTTGAAGATGGAATACCTTATTATGTCGTAGGTTCTATGACAGAAAATATAAACAATGATGGAATACCAGACGGAGTATATTTCATTGTTGAATTTGACGGAGAAAAATTAGATGTTATTGAAAAACATATAAGATTATAGGAGGAATAAAAATGGAAATAGATGATGATAGAAGAGAAGATGCAATAGAAAAAGCAAATGAAAGATGGAATAATGTTCATAGTCATTATGAAAGAGAACAAATAAAATATGATGATTGGTTAGATTTATTTGAAAGAGCTATTTCAGAATGCAAAACTCCCATAATTGATTTAGGTTGTGGTAGTGGTAATGATACTTTATATTTGATTGAAAAGGGAAAACAAGTTATTCCTTGTGATTATTCACAAAATGCAATACAAAATATACGCAATAACTTTCCAGAAGTAACAAGAGCAGAATGTTTTGATATGACAAAAGGATTGCCTTTTGATGATAATTTTACAAGTGTTATAATTAGCGATTTGTCACTACATTATTTTACAGAAGAAAAAACTTTTGATATTTTAGAAGAATTAAAAAGAGTGTTAAAACCAAATGGAATATTATTATTTAGAGTCAATTCAGTAAAAGATGTTAATCATGGTGCAGGAGAAGGAACCGAAATAGAGCCACATTTATATGAAACAGAAGATGGTAGATATAAAAGATTTTTTGATGAAGATGATATAAAAAGATTCTTTGCTAATTGGGAAGAATTATATTTACATGAAGAAACTATGGGAAGATATGGATTAGAAAAAATATTATGGAGAGGTGCTTTTAAAGTTAATAAATAGAAATGGAGGAAAAATGAAATGCCACAATTATATTTTATTAGACATGGACAAACAGAAGCAAATGTAAAAGGAATATTAACAGGAAGATTAGAAACAAGTTTAACTCAAAAGGGAATAGCTGATGCAATTGCTTTATCAAAAGAACTAACGGAAGATTTTGATTACTACTATTGTTCTCCTTTAACAAGAACACATCAAACATTAAAAGCAATAAAGGGAAATGTTGAATTTGTTATAGATGAGAGAATAACAGAAGTATCTTCAGGAGATTGGCAAGGAAAATTAAAATCTGATTTACCAGAAAAAGAATACGATTTATATAAAAAAGGACAACTAAATCCACCAAACGGAGAGTCTTTAGAAGATGTTGATAAAAGGATAAAATCATTTTTAGAAGATATATTTTCTAAATATAAAGCAGATGAAAAAATATTGGTTGTAACACATAATGCCTTTATGAGAAATCTTAAAAGAATGTTTATAGATAAAGACAAAGTTCTAGAACCAAAGAATTTAGAGATATTTATAGTCAATAATGAAATGTATAAAGAACTAGAACAACAGGAAGAAGAAAGAAATTAGGTGAAAAATGCAGATAGATGATATAATTCAATATTGTTTAAAGAAGAATAAGGCATACATAGATTATCCATTTGGAGATTTACCAATATGTTTTAAAGTGAATAATAAATTATTTGCACAATTATATCCATTAGAAAATGATTATAAAATAACTCTAAAATGTGATGTATTGTTGGCAGAACTATATAGAAAACAATATAAAGATATAGTAATAAAAGGGTATCACTGTCCACCTGTTCAAGCACCACATTTTAATACTATTTATATAAATGAAATAGATGAAAAAGTCTTGTTGGAAATGATAGACCATTCGTATGATATTGTAGTAAAAAGTTTTCCAAAGAAAATTCAAAAAGAAATTTTAGGAGAAAATAATGAATAGCAAATATGTAGAAGAATTAAAAGAAATATTTGATAATAACAAAGATAAAAGAATATTGGTTATAGGTACAACATGTACAGGAAAATCTACACTTATAAAAAATCTAGGCATAGGATTAGATATGGACAAGGTTATATTTCCGCTTCTAACTAAAGAGGAATCAGACTATGTATGTCAAACACCTTGGACAAAAGAAATTGGCGAAAAAATGACTTATCTTGTAAAAACTAAACTAAAGATACAACCAGGAGAGCCACTATTTGGCACAGTGTTAGTTGACTGTGATTTGATAATTTATTTACATATAAGCGATGAGCTATTGAAGAAAAGGACAACTTTAAGAAATGTAGATTTTACAAATGCTAAAAATATGCAAACAGAAATAGAAAAAGAAATAAAAAATTCAGATATAAAAGTTATTACTCTTGAAGTAATAGAGTAATTGAAATGAGGTAAAAATGAAAAAAATATTATTAACAAGTACAGGATTTGAGAATAAAAACATTGAAAATAAGTTTTTAGAATTATTAAATAAGAATTCAGAAAACGCTAAAGTATTATTTATAATTACTGCTGCAATTGATCCAGATGCTATTCGAATGTTATCTGGTTGCCTTGATGATTTAACTAATTGTGGTGTAAAAGATGCCAATATAACTATTTATGATTTGCACAAAACTATAAGTGATAAAGAATTAAATGAATTTGATGCAATATATGTTTGTGGTGGTTCAACTAAGCATTTAGTGTCAAGAATGGAAGAAATAAATTTTAAACAATCAGTAGAAGAATATTTAAAAAATGGTGGTATTTATATAGGTGTAAGTGCTGGTAGTGTATGTGCTAGTGGTAAGTATGAGAATGGTTTAGATTTCATAAAAAATGTTTTAGATGTGCATTGTGATGTTGGAACTAAAAATGGAAAAATAGAAACAAACGAAAAGATATGTTTAACTAATAATCAAGCAATATTTATTAATGATAATGTAATAGAAATATTTGAGTAAAGGAAATGAAAATATATGATTATAGAATATGATTCTAAATATGATGAAGAAATAAAAGATTTATTAGTTCAACTACAACAATATTTAGCTGATATGGATAGAGAAGGATATAACATAGTTGGAGATGAATATAGAGAAAAATACTTTATTAAGACTATGGAAGAAATAAAAAAATGTAATGGTAAAATTCTATTATATGAAGATAATGAAAAAATAGTGGGATTAGTAGTCGGCTTAATAAACAATGATGAAACAGATAGATATGATTTTAAAGCACCAAAGCGTGGAAGAATTACCGAACTAATTGTAGAAAAAGAATATAGAGGAAAACAAATCGGAAAGCAATTACTTGATGCTATGAAAGAATACTTAAAATCTGTTAAATGCGAAAAAATCCTTATTGCTGTGTTTGGTTATAATGAAAGTGCCATAAAATTCTATGAGAAAAATGGATACCATATAAGAATGATAGATATGATTGAAGATTAAAGTAAGATTTGGAGGATAATCATGAAAAAGAAGGAAGAATACATTGCAAAAGCTAACAAATATTTTAAAATGAAAAAAATAACTAGAAACACATTTATAAACCAAATAAATAAGTTTTATGAACTAAATAAAACTTTCAAGCTAGAGCTACATAAATATAAAACTGGCGATGAAGTAATTTTAAAACAAGGAACGTTTTTACATGGTTCAAGAAACGCAATGGAAATGATTGAGGAAATAAAAAACGATGGTATTATTAGCAAAGATTTTGTTCAAAAATACAATAAAAACGTAAAAACACCATTATGTGCTTCAATGTGGAACATACAGGAAGATATTTCATTAAAAGATTATATATTATTATATAGTGGAGCAACAGTAACACTATCAACTGCTGATAATAAAATGGTTGATATTAAACTAGTAAAATATGGAGAATTAGATAAAGAATTAGAAGCTTTTAAGGATACGCCGTATTGGAGATGGGTTGCAGAACAAACAAAGGAATCTAGATTTATGCCATGCTTGGCAAATAATAAAGTAAATATTGGCTTTATATTTAATACCGAAAGCGTAGAAGCAAAAGAATATATAAAAAACGATGTGTTTAACTTAGATTTGAATCCAAAGATTGTGAAAACTGTTTTAGAAAAATGGTTTTATACTAAATATATTTACTGTGAAAAAAGAACACCATTAACAACAAATAGAGAAAGTGCAATTCTATTTGGAATGCCATCTTGTTTTATAGAAGGCATTTTAGTAAGTAGGGAATATGAGCATGATAGTGACAAGATAGAAGAATTAAAAAATTATTTTCCGAATTGTTATATAGCTAATTTAGATGGAAAAGTAATTAGAGAATAAAAGAGGTGTAATATATGATAGACGGATATATATGTAAAAAAGCAACAATTAAAGATATGCAGCAAAATTGGAATTACTTAATAGAAATTCATCCAGATAATAATGCTTGGAAAATATGGAAAGAAAAAGCTATTAAGGATATGGAGAATGGAAATGCAATAGTATATTATGGAATTTTAAATGGAGTAATAATTTCAGAGGCAACTGCGATGTTATCAAATTTAGATGTTCAAAATAGCGATGAATTAGTGGATGATACAACTGCATATTTATCAGCTTTTAGAACTAGAAAAGAATATCGTGGAAAAGGATTTTTTTCTGAACTATATAAATTTATGGAAAATGACTTAAAAAATAAAGGATATAAAAAACTAACATTAGGTGTAGAACCTTGTGAAGTAAAAAATATGATAATCTATTTTAAATATGGTTTTACAGATTTTATAAAAACAGCGTATGAAATAGAACCTGCAAAAAACGAAAATGAAGAGCCTATACAATATATGGTATGTTATTATTCAAAAAATATAGAAGAAAAAAACACCAATAACATACAAAAAGGAAAATTAATTGCTATTTGTGGTAAAATTGCTAGTGGAAAGTCATATTATGCTAATCAAATAAAAGAAAAAGAAAATGCAATTATCTTAAATACAGATGAACTTACTTATGCTATGTTCGATAATGAACAAGGAGATAAATATACAGATTTAGCAAATAGAGCTAATGAATATTTATTGAAGAAAGCTGTAGAACTCGTAAAGATAGGTTGTAATGTTATTTTAGATTGGGGATTCTGGAGAAAGTATAATAGAGGATATGTAACTGAATACTTCAAAAATGAAAATATTAGTGTAGAATGGCATTATATAAATATTGATAATTTATCCTGGGAACAGAATATAGAAGAACGAAATCACAATATAAATGAAGGTATGAATAAAACAGATTTCTATGTAACAGAAGGTCTTAAGAAAAAATTATTAGATAATTGGGAAGAACCAAGTAAAGATGAAATAGATGTTTGGTATAATTTTAAAAGGCAATAAAAAGAATGAAATGATGATAAATTCATCGTACAAAACTAGGAAGGAAACAAATAAATGAAAAGAGAATTAGAAAACTTTATTATAGAAAGTGATATTCAACTTAATTATTTCGATGATGTAGTAGATTATATTGCAAAAAATGAAAGAAAGATATTAGACTTTTTTAAATTAGAAAAATTACCTAACAAAGTAAAAATATTGATTCTTAGCTATGAGCCATTTAAAGAATTTATTATTTCTAAATATGGTGAAATATTAAGTTATATTTGTGGAGATTCTAATTCTTCAACTCATACCATAAGAATACTAAATGTTGATGATCAAATTAAATATACAACTCACAAAGATGCTGATGTTAAAAAAATACAAGATACTGCATTACATGAAATTGTACATCAATGTCATCATATATATATCACAGACTATACTGGTTATAAACAGACTACCTGGTTTTCTGAAGGTTTGGCAACAAATCTCTCAAATCAAAAATATGAGCTTCAAGATTTGAATCAGTGCAATTTTGATGAGCTAAAAACTGATTTTAGGCATTACAAAGGAAGTTATAGATATGCATATACAATCGTTAATTATATTTTAAACAATTATTCAGATGAAGAAATAGAAAGATTATACAAAAATCCAGCTTATGTAAGAGAAACTGCAAATAGAATCTTTGAAGAAGCTAAAATATGGGCAAATAACAAATTAAACTTAAAATAAGATGTGTTAGCTTACACATCTTAAATTTTTCTCTTATTTAGCATAGAATTATGTTTGATCAGGTTAGATTTAATTACTATTTTTCGAGTTTATCTTCAATACCAGCCAATAATTCAGGTATTGAAATGCCAAGAACTTTTGCTATTCCATATAGTTCATAATCTTTAACTACTCTAGTATTAGCTTCAATTTTACTTATATCATTTTTATGAATATTAATACCAAGTAAATTCAAATCATTAGCAACATCAGCTTGAGAAAGATGTTTAACCTTTCTTAATTTTACCAAATTATCACTAATAACATTAAAACAATCGTTTAATTTGCGTGTACTCATAAATAAAACCACCTTTTTTATAGTATTTATTTGATTTTATATCTATAATCGTGTTATTATGACATTAGGATTGTGTCAAAAGATAATAATTAAAAAATACAACAGAAAAAGGCTGATAAAAATGAATAAGGAATATGAATAAAAAATTAAAATGTGATAAGATAGGGGAGAAACAAAAAAAGAATATGAAAATCATATTCTTCAAATGTATAAGGCAGTATGTATTAAATACTTAACCTAAAATAAAAAAATCACTACTACAATAAAGTAATAGTAATTTGCATTTAATTAAAGTATTTGTCGCTATCTTCATGTAATTGCGAAATAGTAATACCTAAAACTTTACATATAGCCGCTTCTTCATAATCACGAATAAATAGGGTATTATTTTCAATTCTTGAAATATCAGAGTTATATAGCGTAACACCGAGTAGAGCAACTTTGTTTGCAAGTTCTCGTTGTGATAGTCCTTTAAGCTCTCTGTATTTTTTTATATTTTTACCGACAATATTTTGATAGCCATTAAAGTTCTTTGTTCTCATTATATTATTATTGCTCCTTTTTGTTTAAAAAATTCAAAATAATAATATAATATTTTTTTAGGTTCAGTGTTGTGTACCAGTTAGCAGGAAATATAAAATTAAATGAAGAAGGGAAGAGGTAATATGAGTATTAAAACTAGAGTTATAATTGCAGATGATGATGTTCATATTTGCAAATTTATTGAAGAATCTTTAAATAAACATGATGATATTGAGATATTAGGAATAGCAAATACAGATGAAGAAGAAATAGGAATGATAGAGGAGTTAAAACCAGAAGTTGTTATAACAGATTTAATGAGAAATCATAAATATACTGGATTAGACATAATTAAAAATTACTTTGAAAAGAAAAGCAACATTAAATTTTTAGTTGTATCTGCTGATAGAAAAGAAGATGTTATAAGAGATGGCTTGGAAGTTGCAGGTTATATTCAAAAAGGTTTTTCATTTAATTATGAATTAATATATACTGAATTAAAAAGAATAAAAAAAGAAATAATAGATGAAGAATATAATAACTGGGATAAGAAATATCATACATTAGAATATATAGATTTATATTCAATTTTCAATGAGGAAGAAAAAGCTATTTTAAGCAAGCTAGGTATAGAAATAAAGAACAAGAAATACACTGAATATGAGTATGAATCAACACTGAGAGAGTTATACTATTATATAGAAATAGATGAAGATGATCCAGAAGTAGTTGCAACTTTGGAATCAACAAGAAAATATATATCAGATAAAGATGTATCACAAGAAGAATTTGATAATCTTATAAAGAAGATTGATAGCCTAAATATATTATAATTTTTAGAAAACAACGATAAAATACTTGCTAAAACGCAACTATAAATGTATAATACAAAAGTTACCAGAAGTGTTATTTCTAATTTATGAAAGCATTACTTTCAAAATGAAAGAAATACTTTCTTGTCGAATTTTGTTGTTTTTTGTCGAATAATGTGTTATTATAGGAAAAATGCCAAAGATAAATAACAAAAAATTTAAAATAGAAAGAGTGTTTTATATGGAAGATCATAAAGTTTTAGACGAATACTATAATAAAAAGTTTATTAATATATATAAATATATAACAGATGAATTCAAAGAAATATTAAATAAACTGGATATTATAATTGAAGATAAAGATTATTCTAATTCTGAGTTTGATGAAATAAACTCCAGACTAATTAGAATGCGTAAAAATACAGAATTTCTAAATTCTAAAAACATAGATAACATTCAATATATGAAACTTCTAGATTTATTTGATAAAATAGAAGCGGATTATGATTTATAAATAAAAAGACAAAATTTTAAGGACTGTCAAATATGATAGTCCTTTCTTATTTCTCAAGTATTTTATTTTCTATATGTAAATAATGTAGTAAACCTAAAAAGAATTGCTTCGGCGTTATGATTTTATCAAACCTAAATTCAAGCAAAAAGGAACAAAGAAGCTCATCATTTCTGTTTGGAGAGTTCTCCAAATATTCAATAGAGTCTTCAATGTTCCATATCATCTTTTCAGTTTCCTTTTCATTAAAGTTATAATATACATCAGCAAAATCATAATAAAAAGCTCTTAATCTTTTAATTCTATAGATTCCATTAGCCATGCAATAGCAAACAATATCAGTAATGAAAATTGTACCTTCTTGAGTACATCTCATTCCTAATTCGTTTAAGAACTTCATAACTTTTGCTCTTTCTAAATTACTCTCATATCCTTTTAGCATTTGTGTATCCATTGCGAAATCGTCATTTCTTGCAATATTCGTAATCTCGTTCATTTCAACATCCTCCACCAGGCATTATTGGATTATAATTGTAATTAATAAATATAGTATTATCTCTTTCTTATCCAAGGGCATTATATCACTTAAATAGGGCTTTTTCAATGGTTTCAAGAAAAATATTATTTGAAATTTCTTATGTAATGTTTAATTTCCGCTTCTTTATAATCAAATCAACCTAGTTATGTTTACTAATTCCCATTTTTTCCTTATAATTCCCAATTCATAACCACTACCTTAAAAAATATGCTAAATATATAATTAGTATTTGTATATTGATGCAGATGTATGAACCATATACAAACGAAATTGCCTAAATAAACTAACGATTAGTTCGCAGAGTATAATTTCATTACTAGAACTCGAAGGACAATTATATTGAATTTTAGAAAGGATTGATTAGTATGTAATATTTATATTTATTCTATATTTAAGATTTTTAGATTATAAAATGATAATATTTTATTATTATCTACTAAATCTATAATGATTATATTTAACTAAAGAACAACACCACACCAATTTACAAATAACAATTGTAAGTTTAGGTGGTGTTTTATTATGGGCGTATTTATAACCGCTTCTGATACTTCTATTAACATTATAAAGTATTTACAATTAGTTACTAGAAATAGTGGCTCTAAATTGCGCCCATTTGAATTTTATCTTGTAGATAAGTTAATTGTATATGTTGCTGTGTGCAAAGCTTTAAAATTGATTTTAAGCTTTGCATTTATTGTTTTTATTAGAGGTCCTCCTTGTTGATTTGAATTTCAAATTTCAGATTAACAAGGAGGATTTTTTATTATGAGATTAAATTTAGGAAATATTTATGATGATTATTTTGAATACGAGATTATGAAAAAATACTTTATTATCTGGTATATCTCTCCAGATAAAACTTATGAAGAAGAAGTTTCTGTAAATAAGTATGCTGAAGCTTTATTAGAAGAAGTAGAAAATAACCAAAATCCTTTGTGCATACCATACTCTACATATGTTAGGTACTATTTTAGAATGAAGAATATGGACAAGTTCGAAGAAATACATATCAATGCCCCTAAAGTATATGACGAACTATATAGCATTTTATACCCTGAAAAATTCAAATATGAAAATGAAATAGTTAGACACAGGATAAAACATATTGATGACACAATAAATGACCTACTAACTGATACAAGTACAATTAGTAATTCTGCTACTGGAAGAAATCCTATGGATCCATATATAGAAATTGAAATTTATGACTTTATCCACAGGTCATTATCTAAAGAACACGCAAAAATCTTCTTAAAATACTTTTTTGAAGACATACCACAAGAAAAAATTGCAAGGTTAGAAAATGTCAATCAATCCACTATTTCTAGGTATTTGAGAGAGTCTATTAACAAACTAAAAAAAGAATTTTTTAAGAATTTTTAAATTTTCTGCATAAAAACCCCTTCCGAGTGACGTAATAGTGAAGGGGTAAATATGCTTCTTCAAAAAATATCTCAAATTGTTCTTTGAAAATTGAATAAAACAAATCAAACACAAAAAGCTATATAGGATTTGGTGGGTTGGAAACCATTGAATAGAATTTAAGATATGTAATCTTAAGGACGAAGACTATATAGATAATGATACTTATACCAAGTCACAGTATGTGCGTTGAAGTTTAGGATTTATTGAGATTAGTCCTAAATGAGCCGTCCCAAACAATGATGGTATGTCTGACAGGGTCAGACCTAGTGGATTAGACTTAGATTCACTGATGAAGAGTAATAACAAACTCTTGTTTGATACGTATAAAAAGCTAGTAAATGTAAGCATTTCATTTACTTATTCAATAATAAAAACAATAATACAAGATTTACTTGTAAAAAATAAGGAGAAGGCAGAAATGTTCGTAACAATAATAACAATTATATTATTAACTATTGCGTTTACTTTATGGGCAATTATATATGGTGGAAGTAAAAATATATCAGGAACAGAACGAGTGTTTGATAATGAAGAAGAACAAGAATATATAAAAGAATGGAACTTAAAACACGAGAAAAAATTAAATGAAAAACTACTACGAAAAATAAATAGAAAAACAAAAAGAAAACAACTGATAAAAAAATTGAGGTGGATACTATGGCACTAGAAAAATATTATAGAAACTTAAAAGGAAAAAAATTAGATGAGGAATACATAAATGAGATAAAGGATACTATAAGACTAACTAAAGAACAAATAAAAGAATATAAAATACTAACGACCTATAACCTATCAAAAGAATTAGAACTTTATGATAATTATGATGAGATTTTTGAAAATTATTTTTGGGTTATGGTAGCAACAATTGATGAAAACTCTATTTTTGAGTATGTAAAGATACATTGTAAATAATGAAAAAAATCGACGCACGAGAATCGATTTTAAGGCGTTTTTTAATTTTAGGTATATAGTTTGTTGTCTGAAAATATAGTTAAAATCTGTATTTTCCGCTTCTAACTAAAATTTCTAAAATTAATCACATAAGATAAAAAATTCTTATATAAAATTTAATAATTTGTCAAAGGTGTAAATGAAAATTTTACACCTTTCACTTTTTCAAAAATAAACTCTAAAATTATTTCAAAAGATGAAATACAAAATCGAAGATTTTGTACTAAAGAAAAATTTTAAGGAGGTTTTCAAAATGTCATTTTTAGTTTATCAAAAACAGAGCCCAGAGTTTTTAAATAACTATCTAAAATATAAACGATTTATTTCTTGTTGCTCTGCTACTACTGTTGATCAAGCATATTTTGATTTGAGAACCTTTTTTAGATACATAAGCATAATGTTTCATTCTAATACTAATATTGAAAATATATCGGTTGAGGACTTCAAGAATATATCTATAATGGATATTAGTATTAACGATATGAATAATGTAAAATCATCAACAATAGTTGGCTTTATATTCTTTGCTAGTAATATACTTAATAATTGTCCTAAAACTACTAATAGAAAACTAGCATCTATAAAAAGACTATTTGAATATCTACACACGAATAACCTTATATCATCTAATCCATCAAAAGGAATAGAATCCGCTTCTATTGAAAAAAGAATACCTAAATATCTTACATTAGATGAAAGTAAAAGAATGTTATCTAAAACAATTAATTCTGATAGTCAGAATAAGATTAGGAACTATGCTATAACCTGTATATTCTTAAATTGTAGTTTAAGAGTATCAGAGCTAATAGGAATAAACATATCTGATATTAAATTTGATGAACAAACATTAAGAATACGCGGTAAAGGTAATCGTGAAAGAATTATTTATTTAAATGAAGCTACTAAAGAAGCAATTACTGAATATATGAAAATCAGACCAAATTTACAAAAAGATAATAAAGATTATGATGCACTATTTATTAGTAAGCAATACAAAAGGATATCACGCAGATGTGTTCAAGGAATTATTGAAAATGAATTATATAGTACATTTAATGATAAAGAAGCGGGATTACATACACACTCATTAAGACACACAAGTGCTACATTAATGTATAACGAAAACAATACAGATATTTTTATAATAAAGAAAATATTAGGACATAAAAGTCTATCTGCTACTGAATTATATACACATGTTTCAGACCAAAAAATGAAGGAAATAATGCAAACATGTACTATATCAAGTATTCTAGCTAGAAAGGAGAATAAAAATTAATGAATGAGAATAACACTGTACCAGAGTTTATAAATAACTTTACTAATTACTTATTAGCCATAAAAAATCTATCACAATCATATGTATCTAATATGGTTGTTACATTAAAGCAATTTATCAATTTTATAAATGTGCATAAGTTCAATAATAAATACGATGGTATAACAAGTATATCATTAAATGATATTAGAAGTATTGTTAATAGTGATATATATAGCTTTATATTCTACCTAGCAGAAAGACACTATGAGGTTGGTTCAAGAACAGCTAAAATTGAGCATTTAAGAACTTTTTTCGATTACTTATATAGAATTAAACACAATATATTTAAAGAGCCTTTTAAAGAGATTAAAAGAGAAAGATATAATAATGGTAAGTTACCTAATTATTTATCATTAGATGAAGCTAAAAGAATGTTAAATGTATATAAGGATAATACCAAAGAAGTTAAAATACGAGATAATGCTATAATACATATTTGTTTAAATTCAGGACTACGAGTATCTGAAGTATCAAACTTAAAGATTTCTGATCTAGATATGGTTAATAGCAAATTTACTATAATCGGTAAAGGAAATAAAGAAAGAACTGGATACCTAAATGAAATAACTAAAGAAGCATTACAAAAATACTTGGATATTAGAAATACAATAACAACTGATAAAAAGAATAAAGATTATTTATTCTTAAATAAGTATAAAGAAAAGATTACTACTGAAGGAATACGAATAACACTAAAGAAAGCATATAAAAAGGCTGGTATTGATAACAATAAATATTCTACCCATACATTAAGACATACATGTGCTACTATACTATACAGAAGCGGAATTGATATAAAAGTAATACAAGAATTACTAGGACATACTAAAGTTGAAACTACGGAAATATATACACATTTATATGATGAGGAAGTATTTGATGCAATGCAAAAGCACCCATTATCTAAATTTAAAATGAAAAATGCTATGGAATATTGTGAAATGGCAAGTTAAGGAGGGACTATTATGGAGAATACTGATGCTAAATTTGATACTAAAGATATTCAATCTATTTCTTTAAATCTATTAAATGGACAAGTTGATATTATATTAAGAGCATTAGAGTTATATGGATATAATCTTGAATATATGCTTAATAGTGCAGATGGTTCTGATACTAATAAAGAAGAAAAGATAGCTATGCTTAAATATACCTATGAGCAAGTATTAGCAACTCAAGCTGAACAAGTTAATGGTAAAGCTAATAATGAAGATAATGTTCCTGCTTTTGGTAAGTTGATATTACAAAATAATAATAAAGAGAAAGTTTTAAAAATTATTTAAAATGACTGAAAATAGTGGGAGAGAGGGGAGTAGGCTCAATTTTTTGAATAATCAAATTTAAGATTATAAAATATAAAAAATAACTCAATTATTTTATTCAAGAAGCGGAAACCTAAAAATTATTTAGAAAATTTTTTATAGTCTTAAGAAAATAAAAATATTATAAAAAATTTTAAAATTATTAAATTTGAATTTTAGATTTTAAAATTTTGATTTTTGTAATTTACGAACAATTAAATTTAAAAACCGAACATTTGTTAATTATGAAATTTTTTTGATTAAAATTGAATTAAATTTAGATTTTGGATTTTAATTTGTAATTTTACTAATTAATATTAAAAATTGCTTAAAACTCATTTTAAGATGTTTTAAACTATAATTATAATACTTTATATAGATTATTAATTTTGTATCAATACAATTATTACTTGTTAAATATTATTATATATAATCTTATATATTATTTTATATTTATGAAGCTTCAAAATCGTTTTTAAGACGTTTTTTATAATTTAGTAATAAAGTTAATCATATATAATATAAAAATTGTTATTTAAAGAGATTTTTATTTTGAAAATTATAACTTATATTAGTGATTTTTATAAAATCCTGGAAACCTATATAAATAGCTGAAAATGGCTAAAATAACGACGCACGAGAATCGATTTTAAGGCGTTTTTAAAATTTAGCCATATAGTTTGTTGTCTGAAAATATTGATGCTTCAGGCTTTATTTAGGTTGAGGCTCTAAAATCGATTTTAAGACACTTTTATATAAAAGACATATAACTTTGTTTGGTAAAATAATAAAACAATTTAGAATAAGTATTTAAAATTATATTTTAAAATAAAAACGTTGGGTTTTGGGGAAAATAATATAGGTAATAATATAATAGTAATAAGATAATAAGCAAAGTAAGTTAAAACACAGTAATAAAGCAGATTACAAAGAATTATATATAATATAGAATAATAATTAGATAATTAAGAAAATAAGCAGTTTTGGTAGGATAGACGTACAGCAAAGCCAGTAGTAGCAATACATACTGGTTATTTTTATATTCCTGCTCCTATTTGCACAAAACTTTGATTTTGTGCAATGTTATATTTCGGTTTTTGGTGTGCTCTATATTCAGATTTTTGAAAATTTTTGTATCTCTCTTCTATTCTTATTATATACTTATATGTTATTATCAATAATTATTTTTCACCTTAATTTATATTTATTATTTTATTTTTTCTAATTATATTTTTAGTTTCAAATTTTCTTCTTCAAACTTATTTTTACTTTTTAGAAATTATTTTATAAATTCTATTTTTGTTTTTAAAAATTTAATCGTTACACTAAAAATTACTATTTTACTCCCCTACTTCTCAGATTCGTGAGATTTTTGTAAAATAAGAATTAAACAAATTATATATTTATTTTATAAAAATGTCTTAAAATTCAATTTGAAACTAATGATTATATACAAAAAAGACATTTAACCATAATAAAGTAAATGTCTTTTAGATCAGATTTTAATATTGTATAGTCCCTTATTTGTCAAAGGTTTCATCTCCGAGCTCATCGTCGTATTCCTGACATGCAGCAAGTGCTCTGTCAAGATAAGTTTCAAATACTTCAGCCCCTTTTGTCGAAATAGTTTTCTTACAGTACGGACACGAAATAGTCTTTGGGGGAGTCTCTTCTGTATCATGGTTAATGATAAAATTACTGCACTCAGGACATGTGAACCTCCTATTTCCTTTTACGATGTCGACTCATTATTTCAGCCGCAACCATGTGTTTTTGCCCAAAGCATAGTTTCCAAATCATTCTGACGCTGAACCTCAGATTTTCTGATAGATTCTGTATCCATTTCTCTGATTATCTGGGGATCGGTAATTATGCTTTTTGCACCTTCTATTGGAATTGCTGGACACGATTTCCGAATTTCTCCGTTAGGTAAATGGATATACTTCTTCTGACAAATAATTTTCATAAATGTTTCCTCCTAATTTAAGGTTGTAAGCAAGTAAGCTGACCTTCTTACTAACTTATGGCTTTGTTAGTGCTGAACACGAATATCTGCAAATTCTGCATTATTCCACTAACCCGAATTATATATAAACAGGCTAAGTGCCTGGAATTTATGGATTTATATTATCATCTTTTATGTAAAATGTCAATTATACTATTGTTATACAAAAATAACCCTGGGCTTCGTAAGTTTCCAGAGTTTCGTAATTGACCCAAGGCTTTATTAGTTTCTTGGATACCGCTCACATATATATTAGCACTTTTTATAGTAACTTTCAATTACTGTTACTACTATTTTATTAACAATAGAACTTAAGTTCTTGCCCTTCAAAGTAATTTTTCCATTTTGCTAATATTAAAAAATAGTTATCATTTACAACCTTTAAAATCTTCTTTAAATCATTCATAGGAATATTGCTTTTATTATTTGCAACTATTGTTCCACCACTTTTTGTAAGCCAAATTTTTGTTGAATTGCTTGTAGGATTTCCTTTAGATATATGTATATGAATTGGTTCATCATTTTCATTTGACCAAAAGTATATCTTATATCCGCATTGTTTCAAATATATTAGGCACTCTCAAGACCTCCTTCACTAGCAATTTCATAAAAATGTGCTGCACCTTGTTCAACAACTTTCTTAAATATTTCAATTTCTTCGTCTGTATAATTTCCATCATTTTCTACTATTTTGTAGCTTGGCAATTCAAAAATAAGTGTATCGAACCCGTGTTCTTTTGGTCTTTCAAATACTACTTTTATTATTTCTTCTCCGTTTTCTCTTTTTATTATATCTGAAATTACAAGTTCTGTATTATCTGCATATTTGCATATTGTATGCATCATTTTTGTCACGCTCCTTTTATTATTAATATAGTCTTTAATGATATTATTTTATCATAGTACAATAGAAGCGGTCAAGATGTTAGAATAAAAGTCTACATATTAAACTGAAGATAACTTGTTTACAATATCAAAATCTTTTGCACAAGTTAGACTTAATTACTGTAATAAATTGTAATACCCTCAATTACAATAATTCTCCAATTGTTTTATTATTTCAGTCACATCATAATCCTCATTAAAAAGTAGCTCATCTACTATATTATACATTCCAAAAGCATTTTTATCACATATGTATACTATAAAATCATTATCAGATACATCTATTAATGGAATTATCCCATCTATTTTACATTGATATTCATTTTCAAAATTTTCAATTTCCCTTTTACTTATCAATCTATGATTTTCCTCGAATAAAATAGGCTCATCACTAACATAATTTAATATTGTATTTAGATTTTGATTATTAATTTTTAATAAATTATCAAATTCTAAAGCTTTATTTTTTTATTAAACATATTAAACATTTATATACCTCCAAAAATATTTTTATCTTTATAATAACTCAAGTATTTATTTTATCCGTTCAATTGTACATGGTCATCTAACTTCAAATCATCTACAAATTCAATACTTATTATATGCTCATCTAACTTGCTTTCACAAAAATCAATAATACCAGCATATTGAAATTTCCAATTAGGATGAGAATCATCCTTTTTAAAATCTATTTTAATTTGAGGTCTTCCGATATTATTCTTTATATATTCGTCAGAATAGTTATATACAGAACTATAAAATTCTCTTAAACGTATTTTTAGCATAACATCCAAAATTTTATCTTTTTCTTTTACATATTTTTCTATAATTCTATTAGCATATTCAACAGTTTCTTCATCAAAAATATCTTTATTAATTATTATTAAGCATTCTTTGCTCTCAAAAACATATTTATCCTCAATATAATATTCTGGATACCCATATTTAAAATCTTCTTTCTTCATAATTTATTTCCTCCTTATATAATATAAAAATTACTATTTTAATACTTCGTATTTTAATTGAATATAAGAATCCTCTTAGATGATATTAGACTATTAACAAGATTTGATAATAACGAACTAAAAGAAAATGTAGTAAACTATGCTAAGAAACTCTTACCTGCATTTATATTGTCTTTAAAACTACTACTATATTCCATAAAAAATCATTCCTTACTTTACATTTTTGTATGTAATATTATGCGTAATACTCTAAAAAAATGATGGTGCATTTTTCCAATGTTTTATAATGATTTTGTTAAATGTCTAATAACAGTAATATGTTATGTGTACATAATATCAAAAAAGTCTTGAAATTGCAATGCTTTTCAAGACTTTTTTACTATTAATTTACAACATTTTTTAAGTTAATTTTTATTTCTTTAAAACTATTTTTTGGTTCGATTTTTAAACCTGATAATAACCAATTTAGTTGTTGTTTTGAAATATTTTTCAACTCTGATGAATTTCTTGGCCAATCAAATTTTATTTTTTCTGTTTCTAACAATGTTTTCTGTGCCAAAACAAAACCATTTTTATCATAACATAAAACTTTTATACTATTTCTTTTTTTGTTACAAAAAATATATGCAGATTTATCATATGGATTCATCTTAAACTCATTTTGAACAATATTACACAGTGAAGATATTTGTTTTCTAAAATCTGTTATTCCATATGCTATATATATTTTGTTAACTTCTGAAAGTAAATTATTAATCAATTAAAATCGCCTCCAATATTGATTGTAATATTTTTTTGTTGCTATTGACTTTAAAATTGACTTCAATATTTGCTATTTCTAATTTTATTGTTTCTTTTCTGACATCTGTTATATTATTATTTTTTAATAAATTTGTACTAATTTCTCCAAAGTTACTGCTTTTTTCTAAATTCATTTTATCTTCAAGTAACCATCTATTAAATGTACTTGTTGGTATTTCATTTGTTCTACAAAATTCTGATATTTTCATTTTTGATTTTTTGTATTTTTCTACCATTTTTGTTTTATATGTATTTGTGTATTCTTTTCTCATCACTATAACCTCCATCTCTTTGTTTGTTATAGTTTATAATATTTTTTTATTATTTTATAGTCACTATTTTATTGAGCGGTTACGTTATATATGGCTTTTTTTATAAAAACATCTTAAAATTTATTCTCATTTTCATCAAATTGTATTATGAATCAAAAAAGAGTACCTACAATAAGTAAGTACTCCTTTTTGATTCAATGACAATCCTCTCCTCCATAATCGAGATCATTTGGTTCAGGAAAGTATGTAATTGGCTCAAGACTTTCAATTTTTCTCCAAGCATCAGAATGAATAAATGTTATGTATTGCTGAGTTATTTCCTGTTCAATTCATTTACATACATATTTATTTCAATATTTCATCTGCATTATTTAATAATTCTTGTATTTTATTAAATGTTTGTGCAAGTGGAAAGCCGTCTACAAAAATATGGCTTACAGTTATATTTAATGTTAATTCATATTTTTCGTTTTTTTCTATATATTTACCCCAACAAATTCTCGGTACACATTGTGATGATATATCATCTGGTATTGGATGAGTGAATTGAGTAAAGTCAACCCATGGTACGCAGGTTATATAATATTCGTTATAACAATTTTCTGGATTATATTTTTCATTTTTTATATGTTTTTGTTTCTTTGCATTTTCAATATGTTCAGAAGCTGTTTTATAAAAGTTTTTATAATCGGTACAATTTTTAAATCTTACATTTTCAAATGTACCAGAGTCAGTCATAACAGTAAAGGCAGGATTTATTTCATCATATATAACCGGATTATTGTTTTCTAATCTCATTCTCATTTCTTTTATTGAATTTAATCCATTTACTACAATGTATAGTAAATTTATAAAAAAAGATTCTTTATGCTCCTTCGTATGTTTTAATAAAGTAGTTACATCCATTTTTACATTCATACTATATGTACTATTTAAAAAACTTTTGAACCATTCAAAAGTTTTATTTCTTTCCCATTCATCTAATTTAATTTCTCTCATAAAAGTTCCTCCTATATTTAAAATGAAATATTCAGCAATTTCTGTCAACTATATTATCATAACATAATAAAAATGGTCAAGATTTGAAATTAAAGTACTGCCAAAATTCAAGGATATGATAGTTGTTTTATTTTTTTATGTATTATAAATAAAAAACAGGGCTCTCATTAATAAAATTGAGAGCCTTGTTTTTGTGGTCAGATATACTTCGATATCAACCTTTAAACCAGTAAGTATGAGCCGAATGCTCGCAAGCTGCCATTATTTTTAGCCATTCGGCATGCTTTTGTATTGACTCAGCATTCATTTCTGCAATTACTCTTGGGTCTGTGTGAATAATTCTTGCACCTTTGATAGGAATTGGCCGAAATAATTCTCTTTTTTGACCATTAGAATCATAAACATACCTCTTTTGTATGATTTTGGGCATATAAACTACCTCCTAATTAAAGTTGTAAACATAGTTACTTGTTTATGGAATTTGCTAATGCTGACCACGAATAAATGCAAATTATGCATTATTCCACTAACTCTTACTATATATAAACAGGCTAAGTGCCTGGAAGTTATGAATTTATATTATCATCTTTTATGTAAAATGTCAATCAAATATAAAATGATGTATGAGTTTTTTAAACTGGGGATTTCCTTAGATTTCAATATTTTTAGACACTTAATATAATTTAATTAGATTTA
>CAKOWZ010000019.1 GCA_934129745.1 uncultured Clostridia bacterium
TGTACTTTTTGTTGTCTTCGTTTGTTGAAGACGTTTTTGATTTTAACATTTTTTTGATTACTTGTCAACACTTTTTTCAAACTTTTTTGAATTATTTTTTTGTGTTAATTTTTTATCAATTTTATGTTATTTGTTGTGTTCGACAACGATATAAATCTTATCACGTTGAATTCGAAATGTCAACACTTTTTTCAAAATATTTTAAAATATTTTTTTATGTTATTTTCATAACATTTTCAATGTGATTTGTCGTGTTCAACAACGATATAAATATTATCATGGTAAAAGTAAATTGTCAACACCTTTTTTGGATTTTTTTCATTTTTTTCTTAATTTAATGATTCACTCTTTAAAATAGTATTTTTTCTACTAAAAGTTTCAACATTTCTATATTTACTTTTTCTAATTCAGTATAATTAACTTCATTCATTTTTACATAGTCTTCGACATTATTTTCAATTTTCTTTACATAATTATATTTCAAATTAATAGTTTCAAGTCCAACATTACATATTACATTTATATCAACAGTCTTTTCTTTTCCATTTATTATCTTTTTCTCATATGTCACTTCATCTACAGTATTTATTAATGTTGTCAAAATACCTTTAAAGTTCTTCAGATCGATTTGTTTATCATTTAAATTATTAGATTGTTTAATCAAAATCTTATTTTCATTTATAATTTCTATAGAAATATTTCTGCCATCTTCTACGATTATTTCCATTTTTTCGACATTATTTGCATTTTTATATATTATAATAGAAAGAAAATTTTCATCTGTTGTTTTTAATTGTTCTATTTTTTCCTTAAATTCATTAATTTTGCTTTTTATTTTATCAATACTTGTATATTCATTTTCATTATCCATTACTTTAATTTTATTACTAATAATCTCTAAAGTAATTTCATCATTTTCAAGTTCTTCTAATATATTAATCATAATATTTTTTAATTGTTCATTACTAACTTGAACTTTATATAATTTTTCTTCTTTTCCTCCGACATTTTTTTCAATATTATAGTCTTTGTTTTTTACATATTTTCGACAAATAGGAACATATTTTTTTAAAATATATTTTCCTTCATCATCACTTAAAGATAATAATTCAAAAAAATCAATTTCTTGTATTTTATTTGGAATAAATTCTGTATTTGCCAAACCAAGTTTTTTAGCAAGTTGTTTTAAATTTTCATTTTTAAAACCAATATATCCTAATTTAGTTTTATCATTTTTAATAAGAATATAATTATCATCTTTAATAATATTAATATTTCCAATATCTTTATCATTATATTTTAAATTAATATCTGTATTTTTTATTTTTTGTTGATTGTCTCCCTTTTCTGAAATATCAACATTAATTGGTTTTATTAAGTTATATTTACTTGTAATAGAAAAATTGCCTTCTTTTATATAGGAAGATATTTTTAAATTTTGATTGAATTCTTGTATTTCTTTATTAGAAAAAACAGTTACAATTTTGTCTTTTTCTAATATAAAATATTTCCAAAATAATTGTTCTTTTGTTTTTAGAAAATCAGTATTAATATAAGCAGTAATAATAGCTATTATTGCAGTAATAGTAATTATTATTATTCCAATTTTGATTATTTTTCTGTTTTTTAAATTAATATAACTCACCTCTTGATTCTATATTTCTATTATTTTTGACAATATATAACACTTTTTTATAAAAATGCTCAGGATAATTAATTTTATCTCTGAGCACATTTTTTAAAGTCTATTTATTTTTTCACGTTGTCTTACTGCTTCATATATAACTATTCCAGTAGATACTGATGCATTTAGTGAAGTAATTTTACCTTTCATTGGAATTTTAACCAAAAAATCACAATTATCTTTTACTAGTTTTCCCATTCCAAATCCTTCACTACCAATAACAATTCCAATACTTCCAGTCAAATCTTGGTTATAGTAATAAGTATTTGTATCTATATCAGTTCCGCAAATCCAAACATCATTTTCTTTTAAATATCTAATCGCTTCATTAATATTATTAACTCTTGCAATATTCATGTGTTCAACCGCTCCTGCTGCAACTTTTGCAACAGTGCTATTAACACTTGCAGCCCTTCTTTTCGGAATAATAATTCCATGCACCCCAGCAGTTTCTGCTGTTCTAATTATTGCACCTAAATTATGTGGGTCTTCAATTCCATCTAATATTAATATAAAAGGATCTTCATTTCTATTTTTAGCACATTCTAAAATATCATCTATATCACAATATTCAAAAGGAGGAACAATTGCTATTACACCTTGATGATTATCTGATTGAGCCATTTCTTGAATTTTCTTTCTATTTACTTCTGTTACAATAACTTTTTTATCTTTTGCCAAACTTAGTATCTTATTTATTGAACCATTTTTCTCACCATTACTTACAAAGATTTTGTTAATATCTCTGCCAGATTCTAGTAATTCTATAACAGCATTTCTACCTTCTACTTGATCTTGATATTGTTTTTCAAAATCTTTATTATTTGATTTACTCATTTTTAATATTCCTTTCATTTTTATGTTTTTGAATTTTGTTTTATGTCTTTTATATTATATTTTTGATTTACATTTTTCTATTTTTACTTATCAAATTTTTTGGCAACACTTTCTATATTTTGTAATTCAAATCTATATTTCTGGTCAACATTTGGATATTTATCATGATCAACTTCACTTAAAAACATATTAATTGGTCTTATCCACAAACTTCCATCTCCATATAATTTTCTATATAGTACATATTGCTCTCCTGTTTCTGAGTGATTTGCTATATCTATTACAATATAGTAATCACCTTTAAAATGTCTATATACTCTATTTATTTTTAATTCTTGCATTCATATATCTCCTTTTTTATAAAAACTATTTATCATCATCTAATTTAAGTACACTTAAAAAAGCTTCTTGTGGAATTTCAACATTTCCAATCTCTCTCATTTTCTTTTTTCCACGTTTTTGTTTTTCCAATAATTTTTTCTTTCTAGTAATATCTCCACCATAACATTTAGCAAGTACATCTTTTTTCATAGCTGAGATTGTTTCTCTTGCTATAATTTTCCCACCAATAGCTGCTTGAATAGGAATAACAAATAAATGTCTAGGAATAACAGTTTTTAATTTTTCCACCATTTTCTTTCCTCTTTCATAACTACTATCTCTGTGAACTATAAATGAAAGTGCATCAACATTTTCTCCATTTATTAATATATCTAATTTAACTAAATCTGATCTTCTGTATTCTTTAAATTCATAATCAAATGATGCATAACCTTTTGTTTTTGATTTTAGACTATCAAAGAAATCATAAATAATTTCATTTAATGGTAATTCATATATCAAAGTAACCCTGTTTGTATCAAGATATTTCATATCAATATAAATACCTCTTCTGTTTTGGCAAATTTCCATAATTCCACCAACAAATTCTTTAGGTGTAATTATTTCTGCTGATACAAAAGGCTCTTCAATGTATGATATATCTGTTGGTTGAGGTAATTCTGAAGGATTATATAATTCCAAAACTTCTCCATTTGTTTTATGAACCTTATAAATAACTGATGGTGATGTTGTAATTAATCCTAAATCAAACTCTCTGTCTAATCTTTCTTCAATTATTTCTAAATGCAATAGTCCTAAAAAACCACATCTAAAGCCAAACCCTAATGCTGCTGATGTTTCTTGTTCATATTCAAGTGCAGCATCATTTAATTTTAATTTTTCTAATGCAATTTTTAAGTTTTCATATTCACTTCCATCAATTGGATATAAACCACAATAAACCATTGGATTTACTTTTTTATATCCTGGCAAAGGCTCATCTGCTGGGTCATTTTTTAATGTTATTGTATCACCAACTCTAATATCTGTAAGACTTTTAATACTTGCTGATATATATCCAACATCTCCTGCTTTTAATTTTTCTGTTGGAACATATGTACCTGGTTCAAAAAAGCCTACCTCATTTACAGTAAATGTTTTTCCAGATGCCATTAATTTTATTTCATCTCCAACTTTTACAGTTCCATCTTTTACCCTTACATATGCAAGAGCACCTTTATAATCATTATATAAAGAATCAAATATTAAACATTTTAATTTTGCTTTTTCATCTCCTTCTGGTGCTGGTATGTCTGTTACAATTTTTTCTAAAACTTGTTCAACATTTAATCCTGTTTTTGCTGAAATACATGGTGCATCTTGTGCTGGAATTCCTATTATATCTTCAATCTCATTTTTTACTTCATCAGGTCTTGCACTTGGTAAATCTATTTTATTTAAAACAGGTAATATTTCAAGATTATTATCTAATGCTAAATATACATTTGCTAAAGTTTGTGCTTCAACACCTTGAGTACTATCTACAACCAAAATTGCACCATCACATGCTGCCAAACTTCTTGATACTTCATAATTAAAATCAACATGTCCTGGTGTATCTATTAAATTAAATTCATATTCATGTCCATCTTTAGCCTTATATAACATACGAACTGCTTGTGATTTTATTGTAATTCCTCTTTCACGTTCAATATCCATATTATCTAAAACTTGACTTTCCATCTCTCTTTTTGATAGAACCCCTGTCATTTCAATTAATCTATCTGCTAATGTAGATTTTCCATGATCAATATGTGCTATTATGCTAAAATTTCTGATGTATTTTTTTCTATCTTCCATTTATTTCCTCCTAAATTTATATGTTATATTTTAGCATATGTTTTTAGTTTTATCAAGGTTTGTTTTTTGACATTTTTGAAACATTTTTGTGTAAGGCAATTTTGTTTCAAAAATAATACAAAATTCGCTTTTCATCTTTACAAACACATCAATTTAATATAAAATAAAGTCAGAAATTTGAACAAAAAAGGGTGAAATCATGTACAAATTTATATCAAAAAGTGAAAATGATACGATTGAATTTGCAAACAATTTAGCTAACCAATTAAAAAATGGTGATATAATTGTCCTATCAGGTGATTTAGGTTCTGGTAAAACCAAATTTACTCAAGGTATTTTAAAACACTTCGATTTAGAAAACGAAATATCTAGCCCAACATTTACTATTGTAAATGAATATCATAAAGATAAAACAAACATTTATCATTTTGATGTTTACAGATTAACTGATAGTGATGAATTTTATGCTATTGGTGGAGATGAATATCTAAATAATGGTATATGTATTATTGAATGGGGCGAAATTATTGAAGATATTTTACCTAACGATTATATTAAAATTTCATTTTCTAAAGATAGTGAAAACGAAAATTATAGAATTTTAGAATTAGTTGGTAATGGTGTAAATTCAAATCATATAATTGAAAATCTAAATTAAATAAGGAGGAAAAATCTTGAAAATTCTTGCAATAGATACATCATCTAAAATATGCTCTGTTTCAATTTTAGATGACAAAAACATAGTAATTGAAAAACACAATGATGATGAAAAAACACATTCACAAAAGTTAATGCCTTTAATTGATGAATTATTAAGGGAAAGTAATTTAAATTTAGATAATATAGATTTATTAGCTTGTTGCCAAGGACCTGGTTCATTTACAGGTATTAGAATAGGAATTTCAACAGTTAAAGCATTTTCTGATGTCAAAAATATTCCAATAATTGGAGTAACTTCACTAGAATCACTTGCTTATAATATTAAATCTCAAGGATTAATTGCATCTTTAATTGATGCTAAACATGATAATGTATATTTTGGATTATATGAACTAACATCTGATAATGTTTATAAAACAATAATAGAACCTATTTCAGATTCTATTACTAATGTAATTACTATATTAAAAAAATATTCTGAAAATATTACTTTTGTTGGTGATGGTTCTGTTATTCAAAAACAAGTTTTACAAAATGAATTTTCAAATTGTAAGTTTGCTTCTAATTCAGAAAACGCACAAACTAGCACAAGTGTTGGTTTATCTGCTTTTGATAAATTCCATGAAAATGGTTATGTTGATAAATTTACTTTATCACCTATTTATCTAAAAAAATCACAAGCTGAAATTAATTTGGAAATTTCTAAGTCTAAACAAAAAACTCTTATATAAATAAAAACTCTTTTTTTGATTAAGGATGATTTAAATGTGTTATAATAATCTTAAATTTTCAAAAATGACATTAGATGATTTAAAAAATATATCTAATATACTTATTTCAGAATTTGATGATTTTTGGAATACTAATACTCTTGAAACAGAATTGCAAAATGAAAATTCATATTATTTATGTGGAAAAATTGATGACAAGATTATTGGTTTTGTTGGAATAAAATCTGTATTAGATGAAGCTGATATTATGAATATTGTAGTTAGAAAAGATCTGCGAAATTCAGGATTAGGCTCTTCCCTACTAAAAAAAATTATTGAATATGCTAAATTAAATGGAATTACAAAAATCACTTTAGAAGTAAGTAGTCAAAATATGTCTGCAATTCATTTATATAAAAAATTCAATTTTAAAGAAATTGCTATTCGAAAAAATTATTATGGATTGTCAAATGATGCTATAATTATGCAACTGCATTTTGGGAACACCTCCAAAAATGCATTATAAAGTTACATGTTTTTAGGAAGTGCGCACTAAAAATAAAAAATGATATGTATTTTGGAGGTGTTTCCAAAATGCACCTTAAGGAGGAACAAATGAAAAAACGTAATGAATTATCATACAAAGAATTAAAAATGACATGTAATCCAGATTTATTTACATTTGAAACAACAGATGAATTAGAACCTATTGTATCTGGAATTGGACAAGATAGAGGTATTAAAGCTTTAGAGTTTGGTGTAAATGTTGATATCAAAGGATATAATCTTTATCTAGAAGGTCCTACAGGTGTTGGAAAAACAAGTTATACCAAAAATTATTTAAATAAAATATCTAAAAAGAAGAAAACACCTTGTGATTGGTGTTATGTTTATAATTTTGATGACCCTAATGAACCTGTTGCAATATCATTAGCTGCTGGACTTGGTAAAGATTTTAAAGAAGCAATGGATACTTTTATCAAAGATGTTCAAGTTGATATAAGAAATACTTTTAATAATGAAGATTTTGAAAAAGAAAAAGCTTTAATTAAAGGTGAATATGAAGAAAAAAGAAATGTTTTAATGGCAAAATTGAATGAACGTTCTGAAAAATGTGGTTTTCAAGTAAAATCAGCTCAAAATGGAATTTATATGATGCCTATTTTAGATGGTAAAACCATTGAACAAGAAGATTTTGAAAAATTAGATCCTGAATTAAAACAAAAATATGAAGAAAAATCTGTAATTGTTCAGGAACAAATTATTCAGGCAATTGGCGAAATTAAAGAAATTGAAAAACAAACTAATAAAAAACTTGAAGAATGGCAATCAAATATTGCATTACTTACTGTAAATCAACATATTAATTATATAAAATCTAAGTTTAAAAGAAACAAAAAAATAACAAAATTTTTAGATAATGTTAAAAAAGATATTCTTAAAAATATTGATTATTTCTTAGTTGAACCTCAACAACAACAAGTTACTGCTCAAGTACCTGGTCCAAAACCTGAAATGCCAAAACCTTGGTTAAATTATAGAGTTAATTTATTTGTTGATAATAGTGAACAAGAAGGTGCACCAGTTATAATGGATTCTGATTATTCATATCATAATATTTTTGGAAAACTTGAATATGAGAATTATTATGGTTCATTAAAAACAGATTATACAATGTTAAAACCTGGTTTACTTCATAAAGCAAATGGTGGATATATAATGTTCCAAGCAAAAGATTTAGTTGCAAATGGAATTTGTTATGAAACTTTAAAAAAGGCTTTAAGAATGAAAGAATTAATTTTAGAAAATACTGCTGATCAACGTTCAAGTATGGTTATGATTTCTCTAAAACCAGAACCTATACCTCTTGATTTGAAAGTTATATTAATAGGAAATGAGCAAATTTATCAAACACTTCTTGCTTTAGATGAAGATTTCAGAAAATTATTTAAAGTTAAGGTTGAATTTGAAGATACTTCTGATAATACTTTAGAAAATATGAATCAAATTGCTAGATTTATTCATAGTTATTGTGAACAAGAAGAGCTTTTACCTCTTGATAGAACTGCTGTTGCAAAAGTTATGCAATTTTCTTCTAGACTTGCAAATGATCAAGAAAAATTATCTACTCGTTTTAATGATTTAGCTGAAGTTATTGGTGAAGCTTCTACATGGGCTAAAATGAATAAAGCAAAAATTGTTTCAGGTGAATATATTGATAAAGCTTTACAAGAACGTGTTGAACGTATTAAAAAATATGATTCTCGTTATTTGGAAATGATTAAAGATAATACACTTTTAATTAGTACATCTGGTTCAAAAGTTGGACAGATTAATGGTTTAACTATTATGAGTATTGGTGATTATTCTTTTGGTAAACCTGCTAAAATTACTGCTAATACTTATACTGGAAAATCTGGAATTATTAATATTGAACGTGAAGTTGAGCTATCTGGTTCTTCTCATTCTAAAGGTGTATATATTTTAAGTGGATATTTAGGTGAAAAATTTGCTCAAGATATTCCTCTTTCATTAACTGCTAGTATTTGTTTTGAACAATTATATAATGGTGTTGATGGTGATAGTGCTTCAAGTACTGAATTATATGCTATTTTATCTAGTTTGTCAGGTGTTCCAATTAATCAGTCTTTAGCTGTTACTGGTTCTGTAAATCAAAAAGGTGAAATTCAACCTATTGGTGGTGTTAATGAAAAGATTGAAGGATTTTTCCAAATATGTGAAACTCGTGGTTTGGATGGTTCTCATGGTGTTATTATTCCAATTCAAAATGTTAAGAATTTGAATTTAGCTGATAATGTTTTAGACGCTGTTAAAAATAAGAAATTTCATATTTATGCTATTTCTAGTATTGATGAAGGTATTGAGCTTTTAACTGGTGTTCCTGCTGGCAAAAAAGATAGTAATGGAAGATTTCCTGCTGGAAGTATTAATTATTTGGCTTATGATAAACTTAAAAAATATGCTGAAATTAGTAGAAAGCATTTATAATGAATTATAAAATATTGAATTGTAAAATATTAAATTATAAAACATTAAATTACAAAATATTAAATTACGAAAACATTAAATTTTAAAACATTGGATTAAAAAATATTAAATCACAAAAAAATTAAATTGCAAAACATTAAATTACAAAAACATTAAATTGCAAAATATTTAATTACAAAATCTAAAAAAAACAGGAAGTTTACCTCCTGTTTTTTAGTATATAAAAAATTATTCAGCTGGTGTTTCAACAGCTTCTGTTGCAGCTTCTTCAGCTACTGGTGCTTCAACCATGTCTTCTTTAATAACGATTTCTTTGTTTTCAATTCTAGCACCAATATCTTCTTTAGTTTTAGCAGATTTACCAACTCTATCTCTTAAATAATATAATTTAGCACGTCTAGCTTTACCTACTCTAACTACTTCTACTTTTTCAATCATAGGTGAATGAACTAAAAATGTTTTTTCAACACCAACACCATAAGCTACTCTTCTTACTGTAAATGTTGCATTTACTCCTCCACCTTGTTTTTTAATTATTATTCCTTCGAATACTTGGATTCTTTCTCTATTTCCTTCCTTAATTCTTTGGTGAACTCTAATAGTATCTCCAACTTTTAAGGCAGGAATTTTATTTTTCATTTGCTCGTGTTCAATAGATTTTATGATATCCATCGATATTCTCCTCCTTATTTTTATTTTTTTATTTAGGACTTTTGGGGTTATTAAGGGTATCCTTCTCCCTCGATTTTTTTTAATGTTTAATTTTTTAACCTCATTAATATTTACAAATAATTTTGTAAAACTTATTTGATTAATTTATATTAATCATTTTTATTTTTAACTATTTTTTAATTTAATAGTTCAGGTCTTTTCATTTTAGTAAATTCTAAAGATTTTCCTTCTCTCCATTTACGGATATTTTCATGATGTCCTGAAATCAAAACATCTGGAACTTTTACACCATTAAATACTTCAGGTCTTGTATATTGAGGATATTCCAATAATCCATTTGAAAAAGATTCTTCACTAGTAGATTCTTTACTAATAACTCCTTCAACATATCTACTAACAGAATCTATAACCACCATAGCTGGTAATTCTCCACCTGTTAATACATAATCACCTATTGAAATTTCTTCATCTACAATTTCATCTAATACTCTTTGGTCAATTCCTTCATAATGTCCACATAAAAGAATTAAATGCTTTTCTTTACTTAATTCAACAACCTTTTTTTGGTTTAATACTTTTCCTTGTGGAGACATGTAAATCACTTTACTTTCTGGTGTTTTCACAGATTGATATGCATCATACACAACATCTGGTCTTATTACCATTCCAGCCCCTCCACCATATGGAGTGTCATCAACATTTTTATGTTTATCTTTTGAAAAATCTCTAATATTTACTAAATTAATATTTATTAAATCTTTTTCAATTGCTCTTCCAATAATGCTTTTATTCATTGTTTCAAACATTTCTGGAAAAAGTGTTAAAACATCAAATTTCATTTTCGACATTCCTTTCTACATATCTTATATTAAACCTTCTAATAAATGAACTGTAACTACTTGTTTTTCAATGTCTATATCCAAAATTACATCTTTAATTCCTGGTAATAAAATTTGTTTACCTAGTTCATCTTTTACAACATAAATATCATTACTTCCTGTATTATAGATATCATCTACTTTTCCAAGTTTTTGCCCATCATCTGTAATAACTTCTGAGCCTATAATATCAGCTATAAAATATGTACCATCTGGAAGTTTTCGTGCATCTTTTCTATGGATTTTTATGTAACATCCTTTGTATTTTTCTGCAGTATTCATATCTTCAATATTCTTTAATTTAAGAATTACTAAATGTTTCTGATATCTAACATTTTCAATCTCAACTTCTAATAATTTTTTATTTTTTTCTACTAATATTGATTTCAATCTTTCAAATTGTTCAATATCATCTGTAAAAGGATTTACTTTAACTTCTCCTTTAATTCCAAATGTATTTACAATTTGACCAATTTCAAAATATTCTTGCATTTAAATACTCCTTATTCTTCTACAAATTCAACATTTACTTTTTTGCCTTGTTTTCCAGCAATTGATTTCATAACAGTTCTAATTGATTTTGCCACTCTTCCTTGTTTTCCAATAACTTTTCCCATATCACCTTCAGCAACTTTAACTTTGAAATCTATTGATTTCTCATTTGAAGTTTCTTCAATTGATATTTCTTCTTTATTGTTAACTAAGCTAGCAATAATTAATTCTAATACATCTTTCATAATTATACCTCCAATTTGGTAAGTTTAAAGTACTTCGATTTTTATAAATTTTTCAATTTTAAAATCTTCTCTCATTTTATCCTACTTAAATTAATATAATTATTTAGCAGCTTTTTCGATTAAAGCTTTAACTGTATCAGTTGGTTTTGCACCATTTTTAATCCATGTAGCAACTTTTTCATTATCTAAAACTATTGTTGCTGGGTTTGTCATTGGATCATAAGTACCAATTTTTTCTACGATTTTACCATCTCTTGGGCTTCTTGAATCAGCAACAACTATATGATAAAATGGAGCTTTTTTAGCACCTTGTCTTTGTAATCTAATTTTTACCATTATTTTCACCTCCTGCAAATATACTATATATATTGAAAATTAATAACTTAATTTATAATTGAAATGCAAGTTTTTATTACTTAACATCTCTTTATTTATCAAAATTTTTTAATTTTAACATTTGCTTGTTATATATAAATTTTTTATACATATTTTTTTTGGAATCTACATTTTGTCTAACCCTTCAGGCATAAAACCTTTCATTTGCTTCATCATGTTTTTCATACCTTTTTCATTTTTCATTTTTTTCATCATTGATTGGGTCATCTCAAATGATTTCATAAACTGATTGATTTGTTGTACTGTTGTTCCACTTCCATTTGCTATACGAATACGTCTACTTCCATTTAAAATTTTTGGATTACGTCTTTCTTTTTCTGTCATAGAGCATATTATAGCTTCTATTCTTGTAAATTCTTTATCATCAACTTTTAAATCTTTAATTTTGCTTAATCCTGGTATCATTTTTAAAATTGATGAAAATGAACCCATTTTTTTAATTTGTCTTAATTGTGCTAAATAATCATTTAAATCAAATTCACCTTTACGTAATTGTTTTTCTAATTTTTCAGCTTCTTCAATATCAAATGTTTCTTCAGCTTTTTCTATAATTGAAAGAACATCACCCATTCCTAAAATTCTTGATGCCATTCTATCTGGATGGAATTCTTCAATATCACTTAATTTTTCACCTGTTGCTGCAAATTTAATTGGTTTTCCTGTAACTTTTTTTACTGATAATGCAGCACCACCACGTGTATCACCATCTAATTTTGTAAGTACAACACCATCTATTCCAACATTTTCATTAAAAGTTTTTGCAACATTTACAGCATCTTGACCTGTCATTGAATCTACTACAAGTAAAATCTCGTGAGGTTTTGCACTTGCTTTTAAATTATTCAATTCTTGCATAAGTTCTTCATCTATGTGTAAACGACCTGCTGTATCTAGAATAATTACATCATTTAATTTACTTATTGCTGTGTTATATGCCTCTTTAGCAATTCTTACAACATCTTTTGTTGATTCATTACTATAAACTGGAATGTTTAATTGATTTCCTACTACTTGTAATTGTTTAATAGCAGCTGGTCTATAAACATCACATGCAACCAATAAAGGTTTTTTGCCTTGTTTTCTTAATAAATTTGCAAGTTTTCCAGCTGTTGTTGTTTTACCAGAACCTTGAAGACCTACTAACATTATTACTGTTGGTGGATTTGGTGTAAAATTAATTTTACTATCTGTTCCACCAAGTAATTCAACTAATTCATCTTTTACAATTTTGATAACCTGTTGTCCTGGTGTTAGTGATTTTAAAACATCTTGACCTAAGGCTTTTTCTTGAATTGAACTTGTGAATTCTTTTACTATTTTATAATTAACATCAGCTTCAAGTAATGCAAGTTTTACTTCTCTTAACATTTCTTTTAAATCTGATTCTGTAATTCTTGATTTTCCTTTTAATTTTCTTGTAAAATCTTGTAGTTTAGATGACAAACCTTCAAATGCCATTTGGATTCCTCCTTCTTTGCAATTTTGGACACGTTCCAATTGTCCGTTTTGAACAATTAGTGTCAGGTATAATTAAATTTTAATTTTCTTTTATTAAATATACTTGTTTCCTGATGTTCTCAATCGCTTTATCTATTTTTTTATCTTCGGATATTTTTTTTATTTCAGCAATTTCTTTTTCAATTTTTTCAATTGAATTTTGTGTTTTAATCATTTTTTTCATTGCCGAAATTTGTTTTTCAAGTTCATATAATTTGTTTTCGCTCTTTTTAATGATATCCCTGACTGCTTGTCTAGTTATCCCATTATTTTCTGCTATTTCTGAAAGAGATAAATCATTATTATAATAGTCATTTATAATTTCGTATTGTTTTTCAGTTAATGTCTTTCCATATATTTGGCAAAGAACACTTATTTCTACGTTTTTTTCCATGTTTTTATCCTTTCGTTTCGTAATGCTATTTTACTTTACACTATTTTTAGTGAAAAGTCAAGCGTTTTTTATGATTTTTCTTCATTTATAGATATTTTTTCTTATTTCATCAATCAAATTTAACTAATATTTATTGTAAATTCAAAAAATATAACTAATTTTTGTTTAAAATTAGTTACATAATTCATATAAATTGTAAGATAAAAAAATTTGCATTTAAGAAGGAACAAACTACTCTATCTCTATATGGTAAAGCTTGAATATTTCTTTCCTTTGGTTCATATACCTTAAAAGTTCTGTAATTTCCTGTTTTATATTTTCCATGTTTAATTTGTTCAACCAATTCTAGTAATTCACTCTCTAAATTAAGTTCAAAAATAATAACTTCTGTTTTTTTGAGCTTACCTCTTCTAGCCATTTTATGTGCTTTTATACATAATTCTTATACAAATTCTTTGATAATAAATATTACTGTCGACAATATTATAATATTCTAATCTCTTCTTTTTTTCTATTTTTGTTCCAAACAATATATTTTTTAACATGTCATACATACTTGTTTTTATTTCAGTACCGATACTAAATTTTTCCGTTCTTGGTGATTTTATTAAAATTGTAAGCATATATTCAATATATTTTCTATTTTTCTTATTATTACTAATTGATTATTTGTTTCCATTTTTCTTCCTCTCTACATACATGAATATAGGACCTGCACAGCAAGTCCCATACTCTTTTTTGGATTCTTTTTCAGTGGGCAGTGCTACTTAAAGCACAAGCACACCCACACTATGATTGTTGACATAATCTGCAAAAGTGATATGGTAGAGGTTGGCAAGCGGATAGTAGTTGCTATCATCATTGCAATCGCCACCACAAAGCCAAAAGCCTCCGGCTTCCGAATTTGAGCATTGCAAAATTTTAAAAGTATTTGCCAAGTCATAAAGACCACAAACACATCTTGATCCTGTAAACTCTAAAACTTCACCTTTTGTTGAATTTGGAGAATCATAGTAATGTCCCAACTCTTTCGAGTCAAGCACCACCTGATGCAGTGCCTCTTCGACAGATTTGCCAATCTTTACTAACTGATTAATCAGCCATACTAAGAAAGCATAGTACTGATACTCAGTTGCAATGTGCCACTGTCTACCTTCAACTGGAGACATCTTTGATGCTGTTTCAACCCACCAATTATAAGAATGTCCTACAGCTGGTTTCTTCCCATTTTGGAAGGCAATCATATGGTCACCTATCTCAGATGGGTCATATTTGACTCTGTAGAAAGCTTCAAGCGAAGCTTCTTTTACTTCCTCAACAGCTTCGATAAACCTATTAATCTCTTTGTTTGTTGATTTGAAGTTCAGAACTGTATCAAAGAAACCAGACTCCTGCGGGTCGATTTTCACCATACGATTGTCAGTGAGGGATGTAATTGTTGTAGCTTCTGCTTTTTTTGTGTATTTTCCGAATCCGATCATAATATTACCTCCTAAGTAATATGCTCTGGAGGTTACGCTACCCCTCCAGAAAATTGTTTTTAACATTATTTTCTAAAGTTTAAGTAGCGTTATAACTTTATGATACTTTAATTGTACCAAATTTCTGCCGAAAAGTCAATTTATGTAAATTATTTTGCTTTTAAATATAGAAAAAGCATATAAAATATGTTAAAATGTTAGCGCTCAAACAAAACAAAATTAATATACTTATATGCTTTTATTAATAATAATACATTTTAATCAATATTTAAAGCATTTTTTGAAAATTCTTTTGTTTTAGTTTGGCAGAAAGAGGAACTTTTATGGGTTTTACAAAAAAATCTGATAGTCAAGTTTTTAGACCTACGGTTTCATACGTTTTCGACTAGTGAAAACATTCAATTGGAATGTTTTTTTGAGCTTACTTACTTTTTATCTTAATCCTTAAATAATTTTAGCTGCAGTTTCATCTTCCACATAATACCTAGTTTCCAACATCTTATCAGGCAAATACTGTTGTTCTACCCAATGACCAGGAAAATCATGAGGATACTTATATCCAACACCATACCCATCTTTTTCCATTCCATCAGCAGGAGCATTTCTAATATGCATAGGAATTTCTCCAGTATCTTGATTTGCAACATCTTCTAAAGCCTTATTTATTCCCAAATATGATGCATTAGATTTTGGAGATTTAGCATTATAAACAGCAGCTTCAGCCAAAATAATTCTTGCTTCAGGCATTCCAACCATATGAACTGCCTGCATTGCAGAATTTGCGATAACTAATGCATTTGGATTTGCCATTCCAACATCTTCTGCTGCAGAAATAACAATTCTTCTTGCTAAAAACATTGGATCTTCACCACCATTTAAAGCTCTTGCCAAATAAAATAAAGTAGCATCAGGATCACTTCCACGCATTGATTTTATAAATGCACTTATATTATCATAATGGCTATCCCCATTTTTATCAAAAATTGCTTTACGATTTTGAACACTATCTTTTGCAATTTCATTTGTTATTGTTATAAATCCATCTGAATCCATTTCTGTTGTCAAAACCGCTACTTCTAAACCATTTAAACCTGTTCTAACATCACCATTAGCACATTCAGCAATTTTCATTAAAGTTTCATCTTCAATTCTGATATTATAATCACCTAAACCTCTTTTGTCTGTAAGAGATTTTTTTAGAACTTTGAATATATCTTGTGTTGTTAATGGTTGTAATTTAAAAACCATTGAACGAGAAATTAAAGCTTTATTAACTTCAAAATATGGATTTTCAGTTGTTGCACCTATTAAAATCACAGTTCCATTTTCAACATATGGTAATAAAGCATCTTGTTGAAGTTTATTAAATCTATGAATCTCATCAATAAATAAAATACATTTTCCACTTGGATTTAACATTATATTTTGAGCTTCTTCTATTGCTGATTTTATATCAGATACACCTGCTGAAACTGCATTTATTTTTTTAAACTTATATTTAGTTGTATTACTTATTACTTTTGCCAATGAAGTTTTACCACATCCAGGAGGTCCCCATAATATGATACTTGATAATCTATCTGCTTTTATTGTTCTGTATAATATCTTATCTTTTGCTAAAATATGTTCTTGACCAACATAGTCATCTAAAGTTTCTGGTTTCATTCTATATGCTAGTGGTTCATTCATATTTATCATGTTGTTTTTCTCCTCTCTTTATTATATCTGTATATTTTTGAATATTATTGATTTAATATAAATGGACGTTTATTAATTGTACACATTTTGCACAATATAGAAACGTCCCAATTATATTATTTTGATAAATACAAAAGACCTTTTTTTATAATATCTTCTACACTTAATTCTGATTTATCAAATTGTTCAAAAACATTTTCAATTTCTTTTCTGGTATATCCAAGAACTTGTAGTGCTGACATTGCTTCTGCTATTTTTTGTCCATCTGATTCTTGTTTTGATAGAATTTCTTCTAATTCACCTTTATCAGTATCTTCAACAGCTTTTAATTTATCTTTTAATTCTAATATAATTCTTTGTGCTGTTTTTGGACCTATTCCTGGTAATTTTTTTAATTTTCCAACATCATCTGTAATTACTGCTAAAGCAAAACTTGATGGTGTTATATTTGATAAAATTACTATTGCAGATTTTGCTCCTACACCACTTACTGATAATAATAATTCAAACATACGTAATTCTTCATTTGTATTAAATCCATATAAGCTCATAGCATCTTCTCTTACTCTTAAATATGTATGAATTTTTACCTGTGTTCCAATATTACCTAATTTATCTATTGCAGTTTCTGACATAAAAATTTTATATCCAATTCCTGCTGTTTCTACAACAACATATTCTGCTGTTTTTATTTCTAAAGTTCCTTTTATGTATGCGTACATACTTTTCCTCCATTCGTTTTACATTACTTTTCTAATGTTTTGATTTCGTTCTTTTAGATGATGTTGATGTTAAACTTGTTCTATTTTCTGATGTTAAAGCTAAATCATCATTATCATTAGTACTATCTATTTTTTGTGTTACTAATTTTTTTTGAGCTCCACCTTTATATTTATAAACATTTTTACTATTATCTGCATAACTATACAAAGTAGCTGCAATAACTGAAGTTAATGGGATTGTTGTTAAAATTCCTATACTTCCTGCTAATGCTTGTAAAATTTCTACTGTAATCATTTCTAAATTAAATAAATATGCAATTGAATGACTACTTGCTGTTAATAATAATACAGTTGACAAAGAACTTCCTATATACGCTAAAATAAGTGTGTTTGTCATTGTTCCCATGATATCTTTACCAATATTAAATCCTGATTTTACAATATCTTTGAAATGTGGTCTTTCCATTTTACTTGCAACCTCATTAAGTGAAGATGCAATATCTATTGAAACATCCATTATAGCTCCAACTGCACCAACTAATATTCCTCCAAAAATGATTGCCTTTAAATCTATTTTTGAATTCAATTGTTGTAAATAAATTGCATTTTCATCCACAAATCCTGTTAAATTTAATAATCCATTCATTATCAAAGTTAAAATACCTGCTACTAAAACTCCACCCATACATCCTAATGCTGTTACACATGTTTTTCTACTACATCCATATACTAAAATTACTGTACTTATTGTTATAAATGTACATGTCACAATTGTCCATGCATAAATATTTTGACCACCTAATATTGCTGGAATATATACTATAAATATTGATAACACTGTAAACACAAGTGAAATCATTGTTTTTACACCTTTTGTTTTTCCAAATAATAATATTAATCCTAAAAATACTAATGCTAATACTATTAATGCATCTGTTCTAGAATATTCGACAAAATACCATATAGATTGTCCTTCTGGTGTTTGTGTATTATATAATAAAACTTTGTCATTTACCCCAACTTCTTTTATTGTTCCTGAAATATAAGTTGAAATATTTTGAGTTGCGATTACTAACTCATCTTTATGTTCTCCTGATGTTACTTGAGCTTCAAATGTAATATCTGTATTATATTGATCTTCTAGACCATCTACATATATTGGAGTTTCTTTTCTTTCAATAATTCTTGTTACTTCTCCTTTTGGATAATCAAGTTTTGATACTTGATCTAAAATACTATTATTTTTCATTGCAATTTTATTACCTATTACAATATATATAATTGATAATATTAATACTACTGTAAACACTATTTTATCTTTCATTTTTTTACCTCTCTTTTCTATTTTTTTCCATGTTTTTTGACATGCTTTTTTGACATGTTTTTATAATAACATAAAATTTAATTTTTTTGTATAAAATTCGTAAAAAAAGTTATAATAATTTTAGATGATTTTATATTTAAGGTTTATAGGGATCCTAATAAAAACCTAAATACTTATTAAAGGATGATTAATTATGGATATTGAAAAACATTTATTTATTACAGGTTCTTCTGAAAACTCATGGAAAGATGCTGTAACAACTGCTATTACTGAGGCATCTAAAAGTATAGATTATTTATCTAATGTTAAAATTTTAAATCAATATGCTAAAATTAGTGGAAATAAAATTTCCAAATATTTTGTAGATTTGGATATTTCTTTTATCATTGATTTAGAAAGAAAGGACTGATTAAATTATGAAACCTATTGAAACAAAACAAGAATACAGTGATTATGTTGATAAAAAATCCCCTAACTCTCCTATTCTCAAAAACTGTTTTAATGCATTTTGGGTAGGTGGATTAATTTGTTCAATTGGACAAATTATAATGGATTTTTCCATGTATAAAGGGTTAGATCAAACATCTGCTTCAACAGTAGTTTCCATTGTTTTGATTGGAGTTGCAGCAATTCTTACTGGATTAAATATATTTAATAAAATTGGGAAATTTGCTGGAGCAGGTTCATTAATTCCAATCACAGGATTTGCAAATTCCATTGTATCTCCTGCTATAGAATATAAATCTGAAGGATATGTTATGGGTGTTGGAGGAAAAATGTTTACAGTTGCAGGTCCTGTATTAGTTTTTGGAATTTGTTCATCTGTTCTAATCGGAATTATAGCTACACTGTTTTCATAATTAGTAATAGATTTATAATATCAATAAAAATAAAAATTGAACTATCATTCATTTTTATTTTTATTGATATTAATTAATTTATTTAATTGTTTTTAAGAAAAACTTAATTTATTTCAACCAATTTTTCCAAATAAACAGAATAAATAAAAATCTTATCAACTTTTTTTTCTAAAGCCTCTTCTAAAGCTCTTTTATATATTTCAAGCTGTTTCTCATATTTTTTAACAAGATCATTTTCTTTACCATTTTCAACATAATCAGTCTTATAATCAACTAATACAACCTCATCATTTTCATTTATATAATACAAATCTATAATACCTTGAACCAAAATATTATCTTTAGTACCATTACCATAAATTTCATCTGAAGTAATATTTATATAAAAAGGTTGTTCTTTATACACCTTTTTAGCTTTAGACAATTGTTTAAATAATACTGATTGAGTATATGAATACAATTTATACAAATTAATTGAATCTCTTTCTAATTCTGTAATTATATTTTTATTTACAAAATCATCAATCATTTCCTTTAACATTTGTTTTGTATATACCTTTTTTTCATCTAATTTTTGAAAACACATATGCATCAAAGTACCTTTTTGTGCATTTGTTATTTTAACATCTTCATTTAAAAATTGAGGTCTTGTTAATTCAAATTTTGATGATTCTTTTGAAAGATTTTCTAAAATTTCTTGAACAGGTACAATTTGTTCATTTTCCGCTTCTTTAAGCTTAGTAACAGATGTTTTTGTTGGAATTACAGATGAATCAATATACATATATTTCCATTTTAATATTTTTTCCAATTCTTTTTTATCTGATTTTCCAATTTTGCTTGCTCTGTCATTTAATCTAGTTACTATATTTTCATTTTCATCAATTACATTATCTTGATTTAATTGTTTTAATAAATCATATTTTTTAATAATATTTACATTTATGAAATCATCAATATTTTCGCGATTATTAAAATATACTAATTCAATCCAATCTAAATATGATTTGTATTTTTTTAATAATACAGGATTAATCTGTTTATCATCAGATTTATACATCTGTACCATTTCTTCTTTGTCTTTTAAGGTTTTATCAGCATCTTTGCAAATACCTGTTATTATTAATTTTTCTTTTGCTCTTGTTAGACCAACATATAACACTCTCATTTCCTCAGACATTGTTTCAACTTTTGATTGTAATCTAATAGCCTCTTTTGCAAGTGTTGTATATTCAATTTTCTTTTCAGGATTCATATACTTAGGACCAAATCCTAAATCTTGATGTAAAATTATATTATCATTTAAATCTTGTAAATTAAATTGTTTTCCTGTACATGATAAAAATACTACAGGGAACTCTAATCCCTTACTTTTATGAATACTCATAATTCTTACAACATTTTCATTTTCTCCTATCAATTTTGCTGATGATAAATCACCACTATTTGAATGTAATTTATCTATAAAATTGATAAAATTAAATAATCCTTTAAAACTTGCTGATTCATATTGTTTTGCTCTTTCAAAAAGCATTTTCAAATTAGCTTGTCTTAATCCACCATTTGATAATAATGTTACATAATTATAAAAATTTGTGTCACTATATATTTGCCAGATTAATTCATCAAGAGTCATATATTTTTCTTCTTTTTGCCATTTTTTTAAACTATTTAAAAATATTTTTATTTTGTTTTTTAAGTCAGTATTTTTTGTAACCATGTCATTATCTATTTTATTTTCATTTATATTTTCTATATCTTCGTTTTTATTTTCATCTTCATTTTTATTTTTATCTTTATCTTTTAAATTATTTTGTTCTTTATTTTTCTCAACAGATTCTACTGAATTTATATCTGAATCATTTTTTAATTCTTCATATTTATTTTTCAGTGATTCATAAAAAGAAATATTACAGTTATTGCCCCTTATTTCAACTAATTCATTATCTGTAAACCCACCTATATTAGACCTTAAAACAGTTACAAGTGGAATATCTTGCATAGGATTATCTATGACTTTTAATAAACTCATTATTGTTTGTATTTCCATTGATTCTAAATATTCAGATGAAACATCACTAAATACTGGCATATTTAAACTTGTTATTTCATTTTCAAATATTGGTGCTGGAATTTTTGTTGAACGTAATAAAACAACTATATCTTTATATGCAATTTTTCTATATCCTTTTTTTCTGTCATAAACCATATAATTACTATCTATCAGTTCTTTTATTCTTTTTGCAACATATTTTGCTTCAAGTACAACATCTTCAATTCTTTCATTATTTTCAGATTGTTCATCAGATTCATCAGCATTTTCATTTTGCATTTGTTTTAAATCTTTGGATTTTTTTGAATCTTTTAAATCTTCTATATTTTTTAGCTCTTTTAAATTTCCTAATTCTTTCAAATCATTTACATTTTTTAAATTTTCTGATTCGTCTGATTCTCTAGAATTATCTTTATAAATATCTGGTTCTGGTTGTTTCAAATCTATTATATCTAATTCAGCTTTTCCAGCAAAATTCATTTCTTTTTTATTTTTATCACTAAATTTTGTTTCTTCTATATCAATTTTTTTGTCATAATTGCAACTTAAAAACTCTTTTGCTTCTTCATATTCAGGATAATTTGCACCATAATTCAAAAACTCATTTTCATCATAGCAAATATCTCCTAATTTATTACTCATAATATTTTCAAATATTAAATTTGTAACATCAAGTACATTTTTTCTACTTCTGAAGTTTTTAAATAACTGGATTTTCATTCCTTTTGTTATTTGCTCACCTTTTAACTTATATGTAGCATATTTTTCTAGAAAAAGTTCTGGTCTTGCTTGTCTAAACTTGTAAATACTTTGTTTAACATCACCAACCATAAATATGTTATTTCCTCTTGACACACTTTTTAGAATATATTCTTGAACTAAGTTACTATCTTGATATTCATCAATTGCAATTTCTTCAAATTTTTCTTTATATTTTTTAGCAACATCTGTTTCAAAAATTTGTCCATTTTCATCTGTTTTTAGCAAAATATTTAATGCAAAATGTTCAATATCATTAAAATCAACAATATTTTTTTCTTTTTTTCTTGCTGCAAATTTTGTTGTAAATTCAAGTACCAATTGTTTTAATGAAAATAAAACATCATACATATCATAAATATCTGTATTAGCTTGTTTAGAATTATATATTAAGTATTTTTCAATTGTTGAACCTACTTTTTTCTTAACACCATCTCTTATTTTTTTTGTTTCATCTTTTAATTCCAAAGTTATTTTTGAAGAAGTAGGCCATTTTCCCCATGATAAATTTAATGCATTATTATAAGCATCTTCCCACAAATCTGCACTATTATAAATCTTTTCTAAATTCTCAATATCATTATTAATAACCATTTGAAATTTTTCTAGTTCTTCAAATCTTCCTAGATTTTTCTCAACCTGTTTTAATCTTAAAATTGAATCAATTAATTCTTCCTTAAAATTAGCTAATAATATTTGCCCCCACACAGTTTCTGAAAAATCATTTTCTAATTTATCCTTTAAATTAAATTTTTCAACTTGTTCATTTAACCATTTTTCAGGAAATGGGCTACTTTGAATAAATTTATATATATTTAAAACCAATTCTCTAAGAGTTTCATCACCTCTATATGTTGTATATGTATTTAATAATTTTTCAAAAAATTTATCTTCTTCTAAATATTTTTCTTCAAATAAATCATCTATAATTTCTTGTTTTAATAATTCTATTTCAGCTGAATCTGCAACTCTAAAATTAGCTGAAGTATCTATTTCATAAAAATTATTTCTTATAACATCTAAACAAAATGAATGAATTGTACTAATATTAGATTTATTAAGCAAAATAATCTGTTTTTGTAAATTTGTATTTGATGGGTCTTCTTCGATTTTTTTATAAATTGCCTCTAATATTCTTTCCCTCATTTCACTTGCTGCTGCACTTGTAAAAGTCACTATCAAAATTTTATCTATATCAACTTTATCATTAATAACTTTATTAATAATTCTTTCAACTAAAACAGCAGTTTTTCCACTTCCGTGCTGCTGCTGCAACTAAAATATTACTACCTTTTTCATTTATTGCCAAGTTTTGTTCATTTGTCCATTTAACATCTGCCACTATTTATCACACTCCACCTCTCCAAATATTACTCCTAAAAATACTGTTTTCAGAGTAGCCTAAAATATGCTACATAATTCTATATTTTACGTATTCCATTTTTTTCACAACAAATATATCATAACAAAACATATTTTCATATACATTTTATAAAAAATCCACAATAAATTTCACATACAAAAAAAAATGCCGCAAAAGCGACACTCATCTATTTCAAATACATTTCAGGATCAACAGCATTTCCATCTTTTAAAATTTCAAAATGTAAATGTGAATCATCTAAAATTTCAAAAGTAGCAGTATTTCCAACTGTTCCTAAAGTTTGACCAGCCTTAACACTTTCACCTTCAACAACAAATTCAGCAGTTAACAAATTTGAATATACTGAAACAAAACCTTTTGTATGTTCTACAACAATTGTTAAACCATATCTTGGATCATTTTTTATAGATTTAACTGTTCCATCAGCACTGGCTTTTACAACTGTTGTTTTATCAGCTTTAATATCTATTCCTAAATGTGTAGTCCATTCTTTTAAAGTATCTGAATATATTAATTTATCTTTACCAAAATGTTTTGCTATTTCACCTTTAACAGGCATACTAAAAGTAGGATCTTTTTCTTCCTCAATTACATTACTTGTTTCAATATCTTCTTCATCTGCAGAATTTAATTCATTTGTTGAATTTTTTATATCTTCAGAATTTTGAATATTATTAGCTGTTTGTGTTGATTCTGATGTTTTATTAGTATCACTATTTTCTTTATTTGATATATTATTTTCTTCTTTTAATTCTTCACTATATTGAGAATTGTCATTTTCTTTTGAAACCTGTACTTTAACAGATTCATCATTATTTTCACCAGATTGTTTTGATTCTTCAACAGTTTTTCCTATTGATGAATTTGCTTGTTCACTTGAATTTTGTTCATTACCATTTTGTGCAATCTGAACATTATTATCTGATTTATCTTTTCCACTAAAAGCATTAAATAAAATTATAAACAGAATTATAATAGCAATTGCTCCTCCTAATGAAATATAAATAATTTGATTTATTTTCTGTTCTCTTAAAGTCTTTGCCATACGTATTCCTCCTTAATTTTCTTTAGTTACATTATTTCCAGTATAAGAAAAAATATACATTTAATTATAATCTCACTTATTAATAAAATATTTAATAATTAATAACATCAACCCCAACATAAAAATGTTTAATAATATCATCACAACTATATCCTTGTTTAGCCAAACTATCTGCACCTGTTTGACTCATTCCTACACCATGACCATATCCTTTTACATTAAATTTAATTTGTTGCTCTGTAATTTCAATTTCAAAATTAGCTGATCTAAGTCCAAATATTGTTCTTACTTCTACACCAGATAAATTATGATTTCCAATTTTAATTGTTTTAATTCTACCACCATCAGTATATTCTATAATTTTGATACATTCTGTATTATTAAAATCTATAATAAAATCAGAATATTTTTCCTTCATTTTAGATATAAAATCATCTTTAGATATTTCAATTTCTGAACTATATTGTGAATATGCATCTTCACCTGATGTTTGCACAGATTGTAAATATGGATATCCTGTACCTCCTCCCCATACATTAACAGGAGCTTCAGTTGCTCCTCCACTATTTGAGTGAAAAAATGCATTTATTGGTTTACCTTCATATGTAATTATTTTTCCTTTTGTTTCAGTTACTGCATACATTATTTTTTTCCAGTTTGATTCTCTTTTATCTTCATCCCATCTGGCAAATCTATCTTCTTTTGTAATCCAAGCTTGACAGCATGCAGAATTATCACAAATATATGCCTCTCCATGTTTTGATTGATTTTGCATTATTTTATAAAGAGTATATGTCCTTGCAACCACAGCTTGTGCCTTTAAGGCTTCAATATCAAAATCTACAGGCATTTCAGCTGAAACGACTCCATATAAATATTCATCTAATGGTAATTCTTCAATTGTATTTGTTTTTGAATGTAATAATTTAATTGTACTGTAATTTTTATAATCATATAAATCTGTATTTATTTCATAATTTTGTGTTATTTCATTTCCGTAAATTTTGATTATTGTTTTGTATATTATTTTCATTTCCACCATTCTTTTGTTGATTAATACTATTTAGATTTTCAGCATTTATAGCCTTTCCATTTGTTGATTTTGTAAAAACAAATGGAATTATAAATGTAATTAATATCAAAATTAGTACATACAAAACTATTTTTTTCATATTTCACTTTGCTCCTATTTTTTATTAATGCTTTTTATAATAATTTCAATAAAATATTGGTTTTATGCAGTTAACATTTTTTTCATATCTGAAAGTACCTTTTTTTCTATCCTTGAAACTTGTACTTGACTAATTCCAAGTGTTTTAGCTACCTGGCATTGTGTGTTTCCTCTAAAATATCTTAATAAAATAATCTTTTTATCTCTTTCATTTAATTTATTAATTGCATCTTTTAATACAATTTTATCAACCAGATTTTTTTCATTATCAACATTAGCTGGTATTTTATCTAAAATATTTCCTTCATTTTCATCTTTATAATTAACATCATAAATTGAATCAACACAATTCATTGAATCTAAAGCAACTGCAATTTCTTCTTTTGATATTTTTAATATTTTTGAGATTTCATCTAATTTAATTTCAACACCTTTTTTATTTAAATATTCTTTTTGTATTTCTCTTATTTTCACACATAATTCTTTTGTACTTCTACTTACTTTTATTGGCCCATCATCTCTTATAAATCTTTTTATTTCTCCTAATATATATGGTACTGCATATGTTGATAATTGTACTTCAAAATTTGTATCAAATCTTCTAATAGATTTAATAAAGCCTAAAGAACCTATTTGATATAAATCTTCTAATTCATATCCTCTATCTTTAAATCTTCTAACAATACTCCAAATCAAACCTGAATTATTTTCAATTAATTTTGTCATTGCTTCTTGATTTCCTTCTTTGGCTTTAATAATATTTTCAACATTGTTTTCGTACATATTATTAATTTTAAGCCTTCCTTTCTGTCTTATGTATTTTTTCAAATCTTATGTTTAAACCACTAATTCTTCTTTGCTTTTATCTCCATTTATATTTGAATCTTTTTCAATAATTTTTTTCATTGTTACTTTTGTTCCAATCCCAAGAACAGATTCAATATGTACTTCATCCATAAAACTTTCCATAATTGTAAATCCCATTCCAGATCTTTCTAGATTAGGTTTTGATGTATATAAAGGTTTTCTTGCTATTTCAACATTTTCAATTCCTTTTCCTGAATCTGATATTTCGATTTCTATAGTATTAGCAAAAATTTTTGCTATTATTTTTATTAATCCTTCCATATTTTCATAACCATGAATTATAGAATTTGTAACTGCTTCTGATACAGCAGTTTTTATATCTGCCAATTCCTCTATTGTAGGATCAAGTTGAGCTGCAAAAGCTGCAACTGCAATACGAGCAAATGCTTCATTATTTGATTTACTCAAAAATTCTAATTTCATTTCATTTTCATATAAACCTTTCATTTGTGACTTCCTTTGTATAATATATTTAGGTTTTTTTATAGGTATACCTATAACCTTATTTATAAATTTATGCACTTTTCACAACTGGAATAATTTTTAATACCCCACTCATTTCAAATATTTTTTTGATACTTGGTTTAACATTTGTCATTTCTACCTTTCCACCTAGCATATTTGCTGTTTTATATCTACCTATTATCATTCCGATTCCTGCACTATCCATAAAAGACACCTTATCAAAATCAAATAAAACTTTTCTAGGCATATATCTCGTAATTTCATTATCTGCCATCCTCCTTATTTTTTCTGTACTATGATGATCAATCTCCTCTGTGATTTTTATTAATAATAACTTGTCCTCTTTTAAGAATTGACTTTCCAAAATACAAACCTCCTTTTGTGAAAAACTATATTTAATTATAGTTGATTTTTCAATGTTTTCCAAGAGCGAAAAATAGGAAGTTTTGTCGAATACCGAAAAAGTTTTCGACAATTTTCAACTGCACTTATTATTTTAAATAAAATCATTATTTAATTACTAAAAAAATAATAGCCATTTTAATGACTATTATTTTTTTATTTTATTAAATTTTAATCACATTTATAATTTTAAAGCACTTTCTAAAGCCACAGTAATCATATCATTCAAAGATTTTTCTCTTTCTTCAGCTGAAATTTCTTGTTTTTTATAATGTGAATCTACAACAGTAAGTAAACATGCAGCTTTTTTATTTAAATATTTGGCTGTATAAAATAATGCAAATGATTCCATTTCAGCGGCTGAAATTTTTAAATCTTTTGGTAAACGTTTTAATAAAATATTGATATCTTCAATATAATAATCAAAACATTCACTACATAAAACATTAGCTGATATACATTTAATATTATTTTCATCAGCTGTTTTTTTAATTAAGTCATTTACATTTTTATCTGCTTCAATTAAATGACAATCTGCATTATTTAAAGCTTTTGCAAAATTTCCTTCAGTATAACTTTTTTCAACTAATATAGTATCAAAAATATTTAAACTTTCATCATAAGCTCCACAAGAACCTATTCTTATTATAGTTTCAACATCATAAAATTTAAATAATTCATAACAGTAAATTCCCATACTTGGCATTCCCATACCTGAAGCAAATACTGTTATTTCTTTACCTTTATAATTTCCTGTATATGCAAGCATATTTCTAACTGAATTAACTTCTCTTGCATTTTCCAAAAAATTTTCTGCAATATATTTAGCCCTTAAAGGGTCTCCTGGACATAGCACAATTTTAGCTATATCTTCTTTTTTTGAACTAATATGTGGTGTCATAAGAATTTTCTCCTTGTTTATAATATATAAAATTTTATTTTGTAATAGATAATATTTTATATCTTGCAATTCCTGCTGGTACTTGAACCTCAACAATTTGATTTTTCTTAGAACCTAATAATGCACTACCTATTGGAGATTCATTTGATATTCTGTTTTGTAATAAATCAGCTTCTGTTGATCCAACTATTGTATATACAACTTCTTCATCAAATTCTTCATCCCATAATTTAACAGTATTTCCTACTTGTACTGTTTTTGTATCTATTTCAGAGTCATCTATAATTTTGGCATATCTTATTTTATTTTCTAATTCAGCTATTTTATCTTCATTTGCTGCTTGTGCACTTTTAGCTTCATCATATTCTGAATTTTCTGATAAATCACCAAATCCTAAAGCAACTTTTATTCTTTCAGCTATTTCAGCTCTTTTTTCTGTTTTTAAATATTCTAATTCTTTTTCTAAGTTTTCAAAACCTTCTTGTGTTAAGATAACTTCTTTTTCTCCCATTTGTTATAACCTCCCTATGTTATTGTTTCGTTTGTTTTTAGTACTTAAATATATTAAATCAGTTTTACATTTTTGTCAATAGTATTCATTAAAAATTCACACAGATTTAATGGCAAAATTCACTGTCTTGTAATCTGCCTCTTACACCTATTAAATAGGTTATTTTAGCATTATACATTTTATAAAATTCATCAATATATTCAGTATTAATTTGAAACATTTTTAATTCATTTTCTAAATATTGTTTTTTATCAATATTACCATAAAATTCATTAATAAATTCTTCATTATCTTCATTAATTTGAATTTCAAAATCATTAATTAAAATTCCATTAAATCCTTTTTCTATATTAATAAATTGTCCTGAAATATTTAAAATTATTGACTCAGAATATATATTATACTCTATAATTTCATTTTTGTCAAAATCAATATTTATAATATATTTGGCATTTCGTATGCCTTTTCTTTTATTATTCGATATTGTTATCAAAATTCCTTGTTCAAAAAACTTTTTTTCTAATATTTGATAATGTTTTATATCTTGAGTAATAATATTAACTGTTTTAAACATTTCTACAAGCTTTTTTATTACATATATATTTTGCTTATTATATTTATTAACTAAAACATATATGTTTTCTAAATTTGTATTTTCTCCATTTTTTCTAAAAATATATTCAATAATTTTAAATATTGAATTTTTTAAAATTTGATTAGTTCTCTTTTTTGGGACAATTCCAACACATTTATCCACAATTAATTCACTAATTTTATTTTTATCAATTTGTTTTTTTATTTGTTTTTGAATCTTTTTCATAAAAAAGTCTGTATATTTTTCATATTTAGGAATTAAAAATATTAAACCTTTTTCTGTATTTTCAACTTCAACTTTAACACAAATTTTTCTTATAAACCTGAAAAATTTACCCATAAAATTTTCATATTTTCTATTATCAAATCTAATAAATCCAACTTTATCTTTATAAATCATAAAATCACCAACATAAATATTTTTTAAAATTTTATGTTAGTGATTTTTATTTATTCTTATAAATTTAAACTTTCTTTAATTATACTCCAAATTCCATCATCTTCAAAACCTTTTCTCCAATAACCTGCACCAGCTAAATTATATTTATTAACTAATTCTAGTTTTTCTTTAAAAGATTCGTTATCTTCAATCCACATTTTATAAACATATTCACCTTGTTCATATTGAATATAATATTGTTTTAAATCTTCTTTCCATTCTTTTGATGCATTTTGTGGAATTGAATTTTGTATATTTTTCATTGGAACAACTGTACCTTTTATAGTTTTATCTCCTTTTGTTTGCCATAATTTAGTATAAAAAGGTAATCCCAAAATAATTTTATCAGAATGTACTTCATCATATTTAAACATACTATTTAAACTATTTTCAACCCAATTATATCCTGATGTTGTTCCTATTGTAGTTGTACCATATTGGTCATATCCCATAAAAACTATATAATCAGTAACTTCTCCTAATGTATTTCTATCATAACATAATGACCAATTTTCTCCTCCATTTGGTGCTGTAACATCAACAGATAAACATTTTCCTTTTGCACGTAATTGAGGTGCTAATTCTATTACAAATTTTGAAAATGCATCTTTATCATTTTGATACATATATTCAAAATCTAAATTAATTCCATCTAATCCAAATTTATCTACATAATTCAAAATATCTTTTATCATAATTTCACGTAATTTGTAATCATTAATAATATATGAAAATTCATCTATTGTTGTTGTTAATGTTTCATTTGAAAATTTTGCCCAAACTTTGTAATTATTACTATGAGCCCAATTTATATATGCCTCTCCTTCTTCTCCAATATTATCAATAACTCTAGCTTGTGATGCTAAATCAATTGTACTTGGTTTTTCTTGTTTAGTATCTTTTAATTTTAAATATAAAAATGAAGGTGATACAACATTTACTCCATCATATTTTACATCTGTATTATCAGGTGCTTTTCCAAATTCTGAAAAATAATCCCATGCTAAACTTATTTTTCCTTCAATTTGTTTTTCTAAAACTAATTGTTCTCTTTCTACCTTTTTATCTTTTATTTCTTTTTCTTCAACATATCCTAAATTTCCATTTTGAGTACGTACTTTTATCCAGCCCTGTTTTAGAGAACTTTCTTCAGTTTCAGCAATTACAACATTTTCATCTTTTGATACCTTTTCAACAGTTCTTGAAAACATTGTTGTTTTACTTTTAATTTTAAGATTTTTACTAGCAACACCTGTTGTTAATTTTTTATCTAAAGATTCTATTATAATTTTATTATCTGCTTTCATTACTTTAATATTATAAACATCTTCCATTTCTGAAATTGGTAAATAATATATATCATTTTTTACAAAAGCTTTTCCATTTATTTTTTTTGAAACACCATTTATTGTTATTTTGTTTTCATTTAACTTAAGAACTCCAACTTTTGTTTCAGATGTTGTAACAATTTGATTATATTGATTATCATAATATATATGTTTATCATAATAATTCATAATATCATTTAATGATAAATAAACAATATCATCTTCTATTATCATTTCTTGTTTCATTTTTCCTGTAACATTTGTGTAATTAATTACAAGGTTTGTCCTATCTGTTATATCACGATTAATATAATTTGGTCCAAATTTTAATGCAACTATAGCTCCTCCAATCAATACACATAAAATAAACAACACTATAAATATTTTTAAAAATGTATGTTTATGTTTTTTTACTTTTGTTTCTTTAAAAACTTCATCAATCTTTTGCTCCATATTTTTATTCTCCTTTTATTTATTAGTCCTTTTAATCATAACATATTATTTTGTTTTGGCAAATATTTTTTTGAAATTTTTTAGATTTTATAGATTAATGAAATATTTAAAAATCACACTTTATCTTTTAATTTAATATTATATAAAAAAGGAGGTAATTTTATGTTTAGTTTATTTAAAAGGACTTTAGGTGTATGCTTAATTGGATTAGGTCTAGGAATTTTACTGGTATTATTACTTCCTTTAACAGGATGGCTTTTTGCCATTGGAATAACAGTTTGTATTGTTGGACTTATATGGCTAACATGTTAAATAGCCATCTTTCAAAAGATTTTAAAGGAGTGTGTTGAAAATGACAATTGTAGTAAAAAAAGTACCAAAATGTTTACGTGGATTTGTCAAATTCATTTTTAGAATTAAAGATTGATATACAAATGAATTTATAAATACATAAGAACTAGATTATATTCACATTATATATTATGGCATTATTGTAATATTTATAATATTAATTTATATTATGGTGATATTTATAATATATAAATTTATTTTATGCCAATATTTATATATGGATTCAAATGAATTTTTAGTCTAAAAATGAGCCAAAAAAAGAGACGCTTTGCGTCTTTTTTCTTAAGCTCTCTTAACTTTACCTGAACGTAAACATTTTGCACATACATGTATTCTTTTAATTTCTCCATTTACATCAGCTTTTATTGTTCTTAAATTTGGTGAGAATGTTCTTGTTGCTCTTCTACTTACATGTGAACGAGCAATGCTTATTTTATTTCCCCAATTTTTTGATTTTTCACAAATTTCACATTTTGCCATTTTTATTGCACCTCCTATATGCATTTATTAAATTGACTATTAATAATACTAACATAAGTTATAAAAAAAATCAAGTGTTTTTTAAAATTTTTGAATTTTTTGGATTTTTTATGTTATAGTTTGACTTTATTTACCATCTTTATATTAAAAAATTGCATTAATTTTGATTTTCAAGATCATCAATAATAATTTGCTGGTTTTCATCTAATTTATATTTTGGTAATTCAGGTAACTCATCTAAACTTGACAATCCAAACATCTTCAAAAATTTTGGACTTGTTTCATACATAGTTGGTCTACCTGGTGCATCTAATCTACCAGCTTCTTGGATTAATTCATATTCAAGTAATTTATAAATACTTCCATCACAACTAACACCACGAATTGCCTCTAATTCTGCTCTTGTAATTTTAGGATTATATGCAATAATTGAAATTACTTCTAATGCTGCTGGAGATAAATTTGGTTTAGATCTTTTATCAAATATTGGATATAAAAACTCATAATTTTCTTTTTTTGCACATAATTGATATGCATCATTTACATTAATTATTTCAATTCCTCTATTTTCATTACTATATTCATTTTTCATAAGTTCAATTATTCCAATTATTTCATCTTCTCCAAGTTCAGTAGCACTCATTAATTCTTTAATTCCAACTTGTCTTCCTGCTGCAAATAAGATTGATTCTATTATACTTTGTTGTTTCTTATATTCCATATCTCCACTCTCCTTATTCTATTTACATATTAAAACATTTATTTATACTAAAGTCAAGAAAAACTGTTTATTTAACAACACAAACATTGACATTCAAAATTGCTTATACTATAATTATCAAAGAGAAGTTCAAATTCTTAACCTAAAACAAAATCCGGAGGCGATACTTATGGCAAATGATAAAAGCAAAAAAATTGAAGTTGTAAAAGGAAATGGTAAATTAGATATATCTCCTGTTCAATCACATTTAGATGTTGAAAAACCTAAAAAGAAAGCAGATAAAAGCAAAATAATTATACCTAAAGTAAAAAAATAAAAATTATCCTCAGCTAAGAGGTTTTAAAGTTAGCAAAAGTGCATGGTCTGAACAAAATCTAAACCATGCACCTTTTTATTAGCTAATATCTTATATAATATTCAATTCAAAAAATTATGTTACATTGCTGCTTCAGCAGTTTCTTTTTCTTCAGATTCTTTTGAATCTTCTTCATTTTTTACAACTTCTAAACTAGAAACTGAAACTTCATATGCTACTTTTGTTTCAACAGTTCCATCTTCATGTTTTTTCTCATAAGTTCTTGATTGAACTCTACCTACTACTTTTACTTCTGTTCCAACTGGAATATTTTGGCAAAATCTAGCATTTCTTCCCCATGCTATACATGGAATATAATCTGATTTATTATATGCTCTGTTTACAGCTAATAATAAATCTGAAATTTCTCTACCAAATGGTGTTTGTCTGTAAATTGGTTTTTTACAAATATATCCATTTAAGATAACTTCATTTGAAACAACATCTTTACTTACTTCAATTTCTGATTCTTGATTTTCCTCAAATTTAATGTCTTTAGCAAAAACTGTAAGAACTAGTTTGTTTCTTTCATTTTCATAACTGTTATATGATCTAAATTGTCCTTCAACTGTAATTTTTGAATCAATTTTTAATTCATTAATTGAAAGTAATCTCTCTGAAACAGTTATTGGAATAATGTCTGCATTCCCGCTTAAACGTGGAACTGCTAAATCAAATATGTAAAATTTTTCTCCATAAATTTCATGACTAAATCTCTTGTCACTTGTTACTTTTCCCACTAAAACTAAATGGTTATTTTCTAAATAATTTGTATTCAAGATTATTTCCTCCCCTTATTTGTTTATTTATTCGTTTAATCATAATGTAAAAATTATTTATATCATATCTACTATTATACACTACTTTTTTGGATTTGTCTACATAAAAAGTTATATTTTTGAATATTTTTTATTTTATACCATTTATGTTAATTGTTTCATATGTTGGTAAATACATCAAAAACATTGATAGCACTACAATTAAGTCATAAATATTATAATTTTCATTATTCTCAATCTTTATCTCTTGGATCTCAATTTCTTCATTATTATTACGAATATTTCTTTGTACACAAATTAATACATCATCATCTGTTACACTTGATATTGTTATATTAGACTTTGAATTAAATCCATATGTTATTATATTTTGTTGTGTTTCACTAATTAAATTATTACATTTACAATTAGTAGATTTTAAATCAATATTATTAAAATCCATATCTATATTTATAATAATATTTTTAGTATTTTCTAATAATTTATTTAATTCATCACTTTTTTTAAATTCTCTGTTTATTACAACTGTATCAAAATGAACATTCTTTATATTATCTATATTCTTTTCTTTAATAAATATTACATTATTTTCTGAAAGAAATTTATTATTTGATAATAATTTTTGAATATCATTTTCACTTTTTGAATCTGTAATAATACCGATAAATACCATATTTTTACCCTCTTTCCTTAGGTTAGTATATGATGTTTTTTTGTAATTATTCGTATTACTTCTTTTTTTGAACTCCATTTGAATCAATTGCGTAATTATCATTATACATCAAATCTGACACAGTTACAATATTAAATCCTTTTTTTTCAATATTTGTAAGTAACATATCTAAACTATCAGCTGTGTGTTCTGTTCCATTATGTGATAAAATAATGTCTCCATTTTTAATTTTTGATTCTAATCTTTTCCACATTTCTTCACCTGTAAGGCCATTATAGTCCAAAGTATCTAGTGACCACTGAATTGTAACATGATTTTGATTTTCAGCAGCTTGAATAACTGTATTATTATATTCTCCATATGGTCCTCTATAAAGTTTAGTTTTATTTCCTGTTATTTTTTGTATTTTCTCTGAACAATTTAAAATTTCATTTTCATTTTGTTCCAAATTCAATTGATTAACATGTTTATGTCCATCTGAATGATTTGCAATTTCATGACCTGCATCAGATATTTTCTTTACCGCTTCTGGATATTTATCAACCCAATCTCCTACCATAAAAAATGTAATATGAACTTTATGTTTTTTTAAGGTTTCTAAAATTGAATCAATATCATCTGCATTCCATGCACAATTCATTGTTAATGCTACTTTTGGTTCTGTTGTATCAACACTGTAAATTGGCAATAATTTAGCTTGTGAACCTGTTTTTATAATTTCTCCTGTTCTGCTTGAATATGTTATAGCAATAATGAAAAGCACAATTACAGTACTTAGTGCTACTAAATATGAATAAATTTTTTGTTTGTTAAATACGAAAAACATAATTATTCCTCCTTGTTGTTTAATTCTTATGTGAAAAAATTTTAATTATTACTGAATTGTGAATGTATTAAAAAGTAAAATTCTGATTAAAAATACATAAAAGAGAGTATCGAAAAGTTTGTGTAAACTTTAAACTTCTTATGATATAAAACATAAATATGAAAAAATTTATTTA
>CAKOWZ010000020.1 GCA_934129745.1 uncultured Clostridia bacterium
ATTTACTAACAGCTCGCCACTATCAGGCACTGTAAGGGACTTTCACCCTCAAGTTGTTGCCCATGCTGGGCACACTAGAAAAAAAGCATTTCAAAAAATGAAATGCTTTATAAAAGAAGTTATTTACTTTACTTATGCTGCAATGTTCAGTTAGAATCTAAATCATTTTAAAATTTAGCGAAAGTAATTCCAATATCCATCACCACTAAATGACAAATATCCATCTTGAAACAGAGCAGTGTTCTCAAAATAATAGTTTACCGCCGATTTTACAGAATCTGTGACTTTACTTGTGAAGTATTCACCTGTAAGATATGAATTAATCCCTGAAAATTGACCTGGTTGTGTTAGAACATCGTATATCGTGTTTGGATATGATTCAGAATAAACTCGATTCATTATAACTTCAACTACTTTGGCTTTTTCGGGAATGTCTACATAATCCGCACCATATTCTTGTGCAACTACATTGCATAGCATTATGTATTCACAATCAGTGATTGTTAGTCCTGTTGTAGATGTTTCAACAATTGTTTCATTTGTTTCTGTTTGTGTAGTATCATTTTGTATTTCAGTATTACTCGAATTTTCGCTGTTTATTTCTTCTGCAGCCTGATTTTTTTGTGTTTGTGAATTATCAACTATATTTTGCGAGTCTAATTTTTCTAGACTTTGAGCAGTTGTCTGAGTGGTTTGTGTAGTTTGTGTTGTAGTAGTTGTTGTTAATGATGTGGTGGTTTGAGATGTAGTAGATGTACTTGTTATAACATCAGCTAAATCATCGATAGTATCACCATACATTTCTTCAATTACATAAACAGAATTGGTTATTGATTCAGATTTTTTTGCTTTTTCTTCATGATTTGATTGTAACAATCCTTGTTTTGAAATTAAGGATATTTGTACTGTGTTTGAGGATAGTTTATCCATCGACTTTGCTACATCTCTTGTTTCTCCACTTAATGTTAAAAGCGATATGCTTGCAACAATAGTGGCAAATAACCGTTTTTTTCTCGTTTTTAGGTTCTGATGTAACATACTTCGGACACTTTTTCCTGAGCTATTCATTGGTATTATTACTCCTTTTCAGTTTTGTGCATTTAAATTACTTAATTGCACAGCTTATTATTTATGCGTAATAAATTCGCATAACATAGATTATAACACATTATTGTAAACTTGTCTATATTTTTTATGTGAAATTCTTTATATATAGCTGCTGGCTCAAGTTAACATGAATTTGTTTTTAATTATAATAAAATAGTCTATTTTGTTTTTGAATATATGGTTTTAATGTTTAATTTATTTTTTGTAACTGTTTTACATAATTTTTTATAATTTTCTGTGTGTCAACTTTTTATGTTGTTTTCTTTAAGTTCAATGTCATTTAGTTTACATAGTTCAAAAATAATTTTTATGGTGTCAACCTGTTATGTTTATTGTTGCTACTTGATATATACTTTTGAACATTCAAGTGAGCAATTGGGGACGCGTCCCCAATTGCTCACCACAAAAAAATCAAGCCTTGAACTATATTAATAACCTATAGTTCAAGACCTGACTCCTTTTATTTCCGCTCATTTTAATATATTATAACTAACACAAAATCGTTTTTCTCTTATTTATAACCATCTGTGCCATTTTATTCTCTTTTTAATTTTATAGATTGATAATTTTACTTCTTTTTATTTATAATTTTTCAAATACTCATCCATCTTTTCCATAAATTCATTATTATTTTTAGTAGCAACCATTTGAGAAATAAGTTGTTCAGTAACATCTGCAACTGGTAATGAATTTAGAGCTTTTCTTAAAGCATAAACTGTCTCTAATTCTTTTTTATTTAACAATAAATCTTCTCTTCTTGTTCCAGATTTATTAATATCAATAGCTGGATATATACGTTTTTCAGATAATTTTCTATCTAACACAACTTCCATATTACCAGTACCTTTGAACTCTTCAAAAATAACCTCATCCATTCTACTTCCTGTTTCAACTAGTGAAGTAGCTAATATTGTAAGGCTTCCCCCGTTTTCAATATTTCTAGCAGCACCAAAGAATTTTTTAGGTTTGTGTAATGCAGCAGGGTCAAAACCACCTGATAATGTTCTTCCTGATGATGGGATAACTAAGTTATATGCACGAGCAAGTCTTGTAATACTGTCTAATAATATAACAACATCTTTCTTTTGCTCTGTAAGTCTTTTTGCTCTTTCAAGAACCATTTCAGCAACTTTAACATGATGTTCTGGTAATTCATCAAAAGTAGAATAAATTACATCTCCATTAATAGAGCGAATCATATCTGTAACTTCTTCTGGTCTTTCATCTATCAATAACACAATAAGCTCAACTTCTGGATTATTTGCTGTAATACTATTTGCAATTTTCTTTAATAATGTTGTTTTTCCAACTTTTGGTGGAGCAACAATCATTCCTCTTTGTCCTTTTCCTATTGGTGATATTAAATCAATAATTCTTGTTGCAAATTCAGTAGGACGTGTTTCTAGGCGTAATCTTTCATTAGGATATATAGGTGTTAAATCATCAAATTTTACTCTTCTATATGCTTTTTCAGGTGCTTCACCATTTACCTCACCAACAAATATAAGTGCTGGGAATTTTTCTCCCTCTTTTGGAGTTCTTGCTATACCTTTAATTTTATCACCTTTGTCTAATCTAAACCTTTTAATTTGAACTGGTGATATATATACATCTTTAGGACTTGATAAATAATTTTTTCCCCTTAAAAATCCATATCCATCTGGTAAAACTTCCAAAATACCTTCTACAATAAAATCATCATCATTTGTAAGTTTGTAGTATGTATTTGATGAATCATTTACCATGTTTTCTGAATCATCATTATCATCATCGTATTGAAAATTAGATTGGAAACTTGATTGATTTAATGTTCTAATCCCATTTCTTTCACTTTGATAATCATTAGAACTCTCATAGTTTTTTCTTTGATAATCATTAGAATTTTCATAATTTTTTTGATTTGATTTTTGATAATCATTTTGGTAACTATTATTTCTTGAATAACTAGTTTGTCCCGCTTCTAGGTTATTTAATAACTCAATTAATTCATCTTTCTTTAATTTTGAAACATTTTTTGTTCCTTTATCTTTTGCTAATTGACGTAACTCAACTAATGTAAATTTTTCGTAGTTCATACAATTTCCCCCTTAAAAATATTTAAATATATAGTTTTTTCTTCTTTTTGGAATATTTAAGAATAAAATGATTGAAAAAATTTTCATAATAAGAGGTTTGAATTAAATAACCTCTTATTATTTACTGATATCTATATATACTCGTTCATTTGGTAAATACATTCCTAATTTATCTCTTGCCATCTCTTCAATAAATTCTGTTGAATCTATATTATTTGTCTTTTCTAATAATTCAGAATTACGTTGTTGTTCCTGTGCTATCAACTCTTGATAGTGTTGTTCTTCTTTTTTGTAACCAATTAAGATTTGCTGTCTTGATATAAATGTATATGCTACATATATAACAATTCCGATTATTAGAATTCGGTTAAATTTAATCTTCTTTTTCATACGTTTCTCCATTTTCTTTTTATCAATCTATATATCTATTTCTACATTATAACACAAAATCCTGCATTTGCCACTATTTTTTGAAAAATTTTTTAATTTATTTTTTTACTGGCAATTTATTATCTTGTTTAACCTTTATTTTTTTGTGTTCTTTATTTAAGCGAATTTTATATATATTGATTTTTTTTATTAAAACTGATTTGATTTTACTAAATGGTAATAGTAACAGTTTAATAATATGTTTTATAATATCTATAATTTTAATATTTATTATAATAATATATTTACTAACTATTAGAAAATATATTAATGTACCTAATATTAATGTGAAAATCATATATAATCGTATTTGACCATCTGTAAATGTAATTATTGTATACAGTAATACTAAGCCTGTTAAAATCCAAAATAAAATATCTTCTATATATATTAAAATATTCGGCATTTTAAAAGCTTTTCTTGTTATCCTAAATATATCAAATAAAAATCCTACAACCAATCCACATATAGCAAATGATAATAATTGTGTAGCCAATAGTGTTCACATCCATTCTGTGCAATTTGCAATTATTATTTAAATATCTTTCCTAATAAAGATGAGCTTCCTTTTCTCTCCTCTTCTTTTTCACTGTAAGATAAATTATTTATTTCCCCTTCAATAATTACCTCCTCAGTATCTAAACTAAGTTTATTAATCCTTAAATTCTCACCTTTTATTGTTAATAACCCTAAACCGTGTTTCCAATATGACAATTTGATCATCAAAACTCAATACATCATTTACCCCTGATATACTCAATTTTTCTCTATTTTCAAGAATAATATTTTGCAATAAACCTGTTGTAGAATTATTTAAATTACTTTTTCTATCCTCTATAATCATTTACTTATCTCCCTTCTTACTTAATTAAATCATTTATATCAATATATGCTGGTTGTACAAAAATATTCCTATTTTTGTACAATTGGGGACGCGTCCCCAATTGCACACTTTAGAAAAGTTTTCATATTATATACTAGGAAAGTTTTTTTAAAAGCTTTCGTATAAAAATAAAAAAGAGAAGAAGGTGCCTCATATGGACACATTAGACACATTAAATACATTAGATACTATTGTAATGAAATTTGGTGGAAGTTCTGTAGCTGATAATGATAAGTTACGATTAGTGGCTGATAAGATTATAGAACTTTATAATAAACAAAATAATATTGTTGTTGTTGTTTCAGCTCAACGGTAAAACTACTGATGGATTATTAAAACAGGCATATGAATTAGCTAGTGTTCCTGATAATCGAGAACTTGATGTTTTGCTTAGTTCTGGCGAGCAAATTTCTATTTCTAAATTATGCATTTTACTTAATGAATTAGGATATAATGCTGTGTCATTGACTGGATGGCAGGCTGGAATTTTTACAAATGATTCTAATCAAAAGGCTATTATTGAAAATATTGATACTTCTAGAATATTGGCAGAATTGTCACAAAGGAAGATAGTTGTTATTGCTGGTTTTCAGGGGATTAATAAAAATTTAGATATTACTACTTTAGGAAGAGGTGGTTCTGATACCACAGCAGTTGCAGTTGCTGCAGCTTTGAAGGCTAAACATTGTTTTATTTTTTCAGATGTAGATGGTGTATATACAACAGACCCAAATAAAATGCCAGATGCTAAAAAACTTACTAATTTGTCATATATTGAAATGATGGATATTGCTAATGAAGGTGCTAGAGTTTTGCATAATAGGTGTGTTGAAATAGGCGAAAAATTTAATATTCCAATTATAACTAAATCTACTTTTAATAATAAATCTGGTAGTGTTATTAATGGAAAAATTGAAGAAAATGTTGTTAAGAGTATTGTTAAAAATGATGATATATTAATGGTTAATATTTATAATACTAATATAATAGGACATCAAAAATCTTATGAAATTAATAAATGTTTTTTAGATATTCAAAAAAGCTTAATTTCAAGTGATATATTGCCAATAGAGTCTATTCAAAACAATTGTTCTGACGGTGATGTTTATCATAATAAATCTATCAATCTTATCCAAGACAGTTGTTCTTGTGTATATACATTTTTAATAAAATCTGCTGATATTAACAAATTAAATGTATTATTAAATATTAAATTAAAAGATTTCAACTCATCTATTACCCCTATAACCCGTATTTCAATAGTTGGTTATGGTATTACTGCTGATAATGTTATTATAGATAAAATCTTAAATATAACTGAGCAGTTTGAAGTTAATATTTGCTGTATAAATATAACAAATACAAAAATTATTTTTACTTTTGATAAAATAGTTACAAATGAATTATTAAAAAAATTACACGAGGAATTGTTTTAATTCCTTGTGTAATTTTTTATATAAAGCCTTATAAAGTCAGTAGTAGTCATAAACTATAATTAATATTTTTGCACTCTACTTTCTAATAAAATAAGATCCTATTACAAATGCTATGAAAAGAACGATAAGTATAATTTTACCAATCTTCCTAAAAACTTTAAATCTTTCATATCCAACAAATTTATTTTCTTCCGCTTCTTTAATTTCAAAATTATTCAAAAATTTTTCAGTATCTTCAGGAGTAATAAAATAATTAGGAAAAGACAATTCTTTAATTCTACCAGTATTATCTGTGTATCTAAGAACAATACTATAAACTCTTTTACTTGGAATTAAAAATCCATAATCATTGTATTTAGATAAATAAACACTTTTTAATTTATCATAAGAAAACTTTCCTTCTTGAAATCCAAATTTTATATATAATCCATCCTCAGTACATTTGAATCTAAAATAATTAAATATAAAAAAACATATTCCAGCTACAGCAAAAAACGCTAATACCATTAAAAGAATTTTAAAATTAGTTCTAAATGTCCAAATAATTAGTAATAATAATATTATTGAAGCTATTAAAACAATATATTTTCTTTTTTTCAATACTTTAAATGAATTAGACTCAATTTCAATATTTTGTTCTTTAATTCCTGTTACTTCACAATATCTTCTTTTTTCGTTATTTTTATATACATCTTTCCATTTTAATTTCTTTTGTTCCATTATTTAATCCTCCTTTAAATTATACCATTATCTATAATATAACATAATTTAAACATCCCCGATTACATGATTTTAAATATGCTTTCATAAAGCCATTTAAATCTCCATCCATAACACCTTGTACATTTCCTACTTCATAATTTGTTCTATGATCTTTTACTAATGTATATGGGCAAAATACATATGAACGTATTTGACTTCCCCATGCTATATCTTTTTGTTCACCTTTTAAATCTTCAATTTTTTCCTTATGTTCACGTTCTTTTAAATCAAGTAATTTTGATTTAAGCATTTTCATTGCTGTTTCTCTGTTTTGAATTTGTGATCTTTCTGTTTGACATGCAACCACTATATTAGTCGGAATATGTGTAATTCTTACTGCTGATGAAGTTTTGTTAATATGTTGACCACCAGCACCTGAAGCTCTATAAGTATCTATTCGTAAATCATCTGGATTTATTTCTATTTCTATATCTTCTGTTATCTCTGGCAAAACCTCTACAGATGCAAATGATGTATGTCTTCTTCCACCAGCATCAAAAGGAGAAATTCTTACCAATCTATGTACACCTTTTTCAGATTTCATGTATCCATAAGCATAATCTCCTGATATTGTAAATGTAACACTTTTTAAACCAGCTTCATCGCCATCTAAATAATCTAATTCCTGAACAGTGTATCCATTTGCCACTGCCCATCTGCAATACATTCTATATAACATTTCTGCCCAATCTTGTGATTCTGTTCCACCAGCACCAGGATGTATTGTTATTATAGCATTATTTAAGTCATATTTTCCTGATAATAATGTTGATATCTCTAGGTTTTCTAATTCATTTTGTATATTTGTTGTATTTAATAATATTTCTTTAATCATTTCATTATGTTCTTGTGTATTTACATTATCTGCTGATTCTTTAATTTCTGTGTCAACTAATTCAGACATTTCTATTAATTCATCTAATTCATTATTTAATTTATAAAATTTTTCTATTTTATCCTTTATTATTTTCATTTTTTGTAATATCATACCAGATTTTTTTGAATCATTCCAAAATCCTTCTTTAACAGTTTCTGATTCTAATTCAGTAATCTCTTTTTCTAGTTTTGCAATGTCAAAGAGATTCACCTGTTTCTTTTAATTTTTGTTTAAGATTATTAAGAACTTTTATATTATCTTCTAGTTCTAAAATCATTACTATCACTTCCCTTTTGAGTATTTTTATTATTGAATTTATTTTAACATATTGTTTTTTGTGAAGTCAAGTATAATAGAGTATATGAACGGGAAAATCACCCATAACTTAGAGCTTCACTTGTACGTGAGTTATATCACTTGTATGTGACTTTCTAAGTTATAGGTGATTTTTAATAGTGCCTGTACGCACTATTAAATTTTTTGTTGAACAAGACCTAGTCAGTAATTGAGCCAGCAATCATTTTCATCTTCATCAATCTTCTGCTGCTTTCATCAATCACTTCTGGCTCACTCGGCCTTCTTTTGATAAGAAGTTGCAAAATTTGTGGATCTTTGGTTGCTTTTGCTATTATGAGTCGTATTGTGCGGTTGGATTTAAAAACCATCTCAGTTACTAATGCCTGTGCTGATTTGTTAGTGGCCGTATTTAGCCGTCCACATTGCTCCGCAATTGTTATCATTATTGATTGATCTCGTGTTTTGTGCAAGGTCATATCTAACAAAAACAAAAGCGTTTCTTCAGTTGTACCTGAATTTCGTATTATTCTTGGACAAACAATGTTGTCATAATAATACTTTCTAGCAATTGCGTCCAAATTCTTGGAATTATGAGTACTTGAACTCACTTTCCGTGCACATAGTAGATCACTTTCAGCATATCTTACATTGCTTTCGTGTCCTTGTTCATATTTTCCCATGGTTTTGACATCCTTTCATTTAATGTTCTTTATAAAGAACAAGATTAGATTTGTCTTTCTCAACAATAATTATTGTTTGATTTATAAAGAAAAAGACATACTAATAGTATAATATAATTATTGTATTTTGTCAATTATAATACCTACACTTTTATTTGATTTATGATAAAACTAACTACACTTTTGCCAAAATATTAAGTATATTTTAATCTTTTTTATAATTTTACATTATATTAAAATGAAGGAGAAATACAATGTATTTCTCCTTCATTTTTTTACTTCATCATTCCTCCAATCAGTTCCCTGATTCTATCTACAGGATCTTTTTCAGGAGGATTTGAATTCTCCTCTTCTGGCTTTTTTACTGAATCTGTGAAAGTTGGTTTCTTCCTATCAGCACCATCTTTCACAAAATTTTGACAGTGAATAATTTTTACAACTTCAGGCGTTTTAGTCATTTCTGTTATTTCATCTGATTTGTACATATTGAAAATTACAAGCCCAGTATCTACATAATTATGTCGATTAAGTTGAATAGTTTCCATTATGCTGTTAGCCCATACACACTTGTGAATATCAGACCCTTCTTTGGATCCAAGCAGTTTGCAATCTTTGCAGATATGATTTATCCAGCAATGATCTGTTCTGAATTTTCTCGGAAGTTCACCATACCAATATTCCTCACCTTGTTTAAGCAGTACTCCTGCTTTTGTTATTGGCTTCTTTGACACAGTTTTAGGATACATTATTTTTTTCAGGTCTTTTGCAAATTTCTGACTATCCTGGTTGTCTTCTGTTGGAAATATTTTGTTAAGCTTATATTCCTTATAAACAACCATTTTTCCTTCCCTGTTTCTTGCTGTATCACATAAAATGTGTTCATTAAACAGTTTGTTCAGTAGTTCACTTGTATGTAAAGTTATTTCTGGCGTAGACATTTTCATTGCTTCCATCTCCTTTGTTGATTTTGTATTTGATTGTCTTGCCATGTTTTTCTCCTTTCGGAAATAGAACGAAATCTCCATTCTATAATCTGTGAATAGCTTATGGTAAATATTGTATCATATTATGTTTACGAAATCAAGGCTTTATTCTAACTTTTCAGTAAGTTTTAAATACTACTCCCACTTACAAACCTCTTTCCTTACAAAAAAGTTTTCATTATAAGCCATACTATTCTTTCTTGCTTTAAGCAATAGTTTTCTGCCCTCTTTACTTCTTGTATAAATAAGATTTCCTTTGCAAACATTTCTATTCCATTCATTAAGAAAAATAGATGCATGTTCTTTATCATTATCTAAAATACTTGGAACATTAAAATATGAATCTTTAGTTAACTGATTCTTTTTTTTCACACAAATAATATAACGTGTATCTGCAACTTTATTATAAACTTCCTCAAAGCTTTTAATAAACAAATTATTTTCATACACAGTTGCACCTTTTAAATATACTTTAAAATATTTCTTTCCCTGGTTTTCAATAGTTTCAATTTCATTACTAACAAAATGTTTATCAGTTGTTAATTTATTACTTATCACCATACTATTTAATATAGTTTTTCCAATTTCTTTTATATAAGTTATTGGATTTAAATGTCTTATTATTTTGAAAATATAATATACACTTACTATTATATTTACAAAAACTGTTATATTTGAAAGGTTTCTAAATATAATTGATAACAACATTATTACAATGTTTACAATTAAAAGTGATAATAACATTTTCTTAAAATCCATTGTAACAAATATTTTACTATCAATTTTAAAATCACCACTTAACTTATCTACCATTTTAATATTAGTTCCACCAAATAAGTCTAAAATTTTTTTCCACCTTAATGCCATTAAATCTCTATTAAGCGCGATTTTATACATTTTTTCATTTATCTGAATATGATTTTTCTTAAGTTCTTCAGTATTAATTATACTTAATCTTTCCATTCCATCTTGTATCAAATTATCATAATAAGCAATTCCCACAAAACCTTTGAATCTTCTTTCTAATGTTTCTAAATCACTAAAATCTAATTCATTATTATTTAGTTTAGCCAAACTTGCCAAATGCCAAATGTTTGCAGTTTTATTTTGTTCTCTACTTTTTCTAATTGCTCTCCCTCTCATTTGATTTGATAACATAAATGAACCTACATAACTTGCTAAAATAAGGCTGTTAACTGCTGGTGCATCCCATCCTTCACCTAATAATGCTACTGTTCCGATAACTATATTTATCTTCTTTAGATTTATGCATTCTGTTACAATTTTTACAATAGCATTTTCAATTTTTTTGCTTCCATTTATTACTACATAATTATTATCAATTGATAAATCTGTAAAAATATTGTCATCATTTATATTTAATAAATTTAATTGTTCTTTTATATATTGAACAACACTTTTTGGTACTATTTTTAATTTTCCTGTTAAAACTGCTAATTTATTACAAATATTTTTTTCATGTAAACGTCTGAATATAGGAACAACTCCAATTTTATTTATATTTTCTATATTACAATCCAAATAATCATATCTTACATAATCTGCTAAAACCACCATACTTAAATTTTCTTTTAATGATTCATATTCTTTTTTAGCAATTTGTTCTATACTGTCTAATTTTGAAATACTACTTGCCATTAATTTTCTTATGGTATTAACATCTTCAAGATAAACATTTCTTTTTTCTATACATCCTAAAATTTCTAGTTGTTTTTTTAAATTTTTAATTAATTGCTCATTTTCAGGATAATCATCTTTATGTGTATAAATTACATTTTTAAGTAAAACCTCTGCCCATTTTTTGTTGAAATTTGGAATTGTTGTTGTTCCAGATATTAGTTTTACTAAACTTTTATTTATATTTACACCTAAAGAATTTAAGAAAATTATTATACTAGAATAATATTTCACATCATTTAATACTGTTTCTTGGTTTGATTGCCATTTGCTTAAAACTTTATTTGATGTTACCATTAAGACAAATTCATTGTTTTGTTTTAATTGTTCAATAAATTCATCTATACTATTTCGTATTTTTATAATTTCTGCAAGTTCTTGTTTTGTAACCATGCTGAATATTACATAATCTTGATGTGGACATAAATCTCCTGTTGCTACTAATTCTGGTACTGAAATTTCTGCATCTATTGATCCACATACTTCTTCATATTTTTTCCATTCATTTTCTTCCACATCATAAGGTGGTGTTGCTGTTAGTGATATTACTTTAACATCTTGTATTTCTTTAATTACTTGACATAAACTTTTCCACCATTCTGCTCTTAGGTGATGAGCTTCATCTAATACTATTGTGTTGATTTTTTTATTTTTTAGTTCTTGAATTAAATCATATTCTATTTCTTCTGTTTTTACTCTTGTTGTTGATTCTTCCTCTTCTTTTTCCATTTCTTCTTCTTTTATTTTTCTTTTATTCAAAGCATAGTGAAGTGCTTGGTATGTTATTATATTGAATTTGTTTAGGTTATATACATCATCTGAAATAAAGTCTACTTGCATCCCTTCTGGTACATATGATGTTATAAAACGTTCTTTCCATTGGTTTCTTATTGTTATTGTTGGTGCTAATATTAGTACATGTTGATTTAGTTTACATATCATTTGAAGCCCAAGTATTGTTTTTCCTGATCCAGGTGCTGCTACTACATTTATTTTTTTATCTTTTATGTTTTTATCAAATTCTTTTAATACTTCTGCTTGATATTTTCTGAAGTTTCCTTTAAATTTACATTTTTCTAGGAACATAGTGTTTTCTCCTTTTTAATTTTTTATCATAAATTTCTAAATTTTTTACTATATTTATGTCTTTTGTTTTATTGACTTATTATACTTCTATTTTTACTATATTTTAAAAGGTGTCAACAAATATAAATATTGTTCACACCTTTATTTTACTACATAATTTTTGCAGTTTTTATATTTTCTTACAACTTCCACATGAACAAAATGTGTCTAAAAACTTGACCTAGATCCAACCAATTCAAACCTTCCAAAATAATTCAGCGCATGAACAATGTTGTAAAGTTTCCCTTTTCCATCAGAACCATTTCCGACATAATGTTCATTCCCATTCATAAAGAAACGAATATTTGTCTATTGCTAAACCATCCGATAATTAAAATTATGTGATTATCATATCATATTTTTATGTTAATTTCAATACTTATGTTTTTATTTTTCTTCAAGTTCATTTGGCTCTTTTTCAATTCTTCTTGTAACATTTTCTTTTAACATTGCTTGTGCCGATTTTATTTCTTCTTCAAATTGCTCTGGTAAATCTCGACTTAATTGCAATCTACACAATACATCAATATTTGCCTCAAAAGCATACTTTTCATATAAATCTGGATGAAATACTTTTAAACTTTTTGAGCAACTTAATAATTCAAGTAATTCTACAGGATTATCATAAACAATTTTTCTTCTATCTCTTTGTTGCTGCTTTAAATACAATCCTAAACCTGCCATTTTTCTTAATGCATGATGAGAGTTTTGGTCATTTACTAAACTTCTTCCTGACATTGCAGATTCATAAGAATCTTTGCATATTTGATAAACGAAATTATTTTCAGAAATATTACAGTTTGCAAAATCCTGACTTCTTATTTGCCACATTTCACTTAAAGTATCGGTATCTATTTGTTTTCCTTCTCCGCCTGTATTTTGCACCAAATAGAAATAGATTCGTCATCTCATACGCATTTGGATCTTTTGCAAAATCTTCTTCTGCTCTATTTTCTTTTATCCAATTTAGAATGTTTTTACTAATTTGATTAAACATTCCTGAATTTATATTATCTTTAAAATTATTATATTCCATAAAAATCATTCCTTACCTTACATTTTTATATATAATATTATGTGTAATATTATGAAAAAAATGATGGTGTATTCTTCCAATGGTTTATAATGATTTTTTATGTTTAATCAAAATAATATGTATTTGAAAATGTATATGTTTTTTCTTATAAATCCTTATTCAAAAATCTCCACAGGATAAATACGATTCTTCTCATAATCATATAAAAACTTTAAACTCATATTATATCCTCTTAACTCATCTTCTTTCATATTTTTTATGTCCTCTATATCAATCCACTTAACATCTAAAATCTCACTTTCGTTAAATTTGATGTTTTCTTCTTCTATTTTTGCAACAAATCTAACCATAATAAGATTTTCATCTTTGTTAAATTCATGAACGACTGGTAATACACCTGTAAGTTTTACTTTGCATCCAGTTTCTTCATATACTTCTCTTATGGCTGCTTGTTTTATAGTTTCATTTTCTTCTAAATGTCCTGCAGGAAAATTCCATTGCCCATAGCATTTTTTCTTTGCTTCCTTAACCATTAATATTTTATTATCTTTTTCTATTATACAACCTGCTATTATTTTCATTATAGTTCCTCCAATATATTTATTATAAATACTCAATAATGTTTCGTTAATGTTCTGTGATATGGTTTAGTCATTTTTGATTTATCTTGACCAAGTATCCATATAAAATCATTAATATTCATTCGAGAATATTTTTTATCTAATTTTTCATATATATAATTAATTACTTTTAATGTATTTGCTCTTATTTCTATTTCCTCTAAAGAACCTTCTTCTAATTCCATCTTAGAATCTATTTTTTCTGCTAAAATGTCCGTAAGTTCAATCATTCCATAACATCTCATAACTTGCGGTATTTTATAGTCAGCACATCCAATCAAATGTGAATAGTCAACATTAATATGTTCTTTCTTTTCTCTAACGTGGAGAATATCAGAAGTTAATAATTGTGCTCTTTTATAAAATAATATTTCTTTTCCATCATAATTATATGTATCTTCAAAAAAATCTAAGTTACTAACTATAAACTCCAAAAGTTCACTATCAACATTTAGTTCTTTAATAAGTTCATAAGCTGTCCTATTCTTAGATTTAAGAAATTTATTCAGTTTTACTAAGTTTTGGTATCTATCTTCTAGCAACGGAATAGTTACATTACCTTTTAATAATTCTTTGAATTCCTCAAAGCTCATCTCGAAATCATTATTTTCTTTAAATCTATTTAATATTAAATACATTATTGCATAGGAGCCATCCAGTGTCCCTAAATCTGTTTGGATTTTCCATTTAGGTTCTCCCCAAAAGCAATAATCCCCAATTGTATGATAAACAAATAAAAAATTAATTATTTCTTCTGTTTCCATGTCCATTAGACCATATGGATTTGAATCTAACCAATAATCAACAGATGAATTTTTAATTTGTTCAATCATATCATCAATTTTGCTATAATTAATTCTTATACTTTTAGAATTGTTACAAACATATTCATAGCTTGAGCTTAGTCTATCCATTAACTTCAAAATAATCACGACTCCTTCAAATACACTTTCTCTTTAAATTATTATTTTATTTCACATTCATAGCTTTAAAAATACTATCATAAAGCTTTCATGAGTTCTTGCGAACTTTTTTAACTTTTACGAACATTTTGCGAACATTTTATATTTTTTGGTAATTTATGTTTACTGCATTATTCCCTGAAAGTACCGATTTTAGGCGTTTTTACCACAGCAATTCTTGTATTTCTTACCACTTCCACATGTAGTAGATGTCCCATTTTTGCAGTTTCTTTAAATCAACCATTTCAATTACCTCATTTCTATTAAATATTTCATTTATTAATTCCATATACTTTATACGCATTGTCTGTAGTCTTTTTTATAACTTCTTCCTCTGTTACTCCTTTGATTTCTGCAACTTTCTTCACAATATAATCTAAATATAGTGAATTATTTCTTGAGTGTTTTTCAAAAGGCTCTGGTGGTAATACAGGACTATCTGTTTCTATAACAATTCTATCTATAGGTGTAATCCTAACAGTTTCTTGCACATCTTTATATCTTGTAACGGGGCCTCCTACTCCTATATAATAACCCATTTCAATAAATTTCTTTGACATTTCTGGAGTTCCAGAATAGCAATGCATTATTCCTGCTTTTTTTACCACATTCTCTCTTAGAATTTTTTCAACATCTTCTTGTGATTCTCTTGAATGTATTATTATAGGTAATTCATATTTATTTGCTAATCTTATTTGTTCTATAAAGTATTTTTTCTGCAATTCCACTGGATAATTAAAATGATAATCTAATCCAGTTTCTCCAATTGCAACCAACTTTGAATCTTTATTTTTTAATTCATCTTCAAATATTTTTTCTATTTGACTTAATGAAATCTCTTTTTCAACTTCCATAGGATGTATTCCAATTGAGTAATACATGTATTGATATTCATTTGAATATTCTTTCGCTTTTTTCGCTGATTCTATATTTATACCTATATTAACAATTCCACATAAGCTTTCTTTAAATTTATTAAATAGTTCACTTCTATCTTCATCAAATTCTTTCCAATCATAATGAGCATGAGTATCAAAATATAACATATCATTTCCTCCTTTTACGTTTATATTATATTGCTAAATTTAGAAAAAGGCAAGGTGTCATTTGACACCTTACCTCATTGCATATCAATTTTTGGAGAAACCAGGATAAAGTTGTGCTGCAAGAGCATACATTTCATCAAAGTTTCTTTTCTTCTTCAAGTCGTACATAGCTACCCAATTAGGCTGCTTCTCAATCTTGTGGTAATTCTGTCCAATCACATCAAAGTCCAATGTATCAAACATATGCACCACAATCTTGTTATGAGTACGGGTTTGGATAAATGCATAATCGTAGTTTTGTTTTCTAAGTTCTTCAAGAACCTGTAACAAAGCTTCCTTGAACAACCCTCTACATTTTTTGCTGATAGAAACATTTTTAATAATTTATCATTTGAACTCCTATCTGCTATTAATTTTTCTTTATCTAGTATTAAATTTATTTCTACATTTTCTAACTTGTCTTGCAATGTAGTTTTTAATTTTTTCAATTGATATAGTGTTAAATACATTACCATATCTTTCATTATTTTGTGCATAACTTCATTTTTTATCAATAGGCAATCCCCCTTTCTTTGCACGAAAAAAGAAGTACTTGCTTTTATACAAATACTCCTTATAGTTTATATTTAATTAATTTTTAAAAACTTTTGTTCTTTTACCTTATTGTAATTTAATAAATAGTAAAGAGCACCAATTATTGGTGCCCCACATAAGGCTTAATGCATGTAGAAACTTTCTCGACAAAAGTCGAACCATGCTGAATCTTCTCGGATTTCATCCGATTCCTTGAAGAATTCATCAAAATTGCTTTCTACTTCCTTTTCCTGTACCTGTACTTCCTTAGCCATATTTTTTTCCTCCAATTAATAATAATTACTTTGGACTATTGCTTTGCCTAAAATTCAAGTCCTTTTGAATAATAGACATCGAGGACTTTCCTCGTATACATATATTATAACATAATTTATGTTAATTTGCAAATTCTGTAAACAAATTACTATTTGGTTTAATAATTTTTTATTTTTTCTTCCACTAATATTTTAACAAACATATTCCATTTTAACAAGTATTCCAATCACACAATTTCAAATTTCTTCCTCCAAATTCCAAGATGAACTATTTCTCTTATTTAGTGCTATTTCTTTTTTAGCTTGTTTAGATAATTGTTTCTTAAATCGTAATTCATAAAACTTAGTTAACTTCTTCTGATTCTCTGCTTGATAATATAATGCAGTCAATATTCTATCTAATAAATCTCGACTTTCATTATTATATTTTACATATGTAAATGGTTCATTTGTATTTAGCCACTTTCGTTCAACATCTAATATTTGATTCCCTATTAACTTTATTATTTCTTTTTCAGTATCCTCTTTTACTTTTTCTTTCGCTTGGTTTAATTTATCTATATCTGTATATTGAAATTCTAGTAATTGTTGTTTTGCTTTAATATATTTATCAATTTCTCTTTGACATTGTGGAGATAGCTCTATTATTTTAATTGCTATTTCATTAACCTTTGCTAGTATTTCAGGATATGCCTTCAAATATTCATATTTGATACTTCCTGTAGTATTTTTCAATTCATCTTTTAATACTAGCATTGCATCAACAACTTCTTTTATATCTTCATCATGCTTGAATTGTATGATACTTCAAATTAACATAGCAATAATTTTTTAACCAATAATCTAAATAATCACTATATGACATTGTTGATGGCTTAAATGAATGTCCAGTTTCAAAATATTCATTATATGCTTTAACACCAGCCTCCATAGCTTCACGCTTTGATTTAAATCCTGACTTATTAATATATTTTCTTTTACCATCAATTGGTGCTATTTCAAATTGATATTGATAAACATTTCCTCTTTTTTTAATATTAACCATTTTAATCACCATAACGTTTTTTTAGACAAAAGAAAAATGCTAGTATTAACTATATAATACTAACACTTTTTTGTTTATTGTTATTTTTAAATTGTTCGCATTGTGCAATCTCTTGCTACATAAGGTTTTCAAGAGTTTTTGCGAACTTTTTTAAACTTTTGCGAACATTTTGCGAACATTTCATGGTTTTTGGTGTTTTATGTTTACTATAGTATTCCCTGAAAGTACCGATTTTACGCGTTTCTTCCACAGCAGTTTTTGTACTTCTTACCACTTCCACAAGAAGACATTTTAATAGTATTATCTGTACTATTAATATCTATGGATATCACTTGTACTGCATATTATAGCCATTTATACTTATTGTATTATTTGTACTATTTTTATATATTGTACCAATTTTTTGCAAACAAAATGCAAACAATGTTTACATTCATTTCTTTAGTTAATATACAATAAAATTACAAAAAAAGCAATATTTAAACTTTAATTTTTTATTTTTTTAGTTTCATAATTTTATTAATATTTCAATCCTTTTTTCAATAAACTTAGTGTTTCCATCATATATTCATATGAATATATATTTAATTCAATTACGCTATTAGTATATTCTCTGTATGAATCTAATTTATTATTAAAAATTGCATTATATATTTCTAGTAGCTGCTTATTATAACTTTCCTCCGAGATTTTACCATCTTGATTTTTGTCCAAATAATGTTTTAATCCATGTCTTACAGTTTCAATTTGTTTGATAACTTCTATAAAATTCTCATATCCATTACCACTTATAATGTCTATGTATGATTTTAAATCTATAATTTTTATTCCTAATAATAAAGGTAATAAATGTATTCTCATCATATCACGTCCTTTATCATCATTAAAGCCATATCCATAATGTGTATTTGAAAAATCCTCAATTATACTTATTGATTGATAATATCTTATACAGTCTCTCATAGTAAAATGATAATGATTTATTATTTCAAATACATTTTTATTAAAATAATATGTATTTTTATTAAGTCCTAGGAATTGCATAAAATCCGTAACATTCACTTGTGGTAAGTCTATTGAAACATCAAAAAACTTATTTAAGTACCTATGAGAATCGAAACTTTGACCATAATAATTAGAAATAGTATTAGTTAATTCTTTTACATTTACCGAAAATACAAATATTATATTTTCATGATCAAAGAAATGTTTAATTCTTTCTAATAATTTTATGGCATATATAGGATTGCATCTATCTAACTCATCAACAAAAACAACTAATTTATCGCCTCTTTCTATCAGCAATTTATCTAATAATATATTCAAAGTTTCTTTTAAATTTTCCATTGTTGTAATTTCTGGTATAGTATCTTTTCCTTTCAAAGTTGTTACTAATTCTTTAACACTACCATTTGACCATTTATTAACTATATCTAACAAACTTGCAATCTTATCAATTACATCAGATGATTCTTTTTGATAGTCTTTCAAAATATCATGTTCTTTTATTATATTAAATATAATTGAATTAATTGGGTCAATATGAGAATCGTTATTCCAGGCATTATAATAAATTGGAACAAAATTTTTTTCTAGATTTAGTTCCTTAAAACAATCTCTGTTAATAATTTGTTATAACTATGCATTATGTTCTTCAACTTCCTTTTTTATATATTCATTATAATAAGTTAAAAGTATATATTTATTACATTTTCTGTAGTAGGTTTCATTTCTATTTTATTCAATTTACATACCTCATTTCTATATCTATTATATTGAATCATTCTCCTAATTTCATCTCATATATAAACGCTTTTTCTGTATATCCATTTCCAAGTTGTGCAATTTCTTTATTTTCTACTATTGTTTCATATACTTTTTTACAACCTAAATTTTCATAAAACTTATAATTGCAAGATTCATCTGTTACAATTTGCAAATTCTTCATATTATCTTTTTTAGCAAGTTCAAATATATCTAATAATAATTTTTTGCCAATTTTCTTTCCTCTATATTTTTTATCTACTATCAATATTGAAACTTCTCCATCAAAATAATTTTTAAGTTCTTTAGGAATATAATTATAGTTATTTTCATACTCTTTAAAAGCTTTTAAATTTTTAATTTCTTTGCTTTTGTATAATCTATTTTTTATAAATCTATAAAACTTCTTTTTTACTATATGTCTTTTAGAAATTTCTTTTGAATAGCCACAAAAACCTATAAGTTTATTTCCATCTTTATATTTGATGAGCTTTTCACTTTCTTGTAATACATCAAATAAATATATCCAGGCACAAATATCCGTATCTGCTTGTGCTTCTTTTTTTCCTAAATTCCATTCATTACTTAAAAGCTTTACTGCTTGTTTCATTTCATTGTAATTCATATTTTTTCCTACATTTCGTACATTTTTATTTCACAATTTTTTAGTCCTCTATTTAAAAATTTACCATCTTGAATTCCTTCAAAATATCCACTAAAAGCTTTAGATACTCCTGAATGTGCAACTATTAAAACACTCTCATAATCTTTAGTTTTTAATTCATTTAAAAAGTTATATACTCTTTTGAAAAATCCTTGTATATTCTCACTTGTCCCGTATTGTATTTCAGTATTATAATTCCAATACTCTTCTCTATTTGTAACTTCTAAAGATTGTCCACTTAAACTTCCTGGATTTCTTTCTTCTAGTTTATTATCTATTATAATTTCTTTTTCTTTTACATTTATAATTTTTGCTGTATGTTTTGCTCTTATAAGTGGCGAACATATAACAATATCATACTCAATTTCTTTTATTTTTTCTTTTAATTCCTCTGCTTGTTTTATTCCCAATTTCGTTAAATCTTCATTTTGATTATTATATTGTTTTAAAGCATTATGAGGAACTTGCCCATGTCTTACTATATATATTTTCATTTTTTTACTCCTCAAATTTTTCTATATCTTTTAATATAAATCCCATAATTAAAATAGATATAGTTAAAATAATCAACGCGATATTAAGCATTTTTACATTTCCACTTATTCCTGCTAGTAATAAAAATGAATAACTTACCATTCTTCCTACATTCAAAATCCCTTCTCTTATAGAAAAAAATTCTGATTGATCTTCTTTATTTATTATTTTACTATCAGATATATTAAATAAACGAATTGATCTATTAAGACTTAATATTCCACTTACAAATATTTCATAACATAAACAATAAATTATAATAGTTATATTATTTGTATTAAATAACACTGTTAAAACTGATATTACAGGTATAATGCTTGAAAACATTAATATTTTTTTGTCTGATTTATTTTTAAATATTTTCCCATATAATTTTATAGCACACATTGAAAGTATTGTTGATATAGATGTAATAATACCTAAATTCATATTTGTTTTAAATGCGTTAAAAATAAGTATTGTAATTAATGTTCCCAATGCTCCATCACTTATAGTAAATCCTACTAAAAATTCTACTAATAACATTTTCTTAACTTGTTTATTTTTCTTAATTCTATTCCATGTTTCTACCATATTATATTTGTTTAATTGACTTACATGTTTATCTGGAGTAAGCATAAATGATAAAATAATTTGTACTAGAGAAATTGCTAAAATAATAATTGATGTCAATTCAAAATTTGTAATGGTGATTGTTGTTCCTAATATTATAGGAAATAACACTCCTATTGAAGATACAATTAAATTCTTTTTCACTGTATAATTTGTTCTTTCAGAATTTTCTATTTTATCGATTACAAATAAATTATATGGAAACCAATATGCACTTTGTGATATACCATATAAAATAGAAATTAGCCATAAATTATCTACAATCTTTTCTCTAAGTAATACGATTGTCATTATATAAATAAAATTAAATACTACACCTAATCTAAACATTCCTATTCTAAATTTATTCTTTACAATGCTTGCTACAATAAAGCTACCTATTCCTAATAATAAATATGAAAAAATATAATATATAGATAAATCTACCATACTTTCATTAGAAGTTTTTATAAAATATGCAGTTAAAAATGGGCCTAAAAATATTGTCATTATTTTTTTCAATGCATCTATTACTATTATTATATTTGCTTCTGATTTTCTTTTTATTTTTTCTTCCATTGTTATTTTTACTCCTCAAATTTTTTTATTAAATCACTTACACTCTCAATTTCATCTATAGCAACTTCTTTTAACTCCTTAACAGCTTCTTTTATGGCATAACCATTATAATCTTTTACCATTTCAATGTCACTATAACCATCACCTATAGTATAAATTTCTTCTTGTCTAATTTTAATTTTTTCTGATAATAATTTTATTGCTTTTGATTTATTAATTTTTTTAGAAATTATTTCTAGAGAATTACCACTAACCCAATATACATTTAAAAAACTATTATATTTTTCTTTTAATTTTTTCTGGATTTCATTTGAATATTCCAAATCACTATATTTAACATGAATTTTAGTTAAATCTCTATGTTCAAGATCTACTCTACTTTCTAACATACTACAACAAAAATTTCTTTCCGAATCTTCAATACGTAAATCTGATTTTAAATTATCTAGAATCTCGTTTGTGATTTCTTCATTAAAAATAATATTATCATCTTTATTTAAAATTGTTGCACCATGATTTATAATAAGATAATCATATTGAATATTATACTCATTCTTCTTTTTCATAAAATCATCATAACTTCTACCAGTTGCAATAACAAATATATTTCCTTTACTTCTAAATTCATTAACTGCTATCTTATTTTTTTCTATATCTTCATCATTTATATAAAATGTTTGGTCATAATCACTAACTAATAATTTTTTCATATTTTCAATACTCCATATCCATTATATATTGTTCCACCATTAATTAAAAATTCTTTTATTCTTTTTTGTAATGTTGTATCTTCTTGTAATTTAGTATAATTATCGCATTCTCTTAAACTAAATACAAAATTTAATATATCATCTATACCGTTTTTATCTTGCTTAATATCAAATAACTCTTGAAATTTTATAATATTAGAGTTTTCATCTAATAATTGCACAATTTCTTCACTTAACAACCATGATTCACATATATATTGGGGATTTTCTATATTATAATATTTTTTTAATAAAATTCTAGAATCTTCAACTGATTTAACTACTTTTTCAATTTCAAGTTTTTCTCCTGAAGGTATATGTATTTTTATAATATTATTATCTGTTGGTTCAAACTGCAATCTTCCAACTTCAATTATTCTACAATTAATAAAATATGTTCCCCATAACATTTGTGAAATTCTTATTTCCTCGTAATTTTTGTTTATAATATCATTTTCAAAGCATTCTTTTACTCTTTGCTTTTGAATTTTTAGTTGTTCTTCATTTAACTTCATTTTTTCTATATTTTCTATATGAAATTTATATCCTAACAATAAAAGAACATTTGTAATAAATTTAGGATACTCTTGTCCAAATATTTCAGATATTTTTTTAATTTTCCATAATTTCTTATACTCATCACTTTTATCTATATACAATAAATTATATATATCATTAACTTTGTCTAAAATATTAACATTTCCATTTATTTTATCTATACAACTATAACATTCTTCCTTATATTTCTTTTTATCTATTCCATAATAATCTATTGCTGAATTTATGTCTTCATATTCTAATCTCATTTTCTCTACTCCAAATATTTCCTATTCACTATAAAATTCTTTAATTTTTGCATATATGTCATACCAACTGTAACATCTAATAATATTATTTCCTATACAATTCTTATTATATCCTGCATGAAAACATATAACTGGTATTAGAATTGATATGTTTTCTATATTAGCAGGTTTGTCCTCTATCATTATATCAATATCATTTTCTCTACAAATATCCAGTTTATCTTCGGGACTAAATATTATTTTGTCATACTTAATCTTATTTCTTTTTAACCAATCTAAAACTAAATTTCTATTTTCTTCTATACTCATAACATTAGCAGAACGAGATAAAAAGCTTCCTCTTGCAGTAATAATACAAATTTCGTTGCCATCATGCTTTAATTTTTCTATTACTTCACTAGCAAACGTCCTAACTTCTACATTTATTGAATATTCTTTAAAATATTCATTCCAAAATTCATCATCTAATTTACTATCAACTTTAAATATATCAGTTGTTTCATAACCTTCATTATTTTGTATTTCTTTACCATATTTTTCAAAATAAAATTTACTTCCATAGTCAATTTGCCATTGTTCAATATCAGTTAATACACCATCTATATCAATGCCTATTTTCATAAAAACCTCCTACAAATCTACTTTTATATCTTCTCTTTTATTGAAAAAAATTTGAATACCTAAACATTATATCACATCATTGAAATTTTGTATTCACTTTTTAAAATAAAAAGCTAGTACATTATATACTAGCTATACATTCTAATAAGCAATCTCATATTTTATAATCTCATTAATAGTATCAGAACTCATTACACTCTCAAAAACATCACTTACATTCTTCTTATTTTCATCTGTACTAGATATATAGAAATTTTCTGTAGTTTCTATATATTTATGACCTAAAATATCTGCTACATCTCTTATCTCAACACCATTTCGTAAATTAATTGTAGCATAACTACCTCTTAGATCATAAAATCTACAATTTTCAATTCCAAGTTCTTTATGAATTATCTTAAATGGATAGTTTAAAATATTTCTTCCGACATATTTGCCATTTTCTCGTACAAATACCATATTAGCATTATTTATTTGTAAAATATTACTTTCGTTTTGAACAATACGTTTTTCTACAACCTTTCCATATTTATTTTTTACATCTTCAAAATGATAACTCATATATTGATTTCCATACATTTTCTTTAAATATTGTTGTTTCTTTTTATAATTTAACAATGCATTATATAAAGTTTCACACATATTAACTTGTCTTGTACCTTGTTTGGTTTTTGTTGTTCCAATATACCATCTACCTTTTTCATCTTTTGGTTTATCATATACTGTATGTTTTACATTTATAATCCTATTCTTAAATTCAATATCTTCCCATGTTAAGCCACATACTTCTCCCGTTCTCATTCCAGTAAAACAACTTGTAATAAAAGCACAGGTAAATGTGTCATCATCTTTAAATCTTTTTAAAATTCTATTTATTTCTTGCTTGTTATATAAATGTTTTTCAAATTCATTGTTATCTTCTATTTTAGGAAGTTTTAAGGTAATTGTTGGATTATACTTTATAAAACCATATACATCAGTCGCTACTCTAAAACAATTTTTTAGAACTTTTAGAATATTACTTTTTTTATAGTTATATCTATTGCATAAATCAACTATAAATGAATTTAACTTTACACTTGTTATAGAATTCAACCTATATTTTCCAAGTTCTTTTTTCAAATACTTTTCCATTATTGTTTTATAAGTTCTTCTTGTGTTATATTTTAAATTTACTTCACAATAGTTTTCATACCAATAATCTAAATAATCACTAAATGATATTTCCTTTTCTTTGAATACCAATCCTGTGTTCAAATATTCTGTATATGCTATATTTCCTGCCTTTATAGCTTTGTCTTTTGTTTCAAACCCAGATTTATTTATAAATTTTCTTTTTCCATCTACTTTTGATACTTCAAATTTGTATTGATAATATTTTCCTCTTTTTTGAATAGTAACATTTCCCATACTTTACTGTCCTTCTTCATTATTAGTCGATATCTTTTTAATATTATCAATATCTGATAGATCATTTCCTTCATTTTCTTTCAAAAATTCTTCAACAGCAGATTTTCTTATTTTAAAGCTTTTTAACTTTATAGCTTTTAATTTACCTTTTTCTATCAATTCATAAATATAATTTGGACTTGAATGCAGTATTTTTGCAACTTCGTGTGTTGTATAAATCATTTTTTCTTCAATTACATTTGTTTTCATTATCTTTCCATCTCCTTATCTCTAAATTTATGTTCTCGTTCTTTTCTCTCAATTTCTTCAATTACATCTTTTGGAAGTTTTTTAATATATTTTTCATACTTCTTAATTTGACTTTGCATATTCATTAATTTCATGCTAGTTTCAAATTCTTTATCTTCAATTTGTTTTTTAAGCTCATTATTTTCTTCTACAAGATCATTATTATTATATTTTTGATTAATTACCTTAATTTCCAACTCTCTAATATAATCTTTATATGAATTTACTTTAGCCGAAAATTTTTGAGCTTTTGGTACAAACTCAGATAATAATTCAATTGCCTCTGCTTTATCTTTTTTCATACCTATTAAATTTATATTTTCTATTACATTAGATAATTTGTGATATAAATAATCCAAATTATCTGCCATTTTAAATAACCAAGTTGGAATATGCTTTCTTTTTGTTACTTGTGCAGATTGACCTCTTTCTAGTTCTGGCCATCTTTCATGCATAAATTCATAATATCTCGTTTGCCATTCTGATAAACTCTTTTGATTTCCCAATATACTTTTTGCAGATAATTTACCTTCTTGATTAATTGGGCAAAATGCCAAATGCATATGGGGAGTTTTTTCATCCATATGAACTACAGCTGATATTATTCTATCTTCTCCTATTTCAGATTTCATAAATTCTGTCGCTCTTTCAAAATATTCTCTTTTTTCTTCTTCAGATAGTTTACTTATAAATTCTGGAGAAGCAGTTATTAATGTTTCAACCAGTCTTATACTATCTTTTCTTGTTTTACATTCATATTTCTTTATTAATTCTTTTATTTTTCTACCATAAGTGTATTTTGGTGCTTGTATTATATGATAGTTATATTTTGTTCTAGTAATATCTATATCTGGATTACTTTTATAAGCTTCTTTTTTTCTCTCATTATGTCTTTCACAACCAGCAATTGCACCACCTTTATCTTTTTTAAATCTTAATATTGTATATGGCATATCTCATTCTCCTTTCTTGCTTTTCTTTGTAAGCACACGTTTTGATGACGATAATGACGATGAAATTACTATAACCCTTATATTTAATTTTCAATTTATAATTTTTATCTTATTATCAAAACGTGAGAACACTCATATGCTTCTTCGCTTGTTAAATATTACTTGTAATATTTAACACTCTCATTTTGAAAAATCTTCTGCAATAACCTTGTTAAATTCTGCTCCATTTTTCAAAAGCGCATTTATGAGTGTAACACACTACACTTTTTACAAAAGTTGGTGTGCCAGATTTTCCATCTGGACTTCCTACAATGACGATTCAACCGCTATATAAATTTAGCGTCATCATCGTCATTGATGACATTATCATAAATGCTAATGTCATTTTTAGCTCCGCTCTGTAAGTTCATCAATATCTTTCTTCAAAGTTACTAAACGAGCTGTACTTGTCCTAGATGTTGTAAAAATTATTTTATTATCTAATAAAATTGTTTTACTATATTCGTTTAGAACTTTAGTAAGATATTGTGGTGTTATATCTTTTTTATCTAATATTTCTAATAATTCTGTTGCAGTTCCTTGCCACATTTTATTTTCATTGATAAAAGATATAACATTACTTACTATCTCTGGAGCATTTTTTATTTCAAGTTCTTTTTGAAAAGACCTTTCTATTAAATTCCATCTACATTCTTCAAACCTTAATATAAATGTTTGATACTCAACATCTCTACCTGTTACAAATAATGTTGCAACTGAATCATCTCTAGATTTCTTTTCTAGTATAAATGTTGTATCACTACTTCCCATTATTCCTGCTGTACCTGATATTTTATTAAAAACATCACTATCATCTTGTTTTCTTAAATGATGAACTAATATAATTGCTAATTTATTTTTATCAGCAAATGCTTTTAATGTTGATATTTCTCCATAGTCTGCTGAATAATTTACATCATTACTTTGCTTTCTTACTTTCTGAAGAGTATCTATAACAACTAATCTTATATTAGTATATTGTTTTATAGCATTTTCTAATTGCACTACTAATCCATTTGTAATTTTATTTGATTCTATTGCTATATGAAAATTAGAATCTATCTCATCAGTTAGTTTAAATAGTCTTTTTTGTAATCTTTGATGTGTATCTTCTAAAGCTAAATATAAAACATCACATTTATTTGTTTTTAAATTCCAAATTTCTTCTCCTTTTGAAACTTTAATACATAAATCAAGCATTAACCAACTTTTCCCTACTTTAGGAGCTCCACAAAATATATGAAGTCCAACTGGTAATATCTCATCTACTATAAATTCATTTTCTGAAAGTGTTGTGTATAATAAGTTATCTGCATTAATAATTTTTAAATCTTCCATGATTTCCTCCTTTCTAGCAAGTAGCATAAACAACAAAAAAGGCTTCGCTTTTTTTATCAAACGAAACCTTATATCAATATCTATATATTTAAAATATCTCCCTAAAAAGCCATTAAATGATACAGAAGTTCCGTTTACTCTTACTGAAAAATTTTTGCTCACTTGCATAAAATTTTTCTTAACTTTTTTGAATAAAAATCAAAAAAGTCATAAGAGATACCTAGAAGTCTATTTAATCCGCAATAAACAAACGTACTTTCTTACTAAAAAAGTATCTTTTAATAAACCCATTACATTTCTACTTTTGAGCATTATTATATTGTTGTTTACTGTGAATTAAATAAGACATCTGTAGCACTTACGACTTACACATTACTTCTTTATACTTGTTGGACATTTTACACACTTAACCAACACAGGCCAACGAATCAAGGGCCTCTTACACATTCTGGCTTCCGATCAGTAGGTAAAGTATTTTCTCGCGAAGTACTTTTTAGATTATTTCTAATCTACCACTATTTTTCTTTGAGTAATATAGTGGTTCAAACCTACAACAGGGAAATATCTATTATTCAATTTTTCAGTTGTATCCTTTATCGAATACACCTATTTTATATCATCGTTTCCAAGATTTGTCAATTATTTCGACAAAATTTCTCATACTATATTTATATATTATTTATAAGCCACATTATTACTTGATTTTTCTCTCCTTCATTCATCTCCATCATTTTAGCCAGTACAAATAATATTATTGGATATTTTCTTGCATCTAAAAAACTTTTAAAATATTCTTTATCCCAGTCTCTTAATAATCCATCATATTGTTTATAATATTTATTTTTATCATATTTAAAATTCAAATAATTACTTGAAAATACACAAACTCCAAATCTTAATTTATTTATAAAAGTCATATCTTTTAATATTACTATCACATTATTTACTTTATCCATTTTTTTCTACCTCCATTACAAACAATTACAAATTTCTTCAAATTTATCTGCTGTTTCATTTTCCATTTTTGCTGTTACTCTTACATAAATATTGTAAGTTATATCAATATTTCTATGACCTAGTCTTTTAGAAACTGCTTTTATATCTGCTCCTGCTTCAATAAGTCTTGTAGCGTGTGTATCTCTAAAATCATGAAATCTGCATGGAATACCTAATTCATAATGAATTACTTTAAAAGGATATTTACAACTATCTGTCCCTTCGTATACTCCATTATTTTTTACAAATACAAAATTAACTTCTGGTAAAGCAACATCTATTTCAGCATGTGCATTTACTATTTTTATCTCTTCTTTATTGTTAAATTCATTTATAACCGTCTTTTTATAATGTTTCATGTACGAATCTCCATAATTTTTTCTATGTACTTCTTGTTCATTTTTATATTCCTTTAATGCGTTTGCAAGTGTATCTCCTATAGGAATAGTTCTATAACTTGTTTGTGTTTTACAAGTTCCAAAATACCATACTGTTGTTGAGGTTCCACTTATATGTCTTTGTTTTGTTCCTCCTGCTTGATTCTTCTTTAATATATTTTTATTTACTGTTATTGTTTTATTGTTTAAATCTATATCATCCCATGTTAATGCAAATACTTCTGCAATTCTTAATCCAGTGCAATATGCAGTTAAGAATGCATAATATACACAATGATTATTTTTAAATCTATCTAATATCATATTAATTTCTTCGTTGGTAAATATGTGTGCTGGATCATCTGTTGGAACATCATATTTAGGTAATTTTAAATTCGCAGCAGAATTAAATTTAATATATTCATTTTCTGTTGCATAATTAAAAGAACATTTTAATACTTTTCTTATATTATTTAAAAAGTTTTTGCTATAACCTTTTTCAACATATACTTTATTTAGAAAATCTTGTAATGTTGGTTTTGTTATTTGAGATAGTTTATAAAAGCCTAAATTAGGTTTTAAATGATTTTTTACTATATTGCTATATGCTTCTATAGTATGATACTTTAAATTTATTTTACAATGATTATCTAACCAATAATCTAAAAAGTCAGAATAACTCATTTTGTTAGATTTAGTACTTCTTCCAGTATTTAGATATTCATTATAAGCAAGTATTCCCTCCTTTTCTGCTTCTGACTTTGTTCTAAAACCTGATTTGTTTAAAAATTTTCTTTTACCATCAACACTTGCTATTTCAAATTTGTATTGATAATATTTTCCTCTCTTTTGGATTGTTACATTTGACATTTTACATTCTCCTTTCAAAATTTGAATGTAAACAAACTAAAAAAGAAACGCTACCACGAATGATAACATTTCTTTACTTTATATTCATTTTGTTTGCAACTGCACAACCTTTTATTTTCAAGTGTTTTAGAGATTTCGTATCAACTTATGAAAACATTTTGCAAACAAATTGCAAACAATTTACTATGTTTTCATATTTATGTTCACTCGTCCAATCTCTGTAACCCTTGATATTAAGCGTTTTTTCCACAACAATTTTTATATTTCTTTCCACTTCCACATGAACAAAATGTGTTAGTATTATCGTTATTTATAGTATTTATGGAACTATAGTGTTCTCAAATCCTTTGGCACATTGCATATTTGATATTTATAGTATTTATAGAATTATCGTTACTATAGTTTTTCCTCATCCTGCGAACATTTTGCGAACAATGTCCACAAAGCTTTTGCTTAGAAAATAACGACCTTTCTTAATTTATTTTCTTTATTTTAACTCTAGCATAACAAATTTGTCAACACCCTGTAACCATTATTATTTGTTTTTTTGGAGCAATACAAAATATGCAAAATTAAAAGTAGGAACAATTCCTACTTTTAATTATTCTTATATACCAAATTTACTTACCATATTAATTACATCTGAACTCATCATTCTATCAAATGAATCATTCGCTGCTTTTCTAGTTTCAGATGTACTCGAGATATAATAGTTTTCTGTTGTTTCTATATTTCGATGTCCAAGTATATCAGCTACATCTCTTATTTCTGTTCCATTATTTAATATACTGGTTGCATAACTACCTCTTAAATCATAAAATCTACATTTCTTGATTCCTAATTCATCATGAATAATTTTAAAAGGATATCTTGTTATATCTGTTCCATTATATAGTCCATTTTCTTTTGTAAATACTAAATTCAAAGTATTTATACTAACAATATTTCCTTCGTTTTTAACTATCCTATGTTCAACTACTTTTCCATATTCATTTGTAACATCTTCTAAATGATAGTAATTATATGAATTCCCAAAAACCTTTTTGCAATAAGCTTGTTTCTTTTTATAATTCTTTAATGCATTTAATAATGTATTACTAATATGTATTTTTCTCTTACCTGTTAAGGTTTTTGTTGTTCCTATATACCATCTACCTTTTTCATCTTTTGGTTTATCATAAACATTATGCGAAATACTTATAGTACCATTTTCTAAATCAATATCATTCCAAGTTAATGCACATACCTCCCCTGTTCTCATTCCAGTAAAACAAGAAGTTAAGAAAGCACAAGTGAATGCATCATCATTTGAAAACCTTCGCAATATTTTTTCAATTTCATCTTTTGTATATAAATGTTTTACATCTTCTGTTTCTTGCTCTATCCTTGGTAATCTTAAAGTAAGTGCTGGATTATATTTAATAAATCCATATAAATTTGTTGCATCTCTAAAAGATCCTTTTAGAACTTTTAGAATATTCTTAAAATAAGATTTTGAAAAACTATTTCTATCACAAATATTAGTAATAAATGAGTTAAGTTTGACACTTGTCAAACTTGATAATCTATACATTCCCAAATTAGGTTTTATGTAATTTTTAATTATATTTGTATATGCTTGAATCGTATTATATTTCAAATTCTTTCTACAATAGTTGTCCAACCAATAATCTAAATAATCACTATATGAAATTTTACTTTCTTTAAAAGGAACACCTGCATTTAAATATTCGGTCATAGCTTTATTTCCTTCTTCAATGGCTTCTGCCTTTGTTTTGAATCCTGACTTATTAATATATTTTCTTTTACCATCAACTGGTGCTATTTCAAATTGATATTGATAAACATTTCCTCTCTTCTTAATATTCAAACATCCCATATCCAATATTCCACCAATCCATTAAATAATATTTGATAAATCTTTTCCAAGATTATTATTTAAAAAATCTTCTAATGATGATTTAAGAATTTTAATACTTCCTAATTTTATCGATGGTAAATAGCCATTATTTATTAATGCATAAACATAGTTTGGACTCGTATGCAATATTTTTGCAACTTCCTTTACTGTATAAATAAGTGAATCATTCACAATACTCGCCTCCATATATTAAATATTGAATTTAAAGTTGAACTTTAATATATTTTGGTATATCATAACTTCTACCTAAACCTTTTCTAAACTCGAATCTACTTTTTTCTTGATTATACTTATATGCACTTTTATTCCAATTTCTATATGCCATATTTGATAGTTTTCGTGGAACTGATAATTCCATAGATGCTTGATCGTGCAGATTTTTCATAATTGCGTAATCATTATTTTTAGATTCACTTCTTTTTTGTTTTATATAGTTTTTAGTAAATTCAATATTTTTCTTTTTATTTTCAATTTTACGCTTTTCCTTTTCTTTTGAACTCTCTGCATTTTTTGAAATAACTCTAGATACTTTATATTTTGAAATATTGAGTTTTTTTGCTATATCAATTTGTTTCATTTTTCCCTTAAAATACATCTTAAGTATATCCTCTTCCATTTACTCCTCCTGCAACTTTTTACTAACAACTTTTTTACATAAAAGAACTATAGGGAAAATTTTTATTTGCCCTATTTATTTGCCTTTAAGAATAATTCTATTTAGTCTTCGTACTTCTTTTGTTCCAAACTTATCATGCAACATCTTGATTTCACTTTTTAACTCTTTCGGTGTAATTTCTGTAGCACTATTTTTTAATGTATGAAAAGCAAGTTGTGCATAATCAATTACGGTGTCTAAATCAAAAAGTTCTTTATTATTATCAACATCCATAAACTTTCCTCCTTTTTCTTTTACTAATAGAAGTCCAAAAAAATTTATGGATGTTGCATTTTTTGAGAAATTTTTTAAATTTTTCTATTTCTTCTTAGATTTTTATAAATTTCAATTTTGATTTCCTGTGCCAAATCTTCATCATAGCCACCATTTATAATGCTTGCATTTATAATTAATGGTTTGTAATCCTTTATTATTTTTATAATCTCTTCATCAGATAAATTAAATTCATTAAACATTTTTTTCTCCTCCTATTAAACTTCTCACAATCTTATTTAATGCCTTGTTTCTTATTCTCCATATACTTGTCCTATCTTTTTTCATTTCTAATGCAATTTGATTCATTGTTTTATTTTCTTTATACAATAAAAAAAGCACCATCTTTTCTTCAAAAGACAATGCCTTAACAACATTATATAATTTTTTATCACTCATTACTTTTTCAAATTCCATAGCAGACTTAATTTCTTTTTCACATTTATTTAAAACTTCATCAAGCACAGATTCAGCCTCAAAATTTGCACAATTATATAATTGTACATTTGTATTATTGATATAATTATAATTATCTCTTATATACTTTTTTCTTGTGTTAATAATTATTTTCTTTAAATATGATTTTTCTTCTTTTGATAATAGCTCTACTAAATAATTCTTTCTTTCCATATTCATTCTCCAATCTTTTAAAATTGGACAATGCCATAAAACAAAGAAAGAATTATAAATTATGTATCTATATAATTATCAATTCTAACTTTTACATATTCATCCCTCCAAGCAATAATCTAAAATAAAATTCAATTATCAATTCGCAAATAATCTTAAGTTCCCCACTTATTTTTCTTAAGAGAATTCTTTCCTTATTTTAGACTATTGTCCGTGTTTTAATATATAACACGATTTTATTTAAACGGCTAATTTAGGCTACATGTGGGTTAAAAAGAGTACAAAAAAGCTAAAAAGTGTACATTTTGGTTAACTTTTTCCAGACATTTTATGGTTAGTGTAAAATATTTGTAGGCAAAAATAAAAATTTTGTCTACATTTTTTAATTTAATATTGAAAAAACATGGTT
>CAKOWZ010000021.1 GCA_934129745.1 uncultured Clostridia bacterium
AAAATTATACATTTAATGGCAATAGGTTTATAGGTAAATCCTTTATTAAAAACCTAAATATATTATACAAGGAGATTAATGTTAAAAACAAATGAAGTTTATAATATGGATTGTGTAGATGGTATTAAATTGCTAGATGATAAAAGTATAGATTTAGTTGTTATGGATCCGCCATATTTATTAAATATGAATAGAGTTAAAAAAACATCAACATTTAACAATTATGCAAATGATTTGATTGGTTTGAAAGATGGGTTTGATTTACAAATTTTAGACCTGTTATTACCAAAGATGAAAAAGATTAATATTTACATATATTGTTCTAAAAGACAGGTAAGAGATTTATTAGATTATTTTATTAGTCTAGGTTGTAATTATGAAATACTAACTTGGCATAAACAAAACCCTAGCCCATTAATAAATAATAACTATTTGCCTGATACGGAATATGTAGTATTTGCAAGAGAAAAAGGAGTCAAATTATATGGGAATTATTTTACAAAACATAAGTATTTCATATCAGGAGTAAATCAAATTGATAAAAAGAAATATGGTCATCCGACAATAAAGAATCTAAACTTTATTGAAAATCATATTATAAATTCAAGTAAGGAAGGTGATGTGGTATTAGATTGTTTTTGTGGAAGTGGAACAACACTTGTAGGTGCAATTAATACTAAAAGGCAGTTTATAGGATTTGAAATAAATAAAAAATACTATGAAATTGCAAAGAAAAGAGTTGAGGAAGCTCTATCAAAGGAAGAAAATATTGAAACAAAAAATACAAAATAATTATGATTTAATTAACTTAATAACTCCGATTCGGAGGATTAAAGTTTGAAAAAAATAAGTTATATTTAGGTGATAGATTTGCAAAAATTTATACAATAGTTCATTATCCATCAAATGTTGAGATGGGGTGGCTTGCCAAACTTGTTGAAAATACAGGAGCGATTTATTCTATAAATATTGAGCCAACAGATAATACACAATTAATTGAAAGTTTGGATGCAAGGATTAGAGATGCGACAAGCCTTTCTAAAGTTGCAAAGAATGAATCAATAAAACAAATGCGTGAGGCTGAAGTTCAAGAGGCATCTGATATTATTAATAGAATGATTAATAATAATGAAGTAGTATCTTACCTAACAATTTATGTATGTGTATTTGCACAGGAAGAAAAGGATTTAATAACAAAATCTAAAGAGGTTGAAAGAGAAGTTCAAAAGCTACAATTAAAAATAAGACCTATAACAAATTTCTTGTTAAAAGAAGGTATTAAGTCAGTAGCTCCAATGTTTTCAATTCAACCACAACTAACTGAATACTTTAAAAGAAATATATTAACTTCTAGTTTTACTGGAGGTTTTCTTTTTAATACAAATACTTTTATAGATAAAAGAGGTTATTACTTTGGAATTAATCAAAATGGTGGAATTATAATTTTCAATATGTGGCAAAAAGATGCTGATAGAACAAATAGCAATATGGTTGTTACAGGAAGTTCAGGATCAGGAAAGAGCTTAACAATTAAACATTTAATTTATAATGAATTACCTAGAAGTAGAATCTTAATTATTGATGCTGAAGATGAGTATAGTTTTTTAGTAAAAAATTTAAAAGGAAAGATTGTAAATTGTGGAGGAAGTAATAATGGTCAAATATTAAATCCTTTACAAATTAGAGTAAATATAGATGATGAGGAAAACTTAAATGCAATAGCTCTACATTTTCAATTCTTACATACTTTTTTTGAAATATTATTTCCAAGTTTAACAGATTTGGAATTTTCAGCACTTGATTTGGTTTTAGAAGAACTATATGAGCAATTTGGAATTACTAAAGAAACTGATATTTCAAAATTTGAAAGCACAGATTTTCCAATACTATCTGATTTGTATGAGTATTTAATTAAGAAAAATGAAAGCCAAAGTAAAGATGAATATATAAAATTAATTTCTTTATTAAGACCGATTGCAGTTGGTCAGGCATCTACAATATGGAATGGTTATACAGATTTAAAAATAGATAGTAGGATAACAGCTTTTAATACTAAAAATATGCAAGAGTTCCAAGCACCATATAAAAGAGCACAGTATTATAACATTATGAGTTATGCGTGGGAGATTTTAAGTAGAAACAAAGAAGAAAAAGATATACTAATTGCTGATGAATGCCATATTTTAATTGACCCTAATATTACTCAAACATTGGAGTATTTAAGAAATATAAGTAAAAGAGCAAGAAAGTATAATTCATCAATTGTTGTTATAACTCAATCAATAGAAGATTTCTTAAATGAAAAGATTAAGTTATATGGTCAGAGTTTACTCGCTAATAGTACATATAAATTGTTTTTTAAATCTGATGGACAAGACCTACGAGATATTGTAAAAACCTTTGGACTTTCTAAAAAAGAAGAAAGTTTAATTTATAATGCACAGAAAGGAAATTGTTTGATTTCTGCAGGTACAAGAAAAATTTATGCAACAATAAGAATTCCAAATAAAGAAAGAAAAATAATTGATGAGAATTATTGATGGAGGATAAGATGAAACTTGTATCACTTAAATTCAAAATAATAATAGGAATTGTATTATTTGTTGTTTTAGTGTGTGCAGCATATTATGAAAAATATGTAATTCATTTGCCAAGTGATAAACAAAAGCCACAATATAATAGTTCTTCAAGTCAAAATATAGGAGTATTTCAATATAAAGGAAAATTCCTAACTCCAGTTGAGAATTTTAAGGTAGTAACTAGTAAATTTGGATATAGAACACATCCTATTACACGGAGAAAGAGGTAGTTTTCATTCAGGTATTGATTTAGTTGGAGATGTAGGAAGTCACGCTTTATGCGTAAAAGAAGGACAAGTAACTTGGGCAGGATGGCAAAATGGATATGGTAATTGTGTTGAAGTTAAACATATAGATGAAAATGGAGAAATATTTTACACTTTTTATGCACATATGAGAAATGAATCAATAGTTGTTTCTCAAGGTCAACAAGTATCTGAAGGGCAGATTCTTGGCACACAAGGAAGCACAGGAAATTCAACAGGAGACCATGTGCACTTTGAAATCAGAAAAGCAGATAAGTCAAAAATAGACCCTGCACCATATTTATTTAGTGAAACATAGGAGGATGAAATGGAAAAATCATTAAAGAAAGAAGTAATTCTATATTCAATTATAGTTGTGATTTTAGTAACAATTAGCATTTTAAATCATAACTTTTGGAAATTAGGAATTAAAAAAGATAATCAAGAGGAAAATCAAGTTCAACAATTACAGGTGAACAATGTAACTTATAATGTGCCATATGAAGAGCAATGGCTTGACTAGGAGGGGAGCTGATGATTAGTTATATTGCAAATGCAGAAAATGATGGAATAATACAAAAGATTTGTAAAATGAAAAATATATTGGTGTTAAGCTCTATGAATGAAGAAATAGATATAAAACAATATATGAAAGAAACAAAAGTTAATTTTAATTTAATAAAGCATTTTATTGTTGACTTAAGTCTGTTAAAAAATACTGAAACAGAAATTATTGAAAGTATATATAATTTTTCTAAATTATATGGAAAAACAAGAGTTATTATATTGGCAACAAATTATGATGAGCAAAATGCAGTATTAACTAACCTTTACGATCTAGGTTTTTATAACATAATAAATGAATTTGATACTGATATAATAGAGCAAAAATTGATAACAGCATTAAGTCAAAATGGATTACAAAAGAATGATGCTAAAAAATTCAAGAAAAGAGTTGAAGTAATTAAAAAAGAAAATAAAACTAAAGATTTCTTTGGTAAAATAAAAATATTTATTAAATCAAGAAATAAAAAAGAAGAAATAACTAGAACAGATATGCCTAGTAATCAGATGTATCTTTTTTCATTGCTTTTAGAGGCAATAACAAGACTTGTAAAATTTATTTGTTATGTTGCAATTTTTATATTTACATCTATTGGTTTAACAATTCTTGTTAATGAGCAATTAAGAAATTTAGTATTTCAGGGATTTGGCTTGAAATAGAAATGGAGGAAATATGAATAAGAAAATGTTAGTAACACTTGGAGTTACAGGACTAATGTTAGTAAATGTAGGTTTTAGTTTTGCAACAAGCCCAAATGTTATCGAAAAGAGTAAAAAAGTTGATTATAGTGCATCACAAGAATACTATGATTCAATGAATAAGACAATAGTCGAAAATGGAAAAAAGTATGAATTACAAGATGTTCAAAGAAAAGATAATCTAAAAACAGAAAGCAAAAATTATGAAACTACTGAAGAAAAAATAATTGATGCAAGTTATAAATCATCAGCTATTAGTTATTTTGATGAATTAAAAAATATAGAAGATGATGGATTTAAAGGAACTATAACAAGAGATGATTCTTCAATAGAATTAACTCCTGCTGATAGTTATAAAGAGGAATATAAAGTTTATTTACAAAGAAAATATACAAATGTTTCTAGTAATGAATTGAATAATATTCCTAAAGAAATAAAAGAGAATGGTTTAACTTATTATCTTGTAAATCCAGTATGGGATGTAACAGAAACAGAAGAAGTTGACGGAAGTCAAGTTCCTGTTAAGTATAGTGGAACGATGAAATATGAAGGGAAAAATACAAGAACAATAGTTACAAGCTATATAGCTAAAGTTAGATATGCAGGAACTCTTGAAAAACAAGTAAAAGATACAACAACATTTACTGCAAAATACAAAGAAGTAGAGAGCGTTAAACCTGATACTAAAAAGGAAGAAAATAAAGTTTTACCACAAGCTGTTGTTGGAACAACAGGAATCCTTTGCGTATGTGGTATTGTTCTTCTAACTTCAAAAAATGTAAAAATCTATAACTTAATAGATGGAGAATATGTACTTGTTAGAAAAGCACATTTAAGTGAAGGCAAAATGTTTGTAGACTTAACTCCATATAATTATCAGTCTAGAAGTTATAAAATTATAATTTCAAAATCTTTATATAAAAAGATTAGAGGAAAGACTGTAAAATTCAAATATTTCGACAAACAATATAATTATAATATACAAAATAGAGAATTCGAAGTATTGGTTTAGGAGGTGATTAAAGTTGAAAAAGTTTCGAATTGTGTTAATTATTGTTTGCATTCTTATTACTATATTTGGAATAGGATGGTATGCTATTGATAGATATTTAAATACAAATTTAGCTGATGTTGATAGTATTAAAACTGATTCCAAATTTGAAAATGTAACTTATGATAAAGTTGAAGATGTTTGGGATGATTCTGTGCTTGGAATTCTAACTATTGAAAAAATAGGATTGAATGTAACTGTTAAGGAAGGATCAACTAACGATGTTCTTAAAGACTACATAGGACATATTGAAACAACAGCAACTTATGATGGAAATGTTGGGTTAGCAGGACATAATAGAGGTTATGGCGATTCATTCTTTGCTAGATTAAATGAGCTTGAAGTTGGTGATATTGTAAAATATAAAACTAAATTTTATGAAAGAACATATAAAGTTGATAATATCCAAGCTATTTTTGAAACAGACTGGAGTTTATTAGAAAATACAAAAGAAAATAAATTGACAATGATTACTTGCATACCAAACATAAGAGAACAAAGACTATGTGTACAAGCAACAGAAATGACTTGCAATACGGAGATACAAGAGTTACAATAGAACAAAAAGGGGAGATTTTTATGGTATTTATTAAAAAATATTGGTATATCATATTAATAATATTTCTAGTAATTTGTACTGCATTAGGAATTTTCTTTTTAAATAAAAAATGGACAAATGATAAAGTTGTAACAGATAATAAGACAAATACATCAGCGATAAGTAATAATGAAGTAGTTTCAGAAGAAAATAAGATTGAGAATAATAAAACTGAAACAATAGAAAATAAGGCAGAGCAAGAAACAACGGAGCAGGAGCCTGAAACAATTGAAGTAGATAATCAAGCTGTGGTTGAGGCAAGTAATAAAAATACTTCTACTACTAAAAGTAATACTCAAACAACTAAACAGGAACAATCAAAAACTCAAAGTGAGTCAGTTCCTGTCCAAAGTAATTTTCAAGAGCCACAAGAGGTAGTACAGGAAACTCAAGTTCAAGAACAACCTAGTCAACCAGTTCAAGAGCCAGTTATACCAGATACTCCAAAGGAAGATGTGGTTGAATATAAAGAAAATACTGTTATGATTAATAATATTAAAAATGCCATCAATAATAATGTTTCAGAAGATATGCAAACATATGGATACAATGTTGTTGTTGATAGTTCTATTGTGAATTTAACAAATCAATTTACATTTTCCGAAAAGCGTGTTGCAGATAAAATTAAATCAAAATTTGGTACTATAAGAATTTATGCAAGAGATTATTATTTAAATGGAAGTTATGTATGGACTGAATGCTATGTCATATAAGTCAGAAGGGAAAACTATGGAACCTGAACAAATAACAGAAAAAATAATAGACTATTTAAGTGGTTATTATTGGTATGAGCTTTGTGATGAATATGGTAATATTGCAGTTGATGATGAGGCAAGGCGAGAATTATTTGAGGATATATACGATGATGTAGAAAGAAATCCTGATTCTTTAATAACCAAGTTAAGAGAAGAATTAGAAGAAATTGAAGATAAAAACGATCAAGAATATAAAGATACAGAAGAATTAATAAAATTATTACAAGACCATAAGCAAGAAACTATGGAGGAAGATTTAGAAATTTAATAATTAAGAAGGCACTTGTTGAAGTGTCTTTTTTAGTGGAAAGGAAAAAGAAATGATAAATAAAACTAAAAAATTTGTAGCCACAATAATGGTTATGATGACGATACTTTCTAGTTTTGGAAAAGTATTCGCAACAGAGATAAACTCTGCAGAAATTTATGGAAAAGGTGAAATGGAATATCACTTACAATATTGGAATGATGAAAGAGGAGGGTGGTACTATGTAATTTGTAACCCTGCTTTTTATTCATATAATGGTGTTGAATACCCAGCTTATTGTGTAAATAGCGATTTACCTGGGGTAGTAGAAAATGGAAATTATGGAGTAACTGTAGATTCAATGATTGATAATGTTTTAGTATGGAGAGCAGTTATTAACGGATATCCATATAAATCAGCATCAGAGCTAGGAGTAGACGACGATGATGATGCATATTTAGCGACAAAACAAGCTGTTTATTGTGCTTTATATGGATGGAATCCTGATAGATATAGAGGTGGAGATGATAAAGGTCAAAGAATAGCAGATGCAATTAAAAGAATTGTAAATGAAGCTAGAAATGGAAGTCAACAACCATCTGACCCAATGGTAACATTAACACCAACATGTGATATGTACGAAGATGGAAATTATTATGTACAAAAGGTTGATGTTTCAAGTGCAGTTGATATGGCATCATATATGATTACTGCTACAGCTAATTTACCTGAAGGAACAATAATTACAAATGGAAGTGGAACCCAAACAGATTCTTTTAATGGCAGAGAAAGTTTTTATATAAAAGTTCCAAAATCACAAATGAATAAAGATATTTCAAATGCAATAATAAATGTTCAAGGAAAATGCAAAACATATCCTGTATTTTATGGAAAAACAACTGTTGCAGGTACACAAAACTATGCATTAGCATTTGACCCATTTGGTGATGGAAACGGAAGAACAACATTAAATATTAAAAATAATAATGGAAAAGTTAAAATCAATAAAACAGATAGTCAAACGCATAAAGCAATTGAAGGTGTTGAATTCACATTAAAAAATGAGGATGGAACAATAATTGCAAAAGCTAAAACAAATAGTAATGGAGTTGCAGTATTTGAAAATTTATATTTAGGAAATTATAAATTAGTAGAGACAGAAACAAATAAGGATTACATATTAGATACTGAAGAAAAGGAAATATCTGTTGATTATAATAAAACGACAGAAATAGATATTGCTAATGACCATAAAGAAGGTAATGTTAAAGTTTATAAAATAGATAAAGATAATCACAGAGTTGTTTTAGGTAATGTTGAGTTCCAACTTTATTCAGCAGAATTCGACAAAGTAATTGGAACATATTACACAGATGCTAATGGTGAGTTAGAAATTAAAAACTTAAGAACAGGAGATTACTCTTTAATCGAAACTAAAACAAATAAATGGTACAACATAGCAGATGATACAGACATTAAAGTAGAATGGAATCTAACAAAAGAACTTCAAATTGAAAACGAATTGAAAAAGGGACAAATAAAAGTAATTAAAGTCGATAAAGACAATAACGAGGTAAAATTAAAAGGTGTTAAATTCAATGTTTTAGATAAAGACGGAAAAGTTTTAGAGACAATAGTAACAGATAAAAACGGAGAGGCTAAAACATCAAAATATCCAATAAGAGATTTCCAAGAGCTAAAAATACAAGAAGTAGAAACTTTAGAAAATTATGCTCTAGATGATGAAGTTCATACAATAAAACTTGAAGAGAATCAAATAAAAAACATTACATTTGAAAATGAAAAAATAAAAGGAAAAATTAAAATAGTAAAAACAAGTGAAGATGATAATATTATAAATGGTAAAAAAGCAGGAGATCCAATTGCAGATGTTAAATTTGCTATATATGATAAAGACCATAAACTTGTTCAAGAAATAACAACAGATGAAAAAGGAATCGCTATTTCTGATACTTTACTAAAAGGAAAATATTTCATAAAAGAAGTAAAGGCTGGAGAATGGTATTTATTAAATGATAAAGAATTCGCAACTGAAATAAAAGTACATAAAGAAGTTGTAGAAGTTGATGTAACAAACAAATCTGAAAAACCATCAGTAGATGTTGAAAAAGAAGGAATTATTCAAACAACAGCAAATCAAGAAATAAAATACGATTTCAAATTGAAAAATACAGGTAATACTGCATTAAATAATTTTACTTGGACAGATGAATTACCAACAGACTATGTAAGAATCACAAAATTAATAACTGGAACATATAATCAAGATTTAAGATATTCTATTTATTATAAAACTAATAAAAATGATTATAAACTATTAAAAGAAAATTTAAGCACACAAGTTAATAATTATATTGATTTTGCAGAAGTAGAACTTGCTGAAGATGAATATGTAACAGAATTTAAAGCTGAATTTGGTACTGTAGAAGTAGGATTTGAATCAGTTATTAATCCATATATTTTTGTAAGAGTAAATTCAGATGTAAAAAATGATGATACATTTACAAATAAAACACAAGTTGAAGGATACAACAAAACATACAAAGTTTGGGATAATGACGATCACACAACTAAAGTTTATGAAAAACAAATAAATGTTAAGAAATTACCAAGAACAGGTATGTAGAATTAATTAAATATTAAGCAGAAAAGGGGCATCTATAATTTTTATAGGTGTCTTTTTTTCGTGCTATAACGAGAGATGCCATAAACTCGTTATAAAATAATAAAGTGACACGTTTAGTCAGCGAACGCTATAAAATGACTTGCAGTATTTTTAACGGTCTATTAAAAATATATGTGTAGGTGAGATTTCGTAACGCAAACTCACAATAAACAAAGAGTTCTAGGGGGCAAAACTTGTATGATGGATATACTGGTGTAAAAAGTGTGGGCAAGTATGCATAAAGACTTTAAAAGTCAGCATCAGTAGTAGATTAAAAATCTACATACTAGACTGCCATAAGCGAGACGACGGAATGAGGGGTTTCGTTTATGGTGTATTATTTTTTTATGAACATAAGGGGATAATACACCATTTTGCTCAACTCTAAAATTTCAGGGTTTCAAGGTTTGAAAATCAAAACTGCCAAAAAGGTGTAAACTAAATAGAATAAAGGTTTGCGTGGATAAAAAGAATTTAAAAATCAAGTTAAATTCATTGACATTTTTACGATTTTTGATATAGAATTATATTGAATAATAGTAAGAAAACTGAAGTAAAAAAGGTGAACAAGTGTATACATATTTTCAGTAAAAAATTTACAAATTTAAAATTTTATAGGTGAGAAAGTATGATAATAAATAATAAGTCAGTAATAGAGAGAATTAATAATGCAATTATCTCTTATAATAAAGAATCAAAAGATGAACAAATTAATCTAATTACAGATGGAGAGGTAAAAGACGAAGATTTAAAAAGAATAAAACTTTTATATATTGATATTGGTGATATTTCAAAAGAAGAAAATTCATTTTTTGAAGAGTTAGCTAATGTTTTAGAGGTAATGAAATTAAAAGGATTATATATATATGCACATAATGAAAATGTGGTTTCTGACGTAAATATGACATTTTTATCAAGAGTTAATGGAGAGTTAAAAGACTTACAAATATGTAATATTGATTTATCAAATGTTGATGTAAATGTATTTAATCAGTTTGAAAATTTAAGGGTATTAATTCTAGGTAAAAATAATATTAATGATTTTGAGATGATATCTAAATTAAATGAAGGACTTGCAGTTGATGTTGGAGATAATCCAATGAGTAATGCAAGTATTAATGATATTGTGAACGAATTTAATAAGCGTCATGGAAAAATGGCTTTTAATGAACATCCTTTTCTGAATTCAATAATAGTTGCTTTGGAAGATAAACAAATAGACTTAAGCAATCCTGAAATTTTTAAAGGCAGAATAGAAGAAATTCTTCAATTTTGTAAAGATTATAAAATAGTTCCATTTATAAAAATTGAAGATTATCAAAAATTTAATAGTGAACTTCAAATTCCTAGTAATATTATTGTAAGAGGAACTAAAGATATATCAACAGAATTCTTAATACAACATCCAGAAATATTAAAAATTCAAATAATAGATGAAGAAAATCGTTGTGATAGTGAACAAGAAGAACCGTATCTAAGAGAAGATTTTGTACGAATAAAACATAAAATAGGTGAAATAAAACAGCAGATAGAGATTCCAGATGAGTCTGATAAAGATAGAGAAAAGAAAATATTTATGCAGGTATATACTATTTTAGGTAAAATGATAGATTATAATCATTATGCAGTTTCTGAAGAAGGTAAAGAAGATTATAATTTAGCAATATCTTGTAGAAATTTAAAGGATGGATTACTTGAAGGAAGAGCAGTTTGTGCTGGTTATGCAGATATTTTAAAAAATGTACTAGGAGAATTTGGTATAAAAGCACAATATATTGGAAGAAATCCTGAAGATATGGAAAAATATGCGGAAAGAATGGGCTATCAAGATGAAGTTAAAATGGATGAATTTTTAGGCTTTGAAAAAACTGATATAGATGAATTTGTTAAAAGTTATGGATATCAAGATGACCATGGACATGCATGGAATTCTGTTATATTGGATGGCAAGAAATATTTATGTGATTTAACTTGGGATGCAGATGATATAAAACTTGAACGTTTCCCATTAGCATACTGTTGTCCATCACTTGATGAATTTAATTCTGTTGGAATTGGTGAAATAACTCATGATATGTTTGAAATAACTGAAGAAGGAGAAATAGCAGAATTTTCAAGCGAAGACCAATTAAGGTTTTTAGGATTTAGTGAAGAAGAAATTGAAAAAAAATTGCATCTTTCACCAGAAGATCTTGAAACATTACTAGAAGAATATGAAAATAAAAGAAAACTAGAAACATGTGCAGTAGGTTTATCTACTGAAATTAAAGCCTCTGATTTTGATGGCATTGATAAGGCATTTAATGATAGAGAAAAGGAGGGACAAAAGGGATATGATAAATAGTATTAGTAGTAGAACTTGTGGAAATGTTTATAGTATATTGACTGAAATGAAACTGTTTAATAAAATTCCAGAGGATAAGCAAAATTATATTATAAATCATAAAGGAAAATATAGATGTAAATTTAATAAGAATATTCCTTTACAATTTCAAATAGATGATAAAGAGACTATGGTTGTTTTATCTTATTTGTTTTTAAAATATATAAATGATAATGTTGATACAAAAAGATACTTGATTAATAAGTATAAAAGTAATGAAATTATATATCAAAAAGAATTAAGAGAAAAATATAATCCAGATAACATATTCAAAAATGTAAAAAAAGAAAATAAGAATACTCGTACAATAATAAATAACGAGGTGACTCTAGTTGAAGTAAATGATAACTTAATTAGTAGAATAATAAAAAAGATAAAAAATTTATTTAAAAGGAAATAACTAATGAGTAAAAAAAATCAATTAGTAAAATATGAAGAAAATCCTATTAAAAGATGGTTTTCTAATATCTTAAATAGCATTAAAAATAGATTTATACCACGAAAAAGCCTAAATAGTGAAATTGAGAATGTTATAAAATCTGAATTTTATGATAGACAAGAGCAAGAACAAGTAACTAAAATGCTAGAAGATATGTTAAGCAGAAATAAATATTTATTAGATACGCTTGATATACGAATTCTAAAAAGTAATTATTTAGAAATATTTGAACAACCTCTTTTAGAAAGAATAGTTGCCGATGAAGATATGCAAAGAGATATATTAGAAATGTCGGAAGAAGAACTCAAAACATTCGGATTTTTATTACAATATAAGGCAACAGATCAAAAAGAAAGAATTACAAGAATAAATACAAGCTCTTTAAGAAACATAAACTTAGATAAATTGCAAGAGTTAAGTGAATCTGACAAAACAAAAGCAATAAGTATATTATTAAGTTGTAGTGAATTTAAATTGGGTGATTTATCAGAATTAAATAATTACTATGAAAAAAGAAAAAATGCTTGTAAGCGAATAATTGATAATCCAAATGTAATTGAAGAATATGATTATGATACATACTGGGAAAGAATTGAAAGTGGAGAAGAAATTGATATTCCATATGGTATTATAGATGAAATGCAACAATTAAAAGTAGATGAAAGAATACATTGGGCTATTATTGAAACTAAATATGGAATGAGTTTAGAAAAGGCAAGAGAATTATGCAGAACTTTTGGAAAAGATGTTGATAAAATAGAACAAAACGAAGAAACTAGAATAATAAAAGAAATTAAACAAATATTAGAAGAAAATGATATTGAGAAATTAAAACATATAGACTTAAGCGAAAATCTTGCCAATTATGAAGGTACAATGAATATTATTCCTAATTTAAGAAATGGCTATTTAAGGGAATATCAAAAGACATTATATCAATTAAAAGAGGATGACTATATTGGAACACAAGATGGGATAAATATTTATAATGTGTTAGGAAAAAACAATGATAATGCTGATTTTAACATGATATTAACAGCAATAGGTGGAGTTTATGCTTATAGCCATGACTTTAGTGATATGAAAAAGGATTGGGATAGAGCTGATAGTAATCATACAATTTCATGTTCTTATATAGGTAATGATTTTTTAGGAGTTACAGATACTACTTTCTTACTGGGATTTTCAGATATTAAAGATAATGAATTAATACATTCTAGAAATCAAGATGCAGGAGCTGGAGATTTGATATTTGAACCTTATGCGAAAAGTGAATTTTTAATTCCTGAAAACCAAGTAAATACATCAAAAGGCTACAATGAAATGGTTATAGAAAGAAAGATTGAAGATGGTGGAAAATTAGTTAATAGAAAACCAACATATGCGGTTTTTTTAGCAGAAAATATAGATGGAATAAATGATAAAGAAAATACTAGATGGAAAAATGCAAAAAAAATGGCAAAAGGATTAAATATACCAATTGTTGTTGTTGATGTGCAAAGATGTTTAGAATTAGAATGGAAAAAAACACAAGATATGATAACACTTATAAAAGAACGTAAAAGAATGGATTTGATTCCAGAAGTAATTCATAAAATTGAAAACAATAGAGGTTATGAGGCACTTGCAGATATTAACAAAAACATTTTTTCTGATAAAAAGATAAAAGATAGTTTAGAACAAATAATAGGTACAATTATAACTTTAGATACTGATACATTTAATAATGGAATTGAACAATTTGTAAGTGTAACAAAAGAAATTGTAAATAATCATGATGAACATTTATCGAGTGATTATAATAAAGAATTTAAAACATATGACTATAGAAAATATATGGAAAGATTAAAAGTATTATTCGGCTCACGAAATGGAATATTCAAAAGCAATGAAAAGGAATCAAATGGCGTAAAAACACGAGACAAAAATATGGAGGAACAAAGTATATAAAAAATGTAGAAATAGTTGACAATTGATTTCAACAGAGTTAATATCACACACAATTAAATTTGATATGAATTGGGGTGATAAGTAATGGATGAATTTGAAGAAGGAAAAGAACAGGATGTTATTGATATTCTGTGCGATTATGATGAAGATAGCGGAAATATTATAAGTAAAGAAACAAGAGAAAAATTAAAGAAATATTACCAAAAGGAAGAAGAAGGTAGTGAAAAGATTTGTAAAATAGTTTTTGAAACTATTGAAGATGATAATTTAAAAGAAAAATGCAAGGAAATGTTAGAAGATTTTAAGGCAACAATAAAAGATGAAATTGGATTTTTGAATTATATTTATTATAGGCAAGGTTTCAAAATGGGAGCAAATGTAGTTAAAGATTGCTTGATTAATAATGATTAAAACTTGGGATAGATTGCTTGAAAAAGTAGTCTATTTTTTTGTTGGAAAAAGTCCTTCAAAGTATTGTCTTTACGGGGCTAATATCCTGAGTTTGATAGTAAAAAAATGGAAAAACGCACCTGTAACCAAGCAATATCAACTGGTTTAGGTGCGTAAATTGTTTCCGAAAGTTGTTGTGAAAATCAACTTTTTTTTGTCAATGCTAAAATTTTTTTTATTTCTTGTAAATTCCTATTTTTAAGGGAAAAATCAATATTTGTAACTGTTCCAATGTCCTTTAATACTGTATCATAATAATCGAATAAGTAATAATTTTCTTGAATATTACTACAATTGCACTTTCCAAGGCTTTCAAGTATTTTCCCAACTGAATATTTTTTATCAAGTTTATGTTGTAATACCCTTGATAATACTAATGCAATATAACATGTTAAAAAATGTGCTTCAATGTGCTCTTTTCTTGACACATAAACTGGTCGGGCATCTAATTCACTTTTTGTAACTTTAAATGTTTCTTCTATTCGCCATAAGCCTCTGTATATATCAATAATTTCATCTGGAGTTTTGTCAAATTCGCTAGATACTATCATATAATATCCATCAAGTTTTTCCTCTTCTGCAATTTTATCTTCATCAAGTGAAAGTTGAGATTTGGCTTCTATAATTTCTCCTGTGTTTTTATCGAAAACTAGATGTTTTACATATTTACTTGCTCCAACACAATTTTTCTTGTTGTATTTTTGTACATTTCCAATTAAATCTCTTGCTTTGTCTATAGCGGGCTGCCTTTCTGCTTTGGCACGTTTTGCATAATCTGCACTCCAGAAAACGACTTGTTGTTCATCTACATTTTGCCTTTTTTTTATTGTTTTTCCATCTTTATTTTTTTTGGTTATAATAATTTCTCTTGGACATTTACGAGATTTCTTTTTGTAAGTTTTTTCTTCATTATATTCATAACCATCTTCATTTAAAACATAATCTTTTAAATCTTTGTTGGCTCCTCTGATACTAAGACTCATAACATAACCATTACCAATGGCTTTGTTGTAAGCAATATTGTTTCCTGTGTTTAGACCTTTGTCTGCAACTACAATAACTTTTCCAATATTATAATTTTTTTGTAATTCTTTTACCATTGGTTTTAATGTTAAACAATCATTTGTATTACCTTCAAATAATTTGTAACACATTGGCAATCCTAAAGAATCCATGAATAATCCCATTTGGACAATTGGGTTTGGACGATGCTCCTTGCAAACTCCTTTTTTTCTAAGTTCATCTGGATCATCTATTTCAAAATAATAATTTGTTACATCATAGAAAACGGCTTCATTTTTTGGTTTATATTGTTGCTCAATGTGGTCATATATATAATGTTGAATGCTTTCTTTAAATGGTTCCAAATATCCTAAAGCATTGTAGACTTCTTTTAAAGAAAAATCTGTGTTTTCAAAAAATAAATCTTTATTTTCATAAGTTGATTTTTTTGAATCTGGAAACAGACATCTTGAAAATACTAATAATTTCATAATGTTATTAATTTTAAATTCTGAAAAATTTCTATTTTTAAATTTGCTTATTAAAAATTTATCAATTTCTAATTCGTGATAAATCTTTGAAAGGGCAGAATATCCGAAATTTTTTCTATTATTGGTTTGTTCCATTAATTTTTCATTTTTATTTATTTTTATGGATATTGGTGAATTTTCTTGATTATTTTCGTCATTCATTTTTTTTACAATTTCCTTAAAATGAGAAATGGGATCGGAATAATCTTTTTCCAAAACATCAAGATATCCTAAAGATTTTATTATAACCGTTTTGCTTTTTCCTGTTTTTGGCTCTCTATAACCAGAAGCAATGGATAGATATGTTCTATTTGTTTTTTTATTTGTGCATATCTTTAAATACATTCGTTATACTCCTATCAATAATTATAGATGAAGTATACCACAAAACGGAACAAAACGCAACGAAAAGCGAAAAAATAATTGACAAAATAAAAAGCTTATGGTTCTAAGCTTAAATGTATCTAAAATATTCAAAAAAATATCAAACTACGGAAGATTTTAAGGCAACAATAAAAGATGAAATTGGATTTTTGAATTATATTTATTATAGGCAAGGTTTCAAAATGGGAGCAAATGTAGTTAAAGATTGCTTGATTAATAATGATTAAAACTTGGGATAGATTGCTTGAAAAAGTAGTCTATTTTTTTGTTGGAAAAAGTCCTTCAAAGTATTGTCTTTACGGGGCTAATATGATAAGATAAAAACATCAAATAGGAAATGTTTTGTCAAAAAATAAATAGTAATTTAAATTAATATAGGAGATGAAACAGATGGATGAAACTTATTTATTTAGCAGTATTAAAAATTCATTAAATAATGCAAAAAGTAATGTAAAAACAGTGATAGATAATTACAATCAAAAAGTAAATGAAAAATTGCAAAGTGGTAATAAAGATGATGAAATGGATGTATATAGAACTCTTTTGGTTTTTATGATGAAAAAGGCTCATACATTAGAATCTATAAATCCTAAATCAGATAGTGATAGGTGGAAAAATGAAAGAATAAACAAGGCTTTGGAGATTAGAAAAAGAGTAATTGAAAATTATGCAAAAATATCAGGAACAGATATAGAAGAAAATAATACACCTGAGGAAATTATAAAAAAATCTAATCAAATTTTTGAAAAAGAAGCAGAATTATGGAAAGACGGACCAATGTGTAATATGATTTCTGAATTTAAGAAGGAGATTATGGAAAAATATTGTGCAAAATGTAAATATGTTTTTACAATATTAAAACAAGAACCAGAAAGCCACAAATTATTACCAGCGAGGTCTAGAGAAAACGAATACATGAATGAAATTGTTGATGCCCATTTTGCTACTGCAGATTATAATGGGATAATCGGATATGCATGTAGGGCTGTTAATGGAAATGGATTTCACGGGAGTTTCAAAGATGGAAAACCGTTATTCGAATATCCTGAAAATCCATTTGCAGATGAAGATAAGCAAGATAATCCTAAAATTGTAAAGTTAAAGAATCCAGTAGTTATAGCATTAACGGACTCTGAAAAATATGAACCAGTATTTGATTTTTCCGTTGATAGAGATGGGAATATTGGATTTAGATTTGGTGGCGAAATGATATCTAGAGATACAGAGCCATTAAATTATGAAAAAATCGAATTAAATTATATAGATAAATCTATATTCAAGGATATACAATTCAGAGCATATGATTCAAATAGAGATTTAATAAATCTTAATGATGAATATTTTAATGAAGAAATTACTAGGTAAATTTCAGTTTATAGATAAAATATAGTAAGAAGAGTGATTAAAAGTGACGCAAAGACAGATTGAGAATGTTATTGAAACAACATTAATTGAAAAGAAAATCAACGATCCCAATTATATAAGATATAGTTTTTATGAAATAAATATAAAATACCCTAAAGAATATGGAATTTTAAAACAGGATTTAGGTATGTTTTTACAACAATTAAGAAAAAGATTGAAAGATGAAGACTATCATATATACACAGAAGGTCAAAAATTTGAATATGACAATGCTAAAAGAGTTGTTGAAAGCAATGAAATATTAGTGGCAATTAAACATTAGAAAGAGGATGTAAAAGATGGAACTATTTAATAATAGAGAACTAGAATTACTAAAAAGAGCAGGAGTAAATGTAGAAGATAGACAAGAATTTACAAGTGAAGACAAGAATTATATTTTTAGACAGGTGTCTGAATTTATTATGAGCCATAGCACTAAAAATGGTGATATTGGAAGATTGCAAAACGAGTATGAAAGTATTTTTAGAACTATAAATGTGAAATAGAGGATTTTGAGTAATAGAAAAGTATTATATATTTAGATAAAAATTTATGGAGGACAAGATGAGAAAAGTAGTAACAACATATATTAATCCTGATATGGATGGAATTTCATTAATGTATGCTTATACCGAATTATTAAATAAAAAAGGTGAACAAGCAAATTATTATTTTGAAGGTACAATTAAAAAAGAGGTAGAAATTGTATTAAATAAATTTAATATTAAATTAAACAATATCAATAAAATAGAAAATGACGACAAGATTGTTTTAGTTGATACTAATTATTTAACTGAATTATCTAAATATGTAAAAAAAGAAAATATAGTTGAAATAATAGACCACCATAATAGAGATAGTTGGTTAGATGATAATACTGATATAAAAATACAAATAGAACTTATTGGGGCAGCTGCAACTCTTGTAGCAGAAAGATTCAAAAATGAAAATATAGGAATTTCAAGAGAATCTGCTATTCTACTATATTATGGAATAATATCAAACACTATGAATTTAAAAATAAAGTTAACAAGTAAAAAAGATATAGAAATGGCTGATTGGTTAAAACAACAAGTACCTGAAATAACAGATAAAATAACAACAGAAATTTTTGTTGAAAAGTCTGAAATAGGAAATAGCTTGAGAGAAGAAATGGAAGTTGAATTTAAAGACCAATTTATGAGCATTTCTTGGTCAATGGGACAACTTGAAGTTGCTAATGTTGAAGACTTTTTAAACAAATATGAAAATGATATTAGAAAAATACTAAATACTGTTAGTGAGGAAAACGATGTTGATTATATATCTGTAAATTGTATTAATGGATATAGCATTGTTGTTGCTAGAGATGAGAAAACGGCAAAAGTTATTTCAGATGCAGTAGGATTTGAGTTTAAAGATTTAAAAGCTAAAACAAATGAATTAGTAAGTAGAAAGGAAATAGTAAAAGTTATACGAGGTATCTATATAAAATAATTAATTTGAAGGAGAGATTCAGATGAAGAAATATATAATTATAGCAGGTGTTCCAAGAGCAGGGAAAAGTACGCTTACTTCTATGATAGTAAAGAAATTTGGCTATCAACATATATGTTTTGATACTATAAATTATGCATTAGAACAGAATATGATTGAGCCTAAAATAAACACAAACGACGAATCTTTAGAAAATACTAAGTATATTAGTTCTGTTATATCAAAATTTATAAATTCAATAATTGCAAGTGGAGAATATAATGAGCAAGAATATGGAGTTGTAATTGATGTATGCCAATTAATGCCTGAAGATTTTGTCAAAAATATAGCAGGTGACAATTGTGATATATATTATTTAGTAACAAGTGAAGTAGATAGTACAAAAAGATTCGAATTATTAAAAAAATATGATAGACCTAGTGATTATACATATTATGATACTGATGAGCAAAAAAAAAAAAAGTGCGAAAGAATTGTGGAGACGAGCAAATATATAAAAGAAAAATGCAAAGAGTATAGTTTGAAGTGTTATGATACTTTATTTGAACGTGAGAATAAGTTTAAAGAAATAATTGAAGATATAAGAAATAATTAAATAGTTATTTTATGGAGGATGTAATGGATAATATAAAGGAATATTTTTTGAATTATTTAAATGGATATAATAAAACTTGGGTGGATAAAGATTTAGAAAAATTGAAAAAATACTATGATACAGATAACAATAGACTTATATATTACGATAATCATAAGAACAACGATACATATACTTTGGAAGAGCATATTGCTCTAGTTTCAGATTTCCTGACAAATGGAAAAGAAACTGAATCTGGACAGGTTGAGGAATTGATTATAGAAGATTTCAATGTATTTTCAAAAAATGATGTTGCTTGTTTATGTTTTATTGCAAAATATAAAAGTTGTCCAAGACCATATGTAAGAACTACAATGTATATAGAAAAGATAAAAGATGAATGGAAAGTATTACATGTACACTGTTCATTTGAACCTGAAAGATAAATAATATTGAAAGGACAATTAAATTATGGCTACATCAAAAGAATATAAAGATTTTGTATTAGAGCAATTAGATTTATTAGATAATATAACCTCTAGATCAATGATGGGAGAGTTTTTATTATACTATAATAATGTTTTATTTGGTGGAATTTATGATAATAGATTACTGATTAAAATAGTTGATACGAATAAAAAATATAATATGGATGAGCAAATTCCTTATGAAAGTGCAAAAACAATGTACTTGGTGGATGATATTGATAACAAGGAATTATTAAAAGAAATTGTATTAGAAACATATAAAGGATTAGCTGTAAAAAAATAGAAAGAGAGTGATTTTCGTGGATATTGTAAATGCTATTGAAAATGAAGTTAAAGAAAAAATTGAAGAATATAAATTAAATGCAGAAGATAATTATGATTTTTGGAATGAGCATATAAAATATGTCTATATTGAAAGTCAAAAATTAGCAGAACAATATGGAGCTGATATTGAAATAGTAAAATTAGGTGCTTTATTGCATGATATAGCATTGATTTGCAAAGTTGGAGAGCGAAAAGAACATCATATAAACGGAAAAATATTAGCTGAAGAAATATTAAATAAATATGATTATCCAAAAGAAAAAAAGGATAGGGTGTTGAGTTGTGTATATAATCATAGAAGTAGTAAAAATGCAACTAATATTGAGGATTTATGTGTTGCAGATGCTGATATTATTGCTCACTTTGATAATATTCCGATGCTTTTTAATTCTGCATATAATAGAAACCATATATTATTAAATGAAGTAAGAGAATGGATGAAAAATGCATTTGAAAAAGATTATAACGATTTAAGTGATAGAACAAAAGAAACTTTCAAAGATAAATACGAGCAAATTTGTGAAATTGTATTAGGATATTAATTGAGAGGAGATAGTTATTGTGATTGATATAGGAACTAAAGAATTAGAAACAGAAAGACTAATTTTAAGAAAATTTAGGGAAGATGATTATAAAGGAATGTTTGATAATTGGGCTTCTGATTTAGAAACCAATAAATATGTTTCATTCAAACCTCATCAAAATTATGATGAAACTAAACAAATTATAAATGAATGGATTAGTAAATATGAAGATGGTGGCTTAAATTGGGTTGTTGAATTAAAAGAAAACCACGAAATAATTGGAAATATAGAGGTTATTGCTAAAAGCAAAAAGAACAATAATTGCGAAATTGGATATACTTTTGGCTCAAAATATTGGGGAAAAGGATATGCAACAGAAGTATTAAAGAAAGTAATTGAATTTCTATTATATGATTGTGATTTTCATTTAATAGAGGCAAAACATCATGCATCTAATCCAGCAAGTGGACGAGTAATGGAAAAAGCAGGAATGAAAAAAGATGGTGTTTTAAGAGAAAGAAGAGTAAATAAACTAATCGATGGATATGATGATTTAGTTATATATTCTATAACGAAAGCTGATTTTCAAAAATAGTACAATGGAAGGTTTTGATGTAATGGGAAAAGTGATAATTGTGTGTGGAAAGATATGCAGTGGTAAAAGTTATTATTCAAAATCAATAAAAAATTCTTTTAATGCTGTTATAATTTCTCCAGATGAAGCAACTTACGAATTAATTAACAATGAACAAGGAGAGTTTTATAATATCTTCTCTGAAAGATTAAATAAATATTTAACAAAGAAAGTTGGAGAAATAGCACAAGCTGGAGCTAATGTTATTTTTGAAAGAGGTCTTTGGACAAGAGAAGATAGAAAGAATATTAGAGAATACTATAAAAATAATGGAATAGAGTGTGAACTTCATTATGTATGCGTTGATGATGAAACTTGGAAACAAAATATTGCAGAAAGAAATAAAAAGATTGACGAAGGAAAAGGTGGCTCTGATTTTTATTTAGATGAGGGACTAATGAAAAAGTTAGAATCAAAATGGGAAGAACCTAGCAAGGATGAAGTAGATGTTATATATAATTTGAAAAGGTGATAAGAATGCAGATTGAAGATATAACTAAATATTGCTTAAACAAAAATAAGGCATATATTGATTATCCATTTGGAGATATACCAATATGTTTTAAGGTAAATAATAAACTGTTTGCACAATTATATCCATTAGAGAATGACTACAAAATTACTTTAAAATGTGATGTTTTATTAGCTGAACTTTATAGGAAACAATATAAAGATATTGTTGTAAAAGGTTATCATTGCCCACCAATTCAAGCTTCTCATTTTAACACAGTTTATATAAATAAAATAGATGATAAAGTTTTGTTGGAAATGATAGACCATTCATATGATATTGTTGTAAAAAGTTTTTCAAAGAAAATTCAAAAAGAAATTTTAGGAGTAAATAATGAATAACGAATATATAGAAGAATTAAAAGATATTTTTAATAATAATAAAGATAAAAGAATATTGGTTATTGGAACAACCTGCACAGGAAAGTCAACACTTATAAAAAATCTTGGGATAGGGTTAGATATGGATAAAATAATATTTCCATTATTAACTAAAGAAGAATCAGATTATGTGTGTCAAACACCTTGGACAAAAGAAATTGGTGAGAAAATGACTTATTTTGTAAAAACTAAATTAAAAATACAACAAGGAGAGCCTTTATTTGGCACTGTATTAATTGATTGTGATTTAATTGTTTATCTACATATTTCAGATGAATTATTGAAAAAGAGAGCAGAATTAAGAAAAGTTGATTATACCAATGCTAAAAATATGCAAACAGAAATAGAGGAAGAATTAAAAACGTCAAATATAAATGTTATTACTCTTGAAGTAACAGAATAAATGAAAAGGGGAATCAAAATGAGAAAAATACTATTAACAAGTACAGGTTTTGAAAATAAAAATATTGAAAAAAAATTTTTAGAATTATTAAATAAAAAAGCAGAAGAATCTAAAGTATTGTTTATAATAACTGCAGCAATTGATCCTGATGCTATTAGAATATTATCAGGATGTCTTGATGATTTGACAAATTGTGGTATTAAAGATGAAAACATAACTATTTGTGATTTGCATAGAGCAATGTCAGAAGAGAAGTTAAAGACTTTTGATGCAATATATGTGTGTGGTGGTTCAACAAAACATTTAGTATCAAGAATGGCAGAGGTCGATTTCAAAAAAATAGTAGACAAGTATATAGATAACGGTGGAATTTATATTGGAGTTAGTGCAGGAAGTGTATGTACTAGTGGAAAATATGAAAATGGTTTAGGTTTTATAAAAAATGTATTGGATGTTCATTGTGAGCTTGGTAGTCCAAATGGTGATATTACAACAAACGACAAAATCTGTTTAACTAATAATCAAGCTATTTTTATTAATGATAATGGTATTGAAATATTTGAGTAAAGGAAATGAAATTTATGATTATTGAATATGATTCAAAATATGATGAAGAAATAAAAGATTTATTGGTTCAATTACAACAATATTTAGCCGATATGGATATAGAAGGATATAATATAGTTGGAGATGGATATAGAGATAAGTATTTTGAGAAGACATTAGAAGAAGTAAAAAAATGTAATGGTAAGATATTACTATATAAGGATAATGAAAAAATAGTTGGATTAATAGTGGGAATTATAAACAATGATGACACAATTAGATATGATTTTAAAGCACCAAAACGAGGAAGAATTACTGAACTAGTTGTAGATAAAGATTATAGAGGAAAAGGTATAGGAAAAAAATTACTGCTAAAAATGAAAGAGCATCTAAAAACTAATGGGTGTGAGAAGATAATGATAGCTGTATTTGGTTACAATGAAAGTGCAATAAAGTTTTATAAAGAAAATGGATTTCATATTAGAATGTTAGATATGATTGAGGATTAAGTGTTAATGGGAAGGACTGATTTTAATGGGAAAAGGATATGAAAGGTTTTTGGGATTTGCAGACTTATATGATGAAGGGAGACCAAGACTACCACAAAAAGCAATTGAAATTATAAAGAAATACATAAATGGCAATATAGATTTAATTGTTGATATAGGTTGTGGCACTGGAAATTCTACTGAAGTGTGTACTAATTTTGCCGAAAAAGTAATTGGAATTGAGCCTTCAAAAGATATGTTAAATAAAGCAAAAGAAAAGGAAAACGAGCAGTTGAAGTTTCAAGAAGGTTTGGGTAATAATACAAGACTAGATAGTAATATTGCAGATATAGTAATATGCTCACAGGCATTTCATTGGATGGAGCCAACTTCAACAATTTCTGAAATAGGTAGAATATTAAAAAAAGGTGGAGTATTTGCAGTAATAGATGCAGATTGGTTACCTGTAATTGATTTAAGATTAGAAAAATTAAATAAAAATTTGCGTAAATTGACAATGAATCTTGAAAAAGAAGAAGATACAATTATATACCCACAAAGTCAACACTTAAATAATCTTATTAATAGCAATGAATTTGAATTTTGCAGAGAGATATGTTTTGATGTTGAATTTGAGTATGATAAGGAAAGATTTAAAAAATTTATATTAAGTAAAAGTAATATACAAAAAGCAATTAGGAATAATTATACACCTGTTATGGAAATATTGGAAAATTTAGATAATACTTTAGATGAAATATTTGAAGGAAAAAGTTTAAATGCTTTGTTTTCTTACAAAATGAAAATAGGAATAAAATAGTCAAATAATAAGGGAGAAATGTGATTTGAAACTAGTAGTTTTTTTCAAAAGAATATTTGGTAAAAAAGATAATAAACAATTATTAAATGCTCCTGAAACACGATATCGAGAATTGGTAGAATCTATTGATGATTTAGAAATATGTAAGATGTTTGTAGAAAGAACAACTAGAAATGTGACTCCAGAGATAGAAAATGCAATTCAACCATATCAACAATACCAACAAGCTGGAAATATGGTTTATAATTTTCCTGTACAAACAACTATTACAAAAGATGATACCATTGAACTTGCACGAAGATTCTTTGAGAGCATTGATGATGGTTTATGTGAGAAATTTAATAATATAGTAAATGGTAATAATCCTAATATAGTATTGGAAATGGAAGACTATAATGGCAAAGAAGCAAGTACGACTAATCCAAATGAAATGCCAGTTACTGTTTATGTACCAATTAGAGATGATATTAGGCAATTATACGAATTGATACACGAGTGTACACATACTTTTGATATAGATAACGGAGACACACCAACTAGAATGGTTTTAGGTGAAGTTGCTCCTCAGTGTATGGAGAGATTATTAGATGATTTTCTATTAGAACTGTCAAACGAAGATATGCAAAGATATGGCTTTGAAAGAGGTACAATAGAAAAAGATGTAAAAACTAGAAGAATTACCACCTTTTTATCTAGATTTAATAATGCACAAGATTTATATAGGAGATGTGGAGATAGAAAGAAAGATTCAAGATATATGTTGGCTCAAATATATTCAGCACATTTTAATAAATTTGATAAAAAAGTAAAGAAAAATAAGTTAGTATCTTTTATTGAATGTGTAAAAAATGATGAATTCGATAAGGCAAATAGTTGCTTTGAATTATCTATTAGTAGAAGTGCTAAATTAAATGGATTTTATAGAGATACTTATGTTGGAGATACAATATCTGAAGTTAAAGATTTGATAGTACCTAAAAATCAGGGGGACTCTAAAACTCAACTAAAAGAATTAGATAGGTATGATATAGTAAGATAAAACAATAAGGAGAGTAACAAATATGATACAATACAAACTAGAACGAGTAAAAATTGAAGAAAAAGATATATTATATAGATTATTACAATATTCATTGTTTGAAGAAAGTTTAACTGATTTAAATGAAATGAATTCTGAAGCTATATTTGAATATAAATGGTTTGATAATTATTTTAGTGATGAAAATAGAGAGGCATATTTTATTAAAGAACAAGATTCTAATAAATTACTTGGATTTGCTATGGTTAATCAATATATGCAAAAGAATGAAGATGGACATAGTATTGCAGAATTTATGATTATTCCTAAATATAGAAGATTAAAAATAGGCAAAAGGGTAGCAATAGATTTATTTTATATGCATAAAGGTATTTGGAAAGTTAAACCATCTTATGATAGCAAATCTGCATTTCTATTTTGGAAAAATGTTATTGATGAATATACAAATAATGATAATAAGTTCGAAGATGGATTATTTATTTTTCAAAGTAAATAAGTTAAATAGTAAAAGTAAAAGGCTTTAATGTGGTTAAATAAAAACAATAGATATATCAAAAATTATGTTAAGTTTGACAAATGACAAATAATATGCTACAATTAAAAACATATTTAAGAGTTTATCTAGGAAACGATATTCCGAGCGATAAAGGACAATTAGAAATAAGTTAGTTGTTTACACGAAGTGAGATATAAAGTCTTGCAAAGGAGTCTTAAAAGATTCTTTTGTGAGGCTTATTTTTTTATACGAAAGGAATGATTTTAATGCAAAATATTATAATTAGAAATGTAAAGCAAGAAGATTTATGGTCTGTATCTAGTATTGTAGTTGAGGGCTGGAAAAGTGCATATAGAGGAATTATAGATGATAAATTTTTGGATAGTTTAAAAATTGAAGATAATTACAATAGAAGACTTAAAGATTATAAAGAAAATGGATTTATAGTTGCTGAAATAAATAATGAAGTAGTAGGTTTTTGCAGATATACAATTAATAATTTGTTTTCACAAGATGTAAAAGATATTGATTGTGAGTTATGTGCAATATATGTAAAACCTGATTTGAAAAGACAAGGAATAGGAAAAGAATTATTTAACTATGTTATCCAAGAGCAAAAGAAAAATAACAATAAAAACATGATATTATTGTGTTTGAAAGAAAACTATAATTCAAGAAAATTCTATGAAAAAATGGGTGGTATTTTATACGGAGAAAATGAAATTGAAAAAGGTGGAAAGAAATATAAGGAAGTTGGATATAAATATGATTTAAGCAAAGTATAAGGAGATTGGTTATATATGGAAAACTATATTTTAAGAAAGTATGAAAATACTGATTATGAATTTGTATATGAAGTTAAGAAAAATGCTTATAAAAAATATGTAGAGCAATGCTGGGGAAAATGGAATGATATAGATCAAAAAAATAGATTTAAAGAAACAATGGAAAAGACATTTGATAGAACTTATATAATTGTTTTTAATAATGAAAGAATAGGGTTTTATCAAGGTCAGGTAGTAAATGAAAGAACTTATTATATTGAAAATATATGTATTATTCCAGAATATCAAGGAAAAGGTATTGGAACAGAAATATTAAAGACAGTGATAAATGAATATTCTGATAAAAATATAGAAATACAATATTTTAAACAAAATCCAGTTGGAAATTTATATAAAAAACTTGGATTTGAATCTAATGGAGAAACAGAGTTTCATTATCAGATGATAAAAAGAAAGAAGTAAGGTGAGATTTATTTATGAATAAAGATGTAGTAATAGAAACGGAAAGATTAATATTAAGACAATGGAATATGAATGATATAGATGATATGGTTGAAGGATTAAATAATATAAATGTTACAAAATGGTTAGCAGGAGCTCCTTTTCCATATACAATCGAAGATGCAAAGCATTTTGTACAGAAAACTATTGATAATGATTTATATAATTTTGCGATTATTTTAAAAAGTGAAAATAAAGCAATAGGTGGCACTCAATTAACAAATGTAGACTTATTTAATGGCACAGCTGGTGGTGGTATTTGGATAAGTGAAAAATATTGGGGCAAAGGATATGGCTCTGAAGCATTTGGAGCTAGAATAAAATATGCTTTTGAAGTATTAGGATTGAGAAGATTAGAAAACGGATATTTCAAAGAAAATGAAAAATCTCATAAAATGCAATTGAAATTTGGTTACAAAGATGAAGGGATTAAAAGACAGAAATTTGTATCAAGAGGCTCTGGAAAAATAGAGGATGAATACATTACTGGACTATTAAAGGAAGAGTGGATAAAACAATAATATAATTGCGAAAGGAGTAGAAAGATAATAATGGACAGACAAGAAATACTAAATAATTTCTATAATGAAGATTGTACTGAAGATACTAGACTTGAAAGTCAGCATGGGCAAGTTGAATTCTTAACAACTACAAAGTATATTGAAAAATTTTTAAAAACTGATTCAAAAATACTAGAAGTTGGAGCAGGAACTGGTAGATATTCACTTTATTATGCAAATAAAGGTTATGATGTAACAGCTATTGAATATGTTAAACATAATATTGATATACTTAAATCAAAAATAAAAGATGGTACAAAAATAGTTGCTGAAAAAGGTGATGCGATTGATTTATCAAGATTTAAAGATGATACATTTGATGTAACATTAGTTCTTGGACCTTTATATCATTTATACGAGGATGAGGATATAAATAAAGCTATTAAAGAGGCAGTAAGAGTTACAAAAAAAGATGGAATAATTGCAATTGCATATTTAACAAGTGATTCTATAATGATTGACTGGGCACTTATGGGCAATCATTTACTAGATGGTTATCCAAATGATTTTGATAAGGATTTTAAATTGACCAGATACCCACAAGGTATATTTGCACCATTTTATATTTCTGAATTTAAGGAAATAATGAATAAATTCGATGTCGAATTATTACATAATGTTGCAACAGATGGTTTTACACATCACGTTAAAGATAAAATAGATTCATTATCTAAAGAAGAATTTGATGTATGGATGAGATATCACTTATCGACTTGTGAAAGAGAAGACCTTCAAGGTTATAGTAATCATATGTTATATGTTTGTAGAAAAAAATAATTTAATAGTATTCATTGAACTAAAATCAGTATGTTATAAAAAATAACATACTGATTTTCTAATGTTAATTATTATTTCTCCAATTTATCTTCAATACCAGCTAGTAATTCTGGAATTGATATGCCAAGAACTTTTGCCAATCCATATAGTTCATAATCTTTAACAACTCTAGTATTAGATTCAATTTTACTTATATCATTTTTATGAATATTTATTCCAAGTAAATTCAAATCATTAGCAATATCAGCTTGAGAGAGATGTTTTGCTTTTCTTAATTCTACCAAGTTATCACTAATAACATTAAAATAATCATTTAATTTGCGTGTACTCATAAATAAAACCACCTTTTTATAGTATTTACTTGATTTTATCTCTATAACTGTGTTATTATGACATCAAGACTGTGTCAAATACAATAATTAAAAAATACAATAGTGGAAGGCTGATGAAAATGAACAAAGAATATGAATAAAAATCAAAATGTGATAAGATAGGGGGGAGAAACAAAAAAAGAATATGAAAATTCATATTCTTAAAAAATTTGACTAAAAAAACATTAAAAAGTATAATTTTAAAAGTAATTGTAAAATAATAATAATTAATCGAAAATGTTATCGGTATCTTCAAATAACTGGTCATAAGTAACACCTAGAACTTTGCAGAAAGCGATTATTTCAAAATCTTTTAACATTAATTTTTGATTTTCAATTTGGGATATGTCTGAATGATATATGTCTATTCCTAACAAGGCAATCTTGTTAGATAAATCTCTTTGTGTTAAATTGCGTAATTCTCTGTATTTCTTAATATTTTTGCCAATAACATTGGATTTACCATTAAATTTTTTAATTTGCATAAGTTGATTCCTTTCTTAACATTAATTATTATTGTATATTTTACAATATTTATTTACTTATCTTGCTAGACTATTTCAACCAAAGGAGGAAAAATTTATAAATTAAGTTAATATGGAAAATGATAATAGAAAAATTATTAATAATATTTGTGATGAGCAAAATTTTGAAGAATTACTTTTAGAAATAACATCAATGATTAAAAGCAATAAATTAAACAAAATATTGAATGATATTGAAAATGATAATAGATTGAGTAAAGAGCTAAAAAAATCAATATATGAAGATTTTTTTGAATATATAACAGAGCTTAATCAGTCTTATATATCAGGTATCAAGAAAATATTTTGCATAGGAGCCAAAAAAGCTCTTAATAAAATTGAAGAAAAAAATAATATGAAGGAAAGTAAAAATATGGGGATTAAAACTAGAGTTATAATTGCAGATGATAATGTTCATATTTGCAATTTTATTAAAGAATCTTTAAACAAACATAATGATATAGAAATATTAGGAGTTGCCAACACGGATGAAGATGAAATAAGAATGATTGAGGAACTTAAACCTGATATTGTTATAACAGATTTGATGAGGAATCATAAATATGGTGGATTAGATATAATAAGAAATTATTTTGATAAAGAAAGCAAAGTAAAATTTTTAGTAATATCTGCAGATGAAAAGGCAGATGTTATAAATAATGGATTAGAAGTTGCTGGATATATTAAAAAGCCTTTTACAGATTATGAAATAGTTTATGATGAAGTAAAAAGAATAAGGAAAATCATAATAGATGAAGAATATAATAATTGGAATGAAAAATATCATAATAAAAAGTTCATAGACTTATTTATGTATTTTTCTCCTGAACAAAAAGAAGCATTAAAAAAGTTTGACATTACTCTTGAAGAAAAATTATATACGGAATTTGAGTTTGATGTCATTGACGGAAAACTTATTTTATTCTATAAGAATGAAGATGAAATGAATGAAGAAGAATTAAAAGAATGTAAAGAACTTCCAAATGGTGTTGATAGAGTACAATTTGATGAACTACTAGCAGTAATGAGTAAGGTAAGAGAAAAATATAATTTTTAAATAAGAAATAACTATCCCATAGAATAATTTCTATGGGATAGTTATTTCTTCAAGGCTACCAGTAATCCATTCATAAAATGTTTGGTTGAAACTTCATGGTTTCTTTTTGTATCATCGATATAAAAAAATTTATTTAAAGTTTGAGGAGAATTATTTCTATTTAAATTTTTTGTAGTTCCTCTCAGACATGATTTGATTTTTTCAGGAGAGCATCCTTCGTTAAGAGCAATTGTTTTGTGTATAGTTGTTAGATTATCAAGTAAATATTCATTATAATAGCATAGCTCTATTGCTTTATTTAATACTTTAACATTATGGGAATAAGGATTTAAATTTAATTTTAAAAGGATACTATAAAATTTTTCTGTTGGAAAATCTTCTTGGATTAATTCATCTCTTAATCTGTTCATTGAACTTTTTAGCGAATCGAAGTTAGTAGGTTTTGAAAAAACTTCATAAACTTTTTTTGTATTCATTAATTCTAAACGTAATTTACAATCTCCCGAAACTATAATTACGTTACATTTTCTTTTGCTATTTTCATATATTGTAAGTTCATTTAATACCTCTAAGCCGAGTCATCTTGGGTAATCCTAAATCTAATATAAAAATATCAGGTTTTAATTTCTTGTACATTTCCAAAGCAGTTTGTCCATCCATAGCATATCCAACTAATTCAAAAAATTCATCTTTAGCAATAATTTCCTGATAACGATTAAATATAAATTCGTTATCTTCTGCAACTAAAATGGTTGTTTTCATTTATAATACCTCCAACATAATATCATTTGCTAAGATCTGAATAAGTATTAAATTATTGATATTATATCACTGAAACTCTGTATTTTCAATACATGTAGGCTACATCACATAAAATGGTATGTGTCAACTAAATGTAGGCAATTTTTTTATCTTTTTTCTAATCCTTCAATGTCAATTGCTTCAACACTTTATT
>CAKOWZ010000022.1 GCA_934129745.1 uncultured Clostridia bacterium
ATATACTACTATCCTTTTATTTACAAGACTAGGCACCTAAAATCATTTCTCAAAGTAGAACAAGAATGCCCCATCCCCAAATATATCAAAAAAACTAGTTTCAAAATGTCTCTCTAATTTTCAAAAAAAACTTGAAAAATTACCAATTTAATGATTAAATAAACAATATAAAAAATAATAAAATCAAAGATAAAATATAAAATAAAAAACTTAAACAAAAGGAGAGTTATATATGTGTGGTTTTTGTGGATTTACAGGTAATGTAGAAAATAAAGAACAAGTTATAGAAAATATGATGAATAAAATAATCTACAGAGGACCTGATAGTGCAGGTACTCATGTTGATGATGATGTTGCATTAGGTTTTAGAAGACTTTCAATTATAGATTTAGCTGATGGTACTCAACCTATTTATAATGAAGATGGAACTAAGGTTATTGTTTTTAATGGCGAAATTTATAATTATCAAGGAATAAGAGATGATTTAATAAAAAAAGGACATATTTTTAAAACTAAAACTGATACTGAAGTTATTTTACATGGTTATGAAGAATATGGACCTGATGTTTTAAATAAATTTAGAGGTATGTTTGGAATTGCTATTTGGGATTTGGTTTCAAAAGAATTGTTTATTGCAAGAGACTTTTTTGGAATTAAACCTATGTATTATACACAAATTGGAAATAATTTAGTTTTTGGTTCTGAAATTAAGTGTATTTTAACACACCCAAATGTGAAAAAAGAGCTTAATATACATGCTTTACAAAATTATTTATCATTCCAATATGGTGTGCCAAATGAAACATTTTTTGAAAATATTTATTGCCTACAACCAGGTCATTATTTAAAATTCAAAGATGGTAAATTAGAAATTACAAGATATTGGAAACCTGAATTTATGGTAAATGATTCTTGGAATTATGATGATTTAGTTAAAGAAATTGATACAACTTTTAAAGAATCTGTTGAAGCACATAAAATTAGTGATGTTGAAGTAGGTTGCTTTTTGTCAAGTGGTGTTGATTCAAGTTATGTTGCAACACAATTTAAAGGTCAAAAAAGTTTTACTGTAGGGTTTAATTATAATAAATATAATGAAATTGATTATGCTAAAGAATTAGCTGAAGAAATTGGACAAGACCATTACTTCAAAAAAATAACTGATGATGAATTTTGGAGTATTGTTCCAAAAGTTCAATATTATATGGATCAACCACATGCAGACCCATCATGTGTTGCATTATATTATGTTTGTCAAATTGCAAGTGAACATGTAAAAGTTGTATTATCAGGTGAAGGTGCTGATGAATTATTTGGAGGATACAGAATTTATCATGAACCATTTAGTTTACGTTATAGTAAAATTTTACCAAGATTTGTATGGAAAGGAATTGCAGGTGTTTGTAATTTAATTCCAAGAAACTTTCCAGGTAAAAGTTATGCAAATAGAGCTAGCAAAACCTTAGAGGAAAGATTTATTGGTAATGCTAATTTATTCTCAGATAAAGAAAAAACAAAAATCTTGAAAAATACTGAAGGTATGAAAAAAACATCTGAAATTACAAAACCATTTTATGATGATACAAAAGGTATGGATGATGTTACAAGAATGCAATATATTGATATTAATTTATGGATGATTGGTGATATTTTATTAAAAGCTGATAGAATGAGTATGGCCAATTCACTTGAACTTCGTGTACCTTTTTTAGATAAAGAGGTTTGGAATTTAGCAAGAACTATTCCATCTAAATTTAAGGTAACAAAAGATGGTAGAACTAAAGTAGCAATGAGAGAAGCAGCATTAGGAAATATGCCTGAAAAAGTTGCTCAAAGAAAGAAATTAGGATTCCCAGTTCCAACAAGAGAATGGCTAAAACAAGAAAAATATTATGAAATTGTAAAAAAAGAATTTGAATCTGAAACAGCTAAAAAATATTTTGTTACAGATGAAATTATTAAATTATTAGATGAACATTATCAACTAAAAAAAGATAATAGTAGAAAAATTTGGACTATTTATGTTTTCTTAATTTGGTATAAACAATTTTTTGAAAATAATGAAAATGCTTAAATTCGCAAATAATTAAGATAATGAAAATATTGAAATTTGTAAATACTTAAAATATTTAAAATATGAGAATACATAAAATACGAAAAATTAAAAATACTTAAGATCTGAAAATATGAAAGGAGAGCAAAAGATAGATGTGTGGATTTGTGGGATTTATGGACAATATAAATCAAGATGAAAAACAAAAAAATATAAAATTAATGGCAGATAGAATCATACATAGAGGACCTGATGAAGAAGGTTATTATATTGATGATAATATTGCTTTAGGACATAGAAGATTATCAATAATGGATTTAGCAAGTGGGCAACAACCAATGTTTAATGAAGATAAATCAATGGTTGTAGTTTATAATGGGGAAGTTTATAATTTTCAAGAAATAAAAAAAGATTTGGAAGAAAAAGGTCATATTTTTAAAACAAATTGTGATACAGAAGTTTTAATTCATGGTTATGAAGAATATAAAGAAGAATTATTTAATAAATTAAGAGGAATGTTTGCATTTGTAATTTATGATATTAAAAACAAAGAATTAATAGGTGTTAGAGATTATTTTGGTGTTAAACCTTTTTACTATTATGATGATGGAAAAACATTTATTTTTGGGTCAGAAATTAAAAGTTTTTTAGACCATCCGAATTTTGTAAAAGAGGTTAATAAAAAAGCTTTAAAACCATATTTAACATTCCAATATTCTGTATTAGATGAAACTTTTTTCAAAAATACATATAGATTAAAACCAGGAAATTATATTAAATATAAAGATGGAAAATTAGAAATTAAACAATATTTTAAAGCTACATATGATAAACAAAAAGACACATATGAAAATTATAAAAAACAAGTTAAACAATCATTAGAAGATTCTGTTAAATGTCATCAAGTAAGTGATGTTGAAGTTGGTTCATATTTATCAGGTGGTGTTGATTCATCATATATTGTAAGTATGGCAAAACCAGATAAAACATTTACTGTAGGATTTGATAAAACAGGTTTTGATGAATCAGGTTTTGCAAAAGATTTATCAAAAATATTTAATACAAATAATTATAATAATGTATTAACAGGTGATGATTTTTTTGATGCATTACCAAAGGTTCAATATCATACAGATGAACCACATGCAAATTTATCAACTGTTCCATTATATTTTTTATCAAAATTAGCAAGTGAAAAAGTTAAAGTTGTTCTTTCAGGTGAAGGTGCAGATGAAATGTATGGTGGATATAATGAGCTTAATGTAAGTAAATGGATTAAAGCTTATTGTTTATTACCATTAGCTTTTAGAAAATGTTTGGCTAATAAAGTTAGAGATAAAAAGAAATTTAAAGGTAAACGTATTATTTGTCAATATGATAGACCATTATCTGAAAGATTTATTGGTAATGCATTTATTATGGATGATAATGAAACTGAAGATATTTTATGTGATGAATTAAAAGGTAATGGAGTTAAATTTGCTGATATTATTAAACCTTATTATGATGATGTTAAAGGTGAAGATGAAATTACTCAAATGATGTATATTAATATGCATTTTTGGCTTGCAAAAGATATGCTTTTAAAAGCTGATAAAATGAGTATGGCAAATTCTGTTGAATTAAGAGTTCCATTTTTGGATAAAGAAGTATGGAATGTTGCAAGAAAAATTCCTAGTAAGTATTTAATTAAAAATGGTGAAACTAAAAAAGTGTTTAGAGATGTTGCTGCTGAGGTAATTCCTGAAGAATGGGCAAAAAGAAGAAAATTAGGTTTTCCTGTCCCATTTTTTATGTGGATTAAAGAGGAAAAATATTTTAATAAAGTTAAAGAATTGTTTATGCAAGATTGGGTAAGCGAGTTTTTTGATAAAGATAAGATTAATAAAATGCTTGATGACCATTATGCTGGTGTTGAAAATCATGGTAGAAAATTGTATAATATTTATATTTTCTTGGTTTGGTATAAGGTTTATTTTGTTGATAATGGTGTTGTGTAAGTGAAAAATTAAAGATATGAAGTAATGATTTACTCAAAAAATGTTTAATAATTCACACAATAATTTACATAACACTTGAAAATAATGGAAAATTGTAGTATAATATAATTATTACAATATATAAGGAGGATGGTAACATCTTAGAAATTCATACGCACATTCACAATTTCATAATCGTCTAGTTGACAGAAAGGAATCAAAAGTGGAGAAATCTTTGAGAACACAAAAGCTGATTCAGGAATATCACAACCTGTGGCTTGAAAAGGGGATTTTGCCAAAAGATGGGGCACAGATTTTTGGGCTATCTCAACGCTATGTTTATGAGCTGTTAAAAATAGTTGCCAAAAATCATGGGATAAACCGAGAGGAATATCTTGATGTCCCTCATAAAAAGCATAGTCTTCGTGGTAGTAGTGGAAGCAAGAAAATTGAAACAACTGAGTTGTCAATGCTTGAAAATGAGTTCACAGAAGTTCTTGAACTTATTGATAGCTTGATTAATTCTTGAGGAGGAAAAGAAAAATGAACAATACAGATTTACGAACAGGTCTTGAAAGAGGCTGGGTTGAAAAGGACTTTGTTATTCACTTTGGGCTAAAGGATGTTGATGATTTTTATCGAAGATTCAATAACTTGTATAAGTACAACCAAAAAGAAAAGGATAAAAAAATTAGGATGTTAGAAACAAATAAGAAAAACAAACAGAAAAAAGAGAGAAGAGAACCAAAAAAGAGAAAGTCAGAGGTAACAGAAGTTCCGAAAACTCTTGAGGGCTCTGAAGTTTCTGAGGTCCTTGAAGCTCCTAAAGCTCCTGAGGTTCCTGAAGTCCCTGATGTCTCTGAGATTCCTGAGGTTTCTGAGGCTACGAAAATTCCTGAAGACTCTGAGGAAGACCTTCAGAAAGAGTTGAAAAACTGTGAAAACAGAATAGTTCAGCTCGAAATCAATCAGGCTGATCTGAAAAAGGATAATAAAGCTGATGAAAAGACGCTGTCTGATATTCAGCTTGAGCTGAAAGCAATCAGACAGAGAGTTTTAGAAATGAAGGGAAGAACAAAGGCTATTCTGGAACGGGTAGCTGAAAGAGAAAAGGAAATAAAAAAGGTAGAGTTCGACCTTGCGTTTGAAAAAGAATGCAAAGTTGAACTTGAAGAAAAAGTTGAGGCGGCAAAGTTTACTGTTGTTTACTGTGGTAACAAAAGTGACATTAAGGCAGATCTTTTTCTGGGTGACTTTGGACTGTCAGAGTCAGAGATCAATAAGAAGGTAATGGAAATTCTGACAATACCTGATCTCATGGATTTGAAGGTTCATGAAGTCAAAAAAATAGCGACTCTTCTTCTTGTTGCAGAATGTGGCAAGATAAATTTTCTGTTGGACGATGACGATAAAAAAATTGTGGAAATTGTTAAGGAGGTAAATAAAGATGTTAAATTTACTTATTTAAAGTAAATCCATCTGAACACAGGGCTGGCTGTAATAGCTGGCCTTTTTTTATATCAAAATTTTGATCTTTTTGATAAAACTGAATATTATGTGTAAATATTTTTTATAACAAAATCAAAACATTATGTTGACTTACTGCTAAAAACTTGATATAATATAAAACATAAAAATATTATAAGGGAGTTGATAATTACATTAATTTATTCGAATATTCACCATTTACTAATTTAATATGAAAGGATTTTTGTATGTCAAAAAAAAGGCAAAGTTTAGGTGCCAATAATTTCGCTATATTGCGAAATCTATTGGAAAGCCATACAGTAGACGAAATATCCAAGTCTTCTGGATATGAGAAATCTTATGTGTATAAATTTATACACAATATGGAATCTGCTGATGGAGTTCCAAAAGGCACATATTTACCAAGCAAAACAAAAACAAATATTAATGAAGATACTACTGATGTTCATGTTGATAAACAAACTGTTGAACAGTCAGAAGGCTTTATTAATGTAGATTCCATCAAAAAAGAATTTGAGGAATTTATCGCACAAGTGGAAGAAAACAAAATATGGGAACTTTTAAATTCTTAAACTTTGATCTGGAGGATGTAGCTATGATATTAGGAAAAATCACAAAGAACGACATCGGAAACATTCGGAATAAGGCAAAAAGAGGTTGTACATTAGAAGAGGTGTGCAACTTATATGGGTATGGTTCTGATACTGCTAAATTTGAAGATGACTTAAACAACATTTTCAAATTTGAGGTAAAGAAAAAAGGAAACTCTACCGGAAGTCAGATTATGGAAAAACTGCAAAGAAATTCAGATGCCAAAAAAAGAAGTCAGCAAAATAGAACTAAAAGAAGCAGAAAAAATGATGCTGCAATTAATTTCGAAGCTCTTCCTGATGAAGGTAGTGCAGTATATAACCCTAATGCCAAAAATGGTAAAGATGCCTTTGAAAAAACTGATTTTGACAGCAAAATTGATGTTGCAGAAAAATCAGAAAATGAGAATGCATCAGAAAAATCTGATATTAAGGTGGAAAAGCCAGAATCAGAACAGCAGGGAACTGAAGCGGAGGTAATTGATTCAGAAAAACAGGAAGCAGAAACAGCAGAGGCTAAGTCGAAACAACAGAAGGCAGAAACAGAGGAGACTAAGTCAAAACAACAGAAAGCAAAAACAGAGGAGATTAAGTCGAAACAGCAGCAAACAGAAACAGCAGTGACTGAGCCTGAGAAAACAAAAACTGAAGGCACTAAGTCAAAAAATCAGAAGAATGAGGCTGAAAGCAAAAAGAATTTCTCAGATGATGAGATTCTGAAAAAGCTCAAAGAAGAAAGAGCTGAGAAAGCCAAACATGCTCAAGACCTTGAAAAAAGGAAAAAAGAAATTGATTCTACATTAATGGAATTTGTAGATCAGATTTCTAATTCCAAGGAAATTCTGAATCAGCTAAAAGCTGAGTATGAAAAACTTAAGGAACTAATACCTAAGTTCAATTCAGCTAAACAAGAAAGCAACTCTGTTAATAGAGAGATTGTTGATGCAAAAATTGAGCTTCTTGACATCGAAAAAGCAATACAGCTTTTAAATCCTGTAAAACTAGTCTTTTCAGGTAGTTTACCTGATGGAGACTACATTGATGCAACTACTATTAAGGAAGTTTCCGATGAGGAAATAAATGAATTAATGGTGCAAATGCTTAGTGATGTAACAATGTATAAGCTTGTTGAGTCACAGACAATACAGGTATTGAAAAGCTTTGCTGAAATAATAGCAAAGGCAAATAAAGTAAAGGGGGAGAATGAAAGAGTAAATCTTTACTTTGAGGATGACAAAAGTGAGGTGATCCAGCTTGTTAAGCAATTTGGAGAACTTCATCAGAAAACATCGATCAAAGTAATAATTACAAAATGATTATTACACAACCTAAAAGACCAGCATAATGCTGGTCTTTTTTAATGTTTTAATTCAACAATTGTAACACCCATTTCACCTTCACCAAAAGTACCTAACCTAAATGATTTAACATGAGGATTTTTTTTCAAAAATTCATGAATTCCATTACGTAATTTTCCAGTGCCTTTTCCATGCACAATACGCACTGTTGGCAAATTTGCGAGATAACAATCATCTAAATATTTATCAATAATAAAAATAGAATCTTCAACATTTTGTCCAATAACATTTATTTCTGGAGAAATTGATTTTGATTTCATTTCAATTGATGATGTATATTTATTTGAATGTTTTTTGTTAGAAAATGAATTTCTTGAGTTTTGATTACTAGAATTTCTAGAACTTTGATTACCAGAACTAGAAAAATGTTTATCTGATTGTGTATTAACAATTTCTAAATTACCAATTTTAACATTAGTTTTAGTACTTCCAAATTGGACAATAACTTCATTATTTTTATTTGGTAAAGTTAATACAGTTCCAATCATATTAAAAGGTTTAACTAAAACATCCATACCAACTGAAACATCAATATTCTCAGAAATATTTTCATTATCAGAATTATTTTCTATATTTAAATTATTTTTAATATCATTATTTAATTTATCACGTAATTGATTAGCTTTTTTCAAGCTTTGTCTATCAGCTGAAAGAGATTCTGCTGAATCATATAAATTATTTAATTCTTTTATAATAGATTGAGCATCTTCTTTTGCTGAAATCAAAATATTATGAGCTTCAGATTTAGCTTTATTAATAATTTCTGTTTGTTTTAATTCAATATCAGATACTTCATTTTCTAGTTTTTTTCTTAATAATTCAACTTGATTTGAATTTTTCAAAATATTTTCTTTTTCTTTTTCTATCAATAATTTATCATCATAAATATTTTTAATTAATTCTTCAACACTAATGTGATCTTCTGTTAGCAAATTTTGAGCCCTATCTAATATTTCAGAAGGTAATCCTAGTTTTTTACTAATTGAAAATGCATTACTTTTTCCTGGCACACCAATAAGAATCTTATATGTTGGGCGTAAATTTTCAACATCAAATTCAGAACTTGCATTTTCAAAACCTTTTGTAACTAATGCATAATGTTTAAGTTCTGGGTAATGTGTTGTTGAAAGAGTTAAACAACCTTTATTATAAAAATTTTCTAATATACTTATTGCAAGATTTGCACCTTGAACAGGGTCTGTTCCTGAGCCTAATTCATCAATTAAAACAAGACTATTTTCAGTAGAATTTGAAATGATTTCTATAATATTTTTCATATGTGATGAAAATGTGCTTAAAGATTCTTGAATACTTTGTTCATCACCAATATCTGCAAAAATATTATCAAAAACATATATACTACTTCCTTGTTTTGCAGGGATTTGAAGACCACTGCAACCCATTAAACATAATAATCCAACAGTTTTTAAAGTTACAGTTTTTCCACCTGTATTAGGTCCAGTTATTATCAATGATTTAAAATTTTTGCCAAGATTTATATCTATTGGCACAACTGTTTTGGGATCAATTAAAGGATGTCTTGCTTGTTTTAAATCAATAAATTTTTCTTCATTTATAATAGGTTCTATTCCATCAATTTGTCTTGAATATGTTGCTTTTGCAAAAATTAAATCAAGATTTCCTATTAAATTAATTGATTTTTCAATATCATCAACAATAGGGTAAATTAAAGATGACAGATTTTCTAAAATTTTTTCAATTTCTAAGTTTTCCTCTAATTTTATATTATTAATTTGATTATTTAAATCAAATACTGAAGTAGGCTCTATATATACAGTTGAACCACTTGCAGATATATCATGGATTAACCCTGAAATGTTTTCCTTATATTCAATTTTTACTGGAATAACATATCTATCATTTCGTATTGTAATTATTGGTTCCATTATATATTTTGAGTATGCTGATGAATGTATAAAAGAATTTAATTTTTCTTTTATTCCTGATTCAAGTCTACGTCTATTTCTTCTTAAAGAACTTAGCTTTTTTGATGCATCATCAGAAATTTCATTTTCACTTATTATTGATTTTGTTATTTGTGTATAAATTCCTGGGTTTGTATATAATTCTTCATATTGTTCTGATAAAATAGATTCAGTTATTTCAGGATTATCAAAATATTTTTTTATATTATTAGTTATTTTTAATATTTTTGCTATTTCTAATAATGGTTTTGCAGATAGTGGAATATAGCTTTTAAGATTTTTTAGATATTGTGTTATATCAGTTATTTCATCAATTGGAATATTACCATATTTTATTATTAAGCTATATGCTTCTGATGTTTGTGATTGTAATTTTTTTACTGTTTCTTTGTTTTTTGACGGAGTTATTTTTTCACACATGGATTGTCCTATATATGTTTTACAGTGTGTAGATAATTTTTCTAGGATTTGATTGAATTCTAGTTTGGTTAAATTTGAGTTCATTTCTTGTGTCTCCTTTTTTGTGAATTTTGTGTTTATTATAGCATGGATTTTAGAATATGACAATTGCTATTTTGTATTTGTGCAGGGAAAATAAAAATTGGAGAAATTTCAAAAAAGTACTTGAAAATACTGGAAAAACATAGTATAATAATAATGCAAATAAAACAAAGAACTTAAAGAGTGGGAACAAATCCCACTCTTTAGTTGTAATTAAGGGGAGGAATAGATTTGGCAAATATTGAAGAAAGAGTGGAAACTCTTATAACAAAACCGATTGAGAATTTAGGTTATCAATTGTATGATGTTCAATATGCAAAAGAAGGAAAAGATTATTTTTTAAGAATATTTATTGAAAATCCAAATGGTTCAATAAGTTTAGAAGATTGCGAAAAAGTTAATGATTCAATTGAAGAATTATTAGATTCAGCAGATTATATTAAAGAACAATATTTTTTAGAAGTATCTTCAACAGGTATTGAAAAAATAATTAGAAAACAAAAACATTTACAAGAAAATATAGGTCAATATATCACTGTTAATTTATTTAAACCATTAAATAAAACCAAAGAATTTGTTGGTATATTAACAAAATTTGATGATGAGACAATTTGGATTAATGTAAATGGAGAAATTATTGAGTTAGAGAGAAAAAATATTTCTTTGATTAAAAAATATTATGATTGGAATAATGAAAACTAGATTAGATTATTATATCAATAATCTAATAAATAATAAAATAAGTAATAAATAATATTAATATAATTTAAGGAGGAATTTAGAAAAATGAAAAAAGGGGCAAAATCAAAAGTAAAAGTTAGCAAAGCAATTGATAGTAAAGAAATGTTGTTAGCTATGGAAGAGTTAGAAAAAGAAAATGGTATGGAACCAGGAAGTTTAATGGAAGCTATTGAAACAGCTTTAGTTACAGCATATAAAAGAGATTTTGATTCAACAACTGATAATGTTAAAGTTGTTGTTGATAAAGAAACTGGTGATTATCATGTTTATGTTGAGAAAGAAGTTGTTGAAGAAGTTGAAGATGATAATATTCAAATTAGTTTAGAAGATGCTAAAAAAGTAAATAAAACATTAAAAATAGGAGATACAGCTCAAATTGAGATTATGCCTAAGAACTTTGGAAGAATAGCTGCAGGTACTGCAAAACAAGTTATTATTCAAAAAATAAGAGAAGCTTCAAGAGAATATTTATTTAATGAATTTAGTGATAGAAAAGGTGAAATCGTTTCTGGATTAATTCAAAAAGCTGATGGTGGAATTGTTGTTGTAGATTTAGGAAGACTTGAAGGTGTTATGCCATTAAAAGAACAAGTTCCAACAGAAAGCTATCATGTAAATGATAAAATAAGAGCATATGTTTTAGATGTTGAAAAAGGTGCTAAAGGTGCACCACAAGTTATTATTTCAAGAGCACATGCCGATTTTGTACGAAAATTATTTGAACTTGAAATTCCTGAAATTTATGAAGGTGTTATTGAAATTAAAAGTGTTTCAAGAGATGCTGGAAGTAGAAGTAAAGTAGCTGTTTATTCACCAAATGAAAATATTGATCCAGTTGGTTCTTGTGTAGGACAAAAAGGAATTCGTATTCAAAACATAATTAATGAATTAGGTGGAGAAAAAATAGATGTTATTGAATGGAGTGAAGATCCTGCAACATTTATTTCAGCTGCATTATTACCAGCTCAGGTTTTAGCAGTAGATATTAAAGAAGAAGAAAGATTTGCTCAAGTAATAGTTCCAGATGATCAATTATCATTAGCAATTGGTAAATCAGGACAAAATGCTAGATTAGCTGCTAAATTAACAAATTGGAAGATAGATATTAAAAGTGAATCACAATTTAGACAAATTCTTGCTGAAAAACAAAATTTGGAAAATAATGATTCAGAAGAAAATGAAGTTGTTGAAAATAATGATGTACAAGAAGAAAATAATTAAAAAACATACAAAATAAAAAGGAAGTGAATGATTTTGAAAACTATACCACAAAGAAGTTGCATAGGATGCAATTGTAAAAAAAATAAAAATGAATTAATACGTATTGTTAAAAATAACGAAAATGTTATAAGTATTGATAAAACAGGAAAAGCAAATGGTAGAGGGGCATATATTTGTGATAATATAGAATGTTTGGAAAAGGCTATCAAAAACAAAAAAATAGAAAAAAGCTTCAAAATGGCAATTGAACAAAATGTTTATGAAAATTTAAGAAGTGTAATTAGTGGTAAATAATTTTCAAAAGACATGAAAATACATAATTAAAATATAAGTGGGGGTGAACTTATTGGGTAAGATAAAAATACATGAGATTGCAAAAGAATTAGGCTTAACCAGTAAACAAATAATTGAAAAGGCACAAAGCTTGGGAATAGAAGTCTCAAGTCATATGAGCTCTGTTGATGATAGTCAAGCAAGTAAAATTAGAAATGGATTTGGAAAATTGGCTGATAAAGAAACTAAATCTAATAATAAAGATAATTCTAAAAATGAAAATAAAGCTATAAATAAGAATGAAAATTCTAAAAAAGTAAAAGATGAAAAGAAAAATCAAACTCCTGTTATAATAAGAAGAGAAGTAATTATTGAGGATGAAACTAAAAAAACAGAGGAAAAACCTAAAAATAATAGAAGTGATGTAGGTTTTGTGGAAAGAAACAAAAATAAAGATTATAATATTGTTTATAGAAATAAAACTACTAAACCAATGACTTTTAGTGAATTGTTTGGAATTAAAGATAATAAAAAATCTGAAGAGAAAAAATCTACTAATCAAGAAAATAAAAATGTTTCAAAAGTAGAAAATGACTCAAAACCAGTTGTTAAAGAAAATTCAAAATCTGAATTAACTGAAAAAAATGAATTAGAAAAAACAAAAATAAGTTCAGAAGAAAAAATCGTAAATACTGAAAATGAAAATAAAATAAATAATATAAAACCTGTTCAAAACAATGAAATTAAGGTTGAAAATCAACAAAAAGTTGATGATAAAAATGATGTATTAAATACAGTGAAAATTGAAAAAAAGGAGAAAACAGATTTAACTGAAAATAAGAATATGGAACAAGCAGTAAAAAAAGAAAATTTAAATAATTCATACAGAAGAAACGATAATTATAATCAAAATAAAAATGGATTTAATGAAAGAAATCATAATGATAGAAATGGTTATGGAGATAGAAAAAATTATAATGATAAAAATAACCATGGTGAAAGAAATAATTTTGGTAATAGAAACAATTATAGTGATAGAAATAATTATGATAAAAATAATTCAGATAATAGATTTAATTCAAACAGAAATAATAGATATCAAAATGATAGAAATAATTCTGGTGAAAGAAATAATTATAATGATAGAAACAATAATTATGGTGACAGAAATAATAGAAACAATAATAATGGTTATAATAATCAAGATAGAAGAAATAATAATGAAAATGGATTTAATAGAAATCAAAATAATAGATTCCAAAAAGGTGGATTTAATAATAGAAATGATTTCAATAAAAATGGAAAAAGACCTCTTGATGAAAAAGGTATTGATAAAAATATTAAAGATATCATGTCTACTGAAATTGTTGAAAAAGAAAGCCAAAGAGATTATAATAGCAGATCTATTGATAAAGCTAAACAAATTAAATTTGAAGAAAATAAAGGTAATAAAAAGAATAATAAATCTAAGAAAAATGGTAAATTTGAAGATTTTGATGGTGGAAAATTAAAAGGATTAAAAAGAGAAAACAGATTATCAAATATGTTTGATGATCAAGATGGTGGAATGCTTGATTATTATGATTTATCAAGTGGAAGAACAAAGAAAAATAAAAAGAAAATGAATAAAAATGAATCTGGTGAATCAAAACAAAAAATCTTTGAATTAAAAGAAATTAGTATTCCTGAAAAAATTACTGTTAAAGATTTAGCTATGGAATTAAAGAAAACAAGTAGTGAAGTTATTAAAAAATTATTTGGTTTAGGTATAATGGCTACTATAAATAATGATGTTGATTTTGATACAGCTTATTTAATTGCTTCTGAATTTGGAGTTACAGCTAAGAAAAAAGAAGTTGTAAATGAGGAAGATATATTATTTGATGAATCTGAAGATAGTGAAGATGAATTAGTTCCAAGGGCTCCAGTAGTTGTTGTTATGGGACACGTTGACCATGGTAAAACATCATTATTAGATGCTGTAAGAAGAACTAATGTTATTGAAGGTGAAGCAGGTGGTATTACTCAACATATTGGTGCTTATAAAGTTAATGTAAATGGTAGAGAGATTACTTTCCTAGATACACCAGGACATGAGGCTTTTACAAGCATGAGAGCTAGAGGTGCTCAAATTACTGATGTTGCCATACTTGTTGTTGCTGCAAATGATGGTGTAATGCCTCAAACTGTTGAAGCTATTAATCATGCTAAAGCTGCAAATATTCCAATTATAGTTGCTGTAAATAAAATAGATTTACCAGAAGCTAATGTCGAAAAAGTTAAACAAGAATTAATGCAATATGATTTGGTTTCAGAAGAATGGGGTGGAGATACAATTTTTGTTCCGATTTCTGCTAAAAATCATATTAATATTGAAAACTTGTTAGAAATGGTATTATTGGTTGCTGATATGCAAGAATTAAAAGTAAATCCACATAAACAATCTAAAGGCGTTGTTATTGAAGCTCGTTTGGATAAATCTAAAGGTCCTATTGCATCTGTTTTAGTTCAAAGAGGTACTTTAGATGTTGGAGATACTGTTGTTGTTGGAACATCAATTGGTAGAATTAGAGCTATGAAAAATGATAAAGGTCAAAGTGTAAAAGAAGCGGGACCATCTACACCTGTTGAAATTATGGGATTAACCGAAGTTCCTGAGGCAGGGGATACTTTCTATGAAGTTAAAAATGAAAAAATGGCTAAACATTTGATTGAAAAAAGACGTGCAAAAGAAAGAGAAAAAATGTTAAAAACAAATACAGTTACATTAAGTAATTTATTTGAAAAAATGGAAAGTGAAAATTTAAAACAATTAAATTTAATTGTAAAAGCAGATGTTCAAGGTTCAGCTGAAGCTGTAAAACAATCATTAGAGAAATTATCAAATGATGAAGTTAAAGTTAAAGTTATACATTCAGTTCCAGGTGCTATTACAGAATCTGATGTTCAACTTGCAAAAGCAGCAGGTGCTATTATAATAGGATTTAATGTAAGACCAGTTGCTACTGCAAAAGAATTAGCTGATAGAGAAGGTGTAGAAATTAAGTTATATTCTATTATTTATCAAGCTATTGAAGATGTTGAAGCAGCTATGAAAGGGTTACTTGATCCAATTTTTGAAGAAAAAATTATTGGTAATGCTCAAGTTAGACAAACATTTAAAGTTTCTGGTGTTGGTACAATTGCTGGATGTTATGTAACAGATGGTAGAATTGAAAGAAATGCTGGTGTAAGGGTTATTCGTGATAATGTTGTAATTCATGAAGGTAAATTATGTTCATTAAAACGTTTTAAAGATGATGCTAAAGAAGTTACTAAAGGATTTGAATGTGGTGTTCAAATTGAGGATTATAATGATATTAAAGAAGATGATGTTATTGAAGCATTTGTTATGGAAGAAGTTAAAAGATAGAATTGTGGTTTAAGAATGGTTTGTGAGTGGTTATGAGGTATCATGTAAAATGAATGGTATAAGATACCTCGTAATGTATATCTTTTGAAATACTTCATAAAATACGTTATATATGTTATATATACGTTATATACGTTTAATAAAATACATTTAATAAAAGAAAAAGGAGATGAATTTAATGGCTAAAAACGAAGCTCGTTTAAATAGAATAAATGAGGAGTTAAGAAAAGAGTTAAGTAATATTTTGGCATATGAATTAAAAAATCCAAATATTACAGGAATGCTTAGTGTTACTAGAGTTAAGATAACTCCAGATTTTAAATATGCTAAAGTTTATGTTAGTATTATGAATTCTAAAGATATTGATAAAACTATGGCAGGATTAAAAGAATCAGCTGGTTTTATAAGAAGTAGAATAGCCAAAGAAGTTAATTTAAGAATTACTCCAGAGTTAGTTTTTGAAATTGATGATTCTTTGGAATATGGTGCTAGAATTGATAATATATTAAAAGATTTAAAATAATTATATATGGTTTATGGGTTTGTACCAAATTAAAAACCCAAATTTTACATAAGGAAGTTAAAAAATGACTTTAGATAATATATTAGAAGAAATAAATAAAGCAGAATCAATTGTAATTGTAACACACGAAAATCCTGATGGAGATGCTATTGGAAGTAGTTTGGCATTATATAATGCATTAAAAAATTATGGAAAACAAAATGTTGATGTAATTATTCCTGAATATTCAAGATGTTTTGAATTTCTTCCAGGAATAGATGAAATAAAAAAAGAAAGTAATGTTAGTCAATATGATTTAGCAATTTCTGTAGATACAGCTAATATCAAAATGCTAAATGGTTGGGCAAAATATTTTGAAAATGCGAAAACAAGTATTGTTATTGATCATCATGGAACAAATGCTATGTATGGAGATATTAATTTTGTAAATCCAGATTCACCAGCTTGTAGTCAAATTTTAATTATAGTATTACAATATTTCAAAATGAAAATTACTAAAGATATTGGAACATGTATTTTAACAGGAATTATAACAGATACAGGTGGATTTAAATATTCTGGAACAAATGTTGAAACATTTGAATTTGTTGCAGAATTACTAAATAAAGGTGTTAATGTTTCCAAAATTTATAGAAGAGTTTTAGAAACAACAACAAGAACAAGTTTTGAATTAAGAAGAATTGCTGAAAGTAGATTAGAATTTTTCTATGATGATAAAGCTACTTTTACATATATTACTTTAGATGATGAAGAAAAAGTTCACAGTGAAACTGGTGATCATGAAGGAATTGTTAATATTGGTAAATGCATTGAAGGTGTTGAAGTTGCAGCATTTATTAGAGAATTAAAAAATGGCAAAGGATGGAAGGTTTCTTTACGTTCTAATGAATATGTAAATGTGTCTGATGTTGCTTTATTATTTGGTGGTGGAGGACATCCTCGTGCCGCTGGATGTACTATTCAAGGTGATTTACATAGTGTAAAAGATAAAATTATGAATGAAATTAAAGCATATTTGAATTGAGCAATTGGGGACGCGTCCAAATTGCTCAGATGAGACATTCGGGGACAGGGCAATTTGGTTTCACTTTTGGTGAGTAGCTTGGTAATAGAGCAAGTAAACTGCTCTATTACCAAGCTACTCACCAAAAGTGAAACCAAATTATCCTGTTCCCGAATTTTTTAGATGTTTTAAAATTGCATAAATGAAAGGATTGTTCATTATGGATGGAATTATAGTAATAAATAAACCAAAAGGTTGCACTTCACATGATGTTGTGCATAAAATTAAAAAATTATTTGGAAAAAAAGTTGGTCATACAGGGACTTTAGATCCAAATGCAACAGGTGTTTTGCCAATATTAATAGGAAAAGGCACTGAACTTTCACAATTTTTGATAAATCATGATAAAAAATACATTGCAACTATTCAGTTAGGTGTAAAGACTGATACAGGCGATGTTGAGGGAAATGTGATTGAAGAAAAGAATGTCGATTTAGATAATTATGATAAAAATCAAATTAATGAAATTTTGAAAAAGATGTTAGGAAAACAAAAACAGATTCCACCTATATATTCTGCAATAAAAGTAAATGGAAAAAAACTTTATGAATATGCAAGAAGTGGAAAAAATGTGGATATTCCTGAACGTGAAATTGAAATTTATGATTTAAAATGTTTGAATTTTGATGTTGTTAATAAATTATTGGTTTTTGAGATTTATTGTTCAAAAGGTACTTATGTAAGAACTGTTTGTGAAAAGATTGCTGAGTTATTAAATACTGTTGGATATATGAAAGAACTTGAAAGGATTATGGTTGGTGATTTTAATATTGAGAAATCTATTACAATCGAAGAATTGAAAGACAATTTTCAAAATCAAAATTTTTTAGATGAAAATATAATATCTATAGAAAAATTTTTCGGAAATAATCCTATGATTATTTTAGATGAGAAAAAATTAAAATTGTTTTTGAATGGTGTTAAATTAGATTTTAGTTATAATAAATCTTTAAATTGTAATAGTGAATTTGTTAGAATTTATAATGAAAATAATAAATTTATAGGTATAGGAATTTATGAAAATGGTAAATTGAGAAGGAAAATTGTGTTAAATTAAAGAAAATTGTGAGATTAAAAAGAAAAACATAGTGTGTTTGAGTATAAGAAAATTAATAAAAAATTATATAAAATTAAAAGGAGAAAAACTGTATGCATTTTTATGATATAATAAAAAAATTGGCTGAAAAAAAAGATGTTGAATTATATGTTGATATGGATGGGGTTATTTCATCCTATGATGTAGGAAAACCATTAGATTTTAAAAATAAAAGACCATTAATGGAAAATATAAAAAAGCTTGAAAAAGTAAATGAAATTTCAAATGTTGAGTTACATATTTTGTCAATTTGTAAAAAAGATTTTCAAATTGGTGAAAAAAATCAGTGGCTGGATAAATATGCACCATTTTTTAAAAAAGAGTATAGAGTGATAATTTCTAAAGAAAATTTAGAAGGTGTATCATCTGAAAAAGCTAAGTCTGATTATTTAAAAAATCTAAAAACAGAAAAACAGAAGGTTTGTTTAGATGATGATAATAGTATATTAAAATATATGATGAAAAATGTTAATGATGTTATAGTTTTTCAGGATTCAGAGTTGATTGATTAACTAATTTTAAAAGCTATTTATTAGTTCTAAAAATCAATAAAAAAAGTTTTGTGATAAATTGAAACTACAATTTCGACAATTTCTGAAAATTTTTGACAAATTTTTCAAAATATATAGACACCAAGATTTTTGTATGATATAATTTCATTAATAAAATTTTAAGGAGGTATCTCTTCTATGAAACGGCCGATTGTTATCGAATTTTCGGGATTACCAAATTCAGGAAAAACAACGTTATTAGGTAATATTAAAGAGATGTGCCTGATAAACAGTGTTAAAGCAACTATCATACAAGAACCAGCAGAGCTTCTTCCAAAAAGTATTCCAAAAGGAATAACAGAACAAAACCTTTGGATTACTTTGGAGACAATACAAAAAAGCTTGGAACTCAAGTATTATAGTGATATTGATTACATATTACTTGATAGAGGTTTTTATAACCAGCTTTTTTGGTCAACAATGTATGAAGAAAAAGATGGGGAATATTCAAAATATGTGATGAATCTTATGGAAGGGTTTGATGGAAGGTATAATGTAAAACCAGATTATTTATACATTATTGATGTTGATGTTGATGTTGAGGAATCAATGAGAAGGAGAGCAGCTTCAGGTGAGCCTGTTACTTTTTCAAAAAAAGATTTTTTGATTAAATATCAGGAAAAATTTAGTAAATTCTCTGAGAATATTGCTAATAAGATTTATCTTGATACAACAGGTATGACCCCAAAAGAAGTTGCAGACGATGTTTATAAAAAAATTGTTGCATTGCAGTAATTTTTTTAAAGCTAGGGAATTTAAATTCTCTGGCTTTTTTATATGAAACAGAAAAAATTAACAAATTGTCAAATCCGGAGATGTTTAATTCTGCTTTGTCAAAAATCTTTAGTAAAAAGTTTGCAAAAAAATATATTATAGTATATAATAAAAACTGTATTAATTTTAAAGAGGAATAATAAATGGTAAATATACTTTTATGTGGAAATAAAAAGGTTTTTGATGGTGCTTTAACACAGCTAATATCAATGACTAAAAGAACAGAAGAAGATATAATTTGTTATATTTTTACAATGGATATTTCAAGATTAAATCCTGATTTTGTTCCAATTACAGACAAGCAAATAGAATTTTTGAACCAAGTAGTCAGTGAAAAAAATAAAAATAATAAAGTTATTAAAGTGGATGTTACAGATATTTATGAAAAAGAATTTGCAAATTGTAAAAATGAAAATGCATATTGTACTCCATATACTTTGTTGCGCCTTTTAGCTGATTTGGTGCCAAACATGCCAGAAAAATTGTTGTATTTAGATATAGATATGATGGTTGGTGATGATATTTCAAAATTATATAATATTGATGTTACAAATTATGAATATGCAGCTGTTAAAGAAAAATATGGATGTTGGATTATAAGACCAGATTATATTAATGCTGGAATGTTATTATTAAATATGAATAAAATTAAGCAAACAGGCCTACTTGAAAAGGCGAGGCATAAAATAAAGACAAGAAAAATGTTGTTTGCAGATCAGGATGCTATATTTTGGTCAACAACTAAAAAACTTTTATTACCTAGAAAGTTTAATGAACAATCAAAATTTAACAGAAAAGATACAGTGGTTTGTCATTTTTGTAAAAGATTGATTTTTAGACCATATCCTCATACAGAAAATTTTAAGCAATGGCATATAAAACAAGTACATGAAGTTTTAAAATGCTATAGTTTTGATAGTGATTTAGATGAATATATAAAATTAAAAGAAAAATTTGAAAATGAACAAGGTGGTGATACAATTAATTTTTCTCAAAATATAAATAAAAAATCATAAATCAAAAAATACTAATTAAAAAGCAGAAATCAAAAAATATAAATAGAAATACACAAATCAAAAGATACAAAATAAAAAACAAAAAAATATAAGAAAAAAATTAATTAAAAGCGTGCAATTGGGACGCGTCTCTAATTGCACAAAAAGAAGGGGAGTAATATGGATAATAAAATCGAACAAATACCAGTATTTTTTGCTGTTGATGATACATATGTACCTTTTTTAGGGATAGCATTGCAGTCATTAATAGATCATTCATCAGAAAATTACTGTTATATGATAAAAATATTGTATACAAGTATAAATGATGCAAATAAGGCTAAAATTGAGAAAATGCAAAAGGATAATATTCAAATTGAGTTTGTAGATTTGAATTATTATATAGAGAGAATAAGTGATAAATTATATACAAGGGATTATTATACAAAAGCTACATATTTTAGGCTTTTTGTTCCTGATTTGTATCCTCAGTTTGATAAAGCTTTATATTTAGATAGTGATATAATTATTAGAGAGGATGTTGCAAATTTATATAATGTAGAACTTGGGCGTAATTTGGTTGCAGGAGTTCCAGATGGGGTTGTTCAAACAATTGATATATTTAAAGATTATGTGGAAAAAGTGGTTGGTGTTATAGATTATAATAATTATTTTAATGCTGGAATTTTGGTTATGAATTTAAAGGAATTGCGTAGATTTAGATTTCAAGAAAAATTTTTATATTTGTTGGTAACTGTGAAATTTGCTGTTGCACAAGATCAAGATTATTTAAATAGATTATGCAAAGGAAGAGCTAAAATTGTTGATAAAACATGGAATGTAATGCCTAGGAAAGAACTTGAAATTGCACCAGAAGATACAAAAATCATTCATTATAATTTAGCTGATAAACCTTGGCATTTTGATAATATTTTATATGAAGAGTTTTTCTGGGAGTGTGCTAAAAAAACAGAGTTTTATAATGATATTTTAAAAATAAAACAATCATATACAGATGAACAAAGAAAAGATGATATGGATAAGGGAGCAAATTTGATTATGCTTGCAAAAAAAGAAGCAGATTGTGTTGGTGATGATAGAATTAATAGAAAAATTACAGATAATGGGGGAAAATCACCAGAAAGATTGGAAATATTAGAAAAAATAAAAGAATTAGAAGCAGCAGGAATTTTTGATAAAGATGTTGAAGATGATCCACCAACAATTCAATTAAAACCAGAAGATATTGATTATTTAAAATCAAGTAAAATGAGTAAAATAAAATCTAAAATGGCTACTAAAATGGCTGAGAGATTAGTAAATGATTTGATTAAAGATAATAAACTTATAATTAAACAAATAAATGGAATAGAAAATTTACAAAAAGTTCAATCAGGGGCAATAATTACATGTAATCATTTTAATCCATATGATTCATTTACAATTGAAAAAGTTTTTAGAATATCAGGACAAAATAAAAAGAAAAAATTATATAAAGTAATTAGAGAAGGTAATTATACTAATTTCCCTGGATTATATGGATTTTTCTTTAGAAATTGTGATACTTTGCCATTAAGTTCAAACAAGAAAACAATGGTAAAATTTGTAAAAGCAATTAATACTATTTTGAGAAGAGGAGATTTTGTTTTAATATATCCAGAACAAAGTATGTGGTGGAATTATAGGAAACCAAAGCCATTGAAAAATGGGGCATTTAATTTTGCAGCAAGAAGTAAAGTACCAGTAATTCCTATTTTTATAACAATGGAAGATAGTAATATTATTGGTGAAGACGGATTTCCTATTCAAGAATATACTGTAAATATTTCTGAACCAATTTTTCCAAGTAATAAGTTAAATGAAAAAAATAATACAATCATGTTACGTGATAAGAATTATGAAATTTGGAAAAATATTTATGAAGATTTTTATGGTGTACCACTTGAATATGATATTGATGAGGGAGTAGAAATTGCAAATAAATAAAAAAGATAAAAAAGTAATTTATTATAATGATGAGCTAAATGATGAATTTTCATCAGTTAAAATTACACCTAGGGTTATTGACGAAAAATATAAATATAAAAAAGGAAAGATTTGGAATTTTTGGTCTTTTGTTGTTCAGAATATTATTAGTATGCCAATTAAAATTGGTTATGCAAAAATAAAATTTAGAATTAAATATATTGGAAAAGAAAAATTAAAAATGTGTAAAGGGTCTGGGTATTTTGTTTATGCAAATCATACCCAACCATTTGCAGATACATTTATTCCAAGTATTGCTATTTTTCCTAAAAGAAATTTTTTGATTGTAAATCCTGAAAATATTTCTGTTAAACCATTTGGATGGCTTATTGAATTACTTGGAGCAATTCCTGTTCCTGGTAATAAAACTGCTATGAAAAATTTTTTAAATACAATTCAAGAAAAAATTGAAAAAAAATATTGTATAACAATTTATCCTGAAGCACATATTTGGCCATATTATACTAAAATTAGACCTTTTAAATCTGTGTCTTTTAAATATCCTGTTGAAATGGATAAACCTGTTTTTTGTGTTACAAACACATATCAGAAATATGGTAAAAAAGGTAATAAAGTTAAAATTGTTAGTTATATTGATGGACCTTTTTATGTTGATAAAAATTTGATTTCTGTAAAAGAACAAAAAGAAGATTTGAGAAACAGGGTATATGAATGTATGGTTAAAAAAAGCCAGAATAGTAATATTGATGTTATTGAGTATAGGAAAAAAGTTTAAATTAAAAAAATTACTAAATTAATATGAAAATAATATATAAATTTTATGTATAAAAATTTTTTGAAATTTCCAAAAATTACTATTGCTATTTTTGAAAACCTATGATAATATAATTGTAGATAATAAATATAAATTAAATATTTCTCCCTGCGTGGTACGTGTAGCTTGGAATTTTAGAACCAACAAACATTAAACGGGAGTCTGCCTTTGAATGTGGCGTGTATGCTTGCATTTATGTAAGAAACCCATGAGCACTCAACAAGACACCCACCTACGAAAGTAGGTCCTTAAAATTTCACTGGAACTTACGGCTAATGTGGGGTTTTATTTTTTTATGAAAAATGATGTTGGGGTTATAAGTACTCCAACATTTATTGTATAATGGAAATTGTTTGAGTTAGTTTAGATATGTGTAAATGAAAATATTGGTTTAATTTAGATATATAAATAAAAATATTAACTTAGTCTAGATATGCACAAATTGAAAACTTTGTTCTAAAATAAATATGTAGATAATAAAAAAGAATAAAAATAATAAAAAGAGAAAGAGGAGTAAATATAAATAATGAATATAAATGATTTATTAATATATGGCAGAAAATATTTATTAGATTCTCGGAATAGAAGAGGTTCCTTTAAAAGTTAGACTATTGCTAGAGTCTATTTTGAAAATGAATAAATTTGAGCTTGTGATTAATCATTCACAAGATGTTCCAAATGATAAAATAGAAGAATTTAAAAATGGATTGGAAAAAATCAAAAAAAATACTCCAATTCAATATATAACAAATCATCAAGAATTTATGAAACTTGATTTTTATGTTGATGAAAATGTTTTAATACCACAACCAGATACTGAAATTTTGGTTGAACAGGTTATTAATTATTGCAAATCAATTAATAAAAATAAAATTAAAATTCTAGATTTATGTACAGGAAGTGGTTGTATTGCAATTTCTCTTGCTAAATATGTTGAAAATAGTGAAATTACTGCAATAGACATAAGTATGAAAGCTATTCAAATTGCTAAATTAAATGCTGAGAAAAATTTGGTACATAAAAAAATTAATTTTATTGAATCAAATATGTTTGAAAATATTTTAGAAACTGATTTTGATATTATTGTTTCAAATCCACCATATATTGAAACAAATGTAATAAAAAACTTAAGTGAAGAGGTAAAAAAAGAGCCTGAAATTGCTTTAGATGGAGGAAGTGATGGATTAGATTTTTATAAAATTATTATTGATAATTATGATAAATTTATAAAAAAAGATGGTAAATTGTTTGTTGAAATTGGTTATAATCAAAAAGATAAGTTATTTAATTTGATTAATCAAAAAAATAAAAATTTAAAACCTATTTGTATAAAGGATTTTGGTGGAAATGATAGGGTTATTAGTTGTTAAAAAAAGGGCATTTTCGAATTTCGAAAATGCCTAAAATCATATTAATAAATTTTTTGTCTTCTATAGACAAGTAGTCCATTTTGAAGCCCAACAGAGTCTACAATTGTGTTATTTGGAGTAATTCCATGACCTAAAATGTGAACTAATTCTGGATTGATAATATACTCTCCATTATATTTTTTCTTTTTGTAATTCAAATGAGAAGCTGTGCCGTTTTCTGCATTTAAATGCATTGCAAAGGTTCGGATTTGAATTTCAAAACATTCGCCACTTTGTAAGCGGAATGTCATGTGTAAAGATTGATATCCATTTTGCTTTGGATTAAAAATATAATCTTTAATACCATAAGAATATTCACTGTTGATAGATGATTTTTTTGGAATGTAAATTTTTGGAATATTGTTTTGGTTTTTGATAACATCAACCTCAGGTTCTGCCTCACATAAAATTAAATTGTTTTTTGTTGTGTTAAAAGAGATTATGGAATTTGCAATCATATAACACAATTCAATTAATTTTTGTGGGGAATAGTTGTTCATAATGATTATTCTTAAACCAATTGTATCTCTTATTAAATCAAGAGATTTGCCAGTATTGATATTTTTTACTATTTTTTTATCCATACTGATAACTGATTTGATTCTCCCATCAATTGTAAAATACAGTTCAGGGTAATTCCTTAATATAAGGGAATATAAAGAATCAACGTTTTTTCGGATTTTTGCGTAGTATTTTGCATTTGTTATTTCCTTCCGATACTGATGTATACGGTTAGAGTGCATTAAATGCGCAAATGTTTGTGACTCTTTTAAAAGGCTTTCATATCTTTCTAACAATAATGGTATTGTTAGTGTTTTGGGGTCATATAATGCTTGCGTGAATAAATTAAATGTTGAGTAATCTTTTGCCATTAAAAACTCTCCCTTTTATGATTTTTATAAATTTTTGATAATGCCAGAATTTAGTATACCATATGTTATGATGTTATGTCAAATTATACCACGAAAATATTGACAAAATCTGGGTTTTGGCTGTATAATATAAACAATTGACATAAAAAGTAGCAACAGCAATTTTGGATAAAGCTAGTAAAGTATAAATAATTATGATACAATAAAATATGTTGCTGAAAAGAGAAATACAAGTAGTGATTATTTTTGTTTATTTAAATTTGAATGTGATAATAATTAAATAACATTATGATAAAAATTTTTTAAATATGGCAAGTGAAGATATGAATTTGCTGGAAGAATTTTTTTATGATTAAGATAGAGGGGTTTGTATGGGAAAAAAAGAAACAATAAATGAATTAATTGGTGATAGAGAATATTTAAAATGTGATCTGTTGTATGAAAGAAGTATAGAGGAAATAAGAAAAATATTAGAAATGCCAGAATGGAAAGATGAAAAGTTTAAAGGCTTGTTAACATCAAACATATGGCAAAGCAGTGCAACACAAGTAAAACAGATATTAGAAATGCCAGAATGGGAAGACAAAAAGTTTAAAGGTTTATTGACATCGACCATATGGCAAAGCAATGCAACACAAGTAAAACAGATATTAGAAATGCCAGAATGGAAAGAGGAAAAGTTTGAAAGTTTGTTGACATCAAACATATGGCAAAGCAATGCAGAAGAAGTAAAACAAATATTGGAAATGCCAGAATGGAAAGACGAAAAGTTTAAGGGCTTACTGACACCAAACATATGGAACAGCAATGTAACACAAGTAAAACAGATATTAGAAATGCCAGAATGGAAAGACGAAAAGTTTAAGGGCTTGCTGACACCAAACATATGGACAAGCAATGCAACAGAAGTAAAAAGAATATTAGAAATGCCAGAATGGAAAGACGAAAAGTTTAAAAGCTTGTTGACATCAACCATATGGAGCAGCAATGCAACAAAAGTAAAAAGAATATTAGAAATGCCAGAATGGAAAGACGAAAAGTTTAAAGGCTTGTTGACATCAAACATATGGAGAAGCAATGCAGAAGAAGTAAAACAAATGTTGGAAATGGCAGAATGGAAAGACGAAAAGTTTGAAAGTTTATTGACATCAAACATATGGAAAAGCAATGCAGAAGA
>CAKOWZ010000023.1 GCA_934129745.1 uncultured Clostridia bacterium
ATAAATAAATTTTTTCATATTTATGTTTTATATCATAAGAAGTTTAAAGTTTACACAAACTTTTCGATACTCTCTTTAATTCTATACTTGATTACACTTTTACATAACACAATTTTATATTAATTCTTTTCCCAGATTTTTCTAACTAATTTCAAAGATAATGTAGATAATGAAAAACCGATTACTGGAACTAATGAGCTTAAAAATATATTGTCAATATTCCTTATTACATAAGAATATATAATTACAACAATATATGTCAAAATCATTATACATATTTTTCTTGTCCAGCTTGTTTCCCATTTTTTATCTAATTCTACTCTCTTATTTCTTTCTTTAATTTGTATTATTTCTTTTTCTAAATCTTTATACTCCATTTTAATTCCCCCTATTTATCTTATTATACTATAAAATTTATCTATTTTATTCCTATTCTCATCTTATATGGATACATAGCACTCAATGTTTTTCCTCTAAATACCTTGTGTAATTTTTCATCTAAAATATTTAGTTCATCAACTATTTTATCATAATTATATTTTATTGCATGTTGCATACTGCTTTGACTTAATAAAAACTTTTTAAATCTTTCTTGATCATATTCTTCTATATGTGAAAAACATATTTCTCTTGAATATTCAAATAATCCACTTTTTCTTATATTATTTAGATGTTCTGTCTTATTGCTAACCCATTTATTTTCATAATTTTCTAAACTTGCTGTTTTTCTGTGAAGATAAGCATTTAATTGTTCAAGCTCTTTGTTTATCACTGGTGGGTAATCCGCATCTATTACAGCAAAGATTCCACCTTTTTTTAATATTCTATAAACTTCTTTGATTGTTGGTTCTGGCTCCATCCAATGGAATGCCTGTGAGCATATAACAATATCTGCACATTCATTTTCTAATCCAGTTTTGTCCCCATAACCTTGAATAAATTTCATTTTATTATTTCCTTTAGTTCTAGCTTTATTTAGCATATCTATTGATGGCTCTATACCAATTACATTATTTGCAAATAAAGTACATACTTCTGTAGATAATCCCGTTCCACAGCCTATATCTACAATGGTATCAATTTCATTATCCATGTATATTTTTAATAATTCAATAGCTTTGCTTGGCAATTTAGGTCTACCTTCATCATAAGTATCTGCATATCCTAAAAATCTTTCATATAATTTTTCTGTATGCTTAATTTCATCACCTAATAATTCAAAATCTGTTAAACTTTCATTAATAAGCTCATTCATCTTACATTTTAAAACACTACATAATTTAAAGATATTTTCAACAGTAGGATATGATTCCCCTAATTCCCACTTGGACACGCTTTGTCTTGATACATCAATAGTTTCAGCAAGTTGCTCTTGACTAATTCCTTTATTTTTTCTCAAAGTATATAGATTTTCACTAAATCTCATAAAAATCTTCCTCCTTTGTATGCTATTATACTCCTATTTATATATTTTTTCCAGCAACCTTTAGTTGCATTTTTATCCACTAAAAAGAGCACCAGAGGTGCTCTTTCCAAACCGCTCTGTATATGACAGGTTGGGTTACTTGAAGCATTTCACTGCAATCTTAATTTCGTCGGTTGAACATTCCATTAAACTCTCCCCAAAGATTCTTTTCAGCTCCTCTGGTTTAAATCTATTGTATTCCATATCCACAAAACCTACAGTTCTTGCATCGTCAAAATAAAACTTAACTGCAAAATAGTTTGGCTCAAACGTATCTCCCTCGATTATGTAATTATCTCCAAAATATTCTTCGGTTTCCTCATTGAACCCACTAAAATTTACATATGTGATTCCTTTTTGATGCTTCCAACTGTCACTAATAAAAACTTCTTCCAGGATTGCACCAACACGACGAGCATTTTCGATAATCTCTTTTACAAAAGATTCTGGAACTGTGTCAAGTGCTACTACAGCATGGTCGTAAAGTTTCTTAAGGAAAACAAAGTCTTCACTTTCCTTTACAATCATCTCATTGTTCATCTTGCATATGTCTGCCATTTTCATAATGTTACCTCCTGCCATTACAGCTGGTCTAAAATATTCCACTCTTGCGAGTGTTCGCAGGCGTATTCCTGCAGATACATTGATTATAACATATTTTATGTAAAATTGCAAATTTCATGATATTGTATTTTTTCGTTTGTGCCTATTTTTAAAAAATTAGCAACAAAAAACTTTAACATAAAACATAAAAAACGTATGAAAAAACCATTATTTACTCAAATTTTTTTCATACGTAAAATTCTTTAGTATTTAGTGTTCAAAAGGGTGCAGTACACCCGTAGCACTTTAAACTTTTTTTAATTTAAGCTACTAAACTCCTAGTATTATCCTTCTTATTTATTATGTGACCTTTAACCATTGTTAGCATAACCAAAAAGCTTAAATCCAACATTAGCTCCATCTTTGCTTTTCCTCTTATAAAATGATCATTAAACATATAATCCCTATCTAGTCTACCATTTAGCCTTTCAACTTCTGTTCTCATTTTATATTTCTTTTTAAATTTTTTACTATCTCTAGCTATTGGTACAAATATCCTATAATCCGTTGATAATGGTATTCTATAGATCTTTCTTCCAGTGGATTGCCTTGTATATCTTAAGGCATTATTTGCTTTATCATATCCAAGATATTTCATTTTTTCATAATTATCTGTATCTACTATATAAAATACTCCTCCGTCTTCATTATATGCTATTGGCATATTGTCAATTTCTTTATATCTTTCATCTTTATCCCTATTTGACTTTATTGCTGATTTATTAAGGAAATACAAGGAAAAATATAAAGAATATGAGAAGATATTTGGAAACACTTATATAACAAAGTATAAAGATTTTATTTGTTTAATGGAAAATGGCGAATTAGTTAAGCCTGATTATGTTGATAGAATTTTTAGCAGAATATTAAAAACAAATGGATTTAGACATATTAGGCTACATGATTTAATACACTCTTGTGCAACATTGCTATTAAGAAATGGTGTTCCTCTCCCTGAGATTCAAAAATGGTTAGGACACTCTAATATTATTACTACACAAAGGTATTCTCATTTAGATCAGAATGATAAAACAATACCTGCAAATATGATTGAAACCAAATTCAATATGTCTTTTTTATCAGAAGGCAATAAAAAAGAACAGTTACCTATTGAGACTAGATAATTGTTCAAGAGCAATTCATTTCATAACTTTTCCTTCACTTGCACAATCATTTATAAAGTGTTAGGAACTTCGTTAGGAAAATCTGCATTTTTAAATATTAAAACCTCAAGTTCATCTTACGAAACACTTGAGGTTCTAATGGTGCAGATGGCCGGAATCGAACCGGCACGGTTTATTCAACCGCAGGATTTTAAGTCCTGTGCGTCTACCAGTTCCGCCACATCTGCATTAATATTTAACTGGTACGTCCTAACGACATTACTTATTATATATTCAATTCAATAATTTGTCAATACATATTTTAAAATTTTTCAAAAAAATCTCAAAAAAAAATCCACAAAAAAAGATACAACCCGAAAGTTGTATCTTCATATGAATTCATATTATCTATAAATTACAATAATTATTTTTTGTTAACTACATCTTTTAAAGCTTTTCCTGCTTTGAAAACTGGAGCTTTAGAAGCTGGTATTTTTATTTCTTCTTTAGTTTGTGGGTTTCTACCTTTTCTAGCAGCTCTTTTTCTTACTTCAAAAGAACCAAATCCAACTAGTTGAACTTTATCTCCTTTTGTTAATGTTTCTGTAACAACTTCTACAAATGCATTTACAGATGCTTCAGCACTTTTCTTTGTTTCTCCTGTTTTAGCAGCGATAGCCGCGATTAAATCAGATTTGTTCATTTTACATTACCTCCTATAAGTTATATGTAGCTTGTTTCTCTCGCTACTATTATCAATATTCGCCAAACTTAGATAAAATCCTTCTTTTTTTTCCTTAATTTTCCGTATTTTTTACTGTTTTTTGCTTATATATACCAAATTTTACTAAAATTGCATATATTTTATTACCAAAAGGTAACATTAATATATCTTCTTCAGTAAAAACTCGTAATATTAATATTGATAAAGCATATACAATAACTGCTACAACTAATGCTATTATTGTAGCCACTTTTGGAGCAATTATACTATTTAATAATAAATATACTCCATAAGACACAATTGCCATCATAATTGATGCAACAAAAGGTTTAAACATCAATTTTGTAAAACTTGTTTTTAAATTAACTGTTTTTTTCAAAACACTAAATACAATCCAAAATGCAGTAAAATGGCATACATCTGTTGCAAAAGCAGCACCAACAACACCTCCTAAAGGAAATACATCTGTTGGAATTGGAACCAAAATTAAATTAACAATTAATTTTAATAAAACACCTATTGTTAAAGCTGCAGCTGGTACAAATATTTTTCCAAGCCCTTGTAAAGCTCCATTAATTGTTTGTTCCATAGCAGTAAATATTGTAGCTAATACACATATCTGCATTACAAAAGCTCCATCAGAAGCATTTGGGAACACTAATTTTAAAATAGGGTTTGCAAAAACAACCATTCCAACTACACATGGTAAAACAATTACAATAGTAGTTAATAATGAAAATGAAATTCTTTTTACACCTTGTTGTAAATTTTTATTTGCCTTTGCTGCTGCAATTGCTGGAACTAAAGCTGTTGCAAAAGCCACATTAAATGCTAATGGTAATCCAGTTAATAATTCAACTTTTCCACTTAAAATTCCATACTGTCTTCTAGCTTCTTCATATGGCAAATATCTTTGTAACAATCTCATAACTGTAAATGAATCTATATTTCTATTTAATGAAGTCAAAATTGCACTTAATGACATTGGAATTGATACCCATAAAATAGCTTTTACAATTTGCATTACATGTTTAGTTACATAAGATGATTTTCTTACCATAGGCTGTGAAACTAATTTTTCTTTTTTATGTACTTTATAATAAGAATACAAATAAAAAAAGCTCATCATTGTAGATAAAGTTGTTGCTACTGTTGCACCAGCTGCCATAAGTTGTGTATTAAGTCCTGTAAAAACAACTACTAATTCTACTGCAACAATTGTAAATACTGTTTTAAAAACTTGTTCTAATGATTGAGAATTAGCTGTTGCCTTTATTTTAGACTGTCCATTAAAAAATCCCCTAAACACTGAACATATTGCGACAAAAAATAATGATGGAGATAACACAACCAATACCATTTCAGCTTCTGGCATTCCCATTGCATTTGCTAAAAACCTTGCTCCAAATAATAAAAATAAGGTTCCAATCATTCCTATAACTGCAAATGTAGCAAGTGCAATCTTGAAAATTCTGTGTGCTCCTTTTGAGTCACCAAGTGTAATTCTTTCTGAAATCAATTTCGAAACTGCATTTGGCACTCCAATTGATGAAATTGTAAGTAACAAAGCATATATATTATATCCTGCACTATAAATTGCATTTCCATCATCTCCGAAACCTTTCCTATTTGTAAGATAACATCGATAAACATACCCTAATAATTTTATAAATACTTGCGAAAACATTAATGCAAGAACACCCTGCATAAAGCTTTCTTTTTTTACTGTTCTTTTTGTTCTTCTACTATTTTCTATCATTACATATCCTTTCATTGTTCTTTTATTTCAATCTATTAAATTATATTAGCATTATTCATATTTTTCAAGTATTTTTTATAGTTTTTTATATTGTTTGTTATAGTTTAATAAAACTTTGTCAAATTTCCTCAAAACTCTTGATTTTTTCCTCATTTTATAGGATAATATAAGTATATGATTTTTCGTATGAAAGTGGTGAAATTTTTGAAAATATTAGATAAATTATTAAAAAAACTAAAAACAGACAGAAACACATTTTTCACATACATTTTAACATTAATAACTATATATTTAGTAGTAGATAGATTTGTGGATTTACTTATAACAATTTTTACAGGAATACCTACAAGTTATTGGAACCCAATACAATATACACTAGCATTTGCATGTCCAGTATTTGCCTTCCTATTTTCATGTAGTTCAAAATTCGTAAAATCTCAAAAAATGAAAGTATCATTCCTTTACACTTATATTGTTGCACTTTATATACTTGTCATTTCAATGTTTACTCAGTGGCTAAATGCTGTTGGATGGCTCGCTTTACTATCACTTCCACAATATCCAAAACTAGCTACAGAATTTAGTTATTTAATAAAACCTGCATTTTGTTGGACTGCTTTATATTTGCCTTTAGTAACTTCTGGTGTAATATTCAAATTAATTTATACAGATATAAATGATACAGCACTTGAATTAGAAGGTATTTATGATTATAAAGGAATTAACCTATCTCCTAAAAAAGGTGATACAGGTCCAAATACTTGTGAAATCCAATTATGTATTGATTCTAGAACAGGAAAAACAATTAAAATTCCTGAAAAAAGACGTTTTGAATCAATGCTTGTTGTAGGTACATCAGGTTCAGGAAAAACTTCATTAATATTTGAACCTATGATTGCAAGAGATATTGATAAAAAATATAAATATAGAGAAACAAGTAAAGAAATGGCTTTTGTTACATTAAAAACTGGAATTGCTTCACTAACTTGTCCTTATGACAATGATTATATTAACAACAATTTCAATTTAAATATGATAAAACCTAAAGAATCAAAAGTAAAAGTATTTCAATCATACATGAAAAAAATGATTTATAATATTTCTGGAGATTCTATAACATACAGAAACTTAGGTATTACATATATAGCTCCAGATTTTGAATCAACATCACGTATTTTAGATGTTGCAAAAGCATATAAAATGAAAGTAAATTTAGTTGACCCTAAAAATCCAGATTCACCTGGTTTAAATCCTTTCTCTTATGAAGACCCAATGCAAACAGCAGTTGCAATTTCAACAGTTTTAAAAGGATTAGCTCACAAATCTGGATATTCAGTTGATATAGCATATGAAAACACATACTCATATCAAGTAATAGAAAATTTATCAATTTTATTAAAAGAAATGTATCCAAGAATGCATGATGGTGAATTACCTACTCTTGAAGATATGTTAAGTATGTTAAATGATTTCAATTTAGTTGAATATATGTGTAAAGAATTAGAAAAAGATGAACAATTAGCAAAAAAATATAATGTTTTATTATCTTACTTTAAAAAGAATTTCTATTCTAATGGTGCAGGACGTGAAAGTACTGAAAAATATGTATATTCAGCAAGTACAATTCTAGATAATTTATTACGTTATCCAGGAATTAGAAAAATTTTATGTAGTAGAACAAATAATATTAATTTTGATAATGCATTAGCAAATGGTGAAGTTACATTATTATGTACAAGACGTGGTGATTTAGGTGCAGCAGCACACAAAGCATTTGGTTTATTCTTCATCTTATCAATGCAATATTCAGTATTAAGAAGACCTGGAAATGAAAATAATCGTATTCCTCATTTCTTATATATTGATGAATTCCCTGATTTCATTTGTTCACAAACTGAAGCAATATTCACAATGTATAGAAAATATAGAGTTGGTACTGTTATTTCTGCTCAAAACTTATCACAATTAGCTTCTAATGGTGATCGCCATAAAAATACAATCCTTGCTAACTGTGCAAGTAAAGTTGTATTTGGAAACAATACTCCCGAAGATAATGACTGGTGGAGTAAAGAAATGGGTGAAGAGAAGAAATGGAGAAATAATGCTCGTACTTATGACTTTAAGAAAGATGAATATGAACCAAAAGCTTCCAACATGAACTATGGATATGCTGTTAAATACAAACCAGGAAAAGTTCAAGCACTTAAATTTAAACAATGTATCTATAAAATCATGGGTGAAGGTGGAAAATATGAAAATGGTATTGGAAACTTAGATTTCATAGAAGCAAAATATAAAGAAAAACATGATGTTAAAAAATTCAATTTTGCTAAATTTACAGGCAATTCATCTACTGATTCTACTGAAGAAGAAGAATCAACAGGAAAATTTAAAAAGAAAAAAACAACATTAAACAGTTTTTCTCAAGATGATAATTCAGAAATCGAATTAGACCCAATTAGAACAGATTATACAGATTCAGTTTTTGAAACAGATACTGAAGATGCAGTTGTAAAAAATAATATAAATCAACAATAATCAATAAACCCCAGCATAGCTGGGGTTTTATTTTATATATTTTTATTTTAAATTATTACATTCCTAATAATTTAACTTGCACATTTTCCATCTTATATTTTCCACTTTTTTCATCAATCTTAAATCCAACTAAAGTCTTATCTAAGCTTTCCTCATTTTGACGTAAATCAGTAGTAAAATATAATTTAATTTTATCAATTTCAACTTTATTAACAACAATTTCCTTAAATGTTTCAGCAATATGTCTATCATCTTCACAAATAATAATCAATTGTGGAATATTATGAAATCCAGAATCACCTGGAACAAAATTATCATAAAAATCTTTATAAAGTTTCATTTTATCAACAAGTTTTTTCTTCCAATTATCCTCTCTTCTAATAACTTCAAAAACAAAGTCTATAGATTTTGAAGATTTAGTTAATTTAATACTACCACCAGTTGCCTTAAAAGTTTTTCCAGCAACTTTTGCAGTTAAGCTTGGTTTAGCAACATAACTATCAAAAGCCTTAACTTTTCTTAAATAAGCAATAATAGTTTGATTTCCAGCCAAACGTTTTTTAATCATAGCAACAGGCTTAGCATTATCACTAGGTTGCCATTTACACTCTTTTTCTCTTGAAGCTAATAAATATTTACCCATTTTTTCCATACAATAAATTCTGTAAATACCTTTACCATCTTCAGAATTAAAATAATATCTTGTTAATATTTTAGAACGAACTAATTGATCTAATTTATTATTTAACTTATCTTGAGATTTAACATCAATACCTTTCCACTCTAATAATTGAAATAATTGTCTTGAAGTAATAAATTCAAACTCATTTACTAAATCTAAAATTTCAAAATGAAGATCATTTATATGACCTATATCTATCTTATGTACAATTTGGTTCATAGAAACATAACCATCTTTACCATCAAAAGTTTTAATTTCTCCTTCTCTAATAGCAAAAGGTGATACAGTTGCTTTAATTTCATTATCATTAACCATAATTTAACCTCCTAAAATTTTAATTTAAAATTTTATACCATATATTAAAAAAAGATTTAATATATTCATAAACAATTTTTTATTAAACCAATAATAGTTTAATTTTTCTTTTATCAGGAATAATTTTTTTAATATAAACATCAACATTTTGTCCATATTCTATTCCCTCTTTATACTCAGCCATTCCAACTAAATTAGGTTTTAACTCAATAAAGATTCCATTTTTAAACTTTTCTGTTTCTCTTGCAATACCTTTTACTGTTTGTCCTTCACTAAAATCTTTTACATTATCTTCCCAAGTTCCTAAAAGTTCTTTATATGTTAAAATAACCCTTTCTAATTTTCTGTCTATACTTTTTACCATAACATTTATCTTCTGCCCAATTTTCAATCTTTCAGCTGGTGTTTTTATTCTAGCAACAGAGATATCTTCAATATGTAATAAACCTACAATACCTCCACCAATTTCAACAAAAACTCCATATGGTTGCATACTTTTAACAATTCCATTTACAACCATTCCCTCTTGTAATTCATTTGTCATCCAATTTAATGCATCCTCACCAACAGCCCTTCTTGACAAAATAAAATTATTTTTTGAATCAATATCTTTAACCTTAAATTGAACATATCTGTTTACTTTACTTGTACATATATTTGGTTTTGGAAAACCAGTTTCATCAATATTAACAGCTTCAACCTCTTCTCTTGGAATCACACCTTTTACATCATTTCCAAAATCAACATATAAATTATAATTTGAATCACACTTATTAACCTTGCCCTGTAAAATTTCTCCAGTTGAGATTGCATCAGCCAATTGTTCTTTTGTAATATCAGTTTCATTCACAACCCAACCTTCTGGCATAAATCTTTGGTATTCCATTGGTACACCCCTTTTTCTTAAGTTTTCTTCATTATATAATTAATACCAAATTTTTACAATAGATTTTAGAAAATTTGTACAATTTGGGACGCGTCCCATTTGCACACATTGTGCAATCAGGGACACGTCTTATCTGTTTTTTAATTCATTAATTTCCGCTTCTTTCAAAAATCTCCAAGTTCCTAATTTCAAATCTTTAACATTTACATTACCAATTCTAGTTCTATGTAAACTAATAACAGGTTTTCCAATTGTTTCACACATTTTTCTTACTTCTCTATTTTTTCCCTCATGTATAGTAATTTGAACTCTTGAAATATTTTTTACTTCATCAATTTTTAATATTTTCACTTTAGCTTTTCCTGAAACATAGTCTTCAATTTTAACACCATTTTCTATTTTTTTAGCATCTTCATTAGTAAAAATTCCCTTTACAGTAGCATTATAGGTCTTCTCAATTTCATTTTTAGGATGTGTGACTGTATACACAAAATCTCCATCATTTGTCAAAATAATAGCACCTGATGTATACATATCCAATCTTCCAACAGGAACAACATTAACACCAACATCTTTAATCAAATCCATTACAGTAGGTCTACCAAACTGTTCTTTTACTGTTGTTACATATCCAATTGGCTTATTTAATAAAATGTAAACACGTTTCTCTTGAACATTAACTTTTTTTCCATTATATTCAATTATATCTTTCTCAGGTTGTACTTTAGTTCCCAATTCTGTAACAACAATACCATTAACACTAATTTTACCATCTATTATAAGTTTTTCTGCTGCTCTTCTGGAACATATTCCACTATTTGCTAGAAATTTTTGTAATCTTACCTGTTCCACTTAATTCATCTCCTTTTATTTTTCAACAAATTTTGAATTCAATTGTTTCAAAACATTTAAAAATTCCTCAGGTAATCTTGCTTCTAAATGAATTTTTTCACCTGTTGTTGGATGAATAAAATCCAAGCTTTTAGCATGTAATAATTGACCATGTACACCAAATTCATTTTTGCCATTAGAATATACCTCATCTCCAACAACAGGATGTCCAATTTCACTTAAGTGAACTCTAATTTGATGAGTTCTACCTGTGTCAATTTTTACTTCAAGTAAAGTATATTTGTTAAATCTTTCTAAAACCTTAAAATGAGTAACAGCTTCTTTACCATTTTTAGTAACAGCCATTTTTTTCCTATCTTTAGTACTTCTACCAATAGGCATATTTATTGTTGCTTCATTTTCACTAACAACACCTCTTACTAAAGCATAATAAATTTTCTTAACTTTTCTATCTTTAATTTGATTGCTTAAATTTAAATGTGCTATATCATTTTTAGCAACAATTAATAAACCTGAAGTATCTTTATCTAATCTATGTACAATTCCTGGTCTAATTTCTCCACCTATTCCTGATAAACTATCTTTACAAATAGCCATAATTGCATTAACTAAAGTTCCATCCCAATTTCCATTTGCAGGATGCACGACCAAACCTTTTGGTTTATTAACAACAATTATATCTTTATCTTCATATACAACTTCAACAGGAATATCTTGTGCTTTTAAATCCACTACTTTTGCATCTGGTTCATTTATTTCAATAACATCATTTTCTTTTACCTTATATGAAACTTTTGAAATATTATTATTAACTTTTATATTTTCTTCTTCGACCAATCTTTTAACAGTTGTTCTTGATAATTCTTTTAATTCAGAAGCAATATATGCATCTAATCTCATACCTGATTGTTCAGAATTTACAACCAATTTTTTCATTTTCTCACCTCATATTTTTCTATTTATTAACAACTTTAATTCCTTTAACTATAAAATTGATAGCTAAAAAAATAATTCCAACAACAATAAATATATCTGCCACATTAAAAATAGCAAAACTAAATAATTCATCAATATCAATAAAATCAACAACAAAACCTCTAGTAATTCTATCAATCAAATTACTAATTCCTCCTGCAATTACCATTATAAACGGTATTTTACTACCAACACTTTTAAATTCTTTTTCTCTATTTTTTTCAAAATAAACAATTAATCCACCAATTATTATTAAATTAACAATAACAAAAATTGTTACATGGCCATCACCAAAACTAAATGCTGCTCCTTTATTTTCACAATATGTAAAACGTAAAAATCCTTTTATAATAGCAATTGATTTAAATTTAATATTATTAATTACAATTAATTTAGAAACTTGATCTATCAAAATCAAGACAATTGCCCAAAAATATACACTTATTCTGTTTATAACCTTCATCTAATCACACACCTTTTGATTTATTTTTATCATATGTTTTAGTTTTAAATTTATTTATACCTATATTGTCGAAATCCTAAACAAATTTTTTTCAATTTTGTAATATTTTTTTTAATACAATATTTCAATTATATTTTATAATTTCTAAATTATCTAGTCCTTATATATAATATAAGCGAAAGTCCACATAACTGTTAACTTTCGCCTTTTCTTTATTTATTACCCTTGAACTTGTTTCATAACTTCTTCAGCAAAGTTTTCTTCAACTTTTTCAATTCCTTCACCTTTTTCTAATCTAGCAAAGTTATTAATTTTAGCACCTTTTGATTCTAATAATTTGTTAATTTTGATATCTGGATCTTTAACAAAATCTTGTTCTAATAAACAAATTTCTCCATAGAATTTATTGATTCTACCTTGAACCATTTTTTCAGCTATAGCAGCAGGTTTACCTTCATTCATAGCTTGTGCTTTTAATATTTCCATTTCTTTTTCTACTCTTTCAGCTGTAACTGATTCTCTATTTAAAAATTCTGGTTTTGCAGCAGCAATTTGTAAACAAATATCTTTAGCTAATTCTGGTGTAGCATTTTCCATATCAACTAAAACACCTATTTTTCCATCACCATGAATATAGCTTGCAACAATACCTGTTGATTCAAATCTTTCGAATCTTCTGATTGTCATATTTTCACCAATTGTAGCAATTTTGTTAGTTAAAACTTCTTGAACTGTTTTGTCAGATTCAGCAATTGATGGTTGAGCTAATAATTCTTCAACATTAGCAGGATTTTTTTCAACAATTTGTTTTGCAACATCATTAACAAAGTTTTTGAATTCTTCGTTTTTACCAACGAAATCTGTTTCAGCATTAACTTCAACAACTGCACCAACTTTTCCATCTTCTGAAACATATGCAGCAACTAATCCCTCAGCAGCAACTCTGCTTGATTTTTTAGCAGCTTTTGCAATTCCTCTTTCACGTAATAATTCAATAGCTTTTTCAATATCACCATCTGTTTCTGTTAAAACTTTTTTGCAGTCCATCATACCTGCACCTGTTTTTTCTCTTAAATCTTTTACTTGGCTTGCTGTTACCATTTTTAAATTCCTCCTTTTTAATTACATTTGTATTAGTATTTAAAATTATAAATTATTTTATAATTTTTATAATTTTATAATTACTTATAATTTCACAATTACTTATGATTTCATAATTATTCTTATAATTAGCTTACTAATACATATAAAGAGCAGAGCAAGAGAGCCCTACTCTTTTATATTATAGTATAATTTAAACTTATACTAAAAGATTTTATTATTAATTATTGTTATGCTTCAGAATTATTCTTCTGTTGCTTCAACAACTTCTTCCATACTTGTTGGTTCAGCTGTTTCTTCTGCTTCAACTTCTGTGTTAGTTTCAGTTGTTTCAAAAGATTCACCTTGTCTACCTTCAATTATAGCGTTAGCCATACAATCAGCAATTAAGCTTACAGCACGGATAGCATCATCATTTCCAGGAATAGCATAATCAACATCTTCTGGATTACAGTTAGTGTCAACTAAACCTACAACTGGTATATTTAATTTTCTAGCTTCTAATATAGCAATTCTTTCTTTTTTAGGATCTACTACAAATAAAACTCCAGGAATTTCTTTCATTTCTTTAATTCCACCAAGATTTTTTTGTAATTTTTCCATTTCTTTCTTTAAGATGATAACTTCTTTTTTAGGTAATACATCAAAAGTACCATCTTGTTCCATTGTTTCTAATTCATTTAATCTTTGTACTCTTTTTTCAATTGTTCCAAAGTTAGTTAACATTCCACCTAACCATCTTTGATTTACATAGTACATACCACTTTTTTCAGCAGCTTCTTTCATACAGTCTTGAGCTTGTTTTTTTGTTCCAACAAATAAAACTGTTTTTCCTTCTTCTGCTTGTGATTTCATGAAGTCATATGCTTCATCTAATTTTTTTGATGTTTTTTGAAGATCTATAATATGGATACCATTTCTAGCTTGGAATATATATTCAGCCATTTTAGGATCCCATCTTCTTGTTTGATGTCCAAAGTGAACACCTGCTTCAAGTAATTGTTTCATTGCAACTACTGCCATTTTAATTTCCTCCCTTTTTGTTTTTACCTCCACAAAGTTTCAAACATTTTTCAAAGACTTGTAATTAAAAATTTTTACAAGCACACCTTTTCAAACTAGCTTTGTGTGTGTTTTAACAGACATTATTATATCAAAAAAAAGGTTGAAAATCAACCCCTTTTTCAATATTTTTCCAATATTTTTCTGTTCATTTGGTTACTATATTTTCTGGCGTTTTTCAAACCCTTTTCCTAAGACTTCTCTAACATTAAAAATAACAATAAAAGACTTATTATCAATATTAGTAGCAATCTTTTTTATCCTAATAATTTCATTTCTAGACCCAACACAAAACAAAATCTTTTTTTCCAAATTTGAATGCATTCCCTTAGCATAAATAGCAGTACTTCCTCTTTTAACCTCATCACCAACAATTTTTGCAATTTCCTCATATTTATCAGAAATGATAAATAAAACCTTTTTGAAATTAACACCTTCAAAAACAATATCTATCATTTTTCCCATCAAATAAATTGCAATTGCAGAATATAACCCAATTTCAATCTCACGAAAAGCAATAATATTTAAAATAATTATAATTGTATCAACCATGATTATTAAATCACCTGATCTAAATCTATCACTGAAAGATCGTACAATATATGAAAGCAAATCACTACCACCAGTAGAACCATTTACTTTTAATATTATTGCAGTTCCAATTCCCATTATAATTCCGCCATATATGCATGCCAAAAATTTATCTGTTGTTATTGCTGGAAAATGTTCCAAAATATTTAAAAATATTGATAAAAAGATTGTTCCCACAATTGATTTAATGATAAAAGATTTGCCAACTCTAAAAAATGCAAGAATAAATAATGGAATATTTAAAATAATCATAGCAGTTCCAACAGGGACATGAAACAAATAATATATAATTGTTGCAAGTCCTGCAAATCCACCTGTTGATAATTTATTTGGTAATAAGAAAAAGGCTGTAGAACACGCCATTACAAATGACCCAACTACTAGCCATATCACATCGAAAAAAAATTGTTTTACTACTCCGCCTTTTTTAACAGTTTCCATTTATAACCTCTCTATTATATGAATCACTTCTCTTTTCTACTTATTATTTCAAAAACTGTTTTAAATATACATTTAATTTTTCGTAAATATTAAAATCAACCTCAAAGACATCATATTTAATTTTTTTATGAGAATTAAAATCAAACCACAATTCCTTTCATTTTATAACCTTTAACTTTGTCATCTCTTTCAACAACAACATCAACATTATAAATTTCCTTAATTCTTTTAATATTTTCTTTTTTATGTCCAACAAAATTATTAATCATATTTCCATTAACATTAACTTTAACAACTTTAACTCTATTGTTTAAATCTCGAATCTTTTTAGAGAATTCATCATAACAAATTCTACTTTCAACTAATTGCCTAAATGCTGGATGATAAGGACCTGCAACAACTTGACTATTCTCATTTTCGGGATTACAAATTTCATCAGTACTTTGCAATCCAATCCTAATTACATCAATTTTTTTCTTACTAAACATTTTCAATAAAATTGCACTAGTTTCAACAGCTTGTTCTAATGTATTTGGTTTATATGTACCATCTAAATAATCATCAGCAAGTTTTGTACCTTTAATAACTAAAACAGGATAAATTCTAACAATTTTAGGTTTTAGTTTTATTAATTTTTTTGCAGTTTCAATTTCATCTTTTTGACTACTTTCAGGTAACCCAACCATCATTTGATGCCCTAAAATAAATCCATTTTTTCTAATTAATTTAGACGCTTTTTTTACATCTTCAAAAGTGTGACCACGTCTTGCCTTTTGTAATACAAAATCATTTGCAGATTGAACCCCAAGTTCAATTGTTTTTACATTATATTTTTTTAGTAAATTCAAAATATCCTGATTTATATAATCAGGTCTAGTCGAAATTCTTATAGAATCAACCTTTGCTTTTTTTATAAATTCATATGCAGCTGATAATAATTCTTCTTGAATATTAACATCTATTCCAGTAAAACTTCCACCAAAAAAAGCAACTTCTATCTTTTTATCATGTTCTTTAAAATTATTTAAATAATATTCAATTATTCCATTAACATCTTTGCTTGATATGTTTGTTTTTTGTCCACTAATTTTTTTTTGATTACAAAAAGTGCAATCATTTGGACAACCTAAATGTGGTACAAAAATCGGAATTATATATTCTTTTTTCAAATTCATTCTCCTTATTTTTTTATTTTTTCTAAAGCTTTATGAGCAGCATCCATTTCAGCTGATTTTTTATTTTTTCCTTCACCAATTGCAAGTTTTATATCATTACAACTTACTTGTGCAACAAAAGTTTTATCATGGTCAGGTCCTTTTTCCTCTAGGATAACATATTTAATATCAACATCACCATGTATTTGTAATTTTTCTTGTAATACTGTTTTATAATCTTTCATTCCAACATGTTGAGTAGCAATTTTAATTGGTTCTTTTAAATTTTCAACAATAAATTTCTCAGCTTGTCCTAAATCAGAATCAAAATAAATAGCTGCAATAACCGCTTCTACACTATCAGCTAATATAGCTGGTCTTTTAGTATCTCCACTCATAATTTGACTTTTCCCTAAATATAAGAAATCACTAAAATTATGCTTTAAAGCAACTTGATATAAACTTTTTTCGCAAACAACATCAGCCCTAACTTTAGTCATTTCTCCCTCTTTTAAGAAACTATAATTATTATAAATATATTTACTTGATATAAATTCTAAAATGCTATCTCCTAAAAATTCAAGTTTTTCATTACTTTCAACATGATGTTCATTAGCATATGAAGTATGTGTTAATGCTTTTTTTAGTAATTCTATATTTTTAAATTTATATCCAATACTTTTTTCTAATACTTCAAAATTCATATTTTCAATCCTTTCTATATTAATTTAACGAATTTTCTTATAATACAAAAAAGAAAGGAATTCACTCCTTTCATTTTCTTTAGTACATTTAATTGACATTGTAAAAATTACATTTATTACTACTTATAATAATATATCTTTACAAAGATCAATTGCCTTAAACTTAGGCAATATGATCTTTTATGTATTCAACAACATCTCCAACTGTTACAACTTTTTCAGCATCTGCATCTGGAATTTCTATATCAAATTCTTCTTCTAAAGCCATTATTAATTCAACTATATCTAAAGAATCTGCTCCTAAATCATCTATAAAAGACGCCTCCATTGTTACTGAACTTTCTGTAGCACCTAATTGTTCAACAATTATATTTTTAACCTTTTCAAAAACTTCTTCTGAACTCATTACCTAAGTTCACCTCCCCTCCAAGTTTTTCAAATATTTACTAAAAAAATTTAATTAAATATTCTCATAACATTTTCTTACCTAACAATATTATATGTTTAAACAAATGTCAAGACATTTTTAAAATTTTTATCAAGTATATTTTCAATATTCATTTTTTGCTCATATATCAATATTTTAGGCATATTCTAATTTATTATTATATCTTTTTTATTTCATTATTTTTCAATTTTTTGTGTTTCATTTTCACTTTCATTTTTCTGTATTTCATTAATTTTTTGGAATTCCTCAATCATTTTATCAACTGCTTTATTTTTTACAAATTGTTCAGCTTGTTTAATAGTAAATTCAAATAATTTTTCATCACTACTTCCATGTGCTTTAACAACAGGTTTTTTTACCCCAAGAAATAAAGCTCCACCATATTCTTTATAATCCATTGTTTTTGAAAATCTTTTAATTCCAGGTAAAGCAGGAACTGCTGCAAGTGTTGATAAAAAGTTCTTTTTTAAACTTTCAGTTAAAGTTCTTTTTACAAATTTTCCTAATCCCTCAACAGCTTTTAAAAATACATTTCCAGTAAATCCATCTGTAACAATTGCATCTACATTACCTGAAAATGCATCTCTTCCTTCAACATTTCCAATAAAATTAATATTAAGTTCTTCTGATTTTTCTTTTAATAATTTATATGTTTCTTTTGTCAATTCATTACCTTTTGTTTCTTCTGTTCCAATATTTAATAATCCTATACGTGGTCTTTCTGTTCCAAATGTATTATGTAAATATATTGTAGCCATTTGAGCAAATTGCAATAAATTTATAGGTTTACAATTTGTATTAGACCCTGAATCTATAAGCAATAATCTACTTTTATATGAAGGTAAAATACCAGCAAGTGCAGGTCTATCAATACCTTTAATTCTTCCAACTAATAATGTTGCTCCAGTTAATAAAGCACCAGAATTTCCAGCAGAAACAAAAACATCACCTTCACCATTTTTTAGCATATTAAAACCAACAACCATAGAAGAGTCCTTTTTACGTTTAATAGCTTGTGTAGGAATGTCCTCCATTTCAATAGTTTCTGTTGTATGTTTAATGCTTAATCTATCTGATATTTCTGAAATACTATTTTTTCCATATAATTCTTTAATACGTTCATTAATAATATCTTTATTTCCTATAAGTACAACCTCTGCTTCAATTTGATTTATAGCTTTTACAGCTCCTTTTATATTAGCATCTGGAGCATTATCTCCACCCATTACATCAAATAAAATCCTCATTATTTCCTCCATATTTTAAATTTTATATTTATATTTTATACCCTAATTTATTAGTTGTCAACAAAATTATAAAACATTGAATTATTGGTCAATTTTGTCTTTTAGAACATTTTAAGCATATTTAATATATTAACCATATTTAATATATTAACCACATTTAATATATTAACCATATTTAATATATTAACAGTATTAAATATGTTTACTATTAATAATATTATTTAATTATTATATTAATACCTATTAATATTTTTTTAATTAGTAATAAACTCACAAAAGAACCTCACCTAAAAACTAGTGAGGTTCTTTAATTATTGTATTTAAATAACTTTTTTAATAATTTTTATAATTTATTTTAATTAATAAATTACACTATTCACTATTTTAAAACAAAAATTATTGTAATTCAATAACAGCTCCAACTTCTGTGAATTTAGCTTTTAATTCTTCAGCTTCTTCTTTGCTAACTCCTTCTTTAATAGCTTTTGGAGCACCATCAACTAATTCTTTAGCTTCTTTTAATCCTAATCCTGTAGCATCTCTTACAACTTTGATTACTTGGATTTTGTTAGCTCCAGCTTCTTTTAAAATAACATTAAATGATGTTTTTTCTTCAGCTGCAGCAGCAGCTCCACCAGCAGCAGGTGCAGCAGCAGCTACTGCAGATACTCCAAATTCTTCTTCTATAGCTTTAACTAAATCAGCTAATTCAACAACTGTCATTTTTTTGATTTCTTCAATCATTTCTTCTTTATTCATTATTATATCCTCCTAAAATTTAATTTTTATATGTGGTTTATCCACAAATTTATCACACTTATGTATGATTTTTTAATTATTTAACATCCTGCAATTATACGTATGCAACTCGAATTTTAATACAGTGATTTAAAGCTCACGACACTTTTTATTTAACATATTATTTTACTAATATTAATAGATATGACATGTAACACATATGGTATATGTCATCTAATATAAGATATACAAAATATAATACATAATATCATATATTAAATACCTTATATTTTTGTTTTATAATTTACAATAATTACGCTTGAGCTTCTTTTTGTAAACGAACTTGATCAAGTGCAACAGCGAATTTTGAAATAGTTCCAAGTAATCCACCTGCAAGCATTGATAATAAAGTTTCTCTTGATGGTAATTTTGCTAAAGTGATAATTTCTTCAGCACTTACAACTTTACCTTCAATTATTCCACCTTTAATTTTGTAAAATTCATTTGATTTAGCAAAATTATATATAGCCTTTGCTGGTTCTAAGTAATCTTCATTACCTATAATAACAGCTGTTGGTCCTTCTAATAATTCATCTAATCCATTTTCACCATTAACATTTAATGCTCTTTTTACAATATTATTTTTTATAATTGTGTATGTTGCATTTGCTTTTCTTATTTCACTTCTTAATTTTGTATCATCATCAACATTAATTCCTCTGTAATCTGTTAAAAGTACGACTTTAGCTTCTTTAAATTTAGCAGCTAATTCGTTAACTTGTGCTTCCTTTTGTTTTAAAATAGTTTCACTTGCCATTTTAATTGTTCACCTCCTACAAATTGTGTTATTGCAACAAATTCTGCAATAAAATAATAAAATCCAATCTATATATACCATCAAAACGAGGCATATACAAATTGGATAAATCCGCTCTAAATATGTGCCTCGGTAGGATTTACTTTTATACCTACTATCTTTGGCTATATAAATTTATAAATTATTTTTGATCAATATACATGCTTGGTCCCATTGTTGTAGAAATAGCAACACTTTTAATGTATTGTCCTTTAGCTGCTGCTGGTTTAGCTTTTATGATTGCATTTATAATAGCATCATAGTTTTCTAATAATTTTTCTGCACCAAATGAAACTTTACCAAATCCTAAATGAATAATATTAGTTTTATCTAATCTATATTCAACTTTACCTGATTTGATTTCATTAATTGCTTTAGTAACATCCATTGTTACTGTTCCTGATTTTGGGTTAGGCATTAAACCTTTTGGTCCTAAAACTTTACCTAATCTACCAACTACACCCATCATATCTGGAGTAGCAACTATAACATCATAGTCAAACCAGTTTTCTTTTTCAATTTTTGGTATTAATTCTTCAGCACCAACATAATCTGCACCAGCTTTAACAGCTTCATCAGCTTTTGGTCCTTTAGCAAATACTAATACTTTTAAAGTTTTACCTGTACCATTTGGAAGTACTGTTGTACCTCTAACTTGTTGGTCAGCGTGTTTTGAATCAACACCTAATTTAACGTGTAATTCAACAGTTTCATCAAATTTAGCTTTAGGCATTTTTTCGATTAATTCTAAAGCTTCTTTTGCACTGTAATTTTTAGATCTGTCTACAAGTTGTTCACCTGCAAGATATCTCTTACCTTTTTTCATTTTTTACCTCCTTTGGTTCAAACGAGTTATTAACTCTCCCAATTTTAAATTTTAATTTTCAAATTAGTCTGTTACAACAACACCCATAGAGCGAGCTGTTCCAGCTACCATACTCATTGCAGCTTCTAATGATGCAGCATTTAAGTCTGGCATTTTTTGTTCAGCAATTTCCTTAACTTGTGCTTTAGTTATTTTTGCAACTTTATCCATGTTAGGTTTTCCTGAAGCTTTTTCAATTTTAGCTGCTTTTTTAATTAATACAGCTACTGGTGGTACTTTTGTTATGAATTCAAAAGATTTATCTTTATAAACAGTGATAACAACTGGGATTATCATTCCAGGTTGATTAGCTGTTCTATCATTAAATTCTTTAACAAATTGCATAATATTAACACCACTTGATCCTAATGCTGGTCCTACTGGTGGAGCTGGTGTAGCTTTACCTGCAGGAATTTGTAATTTTATTATATTGCTAATTTCTTTCTCTGCCATTTCTAATTGCACCTCCTTTTAATTTGATATATTGTCAAAATAATTTATATATAAATTTAAATTATTAACTCAATTAAACTTTTTGTACTTGTGAAAATTCCAATTCAACTGGAGTTTCTCTTCCAAACATAGAAACTAAGACTCTAACTTTATGTTTTTCCTTATTAATTTCTTGAACAACGCCAACAAAATCTTTTAATGGTCCATCTGTAACTCTAATTGAATCATTAACATTATAGTCAACATTAACTTCAATTTTTTCAAATCCCATATTTCTGATTTCTTCATCAGTTAATGGAATAGGGTCTGTCCCAGATCCAACAAATCCTGTAACACCTCTAGTATTTCTTACAATATACCATGTAGCTTCTGTTACAATCATTTTTACAAGAACATAACCAGGGAAAACCTTTTTCAAATTAGTTTTCTTTTTACCATCTTTAATTTCTATTTGTTCTTCCATAGGAACAATTATTTCAAAGAAATAATCTTCAAGTTCTCTGTTTTTTACTGTTTTTTCCAAGTCTGTTTTTACCTTATTTTCATAACCAGAATATGTATGTACAACATACCACTTTGGAGTTAATTCTTTACTATCTTGAGACATAGTTTTAGCCTCCTTCTTTAAATAGTTCAATATAAATACATCTTATAGAAATTTATTCAATAACTAATGTGCTATAATTATTAATTATTTTCTTTATTATCTGTTGTATTATTTTCTGTGTTTTCTGTATTCTCTGATGATTGTGTTTCACCTGCATTATTGTCAGTAGCTGACTCATCAGTGTTTTCACCATTATTTTGATTTTTGTCTACAACATTTTCAACAACATTTGATTGTTCTTTAGATTGCACATTTTCTTTTATTTTTTCTACACCATATTTATTCATAGCACCAAAAACAAAATCTAAACAAAATACAATAGCAGCTGTTACTAATACAATAACAAGTACTGCAGTCACATTGTTAACCATTTGTTTTGATGTAGGCCAAGTAACTTTTTTTAGTTCTGCCTTAACATCTTTCATAAAGTGTTTGTTTTCGTTTTTTACTTTACTTTCTTTTTCTTTAGCCATCTTAAAATTCCTCCCTAAAGATTATTTTGTTTCTTTATGTGTAGTACGTTTTCCACAGAATTTACAATATTTAGTTATTTCTAATCTTTCTGTATTATTTTTCTTGTTCTTACTTGTTGTATAAGTTCTTCTTTTGCAATCTGAACAAGCTAATATAATTGGTTCTCTAGCTCCCTTTGCTGCCATTTAATACACCTCCAGCCATTCTTTAATAGATTTATGTTTAAAACATATTTTCACTTATTATACGCTTTAATATTCTATCACTTTTATAATGATATGTCAACCAATTTCTACTAATTTCAGGACAAAAAATAAAAATTTTTTTGTCCTGATTAATTTTTGTAGTATTTATCATGTTTTATTTATTTTTATTTTTGTTTTTTTTCTTTTCAACAGAATATCCAAATTTTCCTATTTTCTTACCTAATGGATAATAACCACCATTTGCATATGCCATTAAATTACATTTTGAAATATCAAATCCACCTTTTTCATCAATATACTTATCATCTGCATTTATAGCCAAAACTTCAGCAACAAACATATGATGACTTCCTAAGTCTCTAATTTCTTTTACTTTACATTCAACAGACACAGGACTTTCTTCAATCATCGGACATTTAACAAAATTAGCCTTTTGTTTTGTTAATTTCATTTCTTTGAATTTATCAACATTCGCACCTGATTTTACTCCACACCAATCTGTTGCATATGCAAGACTTTCAGTTGTTAAATTAATAACAAACTCTCCACTTTCTTTAATTAAATTATATGAATATCTCTCAGGTCTAACAGAAATATATACCATAGCTGGATTTGTGTTTAAAATTCCTGTCCATGCTACAGTAATAATATTCGAATTTTCAAAGTCCCCACATGATACCATTACAGCTGGTATTGGATATACAAAAGTTCCTGGTTTCCACATTGTTTTTGACATAATATAACCTCCTAATTGTTTACTTAATAATTTAAAATATGTTTTTTTCTTCCGCTTTATTTAATATTATTTCTAAAATTTGTTTTTTATGAATTTTAATAATCTTAAAATATTATCTAAAACAAAATGAAATTTTATTTATACCTATTTTACAACAAAAATAGATAATTATCAACTAATTATTTTCTCTAAATCTTATAACAGTTGTTCTAATTATTTTTCATTAAATCAATATAATATATAATTTCTTTATCTAATTTTTTTGCATACTCTATCTCTAAATTTGTACTATCTCCAATATAATTATTTACATTTACTACTAATATAGCATCTGATAATTCTATTCTTTTAAAATGTGCCTCTTTCAATTTTATTAATTGTTCTTCAGTTCTTTCCATATTTTCTAATACTGAATATACTGGTGTGAGAACACAATATCCTTTTAATGCCATTTTTTCAGCAACTATCATCATTTCCTTTTTAAATTTTAAACTTCCACATAATGTTATTATTTTCATTTTATAATTCTCTGTTCGTATAATTTTCACAATATCTAAAAATAAGACATAGATTAAAAACATAACCATATTTCTAATCTATATCTTATTTATATTAATATAATAAAATAAAAAAATCTGGCGATAACCTATTTTCTCAGCAGGGTAACCCACAAATATCGTTGGCACATTGGAGCTTGACTTCTGTGTTCGGAATGGGAAC
>CAKOWZ010000024.1 GCA_934129745.1 uncultured Clostridia bacterium
ACCTTTTGCGTTTTTTAACAAACCTCGCCAAACTGCGCGTCTGTGCTCCATCGTAATATACTACTATCCTTTTATTTACAAGACTAGGCACCTAAAATCATTTCTCAAAGTAGAACAAGAATGCCCCATCCCAAAGTATATCAAAATACTGGTTCACAAATATTTCAAATTTAAACCAAACTATTATAATAAGCCTTATACAACTTACTATAATATCCACCTGATTTCACAAGTTGTTCATGATTACCTTGCTCAACAATCTCACCATTGCTAAGAACAATAATCTTATCAACATTAACAATAGTGGCCAATCTATGAGCAATAAAAATTGAAGTCTTATCAGCAGATAATTTATCAACAGATTTCTGAACTAATTGTTCAGTAGTTGTATCAATATTAGCTGTTGCTTCATCTAAAATAAATACAGAAGGATTTAATGCAAAAATTCTTGCAAAAGCCAGCAATTGTTTCTCTCCTGCTGAAAAAGAACTTCCACGTTCTTTTGCAATTTCATCAATTCCATGTTCTAATGAATTCACAAATTTGTTTGCAGAAGATAATTCAATTGATTCTTCAATTTTAGAATCATCAATATTATTAAATAATTTAACATTATCTTTAATTGATTTTGCAAATATAAATGGATCTTGTAATATTGTTCCAATATTTCTCCTCAAATCAGTTAAATTAATATCATAAATATTAATTCCATCAATCAAAATCTCACCTTTTTGAATTGTATAAAATCTATTAATCAAATTAGTGATAGTTGTTTTACCAGATCCAGTTTTTCCAACTAATGCAACACTTTGTCCTGGTTCAATTACAAAACTAACATCTTTTAAAATCCAATTTTCATCTTCATATGCAAACCACACATTTTTAAATTCAATTTTGCCTTTTAATCTTTCAATTTTTTTACCATTGTCAAAATCTTCAACTAATTCATCTTTTTCAATAATCTCATAAATTTTATCGATTGATGTAACCGCTTCTTCCACAATTTCTATATTTTCAATTATTCTATTAATAGGGTCAAATAAATTTTTTAAATATGTAATAAACATATAAACAATACCAACATCTAAATCTTCACCTGTTATTTTAAAAGTCACAAACCATACAATAATTGCAACTCCAAGATTTTCAATTAAACTCATAATAGCTGGTAATAAACCTTGATAAAATCCCATTGGTTTTATTGTTCTTCTAAACTCTTCAGTTATATTTTCACATTCTTCCTGTTTTTCTTTTTGTCTATTAAATATTTTTATAAGTTTAATTCCATAAATTGATTCTGCAAAAAATATGTTTAATTTTGTTCTAACATCTTTAACTGCTGCATATATTTTGTTCAAAATTTTAGTTAATATCCATGAGCTTATTACAATCAATGGTATTATTATTAAACTAACACTTGCCAATTTATAGCTTAAAATACACATTACAACTAATAATCCTAATATAATTAAAATATCTTTTACAAAAGTTGTAATAACTTCACTAAATAAAGCTAAAATATCTTCTGAATCACTTATTATCCTAACAAATAGTGTTCCTGATGGAACTTTATCATGAAAACTTATATTAGCTTTTTCCATATATGAATATAATTTATTTCTAATTTCAAAAACAACATTTTCCCCTAACATACTTGTCCTTGTGCTATTAAAATATTCTAAAAAGTTTTCAATTAAAACCATTCCTATGTAAATTATCGCAATTATAGTTATTGAAATATTTTCAAATGTGATTCCTAAAATATCAATATTTTTTTGTATGCTTGTTCCTTTATTTAAAAAATCATCAATCACAGTTCTTACTAAATATGGTTTTGTAAGAGCTATTATGTCTATAAAAATTGCTAGAATAGTTACTATTATAATTGTTTTCATATGAGGTTTCATCATATCTTTTATCCTTCTCCAAGTCTTGTTTTTCATGTTTTCCCTCCTTTTTTTACTTAAATTATCAACATTACTCTTCTCAGTTTTAACTCAAAATATCAACATTACTTTTTTCAGCCTGATTTTTGTAAAATTCATAATATTTATTTTTGTTTTTAATCAATTCAGAATGTTTGCCTCTTTCCACAATATTACCATGTTCTAAAACAACAATCTCATCACAATGTTTAATATCCGAAATTCTATTAGAAATAATTATGCAAGTTTTATTTTTAGTTAATTCTCTAATATTTTTAAGCAAACTTTCTTCAGTTTTATTATCTAAAGCAGAAAAAGTATCATCAAAAATAACAATATTACTATCACTTAAAAAAGCTCTTGATATAACAACTCTTTGTTTTTGTCCTCCAGACAAATCAATACCTTTTTCACCAATCACAGTATCAATTCCATCTTCCATTTCCTGGATTTCATCATAAATCATTGAAGATTTTGTACTATCTATAATATCTGTTTCATCATAAATATCTCTAAACAAATTTATATTTTCCCTCAAAGTTGTTGAAAATAAAAAATTATCTTGAGTAATATAACAAATATTATTTCTAATTGTATCTGTTTTTATATTATTAATATCTTTTCCATCAATAAAAATCTTTCCATTTGGAACTTCATATAATTTTAAAATAAGATTCATCAAAGTAGTTTTTCCACTTCCAATAACACCTATAATCCCAAGTGATTTTCCTGGAGTAACTTTAATATTAATATTTTCCAAAACATTCTCATATTCATCATAATATTTAAAATCTAAATCTTTTATTTCGATTTCACCTTTAAGTTCCTCATAACTATTATCTATCTTAATTTTTTCTTCTTTCATATCAAACATTTCTTGTAATCTTTTATATGAAACTTGAACTTTTTTAAAATGCTTTATTATCCATGGCATCCATCTTATTGGTGAACTTAAAATTGTCATATATCCACTAAATGCGACAAAATCTCCAATTGACATTTCTCCATTTAATACCATTTTGCTTCCAACTAAAACAAGTATTCCAAAACCAATTCCAAGTCCAAGTGTATTATAATTTGACATTAAAGATTCACGTTTTATAACATTAAAATTTGTATTTTTTAAACTAGAATTTTTGTTAATAAATTCTTCACATTGTTTATTTTCACCACAATATGCTTTTGTAGTTCTAATACTATCAGTACTTTCTTGAACAAATTCTGATAAATCTGTAAATTTTATTCTTGAATCTTCATAATGCTTACTAAGTTTTCTTAGATTTAGCAAAATTAAAATTATTGATATAAATATTGGTAATAAAACCATTAATGTTAATTTAATATTTGTTGATTTACTCATTGCTATTGCTACAATTAAGAAATTCAAGAAAAATCTTACTGTTGTTGTAGTTGTGTTTGAAATAAATTTTCTAACTTCTTGAATATCTTTTACAAAATATGACATTATATCTCCATTTTTCTTTTGCTGTAATTTTGAAACATCAATTTTAAGAAGTTTTTCAAATAGTCTGTCTCTGAATTCTTTCACCAAATTTCTTGAAAATTTGGCATCAAGCATTTTCCATATAACTCTTGTTATTAAGATTAAAATACATGATATTAATAATAAACCTGTTTGTTTTAAAATATTTTGCTTATTTCCACCTAAATTGTATAATAAATCAATTATTTTTCCTGTAATTGTTGATGGAACTGTTAATAAATACACATTTAAAACTATTAAAATTAATTCAATAATTATTAATATTACATGTTTTTTTAATACTTTTGCAATTATATTTTTCATTTTTCCCCTCCTTTGATTTTTTTAGTTTTTTACATTTTTTAGTTTTTTTAGATTTTTTGCAAAAGCAAAAATACCCAATATGTTTTTATTACATATTTGGGTATATATGATTTTTAATAATATTAATATTATAATGTGTAGTTCTTAATAGTATTTATTCTTTAAATTTCTAAAAATCATATAAATCTATTAATAGAGTTTGGCTTCTGTGTTCGGAATGTGAACAGGTATCTCTCTACAGTGGTTATTATTTTATCAAATTACGTCGAATTATGTCAATACTTTTTCAATATTTTCTTGAATTTTTATTGACATTTTCAAGTTTATGTGATATTATGTATATCTACACAATAAAGTGTGAATTTCATAATCATAAAGAAAGGTGATTTACATGAACAAGAACAAGAACATCGTCATTGAAAAATTCGAGGTCATCGAATTCAATGACCACACCCGCATCATCACCCATCCGGCAGATATAACAAATATTTTGAATCTGCTTCCGCTTTCATTGAAAGCACTTTTGCTTTCAATAAAAACAACTGAAAAAGGTCTGGCAGTTTTCAAACTGTCATGTCACAAGGAACAGTTTGAAACATTGATTGGAATCCGCAATAATGCAGATTTCCCAAAGTTTGCTGTTGCTTAACAAAAAAAGGACAAGCTTTCTGTATTATTGCAGAAAGCTTGTCTCTTTTTTTGAGTGTGCAATTGGGGACGCGTCCCAATTGCTCAAATGAGCAATCTGGACGCGTCCCCAATTGTCCGTATATTTATTATTCAGCTACTTCGTCAGTATCAGCAGCTGCTGATTCCTCTGGTTCTGGAGCATTTTCATATGCTTCAAATATAGCTTTTTCTATTTTTTCTCTTGTCTCTGGATTGATTGGGTGAGCTATATCTTTATGTTCACCATTTAATCTCTTTTTGCTTGGCATAGCAATAAATAATCCTTTTTGACTTTCGATAACTTTGATTTCATGAACTACGAATTCATTATCAAATGTAACTGAAGCAACTGCTTTCATTCTGCTTCCTGAATTTACTTTCTTTAAACGCACATCTGTAATTTGCATTCTAGAGCACCGCCTTCCAATGTTTTATGTTATTTTTTCATATGTATATATTATTCTACACATACTAATATATTATTCATCATAAATGCTTTTTTTCCTTCTTTTTTTCCAGTTTTTTTTACAAATTTTTTAAATTTTGTTATTCTTTGATATAATCTACCATAATGATTTTTATATCTTATATCATCAAATTTTATATAATAAATTTTGATAATCACACGATCTAATTTTTAACACAATCAAATTTCTAATTTTAAATCTTCACATTTTAGTTTCACTAATTTCAAATCTCTCCAAAATTCAATTTTTTTCCCTTCATCTCTAAGTAATGCAGCAGGATGCCATGTTGGCATATATAAAATTCCTTTTTTTTCAATCCATTTTCCTCTAGCTGATGTTATTCCATACTCTTTTCCTAAAATATTTTTTAAGGCTGTACTTCCAAGAAGTACTATAATTTTAGGCTTTACTAATATTACTTGATTTCTTAAATAATTTAAGCAAGCTTCTGCCTCATCATCTTTTGGAACTCGATTTGCTGGTGGCCTACATTTAACAATATTGGCAATATATACATTATCTCTACAGATTCCTATTCCTGTAAAAGCCTTATTCATAAGTTGTCCGTGCTTTTCCAACAAATGGTATTCCTTGTGAATCTTCATCTGCTCCAGGTCCTTCACCTATAAACATAACTTCTGCGTTTTTGTTTCCAACTCCGAAAACTATATTTTTTCTATTTATACACAATTTACATTTTTGGCAATTTATTATAGAATTTTCAAGTTCTTCCCAATTATCAAACATCCTTATTTCTCCTTATTTTTAGTATTTTTAATATCTCTATTTTTAGCATTTTTAATATCTCTTATATACATTACATTTTTATTTCATGTTTTACCATTTTACTGTATTTTATCATATCAAAACCCTGTTTTCAATAATTTTGAACGAGAAAAAACTCCAACATATATCTGTTGGAGTTAAAAAAGATTAAATTAAGAGTATGGAAATACAGTTAAGAATACATAACCGTCAATCTCAGTTGCACCATATGGTCCTGAAATTATCCAGTTATTTTCTTCATCAGATTTTAGAGCTTTATTATAAAAATATAAAGCTCCACCAGTCGGATCTGCCTTAGACATATCCTCAAAAATCTGAGCCCGATTTTCCTCTGGTATATTACCAAAGCTTATCAAATTTCCTGTGTACACACTTGGAAATTCATTTTGCTGGTAAATTACCTCGCTTACATTATTCGGGTAGTTTGGGCTATTGAGCCTATTGTTAATAACAGCTGCAATAGCTGTATTAACATTTCTTGAACCACCAGGGTTTTCGCTATATATAAGCGAAATTCTCAGTTGGTCATCAGGAGTGTATTCTGTTGCTGTTGTTTGAGCTGTATTGTTAGTGTTATTGAAACTACTAACAACCTCTTTCAGATCAACTTTAGATCTTTTGTCATTAGATACTCCTACAATGTCTTTCACTCTGTCAATTGCAGACCGTTGGTCATTGTAGTTCGTTTTCTGAAACTTGGCAATACTAACTCCCGTTAAGCCAATCACCAAAACACCGGTTATTACAGTGTTAATGATTCTTGCTTTTTTGGGTTCACCTATTTTTTCAATAAAATGTGATTTTACCCATATTATTAAAAATATAAGTGTGAACACCACTAAGACCTTGATTACGTACTGCATAATTTTTCCTCCTTCTGGTCAATCCCATTCTCTGTAAAACACGTGATTTCCAATCCGCATTTTACTGCTTATTGTTGCCCTTAAATCAAGTTCACTTTGACATGTGTAATCTGGATTATAATAATATAGAGCTCCTCCACCTCCTAATTGAATTTCTGTAGGATCTTCCCCATTTAAAGCAGCAGTTACAGCTTCTTCAATTTGAGAAACATCTATTCCCAAATCACTCAACTGGTTATAATGTATCTCCTGACTACCCAAGTGAAATACGTCATCCCATATACAGGAAAATTGTCCTGGAGCAAATATAACATCAGAAATATTTCCTCCAAATTTTGGTGAATTTACCCTATTTAACACAGTTGCAGCTACTGCAACCTGTCCTTCTCTAGGTTCACCTCCAGCTTCACAAAGCACTAACAAGACCAGATTTTTAAAATCTAAATCTGTAATTTCCAATGTATTAATGTCATTACTGACATTTTCAACATTACCAAAATTTGGATTTTCAAAATTGTTCTGTTCTTGTAAAACAAAATTGCCTTCTGGAATTTGCTTTTCTTTCTTATTAGTAAAAGACCCTAAAGTTAATACTATTAAGAAAAGAGCGAATATGGTTAGCCAACCTGAGCCACTTTTCCGTTCCATACTTACCTCCACTTTTAACCTCTTTTTTTAATTAAACTAGATTTCTCTAGCATATATTTGATTATAGCATAAATTTACATAAAATGCAACTGTTGTTAAAAATTGCTTAACATAAAGTTGACAATTTTTCTAAAATTTGATAAAATATAAATATCAATTCTGAATGCCCACAGAATATCCTAAAGGAGGAATTATATGACTGTTGGAAAAAAATTGACTGCAATGATTCTGGGAATTACTGTTGGTGGATTATTAACAGTAATTTTATTATACAATGCAGAATCAAATGGAGTCGTGTATACTCTTCCACCAATAATAAAGCTGTTGTTAATTGTAATAATTGCAACATGTTCTTGTATTGTTGTTGAGGCATTTTTAAATACCTCAGCAAGGGAAGTGGCAGTTGATGTATACATTGCCATAATTGTCACATTGCTTACATTGACTCCGGAAACCATCTCTGGAAAATCAATGCAATCTGCTGTTGATATATTGGCAATTGTGTCAACAACCGTTGTTTTTGCCGCGTGGTATTCTAATCCTATTAGCAAGGATTTGGATAAACTGTTCAAAATCGAAATCTCGAAAAGGAACAGTTTTGATGATTAAAAAAGAAAAGGGCAATTCTTTGAAAAAAGACGATTCTAAATGAATCGTCTTTTCCTTTACAACCATTTCAATTTCTCAATAAATGTTCTCAAAAACCTCATATTCCCAAAATCCAATAAAACCTTATTATCACTCTCCTCTATTGGAGCCAAAAACCAAAACTTCGGAATATTTCTCAAAACGCCATAAATAATAGCAACTACCAACAAAACAATTATAATACAATTATAAATTTTCTTATGTTTTTTATTAAACTCATCTATTTTTTTATATTTTTTCATAAATCCAGAATTAAAAAACTGAATTATAAATATTAAGGGAATTATTGTATATAACAATATATTATTTCTAAATGAAGAATAAAAATCTCCTTTAAGTGCAGCTTTTATAGCTCTTGTAATTCCACAACCAGGGCAATAAAATCCGGTTATACTATGAAATATACAAGGAATGGCAATACAGTTATCTAAAACCAGTATTGCCATTATAATAATAATAATAATTAAAATTATATAATCCTTTTTTTTCATAAATTATCCTTACATATCAGCTAATTTATTTAAATCACTTTGCATAATGCAATAATTAACTATTCCTAATCCAAATATACCTAAAATTAAGTATAATACAGAATTATCACTAATAGCTACACCATTTGCTTCACCAGCTGTTTGTAATGTTTTTCCCATTTTATAATACCAATACCATGTATAAATTCCACATGTTATTAATGAAAATAAGAAAGCTTTTCCACCTGAAAAGTTAGTATCTCCTGCTTTTGCTGCTGCATCATCTGTTAATGTAATAAACCAATAAATACCATAAATTCCACATGTTACAATACTTAATAATATTTGTACAACTATGTTTCTATTTTTTACCATTTTTATTCCTCCCCTAATATTTATAGTTTTTTCTACATTTTTATAGTACCATATGTATATATTTTTTTCAATACATTTTTTAGAAAATTTTTCTTAATAAATTTATTTTATATTTTTTATATTTTTAAATTTCTTCAAATAAAAAAAATCTAAGTCAATGCATTTGCATCAACTTAGAATTTTTTATAGTTTTATTTTGAATATATTATTATTCCTTTATTCCCATTTTTTTCACAATCACCTTGCGAATAAGGTCAATAGGAATAATCATAAATCCTATGAGAACAACAGCAATCCAAGTTTTAATATCAAGTGGAGTTGTTCCAAACACCTTTCCACCAATTTGAATAATTATAACCTGAATTATTGCTACACAACTCATAACCAATATAAAGTTGCGATTTTCTGTGATGTGTTCAAACAAGTTTAAACTATCAGTTCTTGCATTAAGGCTATTCCACAGAATTGCCATAATAAATGTGGCAAACATGAAAGTTCTAACAACATCAAGCTCAGTGCTTCCAATTAAATTGTAAACACCAAAAAGATTTTTAAGGATTCCTAAACAGATTACTGTGATAAACACACCTCCAACCAAAATACTGCTCTTAAGATATCCATTAAGTATATCAGCAGTTCTTGCTACAGGTTTTTCTTCCATATAGCTTTGTCTTGCAGGTTCTTGGCCAAATGCAATAGCTGCAAGTGTGTCCATAATCATATTAATCCAAAGAATCTGAACAATAGTGAATACTTCAGTCCAACCAAGGATAGGTCCAAGTACAGCAGTAAATACTGTGCTTACATTTACTGTTAACTGGAAAATAATAAACTTTTTGACAGATTTGCTCATTGTTCTTCCATACATAATTGCATCTGCAATAGATGTTAAACTATCATTAAGAATGATAATATCACCTGCTTCTTTTGCAACTTCTGTGCCAGAACCCATTGCAAATCCTACATCAGCCTTATGTAAAGCTGCAGCATCATTTACTCCATCTCCAGTCATACCAACAACTTCTCCAATGGACTTGCTTGCTTCAACAAGTCTTTCTTTATCTGAAGGAATTGCTCTTGCAACCACCTTCAAATTTGGAAGAGCTTTGATAAGCTCCTTATCAGACATTTTGGCCAATTCTTCATGAGTAATGCAAATATCAGTTGATTTGGTAATCAAACCAGCTTCTTTTGCTATTGCTCTTGCAGTTGAAAGAACATCTCCTGTTACCATTGTAACCTTAACACCTGCTTTAAGCATTTTGTTAACAGAATCTTTAACATCTTTACGTACATCATCTCTGATTGAAATTAATGCAACAAAGATTTTCTCTCCATTACATTCTTTAACAACAGCGATAACACGCATTGCACGTTCTGTTTGTGTGTTCCATGTGTCTTTCAGTTTACCCATGATGTTATCTGAAAACAGTTTTTTATTACCATTTTCATCAACATAACTGTTACATCCTTTTATAATAATATCAGGAGCACCCTTAAAGTATTTTGCACCATTAGGCATTGTAACAGTTGCATATTTTACTCTTGAGTCAAATGGTTCTCTGGTTTTAACAATACTTTTATCAATATTTACACCATTATCAATAGCTAAATATGTAATAAGAGCACGGTCTGTATCATTAGAGCCAATTGCTTTTCCGTCACCACTAATAGTGGAATCATTATTTACACCTGCACCAATAATAATATCAGTTTTGAGATTATTATTGATTTTATCAAAAGATTCATAAATAGTAGAATCTCCTGTAATAACATTAGCCACTGTCATTTTACCATTTGTCAGAGTACCTGTTTTGTCTGTATAAATATGTGTCAGATAGCCCGCTGTTTCAATAGCCTTGGGATTTTTAACATAAATATGTGCTTTAAGCATTTTACCTACATTTAATCCCTGAACAAGGGTGTTCATTAATGGCAATCCTTCTGGAACAGCCATAACGATTATAGAAACACCTAAAACCAGACTACTTAAAAGTAGATATGCAATATTACCAACAGTATAATGTGTCATGTTGATAAGTCCAAGAATTATGCTTATAATAGCAGCTGCACCACCACCACAATAGCCAAAAATTCCGATGCCTTTTGCAAGTCTGTCAAGTTTTTCTTCTGAAGGAGTTTTGCTTTCATCTTTTTCCTGTAAAGAAACATTTATTGTTCCTAAAACAGTATTGTCACCAACATCAGTAACTTGCATAACTGCAGAACCTGACGTAACAACACTTCCACGGAAGCACTTAAATTTTGTAAATAGATCATCATTGTTTGGAATATCATTATCTCCAAGAACAATTTTTTCAGCTTCTCTACTTTCTCCATTAAGTGCTGCTTGATCAACTTTAAGTGAAGCATCAACAAGAATACCATCAGCAGGAATCTTGTCGCCTGGCTGTAAGTAAACACAGTCATCTAAGACAATGTCATTTATTGACATTTCAACAAGATTACCATCACGATAAACTTTTACCTTAATTTGACTTGCTTCATTCTGAAGTGCCTGTGCACCACGGTCTTGTTTGTAATTGATATAAGTGCCAATAACAGATACTGCAATTATAACAACAAAAATTGCAACTGCACTAAACCAGTCATCAGAACCCATATCTGGCCAAATCCGACCAATAATGTAAAAAATCACTTCAAGTGATAGCGCAACCATCAGGATTTTCAACCAAGTGTCTTGCAGAGATTCCTTAAACATATCCCAAAAAGATTCTGACTCCCGCTGGGTAAGTTCATTAGAACCTTTTGCCTTGTTTTCTAAAGCCTGCTGTGTTGTGAGTCCAAATTTTTTCATTTTTTTCCTCCTGAGTTTTTAGTTTAAATTTGTATACTTAACAATTGCATCTTTGAGCTCAGCTTCGTTTGCACGGAGCTGTTTAGCACCTTCTTCTCTTGAGATAATCGCTTTTTGAGCAATTTCATAAGAGCCACTTAAAGAATCAATCAGATTCTGATTTACAGTATTGATTGTTTCAATGTCAATTACACCTCTTTCAACTGCCTGAGCAGCTTCAAGTGCAAGGTCTTTGTTCATCTGTGAATTTGCTATAAGCATTGCATTTGTAGCATCTTTTACAGCATTTACAGCATTAAGTCCTTCTTTGACAGCTTGCATACCAAGGGCAATTGCCATTTGCGATTTCCAAAGAGGAATAGCTGTGACAATTGTTGTTTTTATGCTTTCTGAAACCTCATCAGCACTTTTCTGAATGTTTCTGATTTGTGGAGCTTGTTGTATTGCCATTGTGCGAGTCAATTTTAGATCATAAAGTCTTCTTTCAAATCTGACAATATCATCATTGAAATCAGAAGCTTTCTGAACTTCCATTAGATCTCCTGAAGATTGTGCTTCTTGTTGCATAACAGCCAGTTTCTGCTTTTCCTCTTGTAAAGCCTGTTCTCCTGCATAAATGACCATTGTAAGGAATTCATAAGTTGAACGATTTTCCTCATACATGATATCAAAATTACGAGAAACCTGACCAAGAGCCATGTCCTTTTTCTGTAATTCACTTACAACAGTATTCATATTATCAGCCAGTGATTTGTACTTTGTCTGCAGAGTCTTCATCTTGGATTTTTGTTTTCTTAAAAAAGCAAGAAATCCGGAATTTTCCTTATTACAGTCTGCTTTGTAACCATTGATATCACCGATAACTTTTGTAAGCAGTTCACCTGCTTCACCAACTTCGGTTGTACCAACTCCTTTAAGGATAGAATCAGAAAACTTGCCAATAGAAGCCTGTTCTTCTCTTCCATATGCAATAACTTTTCCTTTGTCATGCATATCAATGGTAGATTTTAAATCTGAAACTTTCTGAGCAAGTTCAGGCGTCATTCTCTGTTCATAAGTTGTGGGTATTGAAAGCTCCTGTTTCATTTCCATTTCTTCCATTTGAATTAACCCTCCTGTAATTTCTTGAAGAAATGCACCCTATTTGAATATTCAAACAGGGTGCTAGTTTATGCCTTAGAATTAATTATGCAACATCAATGCCATATTCACGGCAAAGACCTTCCAATTCCTTTTCATACCCTTCTCCAACTGCTCGGAATTTCCATTCACCTGAAACCTTGTAAATTTCGGCGAATACAACAGATGTCTGAGTAGAGAAATCTTCTCCGAGATCATATCTGAGTATTTCTTCACCATTCTCAACATTTACCATGCGAATAAATGCATTATCCACAAGTCCAAAGTTCTGATTGTTTTCTCTGGCATTATAGATAGGAACAGTAATCACAATGGTCTCAACATTTTCTGCAAGGTTTTTGAAATTGATGAATGCAGTTTCATCATCTCCTTCTCCCTCTCCTGTTCTGTTGTCTCCTGAATGCTTAATAGCTTTTTCCGGATCTTCAAGGTTGTGGTAGAAAATCATGTGATTTTCATCTATGCAACGCTTGTTTTTGTCACATTCAAAAATCACGAGATCAAGGTCAAAATCAGCACTCCCCTGGTATCTGTTGGTATCCCAACCAAGACCAATCATAGCTTTTTTGAGACCTGTGTCCTTTGTAAGGTTTACACGACTTCCTTTGTTTAATTGAACTGCCATTTTCTTTTCCTCCTGTAATTAAATATTTGTTAATGCAGTTATTTGGTGCATTTCATTGCAACCATTTCATTAATGTTTGCAACTCTTACACCTTCTCCTATTGCTTTAAATTTCCACTCATTATTATAGCGGTAAATTTCAGCAACAAAGATTCCGGTTTTGTGCTCAAAATTACTTTCAATGTCATATCTGACTAACTCTTTACCAGTGTCAATATCAGATGCATGAACAAAGCAATTTTTTACTTTGCCAAAGTGCTGTCTTCTGCTGTATGCAGAATAAATGTTGATGATTATTGCGAGTTTTTTGATATAGATTGGAACTCTGTCCAACACAATTTCAATTTGCTCATCATCACCATCTCCCTCACCTGTAAGGTTGTCACCATAATGTTTGATTGAACCAGAATGATGATTCAAATTACCATAGTATACAACACTTTCACAGCGACCATTTTCATCAATGCAAATAACACTTGCATCAATGTCCATTTCAGAGAGACTGAATAGACTTTTCACAGGATCCCAGCCTAAGCCAATAAGAACCCGCCTCAGATTTGGTGCTTCCTTTTTTAGGTTAACTCCCTGACCTTTTGTCAGTTTTACAGGCATAATGTTTACCTCCTTGTAGTTATAAAGGTTTGACTGTTGTGAGTAGACTCACCATTTTGTTCTCATTTTTATGAGATTTATCACTCCTTTCATTGTACACAATGAAAATGTATTATAATTGCTAGAAATCTAGCGTGAAAATATAATACCATATGTTAACGTAATTGTCAATGGTTATGTAATCTTTTTTTGTGTTATGTTTACACAATTTATCTTATGTAAATTTTTTTAGCTATTAATATGTGTAAAAAGACTATATGGAAAAATTTCCATATAGTCTTTTACAAAATTCAAAAATAAATCTTTTTGAATTTAAGATAAGAAATAAACCTTAATTTTTCAGGAATAAATCTTTTGTCAATTCTTGTTGTTAAAAGATTATCTTTATATAATCCGCTTCTTTCTTTCAGATAAAACCGATATCTTTTATAAATTTCTACTTTATCACCTTTTTCTTCAATCTGACCAATAACATTTTTCATATCATCAGTTGGAACCACAACAGAAATAACCGCATGATTTGCTTTAGTTAACACAATCTGTAATATTCCTTTTAGATATTTTTCAAAGTCAGTTACTTTCACAACATCAAGAAATAAGTGCCCATTTTTATTAGGTTCATATTCCCATTTGTTATCAATAAAACAAGTTCTCCTCATATAATTGAGCTCTAACCTTGAAACACTTGAAACATAAACCAAAATATTTTCAGTCTGAATTTCTTTTTCAAATTCAAAATTCATTTTTCTTATTTTATCAACCTGAGTAGAACTTAATTCCTTGTCATTATCATCAGAAACAACATTTTTGGTAAACTCCCCAAATTGATATTTTTCTATGCCATTATTTTCATCAACCAGAATTGCATTATAATTATCCTCAATTTGAATCTCATCAGCAATATTCCATGCTTGTTTATATATTTCAATTCTTTTCAGAATAATGTTTTTCAATTCTAGTTTTGTATTAACAGCATATAACCTAAGAATTATTTTGAATACTTTTTCTTGTATTGTTTTTAACTTCTCTTTTTCAATCTCATCATAAAAACTATAAACCGACTTTCCAAAAATTGATTGATATTCTCTTTCATTCTGTTTTACTAAATCAAGTATCTCATCTATTTGAGAAAGAGCCCGTTTGTCTTGTTTAATTTTCTTATGAATGAAATTTATCCTTTTTTGTGGAATTGATGTTTGCACCACCATATTTGTTTGTGACTTACAAATATCGCTATAATAATAGCTTTGTAATTCAGCGACAAAATTTACTACATCTTGTAATGATACCCCCTCAGATTCTGTCATATTTGTTTTATCATCTTCTACCATTGTCTCCTGTTCCCGAACAGCAATAGAATCTGAATCATCAGAACTTGAAACCTCACGTCTAAATAACCTTGACCAAAAATTTCCTTCAGCCATTTTCTTATCTTCCTTTCTTAAAAATTCTCAATGAGTTTTTTTATTATTAAGCATAATTGCTTTAAGCATTTTACCAAATTTTCACTAAAAAGTCAATCTTATGTAAATTGTGCAATTAGGGACGCGTCCCCAATTGCTCATCTGAACAGTTTGGACGCGTCCCTAATTGCACAAATTCTTTGCTCACGAATTTTTTCTTTTAATTTTATACCTTCATCAAGGTTAAATTTTTGTTTAATCAAATTTCCATTAATATCTTTCATAATTTTTTCACCTAATTTAGCAAACTCCACTTTATCTTTCAAAGCTCCTCTACAATTTCTATCACTTTCTACAACAATCTCTAAACCCCTAAGTCCTAATCTAGATTTATAAACTCTTTCAATAAAATCTACTTGTTTACTCGGTGTCATTTTAAAAAATATACCACCTTTCATGTGTTCTTTTGCAGATACTTTTCCACAAGAAATCCATTCATTCGGAATTTTTAGTCTTTTTCCAAAATTATCAACTTCTTTAACTCCATTAATATCATGTTCATAATGATGTGGATACATTTCTTTTGGTGTAACCCCTTTTCCAAAGTCATGCACTAATGTTGCAAATCTAATTTTTACATCATCAGTTAATTTTGCACTCATATCAAGTGCTAACATTGTATGATTATATGCATCACCTTCAGGATGATATTTTTCGGGTTGTAAAGCTCCTATTAATTTATAAATTTCTTTAAAATGAACATCTAAAACATCTGCATTTTTAAGAGAATCAAAAAATATTGAAGGTTTATCATAAGATAATGCTTTTCTCATTTCATTAAAAACTCTTTCTGCTGATAATTCATTTAACTCATTTTTTAAAGAATTCATAAGTTTTAATGTTTCATCTTCTATTTTAAAGTTTAATTTGCAGGCAAATCTTGCTGCTCTATATGTTCTTAAAGGATCTTCTGCAAAGCTTTTTGATGTGGCTCTTATACTTCTATTTTTTAAGTCTTCTATACCATTAAATGGATCAATTATTTCTCCTGTTAAAACATTTTTTGCAATTGAATTAATTGTTAAATCTCTTCTTTTTAAATCATCATAAATTGTAATATTTTTTTCTGCATTAATTTCAAATTCTTTATGTCCTTTTCCTACTTTTTTCTCTGTTCTTGCTAAAGCAAACTCTCTCCCATATAAATCAAAAATTTCAAATGATTTTCCACGTAAATATGCGTTTGGGAATAAATTTATGAATTCAGAATGTGATAATCCTTCAACACAGTAATCTTCATCATATTCTTTTATTCCAAGAATCTCATCTCTTATAGCTCCTCCTACTAAATATAGGGTTCCACCATTTTCTTTTATTTTGTTGGCAATATCCAAAATTTCTTTTTGCATGATTTGTCCTTTCTTTAATTAATGTTAATTATACTACCTAAATTTTATCTTCAATTTTCTTTATTTATTGTTGGTATATCAATTAACTAACATTCATCAAATTCTATAAAATAAGATTTTACACATATTTTTCTAAAATTTTTTCTAAAAAATTCCATGGTCCTGTTTTATCTGTTAACCCATCATAATTATTTGAAATTCTTTTTAATAATTCATCTTTAGAGAAATATTTTACTTCAGACACTTCTTCTTTTTGTATTTTTATTTCTGAAATATCAATATTCTTTGTAATTAAATAACATTCATTATAATGCTTATTAATAATATCTCCTTGCTCATTTATAGATGTAGAACCAACTAAATATTTAATATCATTATCATCAATTTCAATTCCAAGTTCTTCTTTAGTTTCTCTTATTAAAGCTTGTCTGCCAAACTCTCCACTATCTACATGTCCACCAACAGTTACATCCCACATATTAGGCCATAACTTTTTATTTTTACTTCTTTTTTGTAATAAAACATTTCCTTTATCATCTATTATAAAAGCATATACAGCTCTATGCCATAATCCTTTTTTATGACATTCATCTCTTGTTGCAATTTTTCCTGTAAATTCTCCAAATTGATTTAGCACATCAAATTTTTCTTTCATTTTTTTCTCCTCCAATTCATGTTAATTATACTATATACTACTGTAAGGGGTTCGTCAAGGAAAAGTAAGCATAAACAAAAATATACTGAGCCAAAAAACATATAATTTTTTTGGTTCAGTACATTCTTACACCTATATTTTTTACTTTATATGAAAAAACATTATCTTACTTTCTTAGCTATCACCTCATAAACATGCCAAAATTTCATTTTGCCACTAGCCGTTTCCCTACTATACTTTTTTTCATTAAAATACACAATATCAAAATTTTCAAATATATTATCAATATCCTCTTCACTTACAAATGTTTTATTTTCATCAGCCTTCCATCCATCTTCTTTACCCAAAAAATTTCCGACAAAAATATCCACCTAAATTTATATTGTCTGTAATTTTTTTACAAAATCCACTAAAATATTTTGGATGACAAAACGGAATGCTAAAGTTAGCTACAATTAAATTGGTTTTAGATAATTTTACTCCACCAAACATATCTATAATAAAATCTAATTTAGAATTTTCTGGGACTCTATTTTTTATTATTTCTATTACATTTTTTTCTTTATCAACTGCAACAACAGAATAATTATGTTTTATCAGATATACTGTATCATTACCAGAGCCACAGCCTAAATCAATTGCTGTTTTTGGATTTATATCATCATCTAGTCCCATATCAAAAAACTTTTTTAAAATTAAACTAGGAGATTTTGATATTGTTTTTTTATGATATTCACTCCATTGAATCATATAATCTCACTTCCTTCATTTTCACGTTTCTGACATTTTATCACATCTATAAAAACTAGTTTTTCTTAATTATATCTGAATATATAAAATTTTCAATATATTTCCTTTCTTTTATATAATCATTTCTAATTAAAGTTGCACTAATTGGTATATTTTTTCTTTCTAAATCTACCAATCTATTTTCTATATTCAAATAATTTGCAACCTTTTCTCCATATAATTCACTACTATAGAAATGAGTCACTGGAATACCTTTTATCAAATTTGATAAGTAATCCATCTGAATTTTTACACTTTCTTTATCTAGTCCGTATTTTTTAGGACTGTTATAAGCATATATTATTTTTACTTTAGGATATAACTTTTTTATCCATTGAGCCCTTTGTTTTACACTAATATTTATAATATCTGTATCATATATAACCACATATACTTCATCCATTTCTTTTAAAGCTGTTTCAATTAAGAATTGATGACCTTTGTGCAATGGGGCAAATTTTCCTATTGTAAATCCTACTTTTTTATTATACATTTTTTTCTCCAATTTATCTTATTACTATATATTTCATATACATAATTAAAATATTTTTCTTTTATATTTTTTACATTATAATATCCTGTATTATAACACTTTTTCGACAAAATAGAAAGAGCACTTTAAGCTACTATATTTAACTGTTTTAATTAGCTATTTTTTTGAGCAAAAAGTGCCATAACTTACTAAACATTATAACTCATTTTTATGTTAATTGCAATCATTTTAACTATAAGTTTTTTATTCTCTTTATTCAATTAGTTTCATAAACATACTTACAGTTTTTTATGAATAATGCCCAGCCAGATAACTTCTGACTGGGCAAACATGCTACTCAGCTTTATATTCTACAGGTATCATAAATTCGTCCAAAACTGACACAACATGGTAAAATTCTTCGTTTTCATATTTAACAAGTACATCATAAACGACTTGCATTTTATTCGCATATACCCTACCATATTGAACTAAATTTTTTTCAGTAAGCCTTTCCGTACTTATAGAGCCAGACCCATAAGAGCCACATACAAACGTCCAGCCGTCAATTAAATCTTTACCTATAAATTCGTCTATAAAGAGTTTGTGTTTCATTGTTTTCTAATTTTTTCTTATATTGTTCATTTTCGCCTTTTTCTCTACAAGTATAGCTTTGGTCCAGATTTGTTAAATCTCAATATATTTCGTTTTGTCTGTAACTTGGTAAAAATTATCTACCACACTTTAAACAAGTCTTAATCTGTAAATTCTCGTGTCTTACTGCTTGATCTAATATTGCCAAACACATACTTGTTAATTTTGTACTTGTATAAAAATTATGAGGTTCTGATGGTGACAACAAAGTAGTTATCTACAACTTTTGTCATCAATAACGATTTTGATACAAATATCAATCCAATTAATAAAATTATAGCATATTTTAATTAAAATACAATATCAATTTTGTTATTTGGTCTAAGACATGACCATAAGATAGGACCAAGAACACCAGAATATAATGGAAAAGTTGAAAGGAGCCATATAAATGATAATGAAAGATTTTATAGTTTAGAAAATTTAAGAAAACAAGGTCCAGCATATTTAAAAAGAACCAATACGATTCCAATGGCTGTTTTAGGCTATTTGACTCCAAAAGAAAAAGAGCAAAGTTAATGTGTATATAAAAATGATGAAACAAATTCAATATATTACGAGAATAATATATAAATTTGTTTCACAGCATTGACTAATATACATTTTTGTAAAAACCCGCAAAAATTTATGAACGTTTATAGAAAATTTGTAAATGTAATATAGCATGTACTTTGTTAAATATGCAAGTATAGAATTTATAAAACATATCATATTTTTACAAATTGCAAAAAAAAAATAAATAAAGTTCAAAAACTTATTCTCAAGTAGTATAAATTAAAAAAGAAAAAACTGCAACTATTATAAAATAATTGCAGTTTAGCATGAATTTTAAACAAAGTCAATATGTACCGAAAAGCCAAGAACCCTTTTTAAGTCATTGAATATTTTCATCTCATAATTTCTTGCACATAAAGATTCATCTGGATCAAAATCATAATTAGAATCTGATACAACTGCTACCCAAACTAATTCGTTTGTATTAGACCAGTATTTCCTATAGGATATACTTTTAATATCTTTATCTGCATACCCCATAAATCTTAGTGCAAATCTAATTTGTTGTTCTTCATTCAGAGCTTTTAATTCATATGGGTTAAAGTTACAATATTTAATTACTACTGATATAAGTTTCTGTCCTTCTTGTTCAGTCTTGAAAAAATGAATATCAACTATACTTTGTTCAGGAAGTGAATACTTTTTTATCACATCTTCAAATATTGAAGATACACAAGTAGTAAGACTTTCATCACCAGGGATAAAAATACTTAGTTCACTAAAAAAAGTATCTTCCTTCCGTTGAATGTTAAATTCATTGTTGTTCATACTTTTTCCTCCTTACATTTGTAATATGAGAATTTACTACCTTGCTATTCTTGTTCGCATAGCTACGAATTATGTTAGTATTATATCACAATTTAAAGAAATGTCAACTATTTGGCGCTATTTTGTATTTTCTACTCCTGAAATTCCTATTATTCTTATTATTTTCAAATTAAATGTTTCTATTTGTAATTATTTTATATTATTTTTCTGTATCATTTACTTTCCAAATTCCATTTTTTGTAGAGCCCACCCTTTCAATTATGCCTTTTTCTTTTAGAACTTTTATGTTATATGATATACCATCTCTTGTTAAATCAAGTATTTTAGCCATTTCAGCTTGTATAATACTTGAATTTTTTTCATTAAATCTATTATTTTTTCTTGTGTAGTCTTTTGTGTAGTTTCTTGATTAGATGTTAAAATCATTCCATCTACAGCTTCATCTATAACTTTAAGCATAAATTCAATAAATTCATTTGAATTTCCTACATTATTGCAATTCTGAATCGCTGTATAATACTCTTCTTGATGTTTTCTTATTATACTTTCTATTGGAATATATTTAAACAAATCTTTCCAATGTGCAAGTATTGCTGTTTGCCACAATCTTGCTATTCTTCCATTTCCATCTGAAAAAGGGTGTATAAACACAAATTCATAATGGAATATAGAAGACAATATTAATAGTATATTAACACAATTATTCAATTTTCGCAAATCAAAAATAAACAGCTCAGTGTGTCTATTTTTCAGAACTCAATCATGAATTTTTTAAGCAAGTCTGCTAATTATTGATATTAAATGGTTATAAGACTTGCTCTTGCTAAAAATTTAATTTTTTCTTATGTAATAAATAAAATGTATTATGTAGTTCTTCATCAGCACCCCAAATCACTAAAAACCTTATTTTTTTAGACTTTCCTCAAATTGCAATTTTTTTAATCATCTTCATTTCAAACACCATCCTTTAGTTTAAATTTTAGGACGATTTTTTTGCATAAAAAAAAAGAAACCTCTTGCGAGGGAAAGAAAATAATTTCTTTTTAAGCAGGTATTAACCTACATTGACAGTCAGTACTGCAGGATTGACAATGCCATCTCCTTCATAGCCATAATCCTTGTTGTGCCATTTGCGGAGTTCCTCCCCGTACTTCCAGCACTGGGCCAGAGCGTTGACTGCACATCCGTACATGAACCCGGTAATACCTTCAATGTCGCAGTCATGAGAGGCTTTTTCAGCGATTTCGACGACAGTTTTGCCTTCAGCAATGAGTTTCTGCATATACTTCGCCCAGCGACGAGCATATTTCACGACACCATTGCCATAAGGATCTTTGGAGTTGACTTCCACCATCTGATTCCAAGACTTTTGGCCTTCTTCATCCTTGAATTCCATCTCGACCGTTTCGTCGATGTGAAGCACCTCAGCCTCAACAGCCTTTCTGCGAGCTTCTTCAGCTTTCTGCTGAGCAAGATATTCCTGACCTTCAGGAGTCTTGAGCCAAGCTTCTCTCTCACGACGGTGCTTTTCTTCATTTGCTTCCATACCGGCATTCCACTCCTTATAGATTCCGTCTGCATCGGCGTTTTCTTTGGTTACGATAAGAGTTACGCCATTGATCTCGAATTTGATACCAGTAAAGGTAGCATTCTCGTCGCAGTCGTATGCCCTCAGTACCTCAGTACCGAAATTGGAATCATCGTTGAAGCAGCCAGCAACAGCTTCTGCAAAGGTATTGATGTAGCAACCAACAACGGGTTCAACCGTTACGATGCCGTCCTCAAAGCCCTCAACCCAAAGGGTGTGAATCGAATCGTTGCCTATCGTCCGGAAAATGCGGGAGGTATTGTCATGCTCCCAGATGCCCTCGAAATAAACGCGTGTAGTCTTTGCCATAGTAGTATCCTCCTTAAATTTATTTTTGATTAATATGGCGTACTAACTTATAGAAAAGTCATCTACAATATATATTATACCACTATTTTACATAAAATGCAAATTTCTATTGTGTTGTTGTTAATCTTGTTTGTGTAAAGTTTAAAAATACACCTTCTTATGATATTATATAAATGTCATAAGGAGGTTTTTTATATGGCAAAAAG
>CAKOWZ010000025.1 GCA_934129745.1 uncultured Clostridia bacterium
AAAACCTCCTTATGACATTTATATAATATCATAAGAAGGTGTATTTTTAAACTTTACACAAATTTTTCTATATACTCGTTAATCCACGATGTGCATTTCCTTTGGTTGCATCTTTTTTAGTGCATCCTTTTACAGGGACTATCTTCTTTTCTAGTTTTCCCAAATTACTACATTTTGTTTTTGCCATCATCTTCATCTCTCTTCAAATACTTTTGTATTTTTTCTTTCCAATTCAAATAATGGTAAATTCTATCAACATGTAACTTGTTACTTAAGACCTCCGTTTTGGTAAGTTGTGAAATCTCTTCCCAATCTTTTTCTAAAATATAGGTTGCATTATTCGGCATCAAACTTTCTAAAATTGCATATTTACCACATATAAAAACAATATATCCCTTAAATTCTTGTGTACCAACAGCAATGTCTTCATCACTGCTATTAATTAATTTCTCTATATTTCTTATATACATTCCTTCTCGATTTTTGCTCACTCTTTCTTTTATTATGTTCCTAAGCATTTCTTTTGTCTGTTTTCCCGGTCTTAATATTTCCCATTTAACTGACCTAATTGTTTTTATCGGTTGTTCCAAATTAAGATTAATTATTTCACATTCTCCAAAAATACTTAACAAAATATTAATAAGTAATTTAATGTCATCATAATTTTTTTCATTATTTTTTATTACATTTGAAACTACCCATTTATTTTTATCTTTATCTTCTAGTATCGTAAATTCAAGTGCTCTTGGTGGTATATACTCCCTTTGATATCTCTGGTATGGAATATATTTAAAATCGGTATAAGTATTATGTCCAAAATCTTCCCAGGACCATTCCCAATATCTTTCAGCATTTTCTTTCGGTAAATCTTTTCTTATAATACATTTTCCTTCAGAATTTTCATAAGAACTTTTTGAAATATCTGAGTTTGGTACTATTACTTCTCCAACAGTAAGCGCTGGATCAAATCCCATTTTTATCACTTTTTCTTTGTTTTCATTTTTAATTCTTATACCAACTCGTAGTCCTTCATTTTCTTTAAATTCAATCAAATATTTTTTTACATTTCTAATTCTTATTTTTTTTATTTTCATTTTTACAACATTCCTTTCATTTTACTTAAAACTTCACTTTTTTCTTTTGCATTAATATTTAAACATTCTCATTTATTGATTTTATTATTTTTCTCCTTTCTGCCCTATTGAAATTTTGAAAAGAAATATGTATAATTGAACTAATAAAAGGACTCAACCAATTCTTTTATTTTCGTTCAATGTATAATCATTGGGCGATTTTTCTTTTCTAGGCTTCTGCCTATAATTAATCATAAAAACATTTTTTCGTATATGCAAGTTGCACTTGCACCTCATTTAATATTTTTATATACTATTCTGTCTTTAATTACATTATTGCTAGAATTTCTAAAGATTTTGTCATATAACATATTAATAGAAGATTTTAATTCGGGTTCCATACTTTCATTTTTGCGTGATAAAATATAATTGAAATCAACTATATTATATAATAAAAGCAGCTACGAAGCTAAAGCCCGTACCTGCTTTTATTATTGAAAGAACTTTATATTTATCCTTTACTTCACATTAAAAATAAAATTTATAATTCTATTACTAGCAGACGTTGTGGCTTCATCTATATCCTGATATGTCCAATATGGTTTTACATCATTTCTATATTTCTCAACGAGATGTTTTGCAATAGGATAATTACTATTAATATATCCTGTTTTATAGTTAATTTCTGTTGATACTTTTGTTCTAAACCACTCATTACCAATTGTTCTATTAATATTGTACTCTAATAGTATTTTATTACCAATTTTATTAATATAATTAGCAAACATTTCATCATCCGTTATTCCAGCATCTATTTGTATTAGTTTCTTATTTTTACCGCTTTGTGGCATTATATGCTCTATATCAATATTTAACCCAATTTGAAGTTCCATTCCATGTTCTTTTGCAAATAAATATTCATTTAAGAAAACTATATCATGTTTTTCATAATCATTTATTCTGTCCCCTATATCCTTTCTGTTCCAGCTCTTATTGATATGTTTATCAAAATCATTTTTAATCTCTTCAAAAGAAATTGTATTATCTACCAATTTAATTTCTTCTTTAAAAAGAAAAGATTTAAAATAATTACTTGAATATCCAGCCTCTACTAGTGATAACACAGCGAACAATCTTAGCATCAACTCACCTATTTTTTCTGTTTTTTCAACAAGATTTTTTTTATTATCGTCACTGATGATAAATTTTCCTATATCACTTTTTTCAAAATAAGAATCAAATCGTTTAAAATAACTTGCTAAAAACAATTTTGAATTGTCATTAAAATAAAATAAAACTTTCATTATAGTACTCTCTTTTACAATATTCCATATTTCAGCAAGTTTAATTAATTCATCACAAAATTCTATAGGATTTTTTATCAAATCTGTGTTTATATCCGTATAATATCTACGCAATCCTGGTGTTGTTACATCAACATTTCCAATGTCATTTACGGTATCTTTATTGATACTACGATATAGATACATTTTTTGACTTAATAACCCCGTTAAATTTGTAATTTTAGTTGATTCTAAGTCATTTGTTAGCTCAATTAAATATCCCCATTTTTCACCCAAAATTTTTCTCTCATTTTCATCTTTGGCTGCTGCAAACATTTTTGAATAAATTATATCTGAATCGGTTAATGGCATTCCATCAGAATTTAATGAGTTAAACATTGTTATTGCTTGTTCAACTTTCCAACTTTTAATTTCTATTACTTGACATTCCTCTAAAATTGTTTTAGTAAATTTATTTAAAAAGTCAATTTTATTTAGATCTTCCTTATAATAAAAATGCTTGTAATTTCTGAAGAAATTGGTATATCTATTGTCACCTTTTTTATATCTTATTTTTTCTGAATTTGCTTCTGCATCTTCGTATTTTATAGATTGCATAATCTTTGTTAGTTCATCTTTATATGTTTCTTGATTTGATTTATTTATTAAGCTATTAAAACTATTGTATATTTTTTTATCTTTTTCTTCATTCGGCTCATCAGTTATATCTTCTATATCTACTTTATATAATATGCTTATTATTTTTCGTCTTCTTTCTCTAAGACCTCTTTTTAGTTGCTCTGATTCAGGATCATTCACCATATTGTTAAGTGTTTCGTTTATTTTTGTAAGTAATGCTTTTAGTAGTAGCATGAATGTTGTTGTTCTTTGTTGTCCATCTATTAATCCTAATTCTGTATCATCATTGTCACAATTTATTATAATAGTTCCGAAAAAATACTGATCTCTGCTTTGACTTTCTATAAAATCTGTTATGTCTGACCATAGTTTGTCACAATTTGACACTTCCCATGCATACTTTCTTTGATAATCGGGTATTATAAATTTTGCATCTTCTTCTAATTTTAAGTAGTTACCAATAGTTACTAATTTTGGTTCAATATTTTTTGCCATTTCTATTCTCCTTATCAATTGTTTTATATTTTTCAATATCTTCTGCTGCCATCGATTGTCCATCATTATTATTATTTTCAATCACTCTTTTTGTACATTCCAATTTTATATCTTTATATAAAACTATATCTTTTAATATCAGTTTACATATCGCTGACATGAAATTCTTGATTGATTCTTCGTTTAATTCATCACTTATTGTGGGTATTAAAACCTTGTCGTGCTTAATTTTAGCTTTGCTTACACTATCCCCCCATGAATATTTATGATTTAAGCTCTTATTTATACACGTTGCAAAATATAACTGAGTATATCTATTTCTTTCAATATTTTTTAAATATAATGCTAAATTATGACTATCATTTGAATAAAAATCACTCTCCTGATATGTTACAACAAACGTTTTTCCCCCAATAAATATACAATTGCCTTCGTCTTTTAGATTTTCTTTATATTTTATATATGTACTAACTGCATTGTTTTCATTGCTTGCACATAAATACGGATCTATTCCACTATTTTCTACAATGTCTCTTGATAGAATACTTTTAGTATTTTTAATGTCAAATAAATCTATAATATTATATTCTTTAAATTTAATATGCTTATATTCGAAAAGTGCATTTTTTTCTTCTTTGGTCAACTCATAATCTTCTAATCCTGTTTCTTGTAAATAAACTCCAAGCTGTTTTATACGTTGTTCTTCAAGTCTGTTTATAAAATCTTCCATAAAATCATAATCAACAATTCCGTTTTTTATTGGAAGTTTAATAAAGTCTTTTTTTAAAGTTTCTATTCGAGGATAATTATTATATCCTCCATAATTTAATCCGTTTATTATAGAGCCAATGAATAATTTTTGATTTTTTGATAGATTTGGCATATACATAACCAATATATTATTTGCTAATACAAATTTACCATCATGGTAAGTCACCGTTCCACTATATTCACCTCTTGTAGAAATTGTTAAACTATCATAAAAAATCTCATTATAATTTGGGATATCCTCAGTATAATAATTAACTCCGTTATTTACAGTTATTCCACTTATGACAGGATATCTGTTTTTGGAATCATTTTCAAATCTAGTTTGCCATTGTTTGTTTTTACCATATTCCCACAAATCAGTATTAAACAAATCTCCAATTTTGAATTTGCCCCACTCAGCACTATTTAGCATTCTGCTAAGTGAGGCATCTATTTTCCCAAGCGCTTACCATCTTCATCCTTTAATATGTTAGAAACCTCCCAGGCTAAATAATTGCTCACTGTTTTCTTAAAATCCTCAATTGTTGGTTTTGTATCAATAGGTGCACTTTGATTCCAATCTTCACCGCTGTTTATATCTATCTTTCCTTCATAATACTCCTTTTCAGTAAATATATTTAATTTTGATTTTCCAAAACGTACTAAGTCTATCACTTCTTGATAACGTCCTTTTGCATTGTTTGTATCTTTTAAATTATTACTTGCTTTTTTTCTATTTGTTCTTGTGTAACCATCTTGTGAAAAATCTATAAATTTTACTATATCTTCATTATTATGTGGCTCTCCCACTCTAAAAACATATACATATGTTTGAACACTTGATTTACCAATAAATAAATCTATAGGCATTTTTATACTTGCAAGCAAAGTGCTATGCTTTAATATTCTTTTATTATAATTTATGGCTTTTCCTGAACCAGCAGAATTTTGAATTATTATTGCAGCATATCCTTTATCCATCATTGATAGTGCTTTTTCAACAAATATCATCCCATTTCCAGGGGCGGAATAAGGTGGATTTAAGACAAAAGCTGTTGCTGGAAATTTTCTATAAGCATTATCAAAGCCATAATTACCATCAAAATCTTTAAGAGAATCTTTGTTTAAAATATTCGAACTTCCATCCCCCATAAGTATCATATTTAATATTGCAAGCATATATATACTTGGTAGAATTTCAAGTCCTAATAATTGGTTAGCTTTTATTTCTGCTGATTTTATCGCTAGTTGCTCTGGAGATTTAATTTTATTTTTTGCATCTATTAGCATCTCATTCATAGCAGAAACAAGAAGACCTGCAGAACCAGTTGCAAAATCCCATACATATGAATCCATATTAACTCTTGAAAGCTTTACAAGAAAATTAGCGACATAAGATGGCGTTAAAACGACATCATTTAATTTGTCTTGTGAAAATCCAAGCCAGCTGTACATCTCATTAAAAAGTTTTCCTGTAAAATCAGTTGATAAACCTATTTTATAATATATTCCTAAATCATCTACTATCTTAGTAAATATTCTCTTTAATTGGCTTTCTCCATTTTCAACTTTATTTATATTTTCTGTTGTAAGTGTATTTTGTAGAGTTCTTATTATTAAGTTTTTCTTTTCAGTTGGTAAATTCTTTTTATTTAAGAAAGCCTTTATCTTTCTTACAACAATATCCCCATCTTTATTGCCTTCTTCCGGCAAAGATTTTAAATCTGATTTTTCTAATGGAGCAACTTCTCCCGGAATTCCAAGGGTAGCTATTATTGAAGCAGCAACCAAATAAACTCTGTCACTTTCTGATAACCCCTTTTCATTCTGATAAATATCATTATTCAATTTTACTAAACTAGCTTCAATTTCTTTTTCTCTTTTTTCCTTTAATGTTTCTATTTCTTCTTGTGATAGTTGTAATCTTTTGACTTTCTCAATAAATTCGTCAAAATTTTCTTTTTTTAGAAATGAGAAATCAATGTAATCGTCTACTTTTTGTCCAATTCCGAAGTTGTCTTTTGATACATAGTATACACCAATTTCGTATTTTATTTCGTCGTTTTCATCTTTGTATCCAGTCATACCTATAGAAATAATATCTGTATAACTCGTATAATGTAAAAGAGCATTTGCATAATGAACCGCCCCATTTACTGCATAAGAATTAATATTTTTTAAAATAGGTTCGTTCTTAAGTGTTCTATTTTCTACTTGTCCATTAGCATCAAGTTTAACTAATTTGTCTTTATATCCTTTATATTCAATAAGAATTGGATAATAATTCATATTTTTATCTTGCAATAATAATTTTGCATCGGGTCTATTTCCTCCGTTGCCTCCACTTTTTGAATAATATTCATTTAAAGCTGTATCAATTTCAGTGTTTAAAGAATCTTGTTCTAATTTGTAATCAAGATTATATTTTCTCAACCAATCATTGGCTATATCAGCAATAATTGGTTCAATTGATTTATTTGCCATATCCCATACTCCTTTCATTATACTCACTAATATTCCATTATTAACTGTTCTGTTATTTTCAATAAAAAATCTTTTAAATATTGTTTTTTCACTTTTTAATTTAAAGTTTGTCATATAATTTTATCATTTTATTCATTATATCATTATTAATAAATAAGTAAATCAATTTTTTTATTTTTTTCCAAAAAATTCTATATTAATTACTATTCTTCTTTCCAAATCTCGTTTATGTCGTATGATAATAAATCGCAAAGTTCTTTTCCCTTCCACTTTTTCTCATCATCTTTTTCCATTTTATATACAACACATTCCTTACAAATTTCATTCTGATATCTAAGATGATGCTTTCTACTTTTATAATGCTTATATTTTTCAATACTGCCGTTGGAATTAATTTGAATTTGGAGTGCTGAATCATGGCAGTATCCCGTTTTAGGATGATACTTTTCTGTAAATCCAAAGTATTTATAATCATATTTTTTTATTAATCTATCATAATATTCTTTTTTTATATATAAGGAACCTGAACACCCCTTCCTATACCATATTCCTTCATTATTATTAACTAGTATAACTTCTTCCTCATTGCTATTATTCCATGATGAAGAAAACCTATTATAATGCAAATCAAATTCTTTTATGATTATTGAAGGAGGTAAATTAAAATCCGTAGTTACATACATGTTACTTAAATCACTTACACTATATAAACTAGTTGTCATCTTAGAATTTTCATTTTTATAATCTTCTATATTTCCTCTATATTTATTAGTATCTATTGTGTATTTTCTGTCTGCATCACTAATACCACATAAATCGTAATCCTCATCTACAGCAAGATTTATTATATATGTATCAATCCAACTATTTCCGTATTCATCATTCGATTTTTCATCTAATCTTACACTTCCATATAGCATATAATATCTTTCATTTTTATATGTAATAGGCTCAATAAGTTTCTTTATATTATTTAAGCTTAATTCACTATCTTTTACCCATGTTATATTCTTTTTCTTTGGAACAGTTATTTTTTTCATAGTTCTATTATCTAAATTTTCTATATCTGGATTAAACACAGCTACTGGATAATATATTTCCGCTCTTTCCTCGTATTTATCATAACAATTAAACTGATATCCCTTATAATTACCATATAATTCAAAATCATTTGTAAAATAGTTACAAGTTAAAGAACCGTTAATTTCCGAAAATGATAAATCTAAAATTTTATATATAATTCCTTTTTCATCTTCTTCATAAACGAGCATATTTTTTAAATCTTTAATTTTTATATTATATTTTTTTAAATATCTTTTGAAAATTTTTTGCCATGCTAAATATATTGTTCTATCATATATTAAATCTTCATTTATTAAAAATTTATTGTCTATAAAATTTTCTTTGAAATAGTGCTGATTACATTCATTGTTATCCAAGCATTTATAGTTTTTTTGAATATACTTATTTACCTTGATAACTTTTTTTCTATCTTCTTTAATGAATTTTGTTTGGAATGTTATAGTGGAGTTATAATTTTCAAAACCTAAAAAATCATAATCATATCTATATGTAAAAAATATTGAGTGTAAAAATTTTAAAATATTACTATTTATTCTTTCGTCTGTATTAAGCAAATAATTAATTTTTTCCATTCTTTCATAATTTTCTTTTCCATATAGATAATTACTAATATAATACAAATTCTTTATATTACAATAATCTTTGACATTTATTTTATTAAAAAAACATTTTATTTTTCTATTGTTCTTTTTTAAAGAACTTAAGACCTGTATTACCATTTCTCTTATATATTCGTCTTTAACCTCATTATATATTGATATCAAATAATTAATATATTCATGATTTATATTCACTATTTCAAATATCAGCTTTTTAGCTAGAGTTCTATTTATTTTGTTAACAAATCCTGAACACCAAACTGCATACCAAAATTTTTCTTGTATATATTTTTTTTCGTAGTTAAACTTGCTAACGGTTTGAACATATACTTTTAATTTGTGTCTTATTTTTCTTATATCATATTTGTTTATTTTGAATTGTTTTTTATAATATGCTTTTTTTAACTTACTGTTTAAATAGTATGAACAATTAAAAGGATTACTTTCATTCCCCCCTGCAAGAACAAATAATTGTTCTAAAGAACTATTAACTTTAAGTAATTTTTGAATTTTTTTAACATTATCACTACTGAAATTTAATTCGTTAAAGATCTCTATATCTATATGATTCTTTAAATCCGATTCCATTATTATGTTTATTGCTATTTCTATATTTTCCCCATACTTTTCAAATAACATTAAAATAACTTGGTCATGAATACTATAAAATTTACTGATAATTCTATTTATATATTCTTTTGTATCTGATATATTCTTTCCCTGTAAATTTTCAAACAAAAATCTTGCAATTAAATAATCTGTTAAAGTCTCATTTACAAAATAAAGATACGTTTCATTTTCATAATCATATGTACCAATAAAGTTATTTGTTTTCATTTTACTCATATAAACACTAATATCTGTTATATTTAATTTGTTTAACTCACTTACTTTTATTTCTTTACTATTAGACTTAAACATTTCTTCAACTATTGTCTTAGTAATTTGCCATTCATTTCTGGTTAAAACATTTTTTATAAAATGTTCATAAATATATGTCCCTTTAGTAATTGGTTTTAGTCCTTTATTTATTAATTGATTTTCACTTATTGATTTTATTATCAGTTTTAAATGTAATGGATTATTATCATACAATAATCTGCTATATATAGATAAATCTAAATTGTATTTTTCAGATATTTTTTCTAGTGCATTGTCTGGATCAATTCCAGTGAATAAATGTTCTTCATCTAATAACTTTTTAATATTTGATATTTCTTCATTAGACATTGAAAAATCTCTTAACGAAATTATTATTCTGAGATTTAAATTATTCTTATTGGATTTTATAAAATCACATATTTTCTTTCTTAAATCTTTACTGAATTCGTTAATTGCATCTATTATAAAATAAAATCTATCTTTCTGTGTTGTTTTAATTATTTGTGTAAAAATGTCATTATTTATACTTTTACAGTATTTTCCATATAAACACAGATATTTATATTTACTACTGACTTTTTCCGAAAATTCATATAAAAATTCACTTTTACCTATTCCTCCTGGTCCATTTATCATAAGAACTTTGTTGAATTTCATTCCATCTATAACCTCATAATATGAAGTATAATATTTTTCCTTATATTTTTCTAACAAATAATATTCTTTCTCTAATTCATCAAAATCTTTTTGCTCTATTTTCATACTTGAATTATACTTTTTTATAATTTCATTAATCTTATTTATTATTTCTTTTTGCTCTAATTCATCCATAGATAATTCTTTACCACTATTTCGGTATAAATCTCTTTCCATTGGTAATTCTCCTAACAAATGAGAAAATAATCTTTCATCTTCCCATTCATAATGCTCATTCATTAAATCTCTATTCATAGCATCTCTTTGTATCTTATTCAACTCACCTATTTTCAATTTTATTAGTTCTCCTTTATTTTTATATTCAATTTCTTAATATAACTATCTTCCACAACATTTTTTATATTTCTTTCCGAGACCCACATGGACACAATTCATTTCTACCTATTTTTTTCTTTTTATAATTAGTTTTCTTTTGATTCTTAAATATTCTGCCAACTTCAATATTTCTGTTTCTTGGGCTTTTTTATCATTTAATGTTAAAATTTTAAAATTTATTTTTTTTATTTTAAGATTTCTGCAATAATATATAAATACACTTAAAGCTTTTTTGCATTTGGTTAGCTGCATATTTGCATATGTATTATTAATTAGTGATTCTTCATCAATATTATCATTCTCATATATCGATGAAATGCATATAGCCTCCATATTGTTTTCATTTTGTTCCTTTAATGACATATACCCGATATTTTGGTCTATTATAATTCTTATAAAACTCCATAGATTCTGTAATTATATTTTCTGTCTGTTGTAGTGTATTTGGATCTAAATTTAACAAAAATGTAGTAAGATATGTATGATTCATAATTGCATTATTATTTTCAAAATAATCAATGATTTTATTTATTTCGTGAGGTATTTCTCTATATGGTTTTTCAATTATCTTTTTCTTAAACCATAAATTATTATAATATTCATCTATTTCTTTCATCCAATCTTCGCCTGAAATTAAAACAGCTCCGAATTCTTGACCTAAGTTTTTTTTCTTTGATTAAATCTTCTATTTGCTGATTAACATATTCATTATAATAATTGAGTTCAATCCACATTCCTAAATGATATAACTCATCATATAAATCCATATTTTTATTTCCAATAGCTTTTCCTCTTTGCAACAAATATTGTATAAAATAACATGGATGGTTATGAAAATAATCGCTATAAACCCTTAAATCATCTAAACATAAAACCAAAGTATTGTCACTTAACGATATAAGTTTTACCTTATCTATTCTTGCTTCAATATCGTTAAAAGCTTCTGCTGTTATTATTATTTTAAAGATTCTAGTATCATCGTTTATCTCAATTTCAGCTTTCTGTTTTCTATTTCGTTTATTGTTACTATCGTAAATTGTAACTTTTTTATTTTCCATTAAACATCTTTCGAGGCAGTCCTGTTGTTCATTCGCTCTTTTTATTAAATCTTGTAATGATTTTTTATGTGATTCTAAATCATCAGAAGCTAATTCAGGAGTAAAACTTCCTGACTTAACTTCAACAATAAAAATATTATTATCATATAACATTAAAATATCATTTTCCATGATTCTTTTCCCGTAATTATAATAATTATTTGTATATATTTTTTTATTAATTACTATTTTTCCAAAATAATCTGCCACCACTTTTTCAACATTTGTAGTATATTTATCTCTTAGCACTTGCTGTTCTTGTTTTGTTAAGCATTCACACATACCTTTCACAGCAATCTTATCGAAATTATCATAAAATTTCTGTTCTAATAACATATAATATTGACCTTCAATTTTTACAAATGGTTTATATTTAATTTTATTAATTAATTTATTCCAATTTTCAATACTTATATTAGCAATAAACTCCTTATATTCTTCTTTATCAATTAAAAATTTATTTAGAAAAATTTTTGTCCACTTAGTACTATTATTTAGATTTGCTAATTCTAGACTATGAACATCATTCCAACATTCTTTTAATTCCTCTTTCTCACTTTCTGCTAGTCCCAATACCTCATGTAAACCGTCTTGATCAAACTCAATTTTATTAGTTCTTACCAATTCTCCAATAAAATTAAAACTATTTTCAAATTTAAAATAAAAATTATTTTTCAAAGCAGAAATTCCAGAATACAAATCATTTAATGTAAATCTATAAACTTGCTTAAAATTTTTTCCTAAACAATCTAATAAATCTTTATGGTGCTGAATCTCAAATATATCATATCTCTTCCCGCTCCAATTTTTAAATGAATTTGAGTGCATTAAATAATCATTTTCTTCATCTGTCAAACCATTCTCTTTATTTATTTGCATTTCATATCTTATAGTTATATTATATATTTCATTAATAAATCCATTAATTTTATTAATATCACTTTCTCTTAATTCTTTTGTGTTTCGAGTTTTGTCTATACATGAAATCAATATTTGCAAATACATTATTTTTATAGTTTTTAGCCATCTTTCATCTTTTTCATCTTTTATTCCAAAACTTGTTTTATAATCCCAATAAAAATACGCTAAAACTTCATAGATAGAGAAGTCTTTTATGTATTCAATACTTTTAATAATTATTTTTTTAAAATCTTCTTGTAGATTTTCAATTCCAAGGAAATCTTTTTTTCATTCTTCAATTTTATCTATCCTTTCAAACTTCTTACAAATCATAAAAATCTCATCCAGCTTTGCAAAATCATTCTTCCAATCATTATTAATACTCTCCTCTCCATAACAAATTCCAGCCAAAGCTCCTACACACGCACCAATAGTATCAGTATCATCACCAAGATTAATTGCCTTTATAATCGCATCATCAAAGCTCTCAGTATTCATCAAACACCACAAAGTAGCTTCCAAAGTATCAACTACATACCCTGTAGATCCAATCTCATCCATACTGCATCTATAAATCTCACCATTAATAATTCTATCATACCTACTTTTGCAATTTTCTGAAAAGAAATGATAATCGATATTTTTTATTACATTATAAGCCTCATATAAACTACGCCCCTTCAACAACTCAATTCCAAATAACACATAAATATAACATCCCATTACACTTATTTCATGCTTATGAGTAATTGATGAAACAGTTTTTACACATTCATAAATTTCTTCATTATTCATATTTTTATAATAGCAATAAAAAATCAAAGGAGAAATTCTCATTAAGGAACCATTTCCATTACTAAATTCACCATCTTCTCCACATTCTTCTGGTTTTGCAATATTGCTTTCATAATTCCTTATCGCCATTAAACATGTTCTACCTACATCAAATACCTTGCCATCTGCTGTGAATTTCCCATCTTCAATCCATCTAATAAAATTGTTTGCAATATCTTCAGGCACTATCTCTCCTGTTCTATTTATTGCATCTATCAAAGCTAATGTCATAGATGTATCATCTGACCATGTACCTTTTGGAACATTATGGCTTCCATATCCTTTCATTTCTGTTGTTGGATTTGCTTGAAGTGATTCTCTTGATTTAAATTCCAATGGTACACCCATTGCATCTCCAATTGCTAATCCTATTATCGCATCTTTTAGTTTTCTCATATACACTACTCTCCTTTATGATTTATATTAACCATCATTGATATTAAACTAAATATCTTTCATACTACCTACTAATCATAAAATAATTTCTCAAGTTTCTGCTATACTTTTACTTATACCATGTTTTCATACTTTTATCAATAAAACACATCCATATTTAATACATTATTAATTCATAATTATTTTGATTTAGTAACGCCGCATTTATATATCTCGTAGAGCAAGAATAGATGTCCGACAGACATCCCCACACAGCTTGAAAGCAGAGCTTTCAACAAGTCATACCATACATAAAAGCGCCCGACAAATGTCGGACGCCTCACCATACATTTTTTTAAATTTTAACATTCCGCTAATTCCTGCTCATTATACTTCTTCTTAGCCAACTCAAATATAACCTTTCCCAAAACAGCAGCCTTCTCTTCACAACTACCATCCTTTACAGCCATAACCATTGCTTTATCAATAATATCCAAATCAATATACTGAATTATCCACTCATAATCCTCTTCATAAGCAATATCTTGATAATAATAATCCATATACGCTATAGCATACTTTATCATTTTCATATCTTTTTCAGAATAAAAATCACAATCTAAATTCAAATCTTTTAAAATTCTCGAAACATTAATATAAGGAAACTCACCTATTGATTCCTCAATTAATTCTTTAGCATCTTGAACATCAATATCTAAAAATTCAGGACAATGAAACGATTCAATTATTTCCTTTGCCTCATTTTCATCATGATCTTTACTAGCAGTGGTTTTCTCCAAATTTATCGATTCATAATTTTTAATATACGTTCTATAACTCTTTCCAAACCCCTGCCACTTTTCTTCAATTAAATCCGCATTCACTAATTCCTCGTGTATTTTAGTTATAGTTGCAGTAGATATATTTAATACATCTTTTAATACTGTTCTTCCACCATCAATATATGCATCTCCATTTTCATCAATGTTTGGTACTGCACTTTCTTCCAACATACTTACATAAATTCCATAAGCAATTTTTGCTAGATAGCTCATATCTTTGTACTCTTCTTTTTCAAATAATACTTTAAATAATTTATAATATGTCATATAAAAAACTCCTTCATAATTTACTAATTTTTAAAATTTAAACTTCCACATCTTCAAAATTCCCCAAACTGAAATTTCCCTCTCCCACACATTTTATTTTCCAAAATTCCAGTTCTTCAAATCCCATAATCTCACTTATCATTTGTAACCGAAGCTTCTTCTTGTTGCCTTAAGTAATTATCTAGAGCTTCTTTCCTAAATAACACTTTTCCACCAACTCTCGAGCAGGGTATTTGTTTTCTCTTTACCAGTTGCGTTGTCAACCAATACGATATTCCCAAATAAACCGATGCCTCTTTCATTGTTAGAGTTGTTCTTTTAATTTTTTCAAATTCCATACACTCACCTGCCTTTCTAGTAATTGTATTGACTTTTGATGTTTTAGCTAATATAATGATGTCATACAATTACTAATTAACATTTTAGTTGTATGTATTTAATTTTTACACTATACAATTAAAATGTTACTGATTTTTTAAGAAAGTGTAGGAATAAAAAATTATGGAAGATATACAAATAGCCTTTGATTTATCTGGCTTTCAAGAATATTTTATAAAATATAAAATCAAATCCTATAATGGCAAACTTTCAAAAGGTAAAAAGAAAAAATACTATATTTTTGAAAAACAAAAACCAACTTCAAATAATCTTGGTACCTTTTTATTAGATTTTTTAAATACGAATTTTACTGATAAAAATGAATGTAAAGATTTTATATTTGAATATTTATTTGTAAATTTATTGGTACGAATAAATAAAGATATTTATTTTAACAGTGAAATTCATGGCAAAAAAACTTTAATTATGGATATTACAAAAGTACATTTTGAAATTATACTTTCTGAAGAAGAAATTGAATATTACTACAATAAGATTTATGAAGATTTTAAATATGATTTAATAGAAAATCAAAAAATATATGAATCTGTATGTAATTTTAATTATTTTAAATCACTTACAGATACCGTAACTTCAAAATCTAAAGATTCACAATTAAAGAAAAAAGAAATTCTTGCTTCAAGTAAAAACAAAACCTATTTTTCCTCACTTGCAAATATTGCAACTACAACATTATTTTTAAAAGTCAATTTTTATTTAAGACCCTTTTATACTGATAAAAATAATGATTATTTTATAGAAAATGTGCCATATAGTTTTTCTTCAAAAATGTATTCTGATATTTTATTTATTACTTTTAGAGAGTTTATGAATGTTAAGAAAAATATTTATGTGCAGAAATGTGAGAATTGTGGAAGATATTTTATTCCGTCTACTGCACATGATACTAAGTATTGTGATTTTTTATTTGATGGTAAGAAAACGTGTAAGCAGATTGGTATTGAGAAAGCGTATCTTGATAATTTAGAGAAAGATGTGCTTTTGAAAAAGTATAGAAGCAGGTATCAGTCGCTGTCTAAGTCCGCTGGGACTAGTGGTAAGAATAGCAAGGCTATTAAGATGTATGAGTATTATAAGAAGACCGGTCCAGTTATGCAGAGGAAGTATAAGGATGGGAAGATTAGTGGGAAGGTTTTTGATGAGTGGATTGAGAGTACGAAGTTGAGGTGAACCTATCATTTCTTACTCTACCCTATCTATCAAAAAATCAATACCCCTATCTACTAAAAAATCACTACCCTAGTGACGAAAAAGTAGAAGAGAATAATATAATCTATAATAATATAAATACTCTATACTTTTCAAAAATTTGAAAAATTTTCTGAATTTTAGAAAGTTTTTTCAAATTTTTGAAAGAAACATATCAAATTTAAACAAAAAACTAATAAAAGCAAGTTGATATTCAATCTGCTCTTATTAGCTTATTTATATCTTACTATTTTGATCAACCATGTATTCATTGTTTATGCTTTTTAGATAAAGAGTACTTTCTTTATCTATCTTTCTTTTACTTATCACATTCATCTCAATTATCTCACCATCAACATTTTTTAATGTACATTCATAAAAATCATATTTTAATATTTCCAACACAATATTTCCCAAAAAATAATTATGCTTTATACATAAGAATCCTAACGAAATAAAGAATATTAAAAAAATAACAACCTGATCCCATTTTGTAAAATCAAATGCAAATAAAGGAAAAATATATGCTAAAAAAACTTCGATAGTGATATTTTTAGATTTCTTTGCACTTATAATTTCATATTTTTCGGAATTACCTTTACGTCTATCATGTATCATGTAATATACGATAAATAAACTTAAAATAAATATTAGTATTATACTTATTATTGAAATTCTCTCTGTATATAAATTAGGATCATTATCCACTATATTTTTTATATCAATAAATAATATAGCAAGCCATAATGGCAAAATTGAAATAAAATATAAGCATAGAGAATTAATCTTTGTCATATATCTTACCTCCTATTCCCAAGCTTTGGCTGCAGCTACTTCTACTGGTTCATTATCAAAAGGATCCAGTTTTCCTTTCCCGCATAAAAGCTTTATAAGTCTATCTGCAGCACTTTCTGTCGTTGTATCAAATTTATCCCCTTTTAATGGTATTTGAAATTGTTTTGAAATTTTGTTTCGTATATCTCTGTTCTTTAATTTTTCTAAACTATTTTTATTAAACGATAAGAACTTTCTTGGATTATGTCCTGAACTTGCCACAGAAGAAAACATTTCTATATCTGTCACTATATCTATATCTTTAATATCTTCAATACTTGCATCACATACTGCTTTATATTTTCTTTCCAAATTGAAAAATCTTTCATAAGAATTGTTGAAACAATATATCGTATCATCAATTATTATCATACTTATTGATAAGCTAAGACATATAGCTTTATTTGTATATTCTGTATACCTATCTCTTATTTTTAAAAATTTATTTCTTAACACCTTTACAGGATTATTCATAAACACAATTTTTACTGGTACATCATCATCTTCTTGCTCCATACTACCTTTCAATATATAACAATCATATTTGTTCTTTATAAGATCTTCTTCCCTTTCTGGTTTCGATAAAGAGCTTATTAATAAATCATAATTATCCTTTACAAGTTCATCTGTAACTGGTATTGTGTATATAACATTCTGTATTAAATCACTTCCGTATTTTTCTATTCTTGTATATTTTTTTGATTCTTTTCCCTCTGTATATATGCTTATTATTTCTTTTACAGTTCTTGTAATTCCATCATTATCAAAATTTGAAAGTTCGTCTACTATATACTTTACTCCTTCTTTTTTACTAACATTAATTTTTATTAAATTCAAATTCCAATTACTTATTCTTTTGATTCTCTCAAATAATTTTTCAATTTCCTCTACCATTTTTAATACCCCATTTTTTAACTATATATTGTCCTTATATCACATTTTTGACTTTTTTTCAATATACACACCATCTCATGCTTTAAAAAGTATGTGTCAACTAAATGTAGGCAATTTTTTTATCTTTTTTCTAATCCTTCAATGTCAATTGCTTCAACACTTT
>CAKOWZ010000026.1 GCA_934129745.1 uncultured Clostridia bacterium
TATTTTTATTTTGTTTTTGGACTAACAAAATTATATCATAAGTGTCTTTACATTTTTTTATTTTATTCCATTTTTTTATGTTTACTATTTCCCCAGAAAATTTAACTCATATTCTTTTTCCACTATTATAACAAAAAGAACCCACTATCAAATTGTGAATTCTTTTTGTATTAATACTTTAAACTATACTGCAAACTTCCCACCACTGGATGATCCAATCATCGTGTGTTACTATTGTCCAATAATCAGAAGTAATGATCCGCTTGTTTGCAAATACATGTCCATCATTCATTGTAATTGTTACTTCCTTTTCGGTTAAAATAGCATTATTTGCAATTTCTCTCATAAGGTTAAGGCTCATCATAAGTATTCCTCCTAATAATAATTTCTGGAGGTCATATGCTACCTCCAAAGATTTAACCATCTACGAAGTATAGCATATTATACTCTTTTCTTAATTATATTATAGCACCGTTTATGTGTTATGTATAATACTTAAAAGTATATAAGATATAACTTAAAGTTATAGATTGTTATTTAAAAAGAGTGGAATTCTTATAAATCCACTTTAAATATTATTGATATATGTTACATATTTTGGCATATATTTTTTCGGCTAACAATGTATGACTTTCTTTAGTTAAATGAATTTTATCAATACCAGTTTCTAAACCAGTATTATCAACAAAATAGCAATTATTTTCTTCAGCAATTTTTTCATAGATTTCATTGAATTTTACTGATTTCTCATAAGCACCTTCATACTTACCACTGCCATCATCATCTGCTAATGGTGGTGCAACTATTAACAATTTAGGATATTTATCTGAAAATTGAGATTTTCTATTTATAATAGTTTTTACAATATATTTATCAAATATCTCCCCTATTTCTTCTATTGTTTTGTTATATGCTTTTTTCAATTCATTAGTACCAAGCATTACAACAACTAAATCTATTGGATCGTGTGTATCTAAACAAGGAATTAAATACTCATATCCATTTTTTCCTTCTTTGCCTGGTCTTGTATCATTTGAAATAAGTGTTCTACTATTTAATCCTTCTTCTATTATCTCAAAATTATCTCCTAATTTTTTAGCTAATAATCTTGTCCATCTTTCATTGTTTCTATATCTTAAATGGTTACTACCAGAAATATATCCCCAAGTATTTGAATCCCCATAACATAGTATTCTAATCGGTTCCATATAAATTTCCCCCTTATTTTTATTATATATTCTTATATTTTAGCAATTATAAAACTTAATAATTTCTTCAGCAGCCTCATCTATAACTTCCCATAGTGAGTGTGATGCATCATATTCTTTATAGTCGAAGTTATATTCATTTGCATACATTTCATTAAAGTTTTTATCTACGTTCTTGTCATTTTTACCTTGTAATAATAATGTTCTATTAGAAAGATATGCAATGGCTTTTCTATAATCATATTCGCGACATTGTTCCAAGAATGTTTTAGATACTTTCCAGTCTTTTGATGCCCAGTATGCATATCCATTTTTCTCAAGACTTCCATCTTGTATTGCATCATATATTTCTTGATAACAGAATTCGTTTTTATTTAATAATGAGCTATATATTGGATTTAATGGTGGTCCGATTAAGCAACTTTCTTAACAGATGTGTTTTGTGTTATGTATAACCATTGATTTACTGCAAATCCACCAAAAGAGAAACCAAACATATAGAATTCTTCATCTTTTACATATGTATCTATAATTGTAGTTAAATCGGCTTGAAATCCTGTTAAATTTACATCAAAATCTATTCCAGAGCTTTCTCCGTGTCCTCTCCAGTCAAATTGTATTACTTTATATCCATCATTGCATAATTTTTCAGCTATATTTTTTAATTGCTCTCTCCTACCCTCTTTTGAGCTTGTTAGTCCATAACACATAACTACTATTTTCTTATAATCTCCATCAGGTAAAGAAATTTTTACATCTAATTCAAAGTTATCTTTTGTAATTACTTTTTCATTAATAATTTTCATAACCAATACCGCCTATTATTTGTGTGGTTAATCATTTATTACTTTTATTATAGCAATACATACGTGTTATGTAAAATACTTAAAAGTATTTGAGATATAACTTAAAGTTATAGTATTGCTATTTTATATTTTCAAATATCTTTTTTACATTTTTCAGTTTGTTATTGGCATTATAATATATCCCATATTCTACTTCATTTTGTATATCTAATCCTAAATCAATTCTTTTAAATTTACCGTCATTCAATTCTTTTTGTATATATTCTTCTGTTATATATGCAATAATATCATTGCCTTCTAGTTCTTCTAAAATAGTATTAAATGTATTATTTTTGATTGTAATATTTTCAAACCCATTTTCCTTTATAGCCTTTTCGATATTCTTACTTGTACTTGATATATTCCTTAATGTATATATAGTTGCTACATCATCTTTTGAAAATGCTGTATTTAAATACTTTGAGTTGCTATTTGCAAAAAAGTTGTCATGTAGAATTCCTAAACTAATGAATTGTATTGAGTCACTATGAATATCTTCTGGTTGTCTTTTTGATAGGTAAGCATCAACTTCATTTTTATTAAGCATTGAAAACATATTTTCAGTATTGCTTTTTCCGATGGTAAATTCAATTTCTGGATTCTTTTCTTTAAGTTTATTTAGTAATGGTCTATAAAAGTCATTAGAAAAATTAATATGAATTCCGAGATTTATATTGGTTATTTGATCTACACTGTCTTTAACTGATGATAGAACATTTACAGAATCTTTTATTTGATTGTATAATTTTTCTCCGTCTTTTGTTAGTACCATTCCATGTTGAGTTCTTTCAAATAATTTTAGAGTTAGTTCGTTTTCTAAATTATGGATATGTTTAGTTACTGCTGGTTGAGATATGAAAAGTAATTCACTAGCTCTTGTTAAGTTGCCTTCTTCTGCTACTATTTTAAATATTCTATATAATTCTAAACTTGGCATATTATTTCCTCCCGTTTTCCTATGTAAGATTTTTTTACATCTTATCATAATATAAATTATAATTCTATATTTTTCTATTAAAAGATTAAAATTATATTAAACGAACAAAAGTGTGTAAGTAAGTTGTTATTTTAATACATCGCAGGAAATTCTATATAAGTTCCCCAAAAATCGAGTCATGAGAATTGTTTTTAAGCTGTTTTTTATATTTTAGGCATATACTTTTATTCTTGCTTTATCTAATATATTTTTAAGGTATATATTATATTGGCTATAAGTTAACATAAGATTATACTCTTTTAATACCTATTTTCTTTGTTGGTGTGTATATTAATTTTAGGGTATTTTTGATATATTGTTGTTATGCTCTACATAATTTTTTCATAGCCTCCCGCGTGTCAATCTTTTATGTCTATTTATATTCTTTCTGATTTTTGACTTTAGAAATCTGAAAATCTTATTAATTCTATTTCACTATATATTCCTTGATATTTTGCATCTTTTAATATACTTAATTCTTCTTCTCTCGTTAAACAACTGGTAATTGATTTTGTATATTCATCTATATAACCTGGATGCGTTAATAATTCAACAACAATATTTTGTGACTTGTATTCCCCTACCATTTCTTTTAGCTTTTCTATACTTATATTTTTCATTGAAAAGCTATTGTAATATATATCTGGACATTTTACTATGTCTTCATTTATGCTTTGCTCTCTTCTTATAGGAATTTCTAACTTGTTTGCAATATCTATTATAGCTTGTCTTATGTTGTTATTCTTACACAATCCATGATGTGAGTCTAAATGATCTACTTTTATTTTTCCATTACTTAATTCATTTACTTTTTCTATTTGTGCCATTATTTCATCATAAGCATCTTCATATGTTAGCTTTTCATTTTCAATTTGTAATTTATTATATAAGAATTTACCTTCGTTATCTGTTAAGTTCTTATTTTTGACAATTGGCTTTCCTACCGTTAGGTTGATATGTAATCCTATGCAATTAATGTTGTTCTCTAGTGCTTGTTTGATTGCATATTCTGCATATTCCATATTAACCATTATAGTAGTGCTTGTTATATATTTCCCTTTAATACCTTCTATAATACCATCTGTTATGCTTTTACTTAAACCAAAGTCATCAGCATTGATTATTAATCTCATTGCCTAAAAATACCTCCAATTTTATCTTTCTTCTTCTTTTTCCATATCTTTATACATTTCATCATCCACCATGAAAATCTCTAAATTTTTAGGTTCAGCTACCTTATCTTTATCTATAAACATTCTCTTTAAATTTCTCATAAACGCATTGTGTGTAACAACTAAAATTTTTTCATCTTGTTTATATTTAGAAAACATATCATTCAAAAAAGACTTAATTCTCTTATCTACATCTTGTAATGACTCTCCATTTGGTGGATTTAACAATCCCTTCTTGTATAAGTCATACTCTCTTTCTGGTAACTCTGATTTTAACTTTCCTTGCCAATCTCCTGAAGATACTTCTGTTATTCTATCGTCAACAATAAACTCAACATCTCCTTTTATTGCTTTTAATGTTTGATGTGTTCTTGTTAATGGAGAACAATAGTAATAATCAAAATCCTCTGTTAATTCTTCTGATAAAGCTACTGCATCGTCTATTCCTTTTTGCGTTAAACTTGTTTCTAATCTTCCTGTTAGTATTCCTTTTACATTTGCTTCTGTTTGGCCATGTCTTATGAAAAATAATTGTGGCATATTATTTCCTCCTAAAATCATATTAATATCTCATCTAAATTTAAATACTTTTTCCACCATCAACCAAATAAATTCCTCCAGTTGTCCATAAACATTTATCTGATAATAAAAATTCTATTGTTGGTGCAATATCTTTTTTGGCATCTCCTATTCTTCCTAATGGGTAGCCTGGTCCTTTAGTATCTGACCATTTATCGTAACCTTCTTGTGTGTAATCTCCACTTGCAACGTATATATTTGTATATACTGCTGCTGGATTTACACTATTTACTCTTATATTGTATTTTCCAAGCTCTTGTGCCATATATTTAGTAAGCATATCTACTCCTGCTTTACTTGCACAATATGCAATAGATCCTCCCGCTCTTTCTGATGACATTGATGAAATGTTAACCATAGAAACATTTGTTCCTTTTTTTAATAGTGGTAATAGAGTTTTTGTTAATAAAAATATTCCTGTTAAATTTACATTTATTGAATTGTTCCATTGTTCTAATGTTTGTTCTTCTAATCCGCCTAATTTAATTATTCCTGCTGAATTAACCAATCCATCTAACTTACCAAATTTTATGTTTATTTCTTCGTAAACTTTTTTGCAATCATCTTCATTGCTTATATCTCCTTGTAAAAATAAAACATCATTGGCTTTTTCTTTTAATTTTTCTTTTGCAAGAGCTATATTATTTTCTCCTCTTGAAACAGAAATAATCTCATAGTTTCCTTGTTCCAACAAATATTCTATTGTTCCAAAACCAATTCCACTTGCTCCACCTGTTACAAGTACAACCTTCTTTTCTTCCATAATATTAAAACCTCCTATTTTGTCTCGTAAATCTCCATTGTTTGAAATAAGTACATTTTCCCTCATCGTTTAATGAAACTTGGAATATTCCATCAATTTCCTGCTTTGTATTTGTTTTTGTCATAGTTCTTGTCATTTGCCAATTAATAATACAAGTTTTCTCATTAAATGATACTATTTCAAACTTATATTCTATATCTTTTTGATTGTCGGCTACAACATTCCATAATGCAACTACTTCTTCGAAATTAGTACATGGCTCATCTATTGGATTTTCATAGTATTTAACACCTTTTGATAGTAATTCTAAAGTTTTCTTCCAATCTAAATCTTTCCAAGAATCCATAAAATCTTTTGTCCAGTTATTATATTTTGTTAATTGATTTTCCACAAAGATACCTCTTTTCTATAATTTAATCTGTTAAAACAATTATATCATATATTAAATTAATTGCAAAGATATAAACGAAAACAAGAGCAGGAATTTTCTGCTCTTGTTTTCGTTGATTTTTTACTGATGCGTTGGAACATAGGCTTGTATGTATGCTTTACCTACATACCTTTCGCAAAATGCGTTGGATTTCGATGCAATTTCTTTTGCTTTTTTCATTGCATCTTCCATCTCGGTTGTTGTCAAATACATGTCATTGCTTTCGACTGTTACAGTAACTGGAATCGATTCTTCCTTCTTTTCAAAGGTTCTTAAATTCCTAGTTTCTGTGAGGACAATAAATGTTATATATATCCTCCATGATTTCTTTGCCATACATACCTCGTTTCTAGTAAATTAAGATTAAGAAAGTCTGGCTTTAAGCCATCCTACTGAATCCCTCTCAACGTGATAGCATCTTCTTTTGCACATCTTGTAGACATCGCCGACATTGATAGATGGATGGAAATAGTGTGGTTTGCTTCTTCCATTTTCAAGCTCAAAAAACGAACTAGAAAAATTAACGCAAACAAGCCCATTTATACCAACTTCTTTGTCTAAATGTACATACATGTATAAGCCATCTCGCCGATCTTCTGGTACAACCTCCATCATTTTCATCAGCTGTCTGTAGACATTCTCTGAAATAGCCTGCTCCTGTTCTTCAAAGTAATTCATTTTTTCCTCCTTATTTTGCCTTTAATTGTCTGTGTTTATAATGCTAATCCTCCGACAATACGAGAAAAAAGCTATTTGTTGCACTTTGCAACTTATATATATTATATCATTTTATGTTAATTAAGTCAATTGTATTTACTATTTTCAACTCTATCTTCTTTTTTCTACTTTCCCAGTAGTTTTTCAATTCTATCAATATACTGTTTAGAATATACTTCAATTGTTTCATCGTTTATATGGTCAATTTTATAACATTCAATAGTACTATTATTTCTTTCAGAATAGCTTTCTTTTATTTCTTTAAATAAGGTCTTTATTTGTTCAATTTCTTTATCGCTTAAATTTTTTTCAAATATAATTCTATTTTTATATTTATATCCTTCAAATCCTTTATAATAATCTTGAACTTTTATTACTTTTTTATTAGTCAAATCGACATTGTATCTGACATTATAATGTGTACCACCATCTGACATAACTGTCATAGTAGCTTCATTAGTCGTAACTATATATTTATCTTCATTGTCTATTACAAAATCTTTTGCCGTTCTGAAGAACTTGTAATAAACTATAGAACAAATTACTACAAGTATTGCAACTATTATTGTAATAATACATACATATTTTTTGTTCACAGCAACCTCCTATAATCAAATATAACTCACTATCTCTTCAAATGTGTCATATCCACTTTCACTATTTATATGCCCTGCATTTGGAATGCAAATTTGCTTTGTTGCAATAGTGTCTGCGAATTCTTTTTCAACTTCATATTTTACATACGGATCATTATCTGAATAGAAACATATTATTTCATTTGCAAGTTGTTTTACATCATGTAAATTGTTAAAATACATTGTTTTATTAACTGCATCATATTCTTCGTTTATTCCTAAATAATTGTTGAAACCGCATACAAATATAAGCTTATTTACTTTAATATTGTTTTCTGTTAAAAATTTAGATACAAATACAGGAGCTATACTATGGGCTATTATCGTTGTGTTTTCATTTATTAAACCTAATTCTGAATAATATTTTAGTAATTTACTCCAGTTATTATAATTTTGGTATCCTACACCTATTGGAAATTGTGGTACATATACTTGTTTTCCATTTTCAGAAATAAAATCATATAGCCAACTAAACCAATTTCCAAACGGACTTCCAAAACTTCCGTGTATTATAAAATAATTATCATTCATCTTTTTATACTCCTACTTTAATAATTTTTTATATGTCTAACTTCAATACTTGGTATAGTAATTTCATGTGGTAAATCAAGCACAAATTTTACTGTGTTAGCAACATCTTTTGGAGTTAAACCTGTGTCCATAATATTACTTGGCAATTCATTATTAGCTCTCTTATAGAAATCAGTTTGTATTAGTCCTGGACATACATCTGTAATCTTTATGTTGTTTTGTGCTAAATCATTTTGTACTGCTTTTCTAAAAGCATTAGAGCCTGTTTTAGAAGCATTATATATTGGGAATGGTGGTTCACACATAACTCCACTTTGCGAATTAATATTTATTATTTGTCCATATCCTTGTTTTTTCATTATAGGAAAGACACTTTTTATCATTGCTATTACACCAAACACATTAGTATCTATGACTTTTTTTATCCTATTCAATTCATTCATTTCTTTATACATAGGTTCTTCTGTCTTTGACATATCTCCAGATATCCACATCCCTGCACAATTTATTAAGCAGTCTATTGTTTCATATTTTGAGTTAATCTCACTAACTGCATTCAATATTTGCTTGTCATCTGAAACATCACATACAAAATATTCACAATTAATATTTGTTGCTAATTCTTTTAAATTTATTTCATCTATATCTAACAAAATCAAATTTTCATTCTTTAATTCTTCAGCAACAGCTTTTCCTACGCCATTTGCTGCACCTGTTACAATTACATTTTTCATTTTACTTCCTCCATTTTAATTATTTATTACAACGCCATAATCATCATACAATTCAATAATTTTATCTTTATATCTTTCTTTTGCTTCTTTTATAAATTCTTGTTTTCTATTTGCATGTGGTATTATTATTGCATCAACCATATTCAAACCTTCGAAATCCTCCAAATTAACCCAATTCTCATCATAAGGTAATGCGGTTTCAATTGTTTTGCCTAAAATTATACTGCCTGCACTTGATCCAATGTATATAACACCATTATTAATAGCGTGTATTATTTTTTCATCCAATTTCTTTTCTCTTAATTCTTTTAATAAATAAAAGGTATTTCCGCCTATCATATAAATTGCATCATAACCTTCAAAATCAGTATTTTCTTCATACTTATATTCTTTAATATTTTCTTCTTTAATTCCTAAATCTAAAATAGTTGCATATTCTTCTTCTAACCACGTTCTATCTGTATTTTTTTCACCATCAACAGCAATAGTTATGTATAATAACTTTATTTCACTTATATCTTTATTTAATAAATTATAAAATTTCGACTTTAACTCATTATCTATTATTCCGCAAGAAGTTAATACTATTTTTTTCATACTTTCCTCCTAATATTTTATATTTATTCCATTAGCATTATACTCTTTTGGCATTACAGTTGCAATAGTCATTGGAAAACCGTCTTTGTCTTTCGTAAATCTTGTTTTGTATTGGCTATATGCTGGCAAACAAAATAAGATTATTGTTTGTATTAAAAATACCACTGTAATTGCGATTAAACTGCTTTTTTTATTTATCTTCTTTAGATTAGCAACAAATATTATTATTTCAATCAAATTTATTATCCAAAAATACACAGCAATATAATTCTCTACTCCCAATTCTTTGGCCATAATATTTTTGATATAAATGATTAATAATATAAGAAAATTTATTATATAAATCCCTAGTAATATGCTTCTAGTCTTTTTGATACTATTCATATTTCGAAACCTCTTTCTTATTTTCATTTATCATTGCTATAAATGTTGATATTATTGAAACAACATTTGCTACAATTCCTGCTATTGAGAAAACAAATATGTTATATCCTAACCATAAGAAATAACAAAAGAATGCTGTCTTCTTTATCGTCTTTTCATTTCCATTCCATATTGGCACTATATAAATAATTGCTGCTATTAGTGGGAATAGTGATAAAATCCCCTTATATGTAACTATTGAACAGACTATATATGCTATTATAAATAAAGCTAAAAACCAATAAGATGAAAGTTTCTTATTCTTTCCTTTTGCTATGATAAATAAATCTCTTATAATAGCCATTACTTTAGTTACACAACCACTATACGCACCCAACAATAAATAATGTACCCAATTTAATATATTAGATATTACCATACTGCTCAGTATCTTTGATTTCTTTTTTCTATGATATGCTATCAAAGATATTATAAAAGCTAAAAATCCTATAATTTGTGCTATTATATAAACCATTATTATTCCCTTTATCTTTCTATATCATTTTCAAATACTTCATTCCAAAATCCTTTATTGCTAAATTTCAAACATTCTTCACTTACTTTTATATGAGTCTTTTCCTTGCTCTAATTCCTGTTCATCTCTTGTAACCTGTCTTTGAGCTTCGCCCTTTTTTGTAGTAGGTTCATTAACTGTTGCTTTTCCTATTTGTTGTTCTGATATACTATATCTCCCAATTTTCATATCTTGAAAAAATTCATCTGATTTTTGGTCATAAAAAAATCTTATTTTTTCTATTTGTTGTTCTCGTTGTTGCTCTCGTTTAACCTCATCTAAAAACCTTCGTGCATATTCTTTAGGAACTCCGTTTTTATCGATCATAGTACAACCAATATCAAAACTACTGAACCAACTTAAATCATCATTTACACCCCAACACGTAAGAACCTCTATTCCATATTTTCTAGCGCATTCATACACTTTTTTCCATAATTTTTCGTAGATTGGATTATTTGGATCATATTCTTCTGATGTTATTCCATCATCTTTTCGTCCAGGTGCAATATCAACTTCTGTAATTTGGATTTCTTTACCAGTTGTTGCAAACTCTTTATAAATTTTCTCAATCTGTTCTGGAGTCATTTTGGCATCATAATGCGATTGTAATCCTATTCCATCTAATATAATTTTACCTGTTCTTTGTTCATATTGTTTAATTTTTTCAATAACTTCTAAAATTGCTTTTCTCTTTTCAGGATGCTGCTCACCATATTCATTATAAAATAGCTTCGTTCCTTTAGGTAAATTAGCTTTAGCAATTTCTAAAACATCTATATAAAATTCTTCACCTAAATATTCCATCCATTTTGAGTGTCTAATACCATCTTTTCTTTCTTGTTCTGTTGGTTGTCCTGTATGCATATCTGGTACTATTTCATTTAAAACGTCCCAACAATAACAATTTGGATAATGTTCTCCCATAGTTTTGATATATTCACTTAAAAATTCTTTTGTCAATTCTTTTCTTCTTTGATAAAACTCTTCTGGATTTTGTTTTTTTAATTCTTCCATTGAACAGCCTAATCTATCTTCTATATATTTATCTAGTGCTTCTGGTTCATGTTTATGCCAAACTAAAGTATGTCCTCTCATTGCTTTTCCATGTTTCATAGCATATCCATACACTTCATCTGCAAATGAAAAATTATATTTTATTCTATGATTTTCCTTATCATATCCTGCAATAGTTGCTGTCATTTTCATTTCACCTTCACATGTGAAAGATGAAAGAACATTATCTACATATTCTTTAGTTCTTAAAAGCGATTCATAATCCATTTCATCAACATTTCCAAAAACATAAAAACCATCTTTAGTATTTTGTCCTTTATCTTCTTTTACAGGTATTCCGTTTTTTATTTCACCTTTATTAGTTAAGCTTCTTTGATATTTTTCTATTTCTTGTCTTTTTTCAATTTCTGTCAAATTAGGATTTTCAATTATATTAAATATATGGATTAATTGAAAACCTATACTTGCACCAATTTTCATATTGACCCCCTAAACATAAAAATCTAATTAATATTAAAAATCTTCTTGAAAAAATTAATTATCTTATTATAAAAGTGCTCTTTTTTTACTTCTATTGGTAGATTATTTTCAATTGATTCATTTTCTTTGTTATCTATTTTGTTATTCTTCTTAAAAATATCATAATTATAATTATTCTTTTTTTCTTCTTCTATTTTTTGCCAATCATATCTTTCTTTAGCTTGTATTCTTTCTTTTTGATATGGTGTAGCCCAATAATCTCTGAATATATTAGCTAATATTGCTTTTGTTTCTTCTAATAATTCTTGTTCTTCAAAACTCTTATTTATATCAATAGAAAAATTATATGTGTTATCCATTTTTGCATTAAATGTATCAAGCATTGTTTGTGGTATTTTATCAACACTTTCTTTTGGTACATATTTTAATATTTCTATTACTTCCTTATAGGCTTTAGGGTAATTATTCTCCATCTATACTTACTCCTTCTATTTGGTTTTCTTCTAATTCATGTGCTTTTATAAATTGCACACATTTATAATTAATCATTATTCAAAAAATTCATTACTAAATCTATAATAACATCTTTTTCTTTTGGATTAGACTCAGCAATTAATAAAGTAAGAGCTGCTAATGTATTATTATCAATAACTTGTCTACCTTCTTTATATAAGATACCATAATAATTTAAAAAGTATATGAATAATGTAGCTGCAATTCTTTTATTTCCATCTGCAAATACATGGTTTTTAACAATTAAATATAAAAAATTTGCACCTTTTTCTTCAATACTTTTATAGATATCTTGTCCAGCAAAACTTTGATAAATATTGCCTATAATTGATTCTAATCCTTTATCTCTTTCAATAGCAAATAATGTACTTTCTTCATTAAATCTAAGTTTATTTATTATATCTAAACATTTTTTATATTCAATTTTTCGCTCATCAGTATTTCCATTGATTTTTTTTAATGTTCTGTGATCATAGTCATCTAATAAATCTAATGCTTTAGAATAATCTCCAATAACTCTTAATATTTCTTTTGCATCTCCAGCTTCTAATCTATCATCCATTCTATTTGCAATATCAATTAATTTGACTGTTTTCTCTAGATAATCTAATCTTTTTTTATTTACAGCATAACCTTTTAACATATAATCTTTCAAAATTTTATTTGCCCATTTTCTGAAAGCAACACCTTGAGTTGACTTTACACGATATCCAACAGAAATAATCATGTCTAGGTTATAATAATCTACCATGTGAGTCTGTGTTTTTCCTTGTAAAGCACCATGTTTAGTGGTTGTTGCAAATTTTGCAACAACCTGTTCATCTTTTAATTCTTCAGTTAATGCATTTTTTATATGTCTTGAAATAACAGATTTATCTCTTGCAAATAATTCTGTCATCTGTTCTAGGTTTAGCCAAACTGTTTCGTCTTTCAAGTTAACTTCTAATTTTACTCCTTGATTTTCAAATAAAATAATTTCATTTCTTTTTTCGTCCATAAGAACCCCATCCTTTATAAAAATTTAGTTCTTAGCACATTTACTAGTATATTTAAATTTTGAATTTTTTATTTTTGAACTATTATATATATTATATAATAAGAACAAATATTTGTCTATACAATATTAAAAATTATCTGAATTTATCTTATAGACTAAATTAAAATATATTACACATCACATTATACTTTTATATTAATACCTTATAATTCAAATTACAATATGTAAATTTATAATTTAAAATAATATAAAAGCCCTTTTTGAACTCTACTTTTTGTGGTATAGTTCATTATACATCTTTTTTATACCTCTTTAAAATTCATATATTATTTAAAAATTTTCATCAAATCTTCCAAACTAATCGGACCTTCACGCAATATCTTAAATTCCGCTTCTTTTTCTTTGTAATCTTTTTCATTTACTATATTTACAAAATTATTTTCAATATTAGTATAATTCACATCACTGCAATCTACAATAGTGCTACCCTTTCCAAAAGAAACGTCACCTTCCATCATTCCATCTAATAAAGGACATGACTTTTCTATTTCATCTAAATTAGTACAAGTAGGCTCTCCACTTTGATTAGCACTACTCATAAATATCGGGCAACCCAGTGTTTCTATAAGTTTTCTTAATGATTCAGACGTAGCCATTCTTACTGCTATTGTAGGTAATCCATTTGTAATATAATTATCAACCGTATCTTTCTTTTGCAAAACCAATGTAATAGGACCAGGCATAAACTCATTTATTATCTTTTCCACTTTAGTGTTTATAATAGCAATAGTTTTAATTTGATCTATATCTGAGCACATTACAGGGAAAGGCTTAGAAGCAGGGCGATTTTTTACCTTTATTAAATTGTTATATGCATTTATTGAATTAATACGTGAACATACTCCATATACAGTATCTGTAGGTACACTTATTACACCATCATTTTTAAGTATTTCAACTAATTCATTTATTTGCAATTTAGTAAATCTTGGTATTTTTTTTGTTATTTTATAATCATTCATTTTTAACTCCTTCTAGTGTGCAATTTTGGACGCGTCCCCAATTGCATACTTTTATAAATTTGACAAAGGATTTCTTTCCACAGCATTACGAACTTGTTCATTAGCAACATGAGTATATATCTCAGTAGTAGAAATACTTTCATGGCCTAACAGTTCCTGCAAAGCTCTAATATCAACATTACCATATTGATACATTAAAGTAGCTGCTGTATGGCGTAATTTATGTACAGAATATTTGTTTGTATCTAATCCAGCTCTTTGTAATTCTTGTTTAACAATGTATTGAACAGTCCTATTACTAATACGTTCTTTACGTTCACTTAAAAATAATGCATCACGAGAATCAGTTTTAACACTGTCATGTGGACGAACAGATAAATAACTATTAATTGCATTCATACAAGCTTTATTTAAGTATATAGTACGTTCTTTATTTCCTTTACCAATAACAGTCATTTTACAGTCAGCAAAATTGATATCTTTCATATTTATTCCAACTAGTTCTGAAAGACGCATACCGCAATTTAAAAACAAAGTTATAATTGCATAATCACGTTCCTTATTTCTATCATCAACATTAGTTGCAGCTTCTAAAAGTTTTTTACTATCATCTAAAGATAAGTATTTTGGAACACGTTTATCTTGTTTAGGAGTTTCTAAGTTTTGAGCAGGATTTTTCTCAATTAATCCTGCTTTGTTTGAAAGATAATTGAAAAAAACACGAATACTAGCTGTTTTTCTAGCTCGAGTAGCAGATTTACTTTGAAAATTGTTTTTTAGATAAAATAGATAAGAATGAATATCTTCAAGTTTGATTTTTGCAACTGTATCTATACTCATATTATGTATATCAATTTCTTTTATATTATCCCCTTCAGGTTTAGCTATCTTAAAATGCACGAGAATGAATTTTAAAAAGTTATTTAAATCATAGTTATATTCTTTTATTGTGTTAGGAGATTTATTTAAAATAGTGGCTGTATAATCCAAAAATGAATTAAGAAAACTTGGATTACCTTCGGTGTTTATTGTTACTTTATTCATTTGTTTGTTTCCTTTCTGTGTACAGTGTGTGCAATTTTGGACGCATCCCCAATTGCACATTTCTATTTTTTATTTTATATTTATAAAAAAATAATGTCAATATATGTATTTAAAATTATTGTTAATGAAAACATTAGAGATATCATCACTAAGTATTCAAAAGCACAAAAAACACCCTGTAAATGATTTTACACATTAACAGGGTATTTTTGTGCAAAAAATTTTCATACTGAATTACAGATATGAAAATTCTTTGTGTAAGTGAGTTTCTTCCAACATTTTGTTTCGCATAAAGACATATGCTTTATAGGCATTATCTTTATTCACAATCGTGGAAGTGAGAATCTCCGCCATTTGAAATCGGAGCTCTGTAGCTCTCTCATCTTGGTCATAAAATCTTTTTCTCGTAGGGCAGCCTACCCGAAGTTTGCAATTAGTGCAAGTTGGTGTTTCTGCGCAAGTCATCATTAATTCTAGATTTAAAGGTCTGAATTCCATTAAATGACCACCTTTCTAAATTTTAATAAAACTCATTTTCACTAAAATATCAAGACTTTTACAATATAATTGGTTGAATTTGCTCATATTCTAAAGCTTTTTCCAATGTATCAACAATCATTTTAGGATCAAATACCAAAGAAGTTGGCTTTGTAATTGGATTATCTTGCCTGAATGGAACAAAATAATAATTTCTCCTATTTAATAATTTTCCTATATTTTCCGCACTTCCTGATAATGCATCATTAGTTGATATTGCAATAACTACAGGTCTTTGATTACGCAAATGTGATTTAGCTGCCATTGTAACAGGAGTATCTGTAATTCCATTTGCCAGCTTTGCTATTGTATTTCCTGAGCAAGGTGCAATCAACATAATGTCAGTCATCTTTTTAGGGCCGATAGGCTCTGCTTCTTGTATGGTGTGAATTATTTCTTTATTAGTTATTTGTTTTATTTTATCAATATGTTCAGAAGCAGGCCCAAATTTTGTATCTAATTTATAGCTATTGTATGACATTATAGGTATAATTTCAGCTCCTAATTTTGCCAAATTTTCCATTTGTTCTAATGTTTTGGCAAATGTACAAAATGAACCTGTAAAAGCAAATCCTATTTTTATGTTTTTTAAACTCAAATTTAATTCCTCCTTTCAAAGAATTCATTTTAAAGATACACTTTAGAAATATCTTTAAAAAATGCACCGTTAAAAACAGTGTTTAATATTGATGTGAAAATAAATATATTTAAACCACATTAATATCTTATGAGGTTATGTAAATTTTGTGCAATTGGGGACGAGTCCTTATTGCACGCATCGGGCAATTTGGACGTGTCCCCAATTGCACAATTTCGCAATCGAGTAGGAGAAATATCATTAATTGATATTTCGTCCTCTCACACCACCGTGCGTACCGTTCGGTACACGGCGG
>CAKOWZ010000027.1 GCA_934129745.1 uncultured Clostridia bacterium
CAATATGTCCAAAAATTCTTTTAAAAACATAATCTACTGTTGGCTCTAATAAGTTTCCTATATACATCATTCCTTTCACATTGGTTATGTTGATTTTCCAAATTAAAACCACATATTAATTAATTTACTTATTTGATTTTTTAGCAATTTTGAATTTTAGCTGAAATAGCTTTAGATACTTTGATTTATTCAAAGTAATTGAATGAATTTTTTATATTTAAATTTTTTAATTATATGAGTCATGTGTTTTTGATATAAATTCTAGATCATCTGATATAAGATATACATAATAAACTATAAAATATTAGTAAAACACAATTATCAAAAATTGAATAATTGTATTTTACTATAAATTCACCTATTTTTCAAGAAATTTCGTTCGTCAAAATCCGACAAAAATTACTTGTTAATATTTGTGCAATTGGGACGCGTCCCCAATTGCTCACATTACATATAAAAGGATACATAAAGTATGTGCCAAACTCCCAGCTACTATAAACAAATGAAATATTGAATGCATATATTTATGCTTTTTCCCAAGTCCATATAAAACTGCACCAATTGTATATAATATTCCACCTGTCACCAATAATATAAGTCCATTTTTTCCAAGTAGCCCAGGTAGTATATTTGCTTTTAAGATTATGCACCATCCCATAGCCAAATAACATATCATGGAAAATATTTTAAATTTTTTTATATCTATCGAATTTAAGACAATTCCTATTATTGCCATTAACCATATAATGGCAAATATTGTCCATCCTGCTTTTGGATCTTGCTGTCTTATACTGCAAAGTGTAAATGGTGTGTATGAACCTGCAATTAATAAGAAAATTGAACAATGATCTAAGACCTGGAAAACTTTTTTTGAATATCTTTTTGGATTTAATCCATGATAAATACTTGACATAGTATATAGTAAAATCATTGTAATTCCAAATATAGTTCCACTTATTATTCCATAAATATTATTATGTAATGCTGCAAAAATAATACATAATATTAATGCTATCACACCTAATGAACCACCAACAATATGTGATGTCATATTAAATATTTCTTCACCTTGGGTGTATTTTGGTAAGACTCTGTCTTTTAATTTTGTTCTAATCATATTTAGCCTCCTTTTTTTAGAAATTTATCATAATAATAAAAATAAATCTACTATTCTGACTATATGTTCGAAATTTTTTATTGCTTTATTTTTTTAACGATCTTATTTTTTTAACCATTTTATTTTTTTATTCTTTTTAAGATAGTTTCATACGTAAAAAAACCTGATGTTTAACATATTGGCTTAAAAAGTAGCCTCGTTAAAATCAGGTTTTTTTATTATTTATAATCATGAATATTTCTTTTATTAAATATATTAACTATATTAATCTTAATAATATTAATCATATTAACCATATATCAATAATTTCTCAACAAATATCTATTTACTAACTTCATTCATATCATCAATAGACTTAGAAACATTATGTTCAATTTTTTCCCATTTAGTATCACGTACAAATAAACATTTAAAATTTATTAATAACCATGAACCTAAGAATAATGGATATAAAGCTAATCCTTTAATCATTGGTTTAATAGGTCTTTTGTCTAATATCATTATAAATATTCCAGTTAATATTGGTAAGAAAAGTGTTGGAACTATATATCTTACTGCATTCCAAATTAATTCAGAAACTGTCATTCCATTTCCGATAAATACAACAAAGTTTAGAATTAATAATATTATTGTTAATACAAACATTGGAATACTACCTAACATATATAATAAACCATCAAAATTCATTATTGTTTTATTATCTTTTACAGCAACTGCAAGTGGTTTTGTGTATTCATGTAAACATTGAATATGACCAACTGTCCATCTTGATCTTTGTGACCATGATTGTTTAAAACCTATTGGTTGTTCATCATATACAATTGCATCTGTTGCCCATCCTAACTTTTTACCTGCAATAATTCTTTTTAATGAAAATTCTATGTCTTCAGTAAGTGTTTTTGTTTGCCATCCATCTGGTTTTACAACATCAAATCTTACCATAAATCCTGTTCCATTTATTAATGGTGATAAACCAATATTATATCTTGCTAAATGATAAAATCTGTTCATTGTCCAATAAAATAGTGCATATCCTGCTGTAACCCAGCTGTCTGAAGGATTTTTTATATCTCTATAACCTTGAACAACATCTTCACCTTGATTTAATTTTTTGTTCATTGCTTTTAAAAAGTTTTTATCAACTATATTATCTGCATCAAATACACAAAATGCGTCATATGGTGCATCTTCTTCTATTTTTTGTTTTAAAAACCATTGTAAAGCAAATCCCTTTGTTTTGTGTTGTTCATCAAATCTTTCATAAACAATTACACCTGCATCTTTTGCAATTTTTGCTGTATTATCTGTGCAATTATCTGCAATTACATAAATATCATATAAATCTTTGTTATAATCTAAATTTTTTAAACTCTCTATAAGTTCTCCAACAACTTTTTCCTCATTATGTGCAGGAATAATCATCATAAACTTATTTTCTTTTTCTTCAACTAATGGTTTGTCTTTCACTTTTACAAAAGAACATAAACTTATTATTAATTCATAAGCATAATAGATTGTTATAATCCAAACCAAAGCTTGTTGTAAAATATATAAATATTCCATTTTAATCTCCCTTTTTTATAATTTTAGTTCTACACTTATAATTATACTATTATTTAGATTTTTTTCAACATTTTTCGACACTTTTTTTCACTATCAGCTAAAATTTATAGATTAATATCCATCTAATCAAACTTGAAACAAACTGTTTGTCAGATTATTATTCTTCTACAACATTAGATTCAAGATCTTTCATAGAAAGGTTAATTCTACCTTGTGAATCTATTTCAATAACTTTAACAGTAACTTCATCACCAACAGCTAAAACATCTTCAACTTTTTCAACTCTTTTGCTTGATATCTTAGAAATATGAAGTAAACCTTCTTTACCTCCACCAATATCAACAAAAGCTCCAAATGGCATTATTCTAGTAATAACTCCATCATAAATTCCATTAACTTCAATGTCTTTTGCAATATCTTCAATCATTTTTAATGCTTTTTTACCACTTTCTGTATCATTTGAATATACACAAACATATCCATTATCTTCAATATCAATTTTAACTCCTGTGCTATCAATAATTTTATTAATCATTTTTCCACCAGGACCAATTACATCTCTAATTTTATCAACATTTATTGTTGTTGTTAAAATTCTTGGTGCATATTTTGATAAGTCAGCTCTTGGTTTATCAATTTGTTTTAACATAATTTCATCTAAAATATAGTCTCTTGCAACTTTTGTTCTTTCAAAAGCTTGCTCAATTATATCATATGTTAAACCATCAATTTTGATGTCTACTTGAATAGCAGTAATACCATCTTTTGTTCCACCAACTTTGAAATCCATATCTCCGAAAAAATCTTCAATACCTTGTATATCTGTAAGCATTACCCAATCATTTGGATCATCTTTGCTTGTTACTAAACCTGTTGAAATACCTGCAACTGGTTTTTTAATTGGAACACCTGCATCCATTAATGCTAATGTACTTCCACAAATACTTGCTTGTGATGTTGAACCATTTGAAGATAATACTTCTGATACAACTCTTATTGCATATGGAAATTCTTCTAATGATGGAATTACTGGTACTAATGCTTTTTCAGCTAATGCTCCATGTCCTATTTCTCTTCTTCCTGGTCCACGTGATGTACGTGCTTCACCAACACTATATGCTGGGAAATTGTAGTGGTGCATATATCTTTTGCTCTCTTCTTCATCAATTCCATCTAGCATTTGTTCTTCACTTTTCATTCCTAATGTTGCAATAGACATAACTTGTGTTTGTCCTCTTGTGAAAATTGCACTACCATGAACACGTGGTAAAACTCCAACTTCACATGATAATGGTCTTAAATCTGTTAAACCTCTTCCATCAGGACGTTTGTGTTCTTTAAATATCATTTCTCTTACACATGCTTTTTCTAATTTATGTATACTTTCTAATATGTCTGATTTAATTTCTTCTAATTTTTCTTCTCCATATTTTTCTGTGAAATATGTTATAACATCTTCTGTAATTTTTTCAATATTTGCATCTCTTACTTCTTTATCTTGAGCTTGTACATCTTGATACATTCTATCTTTAAAATTTGCTTCTAATTCATTATAAATTTCTGGATCAACTGCAAATGATTTATATTCAAATTTTGGTTTACCAATTTCAGCTTTGATTTCTGAAATAAAATTACAAATTTTCTTAATTTCAACATGTGCTTCTTTTATAGCTTGTAACATTGTTTCATTTGGGATTTCATCAGCTCCAGCTTCAATCATTGTAATTTTTTCTAATGTTCCAGCTACTGTTAATGTTAATCTACTTTTTTCTCTTTGTTCAGATGTTGGGTTTATAATAATTTTGTCATCTACATATCCAACATTTACAGCTGCTGTTGGTCCACCAAATGGAATGTCTGAAATTGAAAGTGCAGCTGATGCACCAATCATTGCACATACTTCTGGTGAATTATCTTGGTCAACTGATAATACTGTTGCAACAACTACAACATCATTTCTAAAATCTTTTGGGAATAATGGACGTAATGGTCTATCAATTGCTCTTGATGTTAATATTGCTTTATCTGAAGGTTTTCCTTCTCTTTTTAAATAACTTCCTGGAATTTTACCTACCGCATATAATTTTTCTTCATAATCTACTGATAATGGGAAAAAGTCAATTCCATCTTTTGGTTCTTTTGATGCTGTAACATTTACCATTACAACTGTTTCTCCATATCTTACTACTACACTTCCATTTGCAAGACCTGCAATTTTTCCTGATTCAATTGTTAGCTTTCTTCCAGCTAATTCTGTTTCATAAATTTTAAACATATAATTTACTCCTTTTTTATTTTATTTGCAATTTATTTGGTAGGGTAACCTCGAAGAAGTTGATTTTTAATTTTAAAAATTAATTTCTTCCAAGCTACTTCTAACAAATAATTGCATTAATTAAACACCATTAATTTTTGACTTTATTGAAAAGTTTTTATTTTGAATTATATTTTTTTATAATATAAGAAAAGGACGTTTAGCCAAAGATAAGCAAAACGTCCAATGATTATTATTTTCTTAATCCTAATTTTTCAACGATATCTCTATATCTTTGAACATCTTTTTTAGCTAAGTAGTTTAATAAATTTCTTCTTGAACCTACCATTTTTAAAAGACCTCTTCTAGAGTGATTGTCTTTTTTATGTACTTTTAGATGTTCTGTTAATTCGTTAATTCTTTCTGTTAAAAGAGCGATTTGAACTTCTGGAGAACCAGTATCTTTTTCATCTCTTTTATAAGTGTTAATTACTTCTTGTTTTCTTTCCTTTGTCATTGTTATAGCACCTCCTATTTTATTTAGTTTGCCTTTAACTGAGTTATAGTGGTGTTTATCCTATAACCAAGTAAAAGGTATTAGCATTTAAGCTTTGTCTATTTTATCATATCTATAGCCAAATTGCAAGAGTTTATTTAACATTTTCTTTATTATTTTCTTTGTTTTTATACCTTTTTGAAGGTTCTCCTATCAAAATTCCTGCTAAAAATAGAAATACAATAATTGTACCAAATATAATTCTACCTCTAGGTGATTGTATTGCTTTTACTGCAATCCCTACTTTAGGAATTGAAAAAATATTTTTTCCTATATAATTTTCTTTAGTTGTAATTATGTTATCTATTGGTTTATTAGAATCACCTTTTGTTGTAAATCCTTTTTCAGTAATATTTATTACTCTATGTGTTGCATATGCACCTGAATCAACTTTAAATGCAATTATATCTCCTATATTTATTTGTTCATAACTTACTTTTTTATTAATAAAACTTAAACTACCTGTTTGAATAGCTGGTTCCATAGATCCTGATTCTACTACATATGGTTGAATTCCATATATATATAGCCCAACAAAAAGAACTCCTAAAATACTAATAATTATCATAATTGTATTTAAAATTATTTTCGCTATTTTAATAAAATTTTTCATAATAATTATTTCCTATATTTTATTTTTTTACTAATGGCCAAACTTTTTCTGGATTTGTTAAATCTTCTCCAGTTAATCCTAAATCAGTTGTTTGAATTCCATATCCACTAACAACTACATTAAATGTTTTTCCTTGAACTGCTGAATTTTTTGGATTTGTTTCTTTAATATCTATAAATCTTACTTTATCAAATACAGTATTTGTTTTTTGGTCTTTTGATAATGCTTTTAAAGTTGTACCATTATCACCAACATATGCATATACATGTGTATATGTTTTTCCTTCTTCATTTTTTGTAGGTGTTCCAACTTCTACCCAAGTTGAATTTATTCCAACTTCTGATGGATCTCCATGTAATACTTCAAATAATTCTTTTTCACTAGCTACTGTTTCTTCACCTGTTGTTACTGTGTCATATGGGATTGTTACTTCAGCAAATGCATATACTTCTGTTGTTCCTTTATTTGTTATTGTTGGGTCTTTTACATATTCTGTGTTTGGTGTTACATCTGTAATACCTTCGTCAGGGAATCCTGGTTCATCTACTTGAATTTTTACATTACCCATTGTAAATTTATTTGTTTTAGTTTCAACATCTGTGAAATATGCTAAAATACCTCCTATTGCTAAAACTAAAGTTAATATTATAGCTGTTGCTATTAATCTTTTTCTACTCATTTTTTCCTCCTATGTATTTTAAATTATTTATCTTTTTTGTTTTTTCCTAAAATTAAAATCACGATAAATGCTATAGTTGCAATAATGAAAATTCCAATTGCAATTTTTATTTTAATATCACCAGTTTGTGGACTTTGTGGAACTTCTGGTTGTTCTGTTTTTTCTTTTTGTGATATTCCAAAACTCCAATTTATTGCTGAATTTAAATTTGCGTATTCATTACCTAATTCTTCTGGAACAGTTATTGTAAATGTTAATTTATCCATTGAATTTGACTCATATGTTCCTAGAGATAAATTTTCTATTTTATATGCTTTTCCTTCATAAATAACACCTTTTTCAGAAACAATTTTTAATTTTAGTTTATCCAGTAGTTCTTCTGCTTTTCCTGAGATTTCCACTGGTTTTTCTGTGGAAACTACATATTCAACACTTGTATCTTTTTTATTATTAATTGAAACTTCTTCACTAATTATGTCTCCTGGTACAACATGAGCAAGTTCTGTAAAGAAATTTTCTGGAACATTTATATATAAATTTGCACTATTTTCATATTCTATTTTTGCATTTGAAGCTATTTGAACTTTGTCTGCTTCATATGTATTATCTGAATTTTCTGCATTAACACCATTCCATGGTGAATTAGATTCAAAATTTGGGCTGAAATTTGCAGATTGTACTGCTTCAGCAACAACATTTATTTGAATTGTTTTATCTTGATATTCATTTGATAAATCAGATGGAATTGTTAGATTTTTGAAAACATCTATATTTTCTCCTGATTTAACTTCTTTTTTATAATACCAATAATCACCTTTTTTTACCCAATCATTATCCATACCTTTTAAATTTTCATCTGTAATTGGTATTACATTATTTCCTTCACCTGTATAACTTATTTTTGCTCTAACATAACTAGAATCACCTATATTGGATATTCTTGGAATTAGAGAAACAATTTCACCAGGTAAAACAACATTTTCAGAGTCTGAATATAGAGTTTCAACTCCATTTTCTATTGTATATTCTTTTAACACAATATTAATGGCTCCTGTATTTACTTTATTTTGTATTTTTAAGATTGATGTATTTGTAAATGCATAAATTCCTGAAATACACATTATTATTACACATAATGTGCCTAATATAAAAAATTTTTTCCTAGATATCTTAGACACCCCCCTTCATATTTGCAAATAAAAACCTCCAAGTATATTATTTTACCTGGAGGATACTTATTTTATTTTTTATCAATTTTGCTTGATTTTATATTACTTTTTATTTTTTCTTTTGTATCATCCTGACAATTATTTCTCTATTTTTATTATATCTATCATTACTTTTTTCGTCAATAGTTTATAAAAAAATTTATTTTTTCACTTTTCATTTTCTTTTCCAACAACAATCACCATTTTTTTAATAATTTCACATACTGCTTGAATTTGTTCTCCTGAAAAATCTTTTAAAAGTTCTCTTGTTTCATCTAACATCTCTGATTTTCTTCCAAATAAAATATAGTCTGATGTATATCCACTAATATCACATAATCTTTTTAATTTTTCATATGACATTGTACTTTTTCCATTTTCAACAACACCTAAAAATTGACCTGTTACTCCAATTTTCTTTCCTAATGCATCTTTTGATAAATTCATTTCACTTCTTATAATTCTAATCCTTTCTCCTATTTCTTTTAATAAACCTAAATCTGTGTTCATATTAAATCACATTCCTTTCCATTTTTTCTGAGGTATACAAAGTCATTTTTTTATTGGTTCAAAATTTAACCTCATTTTAAATATCTGGTACATATAAATTTTCCATTAACTTAGATATTAAGTTTAAGTATAGTATATTTGATATTGACAAAAAATGATAAAAAATGAAATTTTTTGCATAAATTTAATAGAATTTTCATTTTGAATATGCTATTATGATTTTAAATTATTAAAGAAAGGGATTGATTTTCCATGAATAACAAAGTTATGAGTGTGTTATTAATTGAAGATGATAAAGCAGTATGTTATGCATTTGAAAGATATCTAAAAAGTAGAAGTGATGTTAAATTAGTTGGTGTAACAGATTCAGATATTAAAGGTTTAGAATTAATCAAAAAACTTTTGCCTGATGCAATTATTTTAGATATTGAATTAAATAATGGTTCTGGTAATTCTAATACTTTTCCTTTAATTGAAGAATTGCAAAAAATTAAATTTGCTAAAAAGCCTAAAATTGTTGTTAACACTGTTGTTTCATCAAATACTATTTATGATTATTTACGTAGTAAAGGTGTTGATTTAGTTTTTTATAAAAAGCAACAAAATTATAGTGTTGAAAGTATTATTAATACTTTGGTTTTGTTAAATGATTTTAGTGAAGATACTGGTTTTACTGGAAATATTGTTATTGAAGATAATTACGAAAATAATGATAAAATTTCTAGTTTGATTTATGATGAGCTTAATTTGATTGGTATTGGTCTTCATTTAAATGGTAGAAAATATTTGCATGATGCTATTTTTTATTTGATTACTAATGCTGATGGTGAAGAAAAGGTTAGTATTATCCAGTTTCTTGTTAATAAATATAAACGTTCTAGTAGTACAATTAGTAGAAATATGCAAAATGCTATTTTACATGCTTGGAGAGTTTCAAGTTTAGAGGATTTAGAGACTTATTATACTGCTAAAATTAATTATGAGACTGGTGTTCCAACTCCTACTGAGTTTATTTATTTTTATGCTGAGAAGATTAGGAAAATGATGAGGTAGTTTTGAGTTTGTTTATTTTGTTTTATTTTATTTACTTTATTTGTTTATTAGTTAAATCTTGAGATTTATTGGTCTCAGGATTTTTTTCTTATATTTTTGTTTCTTTGATTTTTTGATCGTTTGTCACATTTTGTCATATTTTGTCATATTTTTGTATTTTGTCTAATGTATTTGAATCCCGCATTTTCAGCTGGTTTTAGGGGGTTGGGTGTTACTCTTATTTTAGTACCGAATGGTATTAGTACTAAATAAAGGAGTGACATATATGTCTTGGGAAGATTTCTGGGAAACAGTTAGAAGACTTGTCGGATTAGGTTAATCATTCCACTTTTAACAATCAGCTAATATATTCAAATGAATATATTAGTTGATTGTTTTTATATTCTATTTATAGTATACTATTCTAAAATAATTTAAGAGAGGTTATAATTATGAATATAAATAATATGTATCTAGTATCATTTGTAAAATTTATTGGAATAAATTTATGTACTTGCTATTGTTATTTTAAGATACAAAACATTAGTAAATTAAATCTTATGCAAAAATTATTTATTTCAATATTAATTTTTGTTTTTGCTGCATTGCAAAGTCTGTTACAACCATTTACTCCTAAAATATTAAGAATATTTTTAATATTTTTTGTTTTTAGTATTGTATTAAGTAGAATAAGCAATATTAACTTTGAAAAATCATTGTTAGTAATTATAATATCACAATCATTAAGTTATATTTTTTCTTATATATCAATTGTGCTAACACTATTTTTTATAAAATTAATTACAAATCTTCCAAATGTACCTGACATTATTACTATTACATTTAATCTATGTTTTAACATATTGTTACCATATTTATTTTTTAAGATTAGAAGATTTAAAAATGGGTTTGATTTTGTAAAAAATCTTTCAAGTAAAATCAATTTAGATATTTTTATTTTAGTTGTATCAACAATTATAATATTTATGTATTTTTTTATAAGTTATATTCGAACATTTTCAGTATTGTATATATCTACTTGCTTTATTTTATTGGCTTTGATACTTCTGTTTATAATACAAAGAGCAATTTCTTTCTATCATAAACAAAAACTACAACTTCAAGCTCTAAAATCCTATGAACAAGAGCTATCAGAAACCAAAGAAAAACTTGCAATAGCAATTGAAGAAAAGCAAAAATTAATAAAATCAAACCATGAATTTTACCACAGACAAGAATCTTTAAATAAAAAATTGGATGATTTAATGAAACAAAATAAATTATCATCAAACTTAAATATGAACACAGAATTTGCTGAAGATTATTCAGATATATTAGAAAGAATCAACAAATTATCTGATGAATATAAAGCTAAAACAGCTACAATTCCTAATCTTGAAAAAACTGGTATTACTGAAATTGATGATATGTTATCATATATGCAATCTGAATGTATAAAAAGCAACATCGAATTTAACTTAAAAATAAATTGTGATGTTCATTATATGATTGAAAAACTTATTTCTGTAAGCCAATTAGAAACTTTACTTGGTGATTTAATTAGAAATAGTATTATTGCTATAAATCATAGTTCAAAAGATTTCAGAAGTATATTGGTTGTTTTTGGAATAAAAGATAAGATATACGAATTGTGTGTTTTTGATAGTGGTATTCCATTTGAAATTGATACTTTATTAAATTTGGGTATTAAACCAGCTTCTACTCATCTTGATGAAGGTGGCTCTGGTATTGGTTTTGTTACTACTTTTGAAACTATGGATTCTTGTAATTCAAGTTTTGTTATTAATGAAATAACTAATAATAATTATACTAAATCATTGGAAATAAAGTTTGATAATTTGAATGAATATATTGTTGTTTCTGATAGAAAAGATGAAATTGCTGAAAAAAATGCAATTAATAAAAGAAATGATATTATTTTAAAATAATAATTATTGGATTAATAGCTTTTTTCATATGCAAAAAGTGGTGCATATTTTATATTATACGCTATAAGTTCAAAAAAATCAGATCCTATACTGATTTTTTTGAACTTATAGGCATTAATTATTTTTATTATTATTAATTTATATTTTATTAATATACTTATACTTTTTTGCAACTTTTATATTCGAAATGTTTTTTAATGAATATTTTTTCACTCCATTAATATATTAAATTAAAGGAGATGATTTTATTTTTGAAAATATGAAAAAAATTGTTATGTTCCAAATTATTTCATTTATTATTGTATGCACAATTGGAACTTTGCTCCATTTTACATTTGAATGGTCTGGAAATAACGTAATGGTTGCATGGTTTAGTAGTACAAATGAAAGCACTTTTGAACATTTAAAACTAGTATTTTATCCAATGCTTATAATGACTATTATTGGATATTTTTACATTGGTAAATATTTAAAAAATTACTTATGTGCCAAAACTTTAGGTATTTTTTATGCAATTAGTTTTATTGTAATTTTCTTTTACACATATACTGGAATAATTGGAAAGAATTTTGCATTTTTAGATATTGGTAGTTTTTTCTTTGCTGTACTTATTGGAGAATATACTGCATTTAAAAAGATGTTTTCATTTGATAATAATTGTAAAAAAAGTGTTTCAATAATTTCACTTATAATTCTTTTAATCTGTTTTATTTTATTTACATACTTTCCACCTAAAATAAATTTATTTAAAGATCCGGTGCATAATGAATATGGTATTATAAAAAATTAAATTTTTTCAAAATATAGTAAAGAAATAAAATTATTTTTTATTCTAATTATTTAAAGTACTATATTAAAGACTAGCTAATACTCTAGCTAGTCTTTACATATCTTTTATTATTTTCTTGATTTTTTTCTTTTTAATATTGTTAATACACAAATAGTTGCTATAGAAGTTAAAAATAAAATTACACTTGTTATAATATTGTCTCCTGTTTTTGGATTATTTATTTCATTCTTTGTTTGTTCTGTTTTGTTTTCTGTTGCTTGTGACTCTTTTTCTGTTTCTTGTGTTGGAGTTGTTGGTGTAACTGGCTCTTTTGATGTTTTTTCAGGCTCACTTGGTGTTGTTGAGTTTTCTTGTGAGTTTTCTGTTGGTGTAATTACCAAACTTGTGTCAACCCACATTGTTGCATATTCGCCTTCATTATATTGTAACATAGGGTCATAGTCAGTAGTGTCATAATCGTAATACTTACCATTTATTTTTAATTTAGTATCAGGTGTAAAACAATATCCTTCTGCTGCCTTAAAATATATTCCATAAGTATAAGACTTACCACTTTCAAATTTTGTAAATAAATCATCAGGATTGTTGATATTCCAAAAATCAGCAGCATAATAATATTTTTTACCTTTGTCAGTACTCCAATATTCAGATTGGTAAATATATGGAACATTTTCAGGTGTTGTTCCTGAAAATACAGGTTTATCACCTACTTTAAAACTAATTGTTGCATTATTTATTTCAACTTCACTAATATGTTGCCATGTTACAGTTTTAGGTTTTATTGTTTTTACAGCAACTACAAAAAGCTTTGTTCCAGAATTCGTTACATTTGCACTATTGACATTTGTTCCATTTACCATTACTTTTTTATTAGTTGCAAATGTATTTCCATCTTTTGCTTTAAGAGAAATACTGTACATATAAGTTTTGCCTTCTTCAAAAGTAATTATTTTTTTGTCTTGTGAAAGAGCATTGTTCTTGCTCTCATCAGAATACCAATATTTTACTGGAACAGGCTCACCATTTACATTAGTTTCCATTTCTTCCCAATATTCGTACTCTATATCATATTGATCATACCAAGGATCCATTATGATGGCTGTTGCTTTTGGAGCATCACCTGGTTCGTAGTTAAATGTTACGCTCTCAATATCTATATCACCAATTTCTGTTGCTGCAAATACTTTCATTGGCATAATAGATAAGGCAAAACATAGTATCATTATAATAGTAATAAATATTTTACTTTTTTTTATTTTCATTTTCTTTTCCTCCTTGTATTTTTTTCAATTTTATCACAAGCATTTTTTTATTACATTGTTTTTTCCAAAGTTTCATTGTTTTTTTGGCGATTGTGTTTTTTATAGTTTTATGATATATTATACTTAAATTTGTATTATAATATGGAGGTTTTTTATGAATTTTTGTGAACAATTAAATGAATATATTAAACAGATTGGATGTTCTTCCAAAGAACTTGTAAATGTTTCAGGTCTATCTACTTCTGTCATCAGTCGTTACCGTAGAGGAGATAGAAGTCCTAATATAAGAAGTAAACAATTAGAACAGTTGGTAGATGGTTTGTATAAACTTTCTAATCTTAATGGATTAAATTTAACAAGAGATAAAATATATATTACATTATCTACCACTTTAAATGATATTTCTATTGATTTTGAGCAATTAGGTAGAAAGTTTAATGAACTTATTACAACTTTAAATATTAATATGGCTGAGTTATCTCGCTCTAGTTCTTATGATTCTTCACTACTTTCTAAAATTCGTAATAGAAGTAAAAATCCATCAAATCCTAAAAATTTTGTTGAAACTGTTTGTAATTTTGTTGTAAATAAATATAAATCTGAAGACAATAAAAAGGTGGTAGCAATTCTTATTGATTGTAATTTAAAAGACTTACAAGATAGTTCTAGTTATTATAATAAACTATTAAATTGGTTTTCTACTAGTTCAAATCAGCCTCATAATTATATAGATGATTTTTTAAATAATTTAGATAATTTTGACCTAAATGAGTATATTAAAGCTATACATTTTGATGAGATGAAAGTGCCAACTCTTCCTTTTTATAAAGCTATTTCTAAAACATATTATGGTATTGAGCAAATGAAAAAAGGAGAATTAGATTTTTTTAAAGCAACTGTTCTTTCAAAAAATAATGATTCTGTTTTTATGTGTAGTGATATGCCAATGGAAGATATGGCACAAGATGTTGAGTTTGGTAAAAAGTGGATGTATGCTATTGCTATAATGCTAAAAAAAGGCTTACACTTAAACATTATTCATAACCTTGATAGACCATTTAATGAGATGATGTTAGGTTTAGAAAGTTGGCTTCCAATTTATATGACAGGACAAGTTTCTCCATATTTTTTAAAAGGATTTCAAGATAAAATATATTGTCATTTTAATTATGTATCTGGAACTGTTGCTCTTTATGGAGAATGTATTAATGGACATCATGATAAAGGTAAATATACTTTAACTACTAATAAAACTGATATTTCATATTATAAAACAAAAGCAGATTGTTTATTAAAAAAAGCTACACCTCTTATGGAAATATATAAAGAAGATTCAAAAAATGCTTATGTTGCTTTTTTATCTTCAAGTGTCACAATAAAAGCTAATCGCAGAAGAATTCTATCTTCATTACCAATTCATACTATTTCTGATGACTTGCTTGTGAAAATTTTAAAACACAATAATATTTCAAATGAAGATATTGAAAAAATACAAAAATCTGTAAAAGTACAAAGGGAAATATTAGAAAATATAACAAAAAATTGTATTTTTGAAGATGAAATATCAGAGCTTTCAAAAAAAGATTTTGAAAAAAATTCTTTTTCACTTTTTCTTGCAGACAATTTTTATGAAAAAAGAGTTTATTATAATTATGAAGAATATTTAGAACATCTAAATTTAACTAAAAAATATGAAAATAATAATAAAAATTACAAATTAAGTATTAATAATACTACTACATTTAAAAATATTCAGATTTTAATTTGTGAGAAAAACTGGGTTATGATTTCAAAAGCTAATAGTCCTTCTATTCATTTTGTAATTCATCATCCTAAACTACAAAATGCAATTGAAAATTTTATCCCACCTGTTGTTGAATAAAAGCTCATAATCGAGTAGGAGAAATATCATTAATTGATATTTCGTCCTCTCACACCACCGTGCGTACCGTTCGGTACACGGCGGT
>CAKOWZ010000028.1 GCA_934129745.1 uncultured Clostridia bacterium
AATTTATAGTAAAATACAATTATTCAATTTTTGATAATTGTGTTTTACTTATATTTTATAGTTTATTATGTATATCTTATATTATATAATCTAGAATTTATATCAAAAACATATAACTCATATAATTAAAAAATTTAAATATAAAAAATTCATTCAATTGCTTTGAATAAATCAAAGTATCTAAAGCTATTTCAGCTAAAATTCAAAATTGATAAAAAATCAAATAAGTAAATTAATATGTGGTTTTAATTTGAAAATTAACATAACCAATGTGAAAGGAATGATGCATATAGGAAACTTATTAGAGCCAACAGTAGATTATGTTTTTAAAAGAATTTTTGGACATATTGGAAGTGAAAAAATCACATCAAAGTTTTTGTCAGATATATTAGATGAAAAAATTGAAGATGTAAATTTAGATTGTAATACATTTTTAGATAAAGATATAACTGATGATAAAGTGGGAATACTTGATGTTAAGGTTAAATTTAAAGATGGTGTTACATGTGACCTTGAAATGCAGGTTGTAGGAAAAAATTATATTTATAATAGAATATTGTTTTATTGGAGTAAATTGTATGCTCAAAATATAAAAACAGGTAATGATTATCAAAATTTGAAAAGATGTATTGCAGTTTTGATTACAGATTTTGAATTAAATAATTTATCTGATATACCCCAATATCTTACAAAATGGCAGATAAAGGAGAAGAAGTATGGACAGCATGTGTTGACAGATCTTATGGAAATTTGTATAATAGAGTTACCCAAAGTAGAGAGATATAAGGAAAATGGAGAGATTGATAATTGGGTTGAATTTATAAAAAATCCAGAGGTGATCGATATGTCAGATAAAAAGACTAATGATGCTATAAAAGAAGCAAAAAAGGTTTTAATAGAAATAAGTAATGATGAACATGAAAGAGAATTGGCAGATTTGAGGCAAAAGTATATAATGGACCAAAAAGCTATTGAAGATAGAGGTATTGAGATTGGAATGGAAAGAGGAATTGAGATCGGAAAAGAACAAGGGATACAGCAAGGAATACAGCTTGGTCAAAAAAGAGCAATAGAAGAATTGGCTAAAAAAATGTTAAATGAAAATGTTGAAATAGAAATTATAATGAAAGTTACAAATTTATCTAAAGAAGAAATAATGAAATTAAAATAGATATTTTTTTAAATATAAAATTGGTTGTGTAATAATATTTTACAAAATTTGAAATTAATTTTGAAGTAGGGAATTTTTATATTAAATATTTTATATTGTATAAGAAAAATCAAAAATTGAATAAGGCTTAGAAAATCAAGTTGATCTAATATTGAGCGTTAGATTAGAGATTTCTAAGTCTTTTTTGTATTTTAATTTGTAAAAATTGGTATGAAAGGCGATTTTAGAAATATTTTTTTCGTTAAGGTATTTACTTAATCATTTTTGAAGTTAGCTGAAAAACGTTGATATTACTTTGGTTCGTGTTTTTTATATTATTAAATATTCTTTGATTTTTTTTAAAAATTTTTCTTTAAGAAATTTAAAAAAATATGTTGCTATTTCAACTTTTTATGATACAATTTAATTATAAAAATATATTATTAAGTAAATACCTTAATGAAGAAAAGGAGCACAAAAATGAAAGTGATAGATAAAATAAAAAGAAGTACGAAAGCAAAATTAATCATTATTCTTATTATAGTTTTGATAATAATAACATCAATAGGAATTGCATATGCAAAATATGTAACAACTTTACATGGCAGAACAGAGGCAAAAATTGCACAATGGAGTTTTAAAGTAAATGGTCAATCAAACGAAAATTTCACAATAAATTTAGCAGACACAAGAATAGAAAACCAGCAACAAGCAAATGTTGAGGATGGATTTGTTGGACCTGGAACATCTGGGGTTTTTAAAATTATAATAGATGGTACAGGTTCAGAAGTTTCTCTTGGATATGATATAAATATGGATATTGATGTTCAGAATAATGAAAAATTTCCCAAAAATCTAATTTTTTATTCAGATGCTGAAATGAAAAATGCAATTTATCATGGTGACAATTCTATTAATTTAAATGGATATATTTTACAAAGTGATACAAATAAGGTAAGTGAAAAAATTATATATTGGAAATGGGATTATGAAACTGGGCAAACAGAAGATGAGAAAAATGCAAATGATATTTCTGATAGTGAATGGATGGGAAAAAATGTATCTTTGAATATAAATGTTGCTGGAAGACAAGTTGAGGAAACTTTTAATAATAATCAGTGTGAGGTTGTTTTTGATGCAAATGGTGGAGTTTTACAAGGGTATGGAAATGCTAGTTTAACTAGTAAAGTTGTAGAATTTGCTGATGAATATGGAGATTTGCCTGTGCCTATTAGAGAAGGGTATAGATTTGTTGGGTGGAATGGAAAAAATCTTGCTGGAAATATAAAAAGAGATGGGAATAGCAATAGTAATGTGGTAAAATTCTTAAATAACAAGATAATTATTGATCTACGTGAATCAGATAATACTAAAGATCAATCAATTAAGTTTCAAATATGGAATTCTCAAGGAAAACATATTGAGAATGAAGAAAAATTGTCATATCAAAAAGGATATATAAAATATAAATTTTTAATGAAACCAGAATATTCAACAGTAAGAATAGCTATGAATGGTGATAAAAAAGATGGAGGAATTGCAATTAAAATACAAGATTTAAAGATTAATACAACATATACAATTTCATATAATATAGATGTATATAAAGAATGGTATTCTGAAATATCAAATATCCAAATAGAAGAAGGAACAGAAGCAACAACATATGAACCATATATAATTACTGCTTCAACACAAGTTGTTCAAAAAAATAATCATGTTTTAAAAGCTATATGGGAGAAATTATAAAAAATGCTTGGGATAAAGACATGAAAAAATGCTAGCAAAGCCTTGACAAATCCATTCAATAGATGTTATCATAAAAACAGTTCAAAGAAAAGAAGGTTGTTATAATGAAGAATTTAGTAAAAAATATTAAATTACATCATCATTGTAGGAGCACTTGTATAGCGTAAAAATTGCGTAGGTACGAGTGCTAAAAATCGTGCCTACAATGCATTAATATAAAGCTATGTAGGTTATAAAATAAAAACTTACATAGCTTTTTTTGAATATATTTAATATATAAAATAAACTATGTAAAAATAAAATCTACATAAATTTATAAAAATGTTTATAAGAAAATGTAAAAAAATAGGAGGAATTATTATGAGTGAAAAAGTATTACCAAAAACATTGCCAGGATTTATGGAATTATTACCAAATGAACAAATTTTATTCAATGAAATGAGAGAAAAAATTCAAAAAACATATGAAAAATTTGGATTTTTACCATTAGACACACCAATAATAGAATCATCAGAAGTATTGCTTGCAAAAGCAGGAGGAGAAACAGAAAAACAAATTTATAGATTTAATAAAGGAGATTCAGATTTATCATTAAGATTTGATTTAACTGTACCACTTGCAAAATATGTAACTGAATATTATCCAAATTTAACATTTCCATTTAGAAGATATCAAATAGGAAAAGTGTATAGAGGAGAAAAAGCTCAACGTGGAAGATATCGTGAATTTTACCAATGTGATATAGATATAATTGGTGAAAATGAATTAAGTTTAATTAATGATGCTGAAATGCCAAGTGTTATTTACAATACTTTTAAAGAATTAGGATTTGATGATTTTACAATTAGTATTAATAATAGAAAAATTTTAAATGGATTATTTGAATATCTTGAATTAAAAGATAATTCAGTTGATATTTTAAGAATTATTGACAAGATTGATAAAATTGGTAAAGAAAATGTTGTTAAAGAAATTCAAGAATTAGGTATAAATCAAGAAAAAATAGATACTATTATGAATTTTATTTCAATTACAGGTGATATTGAACAAACAATTTCAAGTTTAAGAAATCTTAAAATTTCAAATGAATTATTTGAACTAGGTGTTAATGAATTAGAAGAAGTTGCTAAAAATATTAATTTATTTGGAGTTCCTTTTGAAAATTATAAAATTGATTTGACAATTGCTCGTGGTTTAGATTATTACACAGGCACTGTTTATGAAACGTTTTTGAATAAATATAGACAATTAGGTAGTGTATGTTCAGGTGGTAGATATGATAATTTATCTGAATATTATACAGACAAAAAAATGCCTGGTGTTGGTATTTCAATTGGTTTGACTAGATTGTTTTTCCAATTGACTGATAACAAAATTATAGAAGCGGGAAATAGAGCTATTTCAAAGGTTATGATTGTTTCTATGGTTGATGATTTTAGTAAAAGTATTGAAGTTGCTACTAAATTAAGAGAAAAAGGTATTAATACACAAGTGTATACTGATAAGACAAAAATTAAAAATCAATTTAAATATGCTAATAAATTAAATATTCCTTATGTTATTATTATTGGAGAAGATGAAGTTAGAGATAATACAGTTTCTTTGAAAAATATGGAAACTGGTGAGCAAGTTGTTATGAATATTGATGAAGTGATTGAAAAGATTAGATAAAAAATGGAACATTTTGGGACAGTGCAATTTTGTTTTAAGTAGAACAAAATTATACTGTCCCAATTGTTTTAAATGTTTAATTAAGGTACTTTTTAAATTTTAATCGAATAAATTTTCGGATTATATTTGACTTTTAATAAAAAATTTGGTAAAATAGTACTGCTGTGAAAAATTTAAAAAGAGGTGTAATTAAATTGAAAAATAATAAAATTTTAGTGATAATGATAATAGTTGCTGTGATATTAACTATATCAATATCATGGATATCAGCTATAAAATTTGAAAATGTTGAAATAATACAATTAGCTAATATCGAAGAAAATGAAAAAAATAATATGATTAAAATAGTTGAAGATTTGGATGAAACTGAAAAATTAGGAAAATTAGAAGAAACTGAAAATGTTGAAAATAGTGTAATTGAGAACAGTGAAATCAAAGATGATGAAAAAACTAAAGAAAACGAAAAAATGGAGACAACTGAAAATCAAAACACAGAAAATTCTCAAGAATCAAATTACCAAAATATTCAAGAACAAAGAACAGCTTCAATAGTAAAAAATGGAGTAGTATCAAGTCGTTCACAAATTGACAGGGTATCATCTAAAATTTATGTTAATACAAATCCAGAATTAGATAACAATGAAACTGAAGAATATACTGAAATTAAAGAATATATAAAAAGGGAAGAGCTAAAAATCAGTTTTGATATGGATGTTTCAAAACCATGTGGATTATCAAGAGAAGATTTTATTGATTTAGTACAAAACATGAAATGTGATTCAACAGGTATTTTAGCAAAAAATGCAGGTTGCATTTGGGATTTATGTCAAAAATATAATGTAAATGAAATATTTGTATTAGGTATTTGTGGAATAGAATCAGCATGGTGTACAGCACCACAACATCAAAATACACATAATTATTCAAGTTTAATGACAGGTGGTCATTTAATTCCTTATGAAACAGATGAACAAGGATTTGAAGCAATGATAAGTTTATTAGGTCAAAAATATTTAACACCAGGTGCAAGTTTTTATCATGGTTCTACAATAACTGGTGTTGGTAGATGTTATTGTAATCCAAATTCATGGCCAACAAAAGTTTATACTTGTATGCAACAAGCTTTAAAATAAATAAAAAAATATAATAATTTTATTGAATATAAAAATCTCTTATGATATTATTTTAACATACATAAAGAAAAGACTTTCTGTAAATAATATTTTTAGGAGGTAAAGATATGAAAGATAAAGTGAAAGTTGTTCAATTTGGAACAGGAAAAATGGCTAAATATACTATGAGGTATGTTTATGAAAAAGGTGGAGAGGTTGTAGGAGCTATTGATGTAAATCCAGCTGTAATAGGAAAAGATATTGGAGAAATAATTGGTTGCGAAAATAAAAATGTAAAAGTAACATCATTTGAAGATGCAGAAGAAATGCTAAAACAAGTAAAACCAGATATATGTGTTGTTGAAACAATGAGTTTATTAAAAGATTTAGAGGGACCATTTATGTTATGTGCAAAATTAGGAATAAATGCAATAAGCACATGTGAAGAAGCATTTTTCCCATGGAATTCAAATCCAAATCTAACTAAAAAGATAGATGAATTAGCAAAACAAAATGGATGTACAATAACAGGTTCAGGATATCAAGATATTTATTGGGGACAATTAATAACAAGTATTGCAGGCTCTACTCAAAAAATAACAAAAATAAAAGGAAGCACAAGCTATAATGTAGAAGATTATGGTATCGCTTTAGCAAATGCACATGGTGCAGGACTTACATTAGATGAATTTGACAAACAAGTTGCTGTTGTAGATAAAATAAGTGATGAAGAAAGAAATAAAATAATTCAAAGTGGTGATTATTTACCATCATATATGTGGAATACAAATGGCTGGTTATGTGAAAAATTAGGATTAACTATTAAATCACAAACACAAGTTACAATTCCAACAACTAATAAAGAAGATATTTATTCAAGTACACTTGGTGTAACTGTAAAAGCTGGTGATGCTACAGGAATGAGTGCTGTTGTAACAACTGAAACAGAAGAAGGAATTATAATTGAATCAGAATGTATAGGAAAAGTATATTCAAAAGATGATTATGACAAAAATGAATGGACAGTATATGGTGAACCTAATACAACAATTACAGTTGCAAGACCTTCAACAGTTGAATTAACTTGTGCAACAATTGTAAACAGAATTCCAGATGTTATAAATGCACAACCAGGTTATGTAACAACTGATAAATTAGGTGATTTACAATTCAAATTTAAAATTTAAGTTATGATAATAAATTAAAATGCAATTTAAAATTAAAGAAAGAATGATATATATAGGCAGAGGAAATATGATAGTTCCTTTGCCTTTAATTATAAAAAATTACTATTATGTGTTGTAAAATTAAAAAAAATTGATATAATAATTAGGAATACAATGGAAAACAAAGGAGGAAATTCAAAAATGGTGAAAAAAGTTGCAATATTAGCTAATGGAGGAGATGTTTCAGGATTTAATGCAGTTATAAGAGCGATTGTAAAAACAGCAGAAGAACATGGAGTAGAATGTTATGGATTTATAGATGGATATAGAGGTTTATTAAAAAATGATTATGTTCCATTAAGTACATCAGATAGCAGAAGAGCTTCAGGAATTTTGCCTAAAGGTGGTTCTATTATTGGTTCATCAACAAATGCAAATGTTTTTAATTATAAAGTTACACAATTAGATGGAAAAGTTGTTTACAAAGACTTGTCAGATATATGTGTAGAAAATATTAAAAATGACGGATTTGATTGTTTATTTACATTAGGTGGTGATGGAACTCAAAAATCTGCAAGAGATTTTTCATTAAAAGGAATAAATGTAATAGGTGTACCAAAAACAATTGATAATGATGTTGCATGTACAGATATTACATTTGGGTATAATACAGCAGTATCAGTTGCCTCAGATGCATTAGATAGATTACACACAACAGGTGAAACACATCATAGAATAATGGTTTTGGAAGTTATGGGAAGATATTCTGGTTGGATAGCATTAGAATCAGCAATTGCTGGAGGTGCAGATGTTGCTTTAATACCAGAGATACCATATGATATAAATAAAGCAGTTGAAAAAATAAACCATAGACGTGATATGGGAAAAAACTTTAGTATTGTAGTTGTTGCAGAAGGTGCAATGCCAAAAGGAGGAACAATTACTGTTGAAGGAACAAGAAATAATGGAACAGGTGTTGATAATACCAAACTTGGAGGAATTGGAAATATTGTTGCAAAACAATTAGAACAATTAACAGGACTAGAATCAAGATGTACAGTTTTAGGATATATACAAAGAGGTGGAACACCAACAGCTTTTGACAGAGTTCTATCAACTAAATATGGCTCAAAAGCCATGGAATTAGCACTACAAGGCAAATTTAATGTTTTAACTGTAATTAAAGATGGTAAATTAGATTGTGTTTCTTTAGAAGATGTTGTCGGAAATAATAAAGTTATTGGAGCAGTATCAGGAAACACAGCAGAAAGTAACATCAGAAAAGTTAATATGGATAATGATTTAGTTAAAACTGCAAGAAATATTGGAATTTGTTTGGGTGATTAAGTGTGCAATTGGGACGCGTCCCCAATTGCACATAAATAAAAGTGAAAGGATAAGAAAATGAAAAAAATAAAAGATATAAAAAAAATACATATAGCAATAATAATTATAGGAATACTATTTAATTGTATAAGTCTTTTTCATCCAGGTTTATGGTTTGATGAGGCATATTCAGTTGGGATAGCTGATAAATATTTTTCAGATATATGGACAATTGGTGGAAATGATGTTCATCCTGTTTTATATTATTGGATTTTACATATTATTTACATAATAGGACATAGTTTAAATTTATCATTAAATGGAATTATTATAAGTTATAGAATTTTTTCAGGAGTGTGTATTTCAATATTAGGAATTTTAGGTTTTACACATATTAGAAAAGATTTTGGAGAAAAAGTTGGTGCTTTATTCTCATTTTTTGCATATTTCATGCCAATTATATGTATATATTCAGCTGAAATAAGAATGTATTCATTAGCAATTGTAACTGTTACATTAACTGGAATATATGCATATAGATTATTTAAAGATGACTCAAAAATTTCAAACTGGATAATTTTTTGTTTATCAAGTTTAGCAAGTATTTATACTCATTATTATGGATTAATGGCAGCAGGTATTATAAATTGTGTTTTATTAATCTGCTTAATTAGACAAAAAAGAGTTAAATCTATTATTAAAATATTGATTTCTGGTGTAATTCAATTAATTGCATATTTACCATGGATTATGTGTTTAATGAAACAAATGTCAAATGTTTCTAAGGGATTTTGGATTGGTTTTGAGTTTCCTAAAACATTATATCAATTAATTGGAACTCAGTTCTCTGGTAATTTAAAAGAAATGGTTGGATTTATTTCAGTTATCTGTTTATATGTATTTATTATTATTAGAAGTTTGACTAGAAATCATAAGAAAAATTGTCAGAAAGAAAATGATAAAATAAAACCAAACACAGAAATAAAAGAAAAACAAAATAAAAACACAGAAAATAATGATAAAATAAAATGTGAAAATTTAAATAATAAAATAGCTATAATTTCAATATTAATATATTTTGCAGTTATTTTAGCAGCAGTGGTTATTACAGCAGTTTTAAAAACATCAATTTTGTATTATAGATATTTATTTGTAATAACAGGATTATTTATCTTCTTTATAAGCTATTTCTTAGGAAAAGAACAAAACAAATATATAATTGGAACAATATGTTTAATCACAATTATATTAAGTATTTGTAGTAATTATAAACAAGTTAAAGAAGCATATGATAAAAATAATATGTTACCAATAGAATATTTAAAACAAAATGTTTTACCAGAAGATGTTATTGTTTTTGATGAATCAAATTTTGGAACAGGTTCTGTTGTTGCTTTAAATTTTACAAATAACAAGCAATTTTATTATAATCCATCAAATTGGGGAGTTGAAGAAGCATATAAAGCTTTTGGAAATCAACTAAAAATTTATACTAATACAGATTTTTTAAATGAATGTACAGGAAGAATTTGGATTATAGATTCTGAAAATGGTGATTATTATAATAAAGTTTATAATAATGATGATTTCAAGCTAATTAGCCAAAAAACTATAAAAACAGGTTATGAAAATTATGTTTATAATATGATTTTAGTTGAAAAAGTTAAATAATTGATTAATTACATTTATCAAAATATACGGAGGAAAAAATGGTTTATGAATTTGAAGTCCCAGCAAAAATTATAGGAAAAGGAAGACCAAGATTAAATAGTTATACAGGACAAGTATATACACCAACCAGGACTAAAGATTATGAAAATTTGGTTGAACAATATTTTTTATTAAAATATCCTAGATATAAAACAATGGAAGGCAGGGCAAAGGTTAGTATTACTGCATATTTTGAAGTACCAAAATCTGCTAGTAAAATAATGAAAGAACAAATGCTTGAAAATAAGATTAGTCCAACAAAAAAGCCAGATATTGATAATGTTGTAAAAATTGTTTTAGATGCAATGAATAAATTTGCATTTAAAGATGATACTCAAATTACTAAAATTGAGGTTGAAAAATTATATGCAGATAGTGAAAAATTGTGTGTCAAAATTGAAGAATATTAATTTTGATTAAAATTTATATAATATATGAAATATATAGTATATAATTTTTATGATAACTATATTTAATTATTGGTATATAATTTATAAATTATAATTGGTTTATAGGTAAATCCATCAAAAAAATCTAAATAAATTATACAAGGAATGAATAAAAATGAATATTTTAAAAAAATGTTTAGTGTTATTTGTTATGATTATAATGATTGCAAGTTTAACAGGATGTGAAAATAGTTCAAATCAAAACAATAAATCAAATAATTCTAATGAAACAAGCAATTCCAACAAGTCTAATGGAACAAATAATTCAAATGATGAAAAAGATAATTCAGAAAATGAAGATATTGATGTAACAAAATTAAATTTTGTTGAATCAGCTAAAAAACAGATGGCAGACCCTGAAAAAGGTGATACAATTGCTATTCTTCACATAAAAAATTATGGTGATATAAAAGTAAAATTTTTTAAAGATATTGCACCAAAAGCTGTTGAGAATTTTGTAACACATGCACAACAAGGTTATTATAATGGATTAACATTTCATAGAGTTATAAATGATTTTATGATTCAAGGTGGTGATCCAACAGGCACAGGTGCTGGTGGTGAAAGTATATGGGGAAAAGATTTTGAAGATGAATTTTCATATGATTTAGTTCCATATAGAGGTGCTTTATGTATGGCAAATGCAGGTTCAAATACAAATGGAAGCCAATTTTTTATTGAACAAGCAAAATATGATGAATCAATGGTAAAAACTCTTTTACAATATGGTTATCCACAAAATTTAGTAGATGCATATAAAATTTATGGTGGAAGTATGCATTTATTTACTAAACATACTGTGTTTGGTCAAGTTATAGAAGGTATGGATGTTGTTGATAAAATTGCTGAATGTAAAACAGATAATAATGATAAACCTGTTGATGATGTTATAATTGAAAGTATTGAAATTACTCAGTTTTAATTATCAAAATCAAATAATATATAAATCAAAAAAATTATATATTAATATATCTAAAAAATATTTTTGTGAATTAAGTTATTTATTTCACAAAAATATTTTTTTTGCTTGACCATTTCACTAAAAAATGGTAAAATGATACTTAGTTTCAAATTCTAAGAGGTGTATAAAAATTGAAAAATAGATATAATACAAAACAAAGAGAAAAAATTCTAAATTATATGAAAAAAAATCAGGATTCAAATATCACTGCAGAAGAGATTTTAAAACATTTTAATTTAATAAATGAAAATATTGGAAAAGCAACTGTATATAGATTTTTAAATGATTTGGTAAAACAAGGTATTATAAAAAAATATATGGTTGAAGGAAGAAATTGTAGTTGTTATCAATATATTGAGGAAAAAAATTGTATAGAACATTTTCATTTGAAATGCGAAAAATGTAATAAAATTATACATTTAGAATGTAATGAATTTAAAGAAGTACAAAATCATATTACAAAACAACATGGTTTTGAATTAGATAGTATAAAAACTATTTTTTATGGCATATGTCAGGAATGTAAAGAAAAGTAAAATATTTATAAAATTTATTAAAAATATATTATACTGGAGGGAAATCTATGAAAAAAAATATAGCATTTTTAGGGGTTTTAATTTTAATTTTTATAATTATAACATCTATACTTTTAAAATTTAATAATCCAATGGAAAATAATAAAAACGATAAAATACAAATTGTGGCAACATTGTTTCCTCAATATGATTTTGCAAAACAAATAGGTGGAGATAAAGTAGATGTTAAATTACTTCTTCCATCAGGTTCTGAAAGCCATACATATGAGCCAACACCACAAGATATGGTGATGATTAATAATTCAGATATGTTTATATATACAGGTGAGGAAATGGAACCATGGGCTGAAAATTTAATTTCTGGTATGAAAAATAATATTAATGTTATTGATTTATCTAAATCTGTTGAACTTATAAAAACTGAAGAATTTGAAGAAGAACATGAAAATGAAGAAGAAAATAAAAGAGAAAATGATGAAATACAGGAAAAATTAAATGAAAAATCACATGAAGAGTCACATAAAGAAACTCATGAACATACATATGATCCACATATTTGGTTAAATCCACAATATGCAATAAAAATGGTGGAACAAATAGAAAAACAATTATGTAAAATAGACCCAGATAATACAGAATATTATCATAAAAATGCAAATAATTATATTAATCAAATTGCTCAATTAGATAAAGAAATTGAACAAACAGTTGAACAATCACCAACAAAAAAGATAGCATTTGGAGGCTCATTTGCATATGCATATTTTGTAGAAAGATATAATTTACAATTTATAAGTGCATATGATACATGTGGAGAAGGTGCAGAACCAAGCACATTACAGGTTAAATCAGTAATTGATTATATAAATAAAAACAAAATACCAGTAGTTTTTTATAAAGAATATACAACAGGAAATATTGCTAAAACAATTTCAGAGGCAACTGGTGCAAAAATGTTGGTATTTAATACAATTCATAATTTATCAAAAGATGAATTACAAAATGGTGAAACATATGTAAGTATGATGAGAAAAAATTTAGAAAATTTAAAACAATCTTTAAATTAATTAGTATATCCAGGTTATTAAATAATAAAATATGTAAGATTTTATCATAAATCTTGTATTTATATACTAGAAAGGAATGTGATTAAAAATGAAAAACATAATAGAAATAAAGAATTTAAAAACATCATATAATGGACATGTTGCAATTCAAGATATTTCTTTTAATATAAAACAAGGTGAATATATTTGTCTTGTAGGAGAAAATGGTTCTGGTAAAAGCACTTTATTAAAAACTTTAATAGGACTTAATAAAAAAGATAATGGAGAAATTAAGAAAAATCTTGAACCAGAAGAAATTTCATATTTAGCTCAAAATAATTTGATTGATATAAATTTTCCAGCAACAGCAAAAGAAATTATTATGACAGGTACTCAAAAACACAGAAAATTACCTTTTTATAGAAAAGACGATTTTGTGAATTTTAATAATGTTTGTAAATTATTAAATATTACAGATATTATTAACAAAAAAATTGGAGAACTTTCAGGTGGACAAAGACAACGTGTTATGTTAGCAAGAGCATTAATTAGAAATCCAAAATTATTGATATTAGATGAGCCATGTAGTGGCCTTGATATAAATATTGCTAAAGATTTTTATAATATTATAAATAAATTAAATAATGAGTCTAATCTTACAATTATCATGGCAACACATGATTTAGATGAAATTGAAAATAAAAATGTTCGTGTTATTGAATTAGCTGGTAAAATTAGATTTGATGGAAGTTTAGAAAAATGGGAAAAATGGGATGGTTCTAAATTTCATTCTTAAAATATAGTAACCTAAATAAAAATTTATATAAATTAAAAATAGATATTATAATTATAAAAGAAGGGAAATAAAAATGGAGTTTTTAATAAATTTATTACAATACCCATTTATGCAAAGAGCACTAATAAGTGGAATTGCAATATCACTATGTGCTGCATTAATAGGTGTGATTTTGGTTTTAAAAAGATATTCAATGATAGGACATGGGCTTGGTGAAGTAGCTTTTGCGGCATTATCACTGGCATTAGTATTTAATTTACCACAAATGTATGTAGCAATTCCAATTGTTGTTATTGCATCATTTATAATTTTGATAATTAGTCAAAAACAAGGTGAAGCAGGTGATATTACAATTGCACTTGTATCAGCAGGAGCACTTGCATTTGGGGTTATTATAACATCAATATCAAGTGGTTTTAATATAGATGTTTATAATTATATGTTTGGAAGTATTTTAACAATGTCAATTAGTGATGTAGTAATAAGTGTAGTTCTTTCAATTTTGCTTATTTTGGTGTATATGTTTTTTTATAACAGATTATTTATGATTACATATGATGAAAAATATGCAAAAGTATGTGGAATTAATGTTACTTTTTATCAATTTTTAATAGCGCTTTTTACAGCATTAGTTGTTGTTATAGGAATGAGAATGATGGGAACATTGCTTATTTCAAGTCTTATAGTTTTTCCTGCAATTATTGCTAGAAAACTTACTCATTCATTTAAAGGAATGGCAATTATGTCTGTTGCAATTTCGATTTTGTGTTTTTTATTTGGATTAATTATTTCATCAGTTTTGAATTTGCCAACAGGTGCTAGTATTGTTATTGTATATATTGGTGTTTTAGTTTTTAGTAGTATATGGAGAAAATTTGTAAAATAGGAATATTATTAATTTTATAAACATATAATTAATAATATGAAATATTTTTGAAAATACTATACATAATATGGAAAGAGTTTACAATCTTGTTGACAATTTACATAAAAAGTTGTATAATATTTTTATTGCCAAATTGTTTTACAGATTATTTAATATTTTAAATTAATCTAAGCACATTGGAAAATACTAAAATATCAATTAAAAATAGCAGTTGATGTTATTTTTGAATTGTATATAGATATATTAATTGAACAGGAGGTCTTAGTTCTAAAAAATTAACTCATACGAACATAAACCAAATTCACTATTATGAAGGAGAAGATTTTTTATGATTAAAACAATGGATGTTAATTCTGTGAATGTGTTAGTAAATAAAACAACGCATACATTCAAATTAGCAGCATATCACTTTTTCTCAGAAACTGCTGGGAAAATTAAAGATGCTTATCAGTGTCCATCAGAAACAAAGAACAAAGAACTTAATGAGTTCTTTTGGGGACAGGAACTGCCGAAATTCCAGACTTGTTTGGAATATTTTGAACAGGACTTGAGGGCTCTGGGTTCTGTATCTCCTGAGGAAAGGAGAAGAATTGCTATAAGTATATTGCCTGAAATAAAAGAGATTAAGGCGATTTCTTATGATTCGGGCATGAATCGTAATCTTTTTAACAGAGAGATTATTGATCACATGGTAAAGACGAAGATGAAAATCAGAGAACTTTGCCATTATGTGGAAACCATGGCAACGACATAATGAGGGTTAATATGTCTAGTATTTAAACCAGATGAGAAATTTTCTTGTCTGGTTTTTTTAGTGTGCCCAGCATGGGCAACAACTTGAGGGTGAAAGTCCCTTACAGTGCCTGATAGTGGCGAGCTGTTAGTA
>CAKOWZ010000029.1 GCA_934129745.1 uncultured Clostridia bacterium
AATAAGTAATGATGAACATGAAAGAGAATTGGCAGATTTGAGGCAAAAGTATATAATGGACCAAAAAGCTATTGAAGTTAGAGGTATTGAGATTGGAATTGAAAGAGGAATTGAGATCGGAAAAGAACAAGGGATACAACAGGGAATGCAGCTTGGTCAAAAAAGAGCAATAGAAGAATTGGCTAAAAAAATGTTAAATGAAAATATTGAAATAGAAATAATAATGAAAGTTACAAATTTATCTAAAGAAGAAATAATGAAATTAAAATAGATATTTGTTAAATATAAAATTGGTTGTGTGTTGTAAAAAAAATATGAGATTAATTTTGAAGTAGGAATTTTTTATATTAAATATTTTATATTGTATAAGTGAAATTAAAAATTGAATAAAAAAACGACTTAGAAAATCAGGCTAATCTAATATTAATATTAGATTAGCAATTTCTAAGTCTTTTTTGGTTAGAATTTGTAAAAATTGATATGAAAGGCTATTAAAAAAAAAAACTTTTTTCGTTAACTTAATGATAAGTTTTATAAAAATGCACATTTTGTAAAACACTTATATTTAAAAGAAAAGAAGGAGTGTACACATATGAAAAAGAAAATTATAAGTATATGTTCTATTTGTATTTTAATATTAATTGTCACAATAATAGGAATTGCATATGCAAAATATGTAACAACTTTACATGGCAGAACAGAGGCAAAAATTGCACAATGGAGTTTTAAAGTAAATGGTCAATCAAACGAAAATTTCACAATAAATTTAGCAGACACAAGAATAGAAAACCAGCAACAAGCAAATGTTGAGGATGGATTTGTTGGACCTGGAACATCTGGGGTTTTTAAAATTATAATAGATGGTACAGGTTCAGAAGTTTCTCTTGGATATGATATAAATATGGATATTGATGTTCAGAATAATGAAAAATTTCCCAAAAATCTAATTTTTTATTCAGATGCTGAAATGAAAAATGCAATTTATCATGGTGACAATTCTATTAATTTAAATGGATATATTTTACAAAGTGATACAAATAAGGTAAGTGAAAAAATTATATATTGGAAATGGGATTATGAAACTGGTAGTACTGATGAAGAAAAAACTCAAAATGATATGATTGATAGTAAATGGATGGGAAAAGAAATATTATTATCAATGAATGTCAATGCAAAACAAGTGGCTGAAAATCCTGATGATGGTCAATATGAGGTTACTTTTGATTTAGCTGGAGGAAGTTTGAATGGATATGGTAATTCAGAAAATGTTGTAAAAAAGGTGAATTATGGTGATGTTTATGGAGATTTGCCTGTACCTACTAGAGATGGTTATAAATTTTTAGGATGGAATGGAAAAAATATGCTTAATTTGGAGTGGTTTGCTAAGAAGGGAAAATTTGTAAAAGTGACTGGTGATGAAATTGTAATTAAAAAAACTGATGAAAAGAATTATTTTAGTAGTTCGAATGAATTATTTAATTTAGAACATAATGAAATGTATTCAATTAGAGCTGATATTGAAGGAAAATTTACCGGAAGAATATATGGATTTTTTGGAGTAAGCTTTTATAATATTGATTTAATATCAGATGAAGTAAAAATAACAAACATTCAAGTAGAAAAAGGTAATCAATCAACAGAATATGAACCATTTTATGTCACAAATTCAACCAAAATAACACAAAACAAAAATCATACACTTACAGCAATATGGGAGAAAATATAGATTAATTGAATTTAATATATTAATATAAAAAACAGCCTTCCACAAAATATAAAAATAATTAAAAAGCGTCCCACATTGCACAATGTGTGCAATTGGGACGCGTCCACAATTGTCCACAAATTTTATTCTAAAACAATTGACAAATTTCACAAGATAATAGATAATTAGAATATAAAAAATAGAGAAGTTTACTTAAGAAAAAATGAGCAAATAACAAAGGAGGAAATGTAATAATGTATGTGTTTAACAAGATTACAGTAACACCACAATTACCAGAGAGAATAAGAGATTTGTCAAAAGTTGCAAATAATTTATGGTGGTCATGGAATTCAGAATTTTTAAGATTATTTAAAAAAATAGATGCAGATTTATGGGAAAGGGTTGAGAAAAACCCTGTTAAGTTTTTAAAATTAATTTCTCAGGAAAAATTAAATCAAATATTAGGGGATAATGAATTTTTAAAACAATATGATGAATTATTGGGTAATTTTAATAATTATATGAATAGCAAAAATACATGGTTTTCTAAGAATTATCCAGATAATAAAAATGATTTAATAGCATATTTTTCAGCTGAATATGGATTAGATGAAATAGTTCAAATTTATTCAGGGGGACTTGGAATTTTGTCAGGTGATCATTTGAAATCTGCAAGTGATTTAGGAGTTCCTTTGGTTGCTGTGGGATTATTATATAAAAATGGATATTTCCATCAAAAAATAAATGCTTATGGTGAACAAGAGACTGAATATAGAAATTTGGATATAAGTTCATTACCAATTAAAGAAGTAAAAAATGATAAAGGTGAAAATCTTCTTATAGATGTAAAATTGCCAAAAGGTACTTTGTATTTGAAAGTATGGAAAATTAGTGTTGGTAGGGTAAATTTATATTTAATGGATTCTGATGTTGAACAAAATATTGAAGAATATAGAAAAATTACATCAACATTATATGGTGGAAATCAAGAAACTAGAATACAACAGGAAATTGTATTAGGTATGGCTGGTACAAAATTGTTGAAAACTATAGGATTAAATCCAACAGTATATCACATGAATGAAGGACATTCATCATTCTTAATTTTAGAATTAATAAATGAAATTATGCAAGAAAAACAAGTATCTTTTGATATTGCAAAAGATATTGTTTCATCAAAAACAGTGTTTACAACACATACACCAGTTCCTGCTGGAAATGATATTTTTCCATTACCTCTTGTTGAAACATATTTTAATAAATTTTGGGATAAATTTGGAATTTCAAAAGAGGAATTTTTCAAATTAGGAATGGCTCCAAATGCTAAAATTGGTGAAAGTGGATTTAATATGGGAATTTTGGCTTTGAAGATTTCTGGCAAGAAAAATGGTGTAAGTAAATTACATGGTGCTGTTTCAAGAGAATTATTTGCTGAAGTGTGGCCAAATATTATAGCACATGAATCTCCAATAACTTATGTAACAAATGGAATTCACACATGTACATGGCTTGCTCCAAATTTGAAAAAATTGTATAATAAATATTTAATTCCATTTTGGCAAGATATGATTTATGATGATAATGTATGGAAAAATATAAAAAATATTCCAGATAAAGAATTATGGGATGCTCATATTGATAGAAAAAGAAAATTGCTTGCAATTGTGAAAGATAATACAGCAGCTAGATTAAAAAGAAATGGATATACTTATGATGAAATTTCTAAAGTAGTTTCAGGCTTAAACCCAAATGCTTTAACAATAGGGTTTGCAAGGCGTTTTGCTACATATAAAAGAGCAACATTAATTTTCAGAGATTTGGAAAGAATTACTCAAATTTTAAGTGATTCAGATAAGCCTGTTCAATTGATTTTTGCAGGTAAAGCACATCCAGCTGACAAAGAAGGACAAGAATTAATAAAATTTATTAATGAAATTTCAATGAAACCTCAATTTAAAGGAAAGGTGTTTTTCCTAGAAGATTATAGTATTGGAATGTCTAGATATTTAATAAGTGGTGTTGATGTATGGTTAAATAATCCAAGAAGACCAATGGAAGCATCTGGTACAAGTGGACAAAAGGCATCTGTTAATGGTGTTATAAATTTCAGTATTTTAGATGGTTGGTGGGCTGAAGGATATAATGCAAATAATGGCTGGAAAATTGGTGTAAACTCTAATTATGATAATTATGAAATTCAAGATAATGATGATAGTGAAAGTATTTATAATACATTAGAAAAGAAAATTATTCCAAGTTATTATAACAAAAATGATAGAGGATATTCTGATTCTTGGTTAAATAGAATGAAAGAATCTATAATTACAACAGGTGGAAAATTTAGTACTTCTAGAATGGTTGTTGATTATGTAAATAATCTATATATGCCATTATGTAATTTGACTAATAAATATTATAGTGATTTAGAAAATGTGGTACAATTTAATGAATGGAAAAAAATGATTACAAGTAAATTTGATAAGATTGTTATATCACAAGAAAATAATGTTGATAATGAAACAATTGATGCTGGAAAAACTATAAAAGTAAAGTGTTCTGTTAAATTACCTAATTCTAATATAAGTCCTGATAATATCCAGGTTGAAGTTTATTATGGACAAATTGGGGAAAATGGAATTGTTAATAATGTTTCTATTATTCCTATGAAATTGAAGGATTCTAATGAGCCTGAAAAAACTTATATTTATGAGGCACAGGTTGAGCTTACAACAGGTGGGGATTATGGTTATACTTTTAGAGTTATGCCTAAACATGAAATGATTTTGGATTCAGAAAATTTAGATTTAGTTAAATGGATTGAAAAATAAAAAATTTGAAACATTTGAAGATGGAACAAAAATTGCTCTGTCCTCAAATGTTTCATTTCAAAAAAATGTCGAAAAATCCTTGAAAATAACTAAAATGAATGCTATAATTATTAACGTTGATTAATAACATATGTGTAACTATTTTAAAAAAGCACATATAAAATAGTATTGGAGGAATAAAAAATGAAGAGAACAAAAATTGTATGTACTATAGGTCCAGCTACAAAGGATAAAGAAGTTTTAAAAGAAATGATGTTAGCAGGAATGAATGTAGGAAGATTCAATTTTTCACATGGTTCTTTTGAAGATCAAGAACAATATTTCACTCCTTTTGTTCAAGCAAGAGAAGAATTAGGATTACCAGTAGCTACTTTGTTAGATACACAAGGACCAGAAATTAGAACAGGAAAATTAATTGAAAATCCAGTAACATTAACAGCAGGTGAAGAATTTGTTTTAGTAAATGATGAAATCATAGGTGATTCAAATAAGGTAACTGTTACATATAAGGAATTATATAAAGATGTAAAACCAGGAACAGTAATTTTAGTTGATGACGGAAAAATCGAACTTGATGTTATTAGAATAGATGGAAAAGATGTTGTTTGTAAAATTATAAATGGTGGAGATTTAGGAAATAGAAAAAGTATTAATATTCCTGGAACACACATTAATTTACCAGCATTAAAAGAAAAAGATATTAAAGATTTAATAGATGGTTGTAAACATGATTTTGATTATATTGCAGCATCTTTTATTAGAAGTAAAGAAGATGTTTTAGCAATTCGTAAGGTTTTAGATGAAAATGGTGGAGAAAATATTAAAATAATTTCTAAAATTGAAAGTACAGAAGGTATTGAAAATTTTGATTCAATATTAGAAGTTACAGATGGAGTTATGGTTGCTCGTGGAGATATGGGTGTTGAAATTCCAATGGAACAAGTTCCAATTGTTCAAAAAGAAATTATAAAAAAATGTAATAAAGCAGGAAAAATTGTTATAACAGCAACACAAATGTTAGAAACAATGACATATAATCCACGTCCAACAAGAGCTGAAGTTTCAGATGTTGCAAATGCTGTATTTGATGTTACAAGTGCTATAATGCTTTCAGGTGAAAGTGCTATGGGTAAATATCCAGTACAATGTGTTGAAACAATGTCTAAAATTGCTATGGCTGCTGAAAGTGATATCAATTATGGAAAACGTGTTGATAAAAGAGAAGTAAATGCTGAATATGATAATTATGAATTTTATTTAGATAGTGCAATTTGTTCAGCTGCAAGAAAATTAGATGCTAAAGGAATTTTTGCATATACAGAAGGTGGAGATACACCAAAAACTCTAGCAGGATTTATGCCTGGTTGCCCAATTTATGCAGTAACACAAAATGAGAAAACATATAGACAATTAGGTTTAGTTAATAATGTTATTCCTGTTTTGGTAAAAGATGAATGTGATTCTATAAAAGATATAATTGGAAAAGGTGTTCAAATAGCTGAAGAAAAAGAATATATTCATAGTGGAGATATTGTGGCAATATCAGGTGGAGATGTTGTGTTAAATGGATATGAGAATAGTGATATGAATAGAACTATGGGTGGAATTGTTAGAGTTTAGAAAAATATTTATTAGATAAAATATTATGTTGACAAAAATCTGCTGATATGATAAAATAAAAATACGTTATGCCAAGTGCTAACAAATCAAAAAATCTAAAAATCTAAAATGCAATTGCGAAAGGAAAGTAATTATGAAAGAAAAAACAGTTTATTTAAAGGCAATAGTTGATACAGGTGCAACGGCTTTTGCTTGCGAGCATCTCCGGATGTTTCCTTTAGAAAAGCTTATTCAGGTAACGGTCATCCCAATGGAGCATGATGCAATTAAGGTAAGTTTTTTGTTTGAAACACAGCCAGGCTTTTGTTATCAGATAGATGTTCTTAATGCATTTTGTGTTGGATATCGTGGTGAAGGTCCATGGGGATTACATGACCTGATGATTGAGGCTGGTTTCCCTGAAGAAACTGCTTCAAAGGTATTTGTAATTTCAAGGTATGACAAGACTGTACTAAAAAAATAAAATTTACTGTCATATACAGTAATAAAATTATTAAAAGGGTTTCTTTCATTAGGAACCCTTTTTATCATCTCAAAAAATAATTTTTTAGGAGGATTTTTTATGACTACACAGGAAAGGCAAAAAATGGCGGAGGAATATGGCATTACTGCTAATATTGGCAAAAAGGTAAGGGCTAACCATTATTTTTCTTTTCGTAGCGGAGATACAGCTGAAATTATCGGCTGGGGTTTGAGAAATAAAGACAATAGACCATTATATTTCATAAGGTATGAAAACGGTGAATGTGACAGCATTCCTGCTGAAAACCTTTTTAATGAAAGTGGATTTGTCTTTGTGGACTAAGCCGTATATTTCAATACACAATTAATTGATACCTCACTTTTTCTTAATGAAAGGTGAGGTATTTAATTATTTTTAAAAAAACACTACACAAACCAAAAACTTTATGATATAATAACCATATCATGTCAAAATGAAAAAGGAGGAATAAATCATGTCAGGACATTCAAAATGGCACAATATTCAAGCAAAAAAAGGAAAAGCAGATGCTGCAAGAGGAAAAATATTTACAAAACTTGGAAGAGAAATTTTAGTAGCAGTTAAAAATGGTGGACCAGATCCAGCAGGAAATTCAAAATTAAAAGATGTTATAGCAAAATGCAAAGCTGCAAATATGCCAAATGATACAATAAATAATGCAATAAAAAAAGCTTCAGGTGCTGGAAATACAGCAAATTATGAAGAAGTAATATATGAAGGATATGGACCAAATGGTGTAGCTGTTATAGTTGAAGGAAGTACAGATAATAAAAACAGAACAGCTGCAGATGTACGTCATGCATTTGATAAATGTGGAGGAAATTTAGGAACATCAGGATGTGTATCTTACATGTTTAATAAAAAAGGTGTAATTGTTATAGATAAAGAATCTACATCATTATCAGAAGATGATTTAATGATGTTAGCATTAGAAAGTGGAGCAGAAGATTTTTCTGCAGAAGATGAAGTTTATGAAATTACAACATCACCAGAAGATTTTTCACAAGTTCGTGAAAAATTAGAGGAACAAGGAATTGAATTCCTAGAAGCAGAAGTTCAAATGGTTCCAACAACATATACATCATTAGATGAAAACGGTGTTTCTAAAATGGAAAGATTTTTAGATATGTTAGATGATTTAGATGATGTAACTAATGTATATCATAACTGGGATGAATAATAACAAATTTAAATTAAATAAGTTCTAAAATAAAAAATAAAAACATACTATATTTTATATAGTATGTTTTTTTGTATAGGAGTGATTTTGAATATGAATAAATTAGAATTACTTAAAAATATGATAATCAAAGGCTTTCCAGATGGATTGATTCAAGCAATGAATAATATTAATCTTGAAAAAATTGAAGAAATAAGAATTAGGGTAGACAAGCCTGTTATTTTAAGATGTGGATTAAATGAAATTATTTTAAAATATAAAGTTAATACAGATGAGATTTTAAATATTCTACAAACTTTTTGCAGTAATTCTATATATACATATCAAAATCAAATTTGTAGTGGTTTTATAACAATTCCAGGTGGTCATAGAGTTGGAATTAGTGGTACAACTGTTATTAAAGATGGAAGAGTTTCAAATATTACAAATCTTTATTCTTTAAATATAAGAATTGCTAAAGAAATTCCAAATTGTAGTATGCCTTTATTACAATATATTATTGATATTTCTAAAAATACTGTTTATAACACATTAATTGTATCACCTCCAGGAGCAGGTAAAACTACAATGTTAAGAGATATTGTTAATAAAATTAGTAACGGAATTCCTGAAATAAATTTTATGGGTGTTAATGTATCTGTAATTGATGAAAGAGGTGAAATTGCAGCAATGCATAGAGGTGTTCCTCAAAATGATGTTGGAATTAGGACAGATGTTCTTGATAATGTTCCAAAAATTATTGGAATTAAAATGGCTGTTAGGTCATTAGCACCTAATGTTATTATTGCTGATGAAATTGGAAATAAAGATGATTCAGATGTTATAAATTATGCAGTATGTTCAGGTGTTAAGGGGATTTTTACTGCACATGGTAATAGTTTACAAGATTTAAAATCAAATCCAGAGATTAGCAAATTGATTAATTTAAGAATTTTTGAAAGAATTATTTTTTTGGATTCAAACAAAAAAGGGTGTGTGAAAAATGTTATTTTATAAATTTATTTTTATATAAATTATTTTAATTATGATATGAGTATTATGTAATGTAATAATATTAGATTATATGTTTTATATAAGATAATAATGTTTCATATGTTCTAAATTCAAAAAATGTGAATATATTATATAATACAATGAAATAAATTTAAGGTTTTGCTGATTGAAAATAATATAAAGGCAAAAAATATAGATTTTTAAAATTATAAGTTACTAAAATTATAAATTTACAAAAGAGGTGAAAAAAGTGTATATTCTAAAATTCATATTATTAGCAACAGTTTTTGGTACAAGCACAATAATAGGAATATTAATTTCAAAAAGATATTCTAAAAGAGTGGATATTTTAAAACAATTAAAAAATGGGTTAAATATGTTTGAGGTTAAAATTGAATTTTCATTTGAAACAATCTCAGACATATTTAGTGAGATTGCAGAAAAATTAGATGATTCTGTTGGTAAAATATTTTCAGATACAGTTAAAAATATGAATGAAAAAGGAATGTATGCAGGAAAAGCATGGGAAAAATCAATTGATATGAATTGTGAAAACTTAAAAAAAGAAGATATTATTTGTATAAAATCTTTGGGAAAAATGCTTGGGAAAACAGATGTTGATGGACAAATAAGCCAAATAAAATTGGTTAGCAATTTTTTGGACAAACAGATTAGTGAAGCTTGTGAAGATAAAAATAAAAATGAGAAAATGTATCAAAAATTAGGTGCCATTATTGGTGCAGTTATTGTTATTGTTTTGATTTGAAATTATAAATTATGAAACAGATAAAAAAGACATATTTGATTAATAAAAAAAGGTTTATAGGTAAAACCTTTGTTAAAAACCTAAATTTATTTTACAAGGATTGATTACATATATGAATATTGATTTATTATTTAAAATTGCAGGTGTTGGAATTTTAGTTGCAGTATTACACCAAGTTTTAGCAAAAGCAGGAAGAGAAGATCAAGCAATGATGACAACTTTGGCAGGATTGGTGATTGTTTTAACAATGGTTATAAAAGAGATTAATACATTATTTAATACTGTGAAAACAATGTTTAATTTGTAATTATTAAAAAGGAGTGAGTTACATAAGATGGAAATTGTTAAAATAATAGGAGTTGGACTTATTTCATTAGTTATAATTATTATTTTAAAACAGTACAAGCCTGAATTTGCAATGTATGCTTCTTTGGCAGCAAGTGTAATAATAATGGTTATGGTATTTGATAAATTATATGATATTGTTAATTTGTTAAATAATTTTGCAAATAAAACATCAATAAATACACAATTTATTGGACTTTTATTAAAAATCACTGGAATTGCAATTCTCACAGAATTTGCGGTTAGTATTTGCAAAGACTGTCGGAGAAAGTTCAATTGCAAGTAAAATGGATATTGGCGGAAAAATAATGATAATTACAGTTTCAATACCAATCATTTCAAGTTTATTAGAAACGGTTGTAAGTGTGTTGCCATGAGGAAAAAGCTTAAATTACTAAGGATAATTAAAAAAGTTGTGATTATTTATATTTTATTAGAATTAATATTTGTAATAAATCCATTTGGGTACATAAATATAATTGGAGGAGTAAGTAAAGCAGAAGATTATGAAAATCAAATAATTAATACTCAAAAACAAAATCTTGGAATTCAAGAATTTATAGAACAATCTCAAAAATATACAGAAAAATCAATGCCAGAAATTGATTTGAATAATCTTTTAACAACAGCTATATCAGGTGGTATTGATAATGTAAAATTACTAAAATTATTACTTGGAATTTTAGGAAAAGAAGTTTTAAATTCAGCAGCTATATTAAGTAGCATAATTGTAATTATTGTAATTCATTCTATATTAAAAAGTATAAGTGATGGTTTAGGTAATACAGGTGTTTCACAAGTTGCATATTATGTTCAATATATAATGATTGTAACACTTGTAATGACAAGCTTTTCACAGATTATTATAATGGTTAAAGAATCAATTCAGAATTTAGTATCATTTATAAATTTATTAATTCCAATTTTAATAACTTTAATGGTAACAACAGGAAATATGGTATCTGCAACAACAATCGAACCTATAATTTTGTTAATGATAACAGTTATAGGAAATTTTATTGTAAATATTGTAATCCCAATTGTTTTAATATCTACAGCGTTGGGAATAGTTTCACAAATTTCAGATAAGGTTCAAATTGATAAACTTGCTAAATTCTTTAAATCAAGTACTGTGTGGGTACTTGGAGTTATACTTACATTGTTTGTTGGTGTTGCCTCATTAGAAGGAAGTTTAAGTAGTAGTATAGATGGTGTTACAGCAAAAACAACAAAAGCTGCTGTTTCAAATTTCATACCAGTTGTTGGAAAAATCTTAGGTGATGCAGTTGATACTGTAATGGGATGTAGTGTGATTTTGAAAAATGCATTAGGAATGGTTGGGGTTATTATTATAATTGGAATTTGTATTATCCCAATTACTAAATTGGTAACATTAATGACAATGTATTATCTTGGTTCTGCTCTTTGCCAACCTATTGCAGATGGAAAAATTATTAAATTACTTGGACACATGGGTGATACTTTTAAATTATTACTTGCTATTTTAAGCAGTGTTTCTGTTATGCTGATTATAGGAATTACAATTATTGTTAAGATATCTGTTTAAGAAAAAGTGAAACAATTGGGAGAGAAACAATTTGAAACAATTGAGGTTGGTAAAACAATTGCCATGACCTAAATTACTTCAAATTTGCAGGATTGGAGGTGCTTAAAAATGCAATTTATTAATAATTGGACTCAAGGAATAATAATATCAGTTATTATTGCAACCATAATTGAAATGATTTTACCAAATAATGGGAATGGAAAATATGTAAAAGTTGTAATTGGAATTTTTGTTTTATTTACAATAATTTCTCCTGTTATTGGAAAATTGAAAAATGGTAATACAGATTCTGTAAATCTTGAATCATATATTGATAATCAATCAAGTAAAAGTGTTGAAACATCAAGTATAAGTATGAATAATCAAGACACAATTAAAAATATTTATCAAGAAAATTTGAAAATAGATATAAAATCAAAAATAGCTCAAAAAGGATATGTAATTGATGAAATTAATTTAGAAATTTTAGATAATAGTGAATATAGTTTAAATAAAATAGATTTTAAGGTCATATCTAAAAACAGTAATTCTAATTACAGTGAAAATAATGGAAATCAGGTTCAAAATTCTTCGAATAATACAACTACAATTGTTGAAAATATAGAAAATATAAAAATTAGTTTAGGCGGAAGTAGTAAAGATAATGGAAAAAAAGAGGAGGCATCTATTATTAGTGAAAGTGAAAAACGTAAGTTAAAACAGTATTTGAGTAGTGTGTATGAGGTAAATGAAAATAATATATCAATTAGGTAAATAAAAATAATATATTAATTAAATAATTAGGAAATAATTTTAGGAGGTGATAATTTGAGTGATATAAAAACAAAGCTTTTGGCTAAATTTGAGAAAAATCGGAAATAAAAAATCTATAGAAAATTTAGTGGTTTTTGTAATTATTTTGGTAGCTACAATAATTTTTATTAATTATATTTGGAATGGTGATAAAAAGAAAAATAATAATCCAAGTTCAAATCAAAATACAATTTTAGCAGAAAATACAAATCAACCAGTAAATATTACAAATAATGGTGAAAGTGATGTTTCTGGGAATATGGGGAATTCATTAGAAAAACAACTTGAAAATATCTTAAAAAATCTTGAAGGAGTAGAAGATGTTAATGTATTAATTACATATTCTGAAACAAATAAAATTGTACCAATGTATAATGAAGATAATAGTCAAAGCACAACCAAAGAAGAAGATACTCAAGGTGGAGTTAGGACAATAAATGAAAATTCTACTAAAAAAGAGGTTGTTTATCAAGAAAATAATGGACAAAAAAATATTGTAACTAGTACAGTTGTGACACCTGAAATAAAAGGTGCAGTAATTCTTGCTAAAGGTGCAAATAATGGAGATGTTAAAAGTAATATTATACAAGCTGTTGAAGCAGCAACAGGGCTCCCTACACATAAGATACAAGTTTTTGAAATGAAATGAGTTATATAAGATTTTTATTAAAATAGAAAGGAAAATATATTATGAAAATTTTAAAAAGAAATCAAATTATTATTTCTGTATTAGCTCTAATGCTAATAACAGTTGGGTATATGAGTTTTACTTCTAACAGTGAAAATGCATTACAAACAGCAAATTTGGTAGATTCTGAGAAAATGGCTGGAATTGGAGATGCTAAATTGGTAAATAGTAATGATATTGAAGAAGAAAGCTCGATTAGTTCTGAAGAAAATGACAATAGTTCAGATGCAAATGCTATTGTTGATAATAAAGAAAGTGATAGTGTTAAAAATACGGAATCCTCTGAAACAAGTACATCAACAGGTGTAACAACAGTTAATTCAAATAATTATTCTAATGTTGAAAATGGAGATTCTAAAAATTATTTTGTTGCATCAAGATTAGAAAGAGATAAAATGTATTCACAAATGTTAGAAAGTTATCAAAAATTGGCTGAAGATACAGCAGTTCCAGCAGAACAAAAAAATATTTCAACTCAAGAGATTTCTAATATAAATAATAGAAAAAATGCTATAATGATAGCTGAAAATTTAATAAAAAATTTGGGATTTGAAGATGTTGTTATTTTTGTTAATAACAATAGTACTAGTGTTATTGTTAAATCTGAAAATTTATCAGAAGCTGATGTAGCTCAAATTCAGAATATTGTGTGTAGAGAAGTTGGGGTTGAAGTTGGAAGTATACATATTAGTTTGAAGTAATTATAATATTGTAGTTGGAATTGTTTTAATGATTATAGGTATTAAAAAACTTATGTTCATTCATCAAAAAAATTGATGAAAAAATATTTGGAGAAAATATAAATGATTGATTTTTGGCTTGTTTTGATGTATCATATTAATAAATTATAAAATCAGAAAGGAACGAAGTAAAAAATGAAATTATTAATGCATGTATGTTGTGCACCTTGTAGTGTGTATTGTATTGATACTCTAAGAAAACAAGGAATTGAACCAACTTTATATTGGTATAACCCAAATATACATCCATACAAAGAATATGAACAAAGACTTGATTGTTTGAAACAATATTCAGAAAAAATAAACATAAAAACTATAATTGAAGATGAATATGGATTACAAGATTTTTGTAAAAATGTATCAAATAAATTAAACTCAAGATGTATTGATTATTGTTATCCAATACGTTTGAGAAAAACTTTTGAATATGCCAAAGAACATGGATATGATACTGTTACAACCACTTTATTATATAGCATATATCAAAAACACAATTTTATAAAAAAATTATGTGAAGATTATAGTAAAGAATTTGAAATTGATTTCTTATATATTGACTTTAGAGAAGGCTTCTGGAAAGGTCATGATAAAGCCAAAGAAGAGGGATTATATATGCAAAAATATTGTGGCTGTGTTTTTAGTGAGGAGATGAGATATTATAACCGCAATGCCACGAAACCTAGTATCCCCAATGGTTACGAGATACCAAGAGAACCCAGAATGCAAGTTAAAAAAATAGAAAATAAAGAGGATTATATTGATTTACTTTTAGAGGCAGATCCTTCAAAAGATATGATACACAAGTATTTACAAGAATCTGATGTATATGCATTAAAAAAAGAAGATGAGTTAATTTCTATTGCAGTTATTTTGCACATTGATAGGAAAACATTAGAATTAAAAAACATAGTTACAACAGAAAAATATAGAAATAAAGGTTATGCGAAAACACTTTTAAAATCATTATGTGGTAATTATAAACAGAAATACGATAGAATGTTAGTAGGAACAACAGAGAATAATATTCCTTTCTATGTTAAGCAGGGATTTGATAAATATGAAAAAACAATTAAGAATTTCTTTATAGATAATTATAAAGAAGAAGTTAAAGATGGAGATTTAGTTTGTACTGATTTAATATATTATTCAAAAGATTTAAAGAAAAAATAAAATATTATAGTTATTGAAATAATATCTAACATATATAAGAAA
>CAKOWZ010000030.1 GCA_934129745.1 uncultured Clostridia bacterium
GCTTTTTCTCTAGCTATTCTTTCTTCCTCTTTTCTTCTTGCTTCTTCTTCAGCTTTTTCTCTAGCTATTCTTTCTTCCTCTTTTCTTCTTGCCTCTTTTTCAGCTTTTTCTCTAGCTATTCTTTCTTCCTCTTTTCTTCTTGCTTCTTCTTCAGCTTTTTCTCTAGCTATTCTTTCTTCTTCTTTTCTTCTTGCTTCTTCTTCAGCTTTTTCTCTAGCTATTCTTTCTTCTTCTTTTCTTCTTGCTTCTGCTTTAGCTCTTTCTCTCAAGATTTTTTCTCTTTCTTTTCTCTTTGCTTCAACTTCAGCTCTTCTTTTTGCTTCAGCTTCAGCTCTTTCTTTTAATAATTGTTCTCTTTTCTTTCTAGCCATTTCAGCTTTTTCTCTTTCAATTCTTTCCTCTTCTCTTTTTTGTGCTTCTTCTTGAGCTTTTTCTTTTTCTAATCTTAATTTAGCTCTTCTTATTTCTTCTGCACTTCTAACTCTATTAATTTTCTTTGAACTAACTGCTGTTGGAATTATTACAGGTTGTTTTAATTTACTACTTGTTTCAATCTCTTTTTCAACATAATCATTATCTTTTTTAGCACCAATTCCAGGAAATCTTTGTCCTTCTATTCCTAACAATTTTCTATATGAATCTGAATTATCTTCTAATATTTCTGTAACACTTTTAGGTAATGATTTTGCTATTAATTTTGCTTGTTCTTCAGAATATTGAGAAATAATGCTGTCAAAACTTCGAACACATTTTGGTATATTTCCACCAATCCTTTTGTAATGATTTAAAATACTTTGCATTTCTGATTCACTAACACCATTATTATCTTCATCACTTGAATAACTAACTTTTTCAGTTTCAACTCTATAATATGCTTTTGCTTCTTTTTTACTTCTTGGTTTATTTATTAGTTCTGCAACTTTTTGTACACTTCTATCTTTACCTAACAATACATTATATATTCCTAAACCAAATAATTTTACTAACAATGGATCATTTTTTGTACGTCTATCCATTGCTAATAAAATTATAGGAATATCTCCTCCTTCATTATTTGTTGCTTCATCACTAATTGCATCCATTTTTTCAAAAACAAACTTGTCCACTGCTTGATAATTATTGCTTGAAAACATTTCCAAATCTTCACTTATAACAATTCTATCATAAGATTTATCTTTTTGTAATTCTTTAATTATTGCATTATAATAATACACTGTTTTACTAGTTATAATTTCTTTAAATTCTTTTTGATACATCCTAGTAATTGATTCTGCATCCTTTTCATCATTAACTGCAAATAAAACTTTCATTTGTAATACCTCCACTTATTTTCTATTAATTTCCTTGGCGTGTTATCACTATTGCAAACACTATTGGTAGAATTTGGCATATAATTCCTACAGTTATTATTGCTATCATCCCATTAAAACCTTTTTGTCTTAAATCTAATCTTTTTAAACCAATAACATATTGATATATTCCATTAATTGCTATTCCTATAAATACACATGGAATACTATAAATTCTCACTCTATCTAAGATATATGCTGTCATACCATATGTTTTTGAACCATATTGTTCGGTAAGATTTTCTACTGTTGCTTCTTCATGTTTTTTTAATTCTAATAATTGACCTGTACTTTCACCTTTTAATGTTTCGTTTGTATCTTCACTTTTCTTTGAAGCAGTTGCTGCATAAACATTTGATATTATATTATTATCTGTTGTAATAAATGTTCCTGCAAATAAAGATATAACTACAAAAACAGCTATTATCATGATTTTAGTTGCTTTTTTCATAATTTATTTTACTCCTTTCATTTTTACATACTTTATCTATTTTATTATCACTTATATAATAATACACTACAATTGTAAAATTGGCAAGAAGATATGGGAATTTTTTCAATATTTTTAAAATAAAATATTAAATATTAAATAAGTTATATTATATTATATTTTGTAAATTTTATTCAAAAATAATAGAACATCTCAAATTTTGAAATGTCCTATTGTTTTTTTATTTTGAAGTTATTACTATGATTCCATATTTTGATAATATATTATCTGAAAAATTATTTTTGAATAATATTTTACCATTATCATAGTTTTGTGGAAAGTTTAGTTGAATATTACTTTCTGAACGGTTTACAGCTATAAGAACCTTGTTATATGATGTTTTTGCTTCATTTTCATCAAAATCCTCTGAATCGATATCTATATATCTTTCAAACACAAACAAGTTCTCATTTGCTTCAATTATTCTCATTTTTGATTTTGAAAGAAAACTTAAGCGATTTCTTGCCTTTCCGAGTTTCACAAAAAACTCATGAATTTCATTATCAATATTTTCCCAAGGAAAACATTTTCTGTTAAAAGGATCTTTATATCCATACATGCCTACTTCATCTCCATAATAAATGCATGGATTTCCTGGCAAAAAGTATTGAATTGTAGTTGCAATTTTCATAAGCTGTTTTGCTTTTTCATATTGTTCAGATGTCAGCTTATCTTTTGAAACCTGTAATTCTCTACTATATGGTACATCCCAGACCCAATTAAATCTACTGTTTTGAATTCCATCGTTTACAAGTGTTGTCATAGCCCTTGTAATATCATGTGTTGATAAACTATTCATTGCAGAAAATAAGGCTTGTTCTGGATATTGAGTTATTATTTCTTGAATTGTTTCAACCAAATAATCAGCTCTTCCAAATCTAACATATTTTAAAATTGCATTTGTAAAAGGATAATTCATTACAGAATCTAGCCCTTTTCCTAGCAAATATGTTCTTTGTTTTCCATATCCTTCTTTTGAAATCGCATTATCCCAAACCTCACCTATTATGAATCCATCAGACTTATTACGTTTTACCGCAATTCTGATATTTTCAATAAATTCGTCAGTAAGTTCATCTGCGACATCAAGTCTTAAGCCATCAATTCCTAAGGAAAACCATTTGTCAATAACTCCTCCTGTTCCATAAATGTAATTTTGCCAATCTGTTGAATTTCCATCACATACAGGAAGATTTTTGAATCCCCACCAATAATCAAATTCACCTTTATTATTTTTTCTATACCATGAATAATATGGTGATTGACTACTTTGAAAAGCACCAATTGTCTCGAAATTTCCAAACTCATTGAAATATTTGCTATCATTTCCAGTATGATTAAACACACCATCAATAATAATTTTCATATTTCTTTCATGAGCTGATTTACACAAACTAGCTAAATCATCATTTTTTCCAAGATATGGATCAACAATCTCATAATTTGATGTATCATATCTGTGGTTTGATTGGCTTAAACAAATCGGGTTAAGATAAATTATCTGAACTCCCAAATTCTGAAGATAATTCAATTTTTCCTCAATTCCTTTAAGGTTTCCCATAAAGTAATCATTATTGTGAATTTCTCCATCTTCTTCTGGAGCCCAGTTTGGCATTTCACCCCATTTTTTCGTTTTGCGTTCTTCAAGAAATGCTTTTGGTATTTCATCAGTTTGTGTTTCTTTTTCAATGATATAATTTTCGCTTTTGTAAAATCTGTCAGGAAAAATCTGATACATAATCTTGCCTTTTGCCCATTCTGGAACTTTAAAACTTGCATCATATACAGTGATTGTCCAATATGGCAAATCAGAATTTGTCATACTTGCACATTTACTTTTTTTATCATTTTTGATAAATATTGTTTTTCCGTTTATGATTAATCTCATACAGAAATAATGCAGTCCTATATTATCTAAAAGAATTTCACACGCAAATATGTTCATCTTTTTTTCTGTAGTGATATAGTTCATTCTTATTTCTCTTTCATTAGTTCCTTTTTGCTGATTAATTATAACCTTTGCTTCATCAACAAAGCCATAATCAGTCGCAATTTTCAGATAAATTTGGTACCTCTCATTCAATTTTGCAGTTGTGCCAGGCACCTCCACAAAAATGTTTTTTCCTTCAAAATAGTTCATTTGATGAACCTCCTTAATTATAATTAGATTGCTGTGTAAAATATGTCATTTGACTTAATTCTAATTTACTATTAAGATGTTTTTTTGTCAAGTGAAAAGTTGGTGGAAGTTGGTGAGTGAACAGTTGGGGACGCGTCCTAATTGCCCGATGCGGGCAATTAGGACGCGTCCCCAACTGTTCACTCACCAACTTCTCACTATTTACTTCCAATAAAATAATTTTTCTTACCTTTTTTTACAACAATATATGTTCCATCAATAAACATATCATCATTTACAACAATTTCAGAGTCTTGAATTTTTTCGCCATTAATAGAAATAGCACCATTTCCAAGAAATTCTCTTGCCTCTCTTTTACTTTTAACTGCACCAATATTTACTAATAAATCAACAATATTAACATTACTTTCAATTTTTTTAATATCTTGATTTCCAAATAATTCAACAATATCTTCTTTTGACATTTCATTAAATTTATTATTAAATAAATTTTCAGTTAATTTAACAGCTTTTTCATACTCATCTTTACCATGTAAAAATGTAATAATTTCTCTAGCTAAAGCTTTATGAGCTTCTCTTAATTCTGGATGTTCATTATTTTTTCTTTCATATTCTTCAATTTCTTCTTTAGATAAGAATGTATAAATTTTCAAATAATCAATAACCATTGAATCTTCAACATTTATGAAAAATTGATATAATTTATAACTTGATGTTTTAGATTTATCAAGCCATAAAGCATTACCTTCACTTTTGCCAAATTTTTTACCTTGAGAATCTGTAACAAGTGGCATTGTGAATCCATAAACTTCATCACCTGTTGATTTTCTAATTAAATCAATTCCTGCTGTGATATTTCCCCATTGATCAGAACCTGCACATTGTAAAGTTACACCTTTAGTATCATGTAAATGTTTGAAATCTAAAGCTTGTAAAATCATGTAAGAAAATTCTGTGTATGTAATTCCTGAATCTAATCTTCTTCTAATTATATCTTTATCTAACATATAATTAATATTAAAAAATTTTCCAAAATCTCTTAAAAAATCAAGAACATTTATATCTTTGATCCAATCATAATTATTTACAACTTCAAATCCAAAAATATCTTCAGTTTGTTTTTTTAAGCATTCGAAATTATGTTTAACTTGTTCTTTAGAAATCATTGCTCTTTCAGTTGTAGGACGTGGATCTCCTATCATTCCTGTTCCACCACCAACTAATAAAATTGGATGATGTCCAGCTTCTTTTAGTCTTTTTGAAATTAAGAAACTTGATAAATGACCAACATGTAAACTATCTGCTGTTGGATCTGTCCCTATGTAAAATGTTAATCCACCTTTATTTAATTTTTCCTCTAATTCAGGGCTTGATATATCTTTTATTAACCCTCTCCATTTTAAATCTTCTACTAATGTCATATTTTTTCCTCCTTTATTTTTTAATGCTTTTTATTTTTTTCATAAAATATATAGATATAATTTTGTTACCTTTTTCGCATCTATATCTTTAATAATATTGCTTAATGATATTTTTTGCATATTATATGTACTTTCTAAAAGTAATATTTTAAACTATATTTTTAATTAATCTTAAAATCAATAATATATCAACAAAAATGTTTGCTTGTTTCCTCTAATCCATCAAAATTCACTTGTCTCAAAACTTCATACAAAATTATATTAACTGAATTTGCTAAATTTAAAGATCTTAAATTATGTCTCATAGGAATTCTAATTGTATTTTGAATATATTTTTGAAGTAAGTCTTCTGGCAATCCTTTTGTTTCTTTTCCAAACAAAATGAATATTTCATCAAACCCACTATAATCAACATCACAATAACAATGCGTTGCTTTTGTTGATGCATAAAACATATTATTTTCCTCAGGTTTATATTTTTCTAAAAAATTTTGTAATGATTCATGTTCTTCAATATCAAGTTTATCCCAATAATCTAGACCTGCCCTTTTTAAATATTTGTCTGTAATTTCAAAACCTAATGGTTTTACTAAATGTAGTTTTGCACCTGTTGCAGCACAAGTTCTCGCTATATTTCCTGTATTTTGTGGTATTTCTGGTTCTACCATTACTATATTTATTTTCATTTTATAACCCCTTTCTTTTATAATTATAAATTTAAAATATAACTAATTTTAATTTTTAATCTTGAGTTTTAGATAATAACAAAAAAAGCTAAATCTCCTTATTTTAAAGGACGATTTAGCTCGTGGTACCACCTTTATTTATATATATTTTACTCATATTTAAATATATACCTTAATTTTAGCTGTTCGTTGCAAACGTTAATTACTATAAGAATTGTAATTCATAATCTTATATACTAATAACTTTCACCAACCGTTATTTCTCTTTTTGTAACTATAAGACTACTACTGGGTTTCTTTTTAAATCATAATTAAATTTAATTAATAGTATTATATACTTATTTTTTTCTAATTTCAATAGTTTTCTTAATTATTTTAGTACATCTCTTAAATATACTTTACAAAATTGCTTTTAACTTTTCACTTGACGCATCACTTAAATATTTTTGTACATCACTTAATTGTTTTAACATAAATATTGACATCATTAACCTAATAAAGTACAATTAATCAAATTCACAAGGAGGTAATTGTAATGATTTATCCAAATTTTCTAAAAAAAGGTGATTGTATTGGAGTTCCAGCTCCTTCAAGTGGAGCTTATGATGAATTACGTATAAAAAAATTTGCAAATTCAAAATTAAAATTAAATAAAATGGGATATGATGTTGTTTTATCAAAAAACATAAATAATTCAAATATGTGTAGAAGTTCATCTGCCAAAGAAAGAGCAAATGAATTAAATGAAATGTTTGAAAATTCTAATATTGATATGATAATATGTGCTGCTGGTGGTGAATTTTTGGTTGAAATTCTACCATATGTTAACTTTGAAAAAATTGCTAAAAATCCCAAATTTGTTCAAGGTTTTTCAGACCCAACTGGAATATTATTTCCATTAACCACAAAATATGATATTGCAACTATATATGGAAATAATTTTGGTGAATATGGAATTGAAAATTATGATAGAAATGTTATTGAGAATTTAAACATTTTGCGTGGAAATTTAATAAAGCAAAAAAATTATGATATGTATGAAAATGAAGGATTTAAAGGTGATAATTTAACTGGACTTGAAGGTTATAATTATACTGATAAAGTTGAATGGAAAATTCTAAACAAAATTTCTAATATATCTAATAATTCTTTTACAAATAACTGTGTTAATACTAAAATACAGTTTACAGGTAGAATTATCGGAGGTTGTCTTGATCTTATTTCAGAATTAGTTGGAACTAAATATGATGGTACAAAACAATTTATTGAAAAATATAAATCAGATGGCATAATCTGGTATTTTGATAATTGTGAATTATCAATGGAAGAATTAATTCGAACATTGTGGAAATTAAATGAATTTGGTTATTTTGAACATACTAGAGGTATTATATTTGGTAGAAATGGAGCTCAATTATCATGTTTAGGATATACAATGGAACAAGCTTTAAATGACAGTGTTATTGGTAATTTAAATATTCCTATAATATATGACTCAGATATTTCTCATAAAGGTCCTTGTATGACTATTATTAATGGTTCTATTGCTACTATTGAATATAAAAATGGAAATGGATATATTTCATTTGAATGTAAATAAGATTAATTAAAATTTAAAACTTTTGAATAGAAGTTAAAAAAATTAAGAGTTAAATTTTGGGCGAAAAAATTCGATTTTTTTCCGCCCCAAATTTAAAATTTCACTTTGTATTCTATTTCAATCAATATTTTTAGCAATATTTACGCCAATATTTTTACTATGATTTTCATGCAAAATTCTATAAATATTTTTTCAAAGTTTCAACACTATCTTCTTGCATAACAACAAAATCATTTAAAATATTTTCAACATCATTTTCAATATTGTTATTTTGATTTAATAAACGTCTACCTTCAATTATTCCCATATTTGTACCTTGCATTAATAATTCAGATAATTTTGATGTTGTATCATCTGTCATTGTTTTCATTTGAATTCCATACCATGTCATCATTTTATTCATAGCATTTGTTTCATGTGGCTGTTTTGAACTATAATTTGAATATAGTTTATTAACACGATCTGAAATTTTTTGATATTTATTATATTCTACATTTAAAACTTGCTTAAAATCTCCATCTTTTACTTTTTCTGAAACATATGAAATTGCGTTCATTCCCATTGTAGCACCTTTATTTACTTCATCTAAAATATTTAAATTTTGATTTTCCATTTTTTAAACCTCCATACTTTTATTTTATATAAAGTATGAACTTGTTTAAAAATTATTATACATTATTATTTTACTTCAAATTTATAATTAATTATTTTAATAAAATAAGATTTTACTTATCTATTTTCCTTAATAATATTTTTGCTACACAAATATGTAATTAAAAAATAACCACCATATATTAATATTATAAATATTGCAGTTATAATAATTGATTGCAAATTAAAGCTAACACCAGCTGTTTTTAAAATACTATTACAAAACATTATTCCAAATACTGAATGAATAATTGCAAGTATAAGTGGAAACATAAAAAATATTCCAATTTGTCTAAATAATGCTTTATTTAATTCATTTTCATCAACACCAATTCTTCTTAGCATATTAAATTTTTCTACATTATCACTAGACTCTGACAATTCTTTAAGAGCAAGTATTGCTGCACAAGATATTAAAAATATTATACCTAAATATAATCCTAAAAAAGTTACAATAGCACCTAATCCAACTGAAGCATCTTTAATATCTTGTTTTGTATTTATAGTTATACTATAATCATAAAAATCTTCACTTTTCATTATATTATTAAGAATATTTTCAATATTTTCTTTATTACCATTATAATCAGCAATAATAAATATCATTTCTTTTTTGTCTTCTGTTAAAGCATTATCAGGTAAAACTATAAATCCTCCTTCTGATTCATTACTTGTCATTTCTAAAAAACCATGAATTGCTTTTTGATATTTTGGGTAATAATCTTTATCATTTACTGTAATTTTGGTATTTCTCTTTAGTCCTTCATTTTCTATATTAAGCATATTTTGATAATTTCCTACTATAACATATTCATTATTTTCTAAGTTTACTTTTTCTAAATTAAAACTATCAGCAACATTATTATAATCACTATTTTTTATCATTTTTATTTCTTTATTATATCCTAAAAAATTATATTCACTTTTTATAATATTATAATAATCACCAAGTATGGTTTTCAAAGTAATTTCACTATCTTTGTATGTTGAAAATTCTGTAATATTTTTTAAGTTTTTTTGATAGTCAAATCCTAATTTTGTAAGTGCTTCCTCAAAACTTAATTTATTGTTTTGCATTTGTAAATCTGAATATCCCCATTCTTCTTGATCAATATTTACTATTTTTGATATCTGGATATCTCTAGGTGCATATGTATTTAAATTCTTGTTTAGAGAATTTTTCATTGATAATGAGCTAGAAAGCACACAAATAGTTATAAATAACATTAAACATATTATTGTCATAGAAAATACCATTGTATTTATTTTACTGCTTATTTGTCTTATAATAAAACTATTTAATTTTTTGTAATAAAATTTTTTATTTTTTCTTACTATTTTTAATACTAATCCTGATAAAGACCAAAATATAAAAAATGTTGATATTCCTCCTAAAGCAACTGGAAATAATACATCAAATGTGTCATTCATTTTATCAATTCCATAGATAACACAATGATATGCATATCCTAAAACAATTGCTGAAATAATAAAAATTATAATACAAACCCATTGATTTTTAAGTTTTATTTTTTCTGATTTTTTATTTGAATATATTAAATCAATAAGTTTACATTTACTTATGTTTATTGTATTAAAAATCATTACAATTAAATACATAATTCCAAAATAGATTAAAGTTTTAGTAAAAGCACTTTTAGAAAATATAAAAGTGAATTTTGTTAAATTAGCTTCAAACATATTAGCTACAATTATACTCATTAATTGAGAAAGAACAAATCCTGTTAAAAGTCCAATTGTTAAAGAAATAATTCCGATAAATAGTGTTTCAAAAAACAATATTAAAGAAATCTTTCTCTTACTCATGCCTAATGTTAAATATATTGCAAATTCTTTATTCCTTCTTTTCATTAAAAATCTACTAGCATAAATTATTAAAAATGCTAAAATAAAAGATACAAACACACTTACACCTGAAAGTAAACTTACCAAAAGTTTAAGAATTTCATGTGTAGAAGATGATACATTCATCATTGCAGTTTGACTATCTATTGCATTAAATACATAAAATATTGCAACACCAAGTATAAGAGTAAAAAAATAGATGGCATAATCTTTTATACTCTTACCAATGTTTTTTAATGATAATTTAAAGAGCATCATTTAAATCACCACCAAGAAGTGTTACAACATCAATAATTTTATCAAAAAATTCTTTTCTAGTATCTGTACCTTTATGTATTTCATTAAAAATTTTACCATCTTTGATAAATATAACTCTTGTTGCATAACTTGCTGTAAAAGCATCATGTGTAACCATTAGAATAGTTGCACATATAGTTTTATTCAAATATTCGAATTGCTCTAATAACATTTTTGATGATTTCGAATCTAAAGCACCTGTTGGTTCATCTGCAAGTACTAATTTTGGATTAGTTATAATTGCTCTTGCTGAAGCTACTCTTTGTTTTTGCCCACCACTCATTTGGTATGGATATTTTTCCAAAATATTAACAATATCTAATTCTTTTGCTACCTTTTTTATTTTTTCATCTATTTCTTTAGACTTCACATTTTGAATAGAAAGTGCTAATGCAATATTTTCATAAGCAGTTAAAGTATCAAGTAAATTAAAATCTTGAAAAATAAATCCTAATTCTTCTCTTCTAAATTTATTTAAACTGTTTCCTTTTAATTTAGTAATATCATTACCTGAAACATAAATATGTCCTGAAGTAACTTTATCAATAGTAGAAATACAATTTAAAAGTGTTGTTTTCCCAGATCCACTTGCTCCCATTATAGCAACAAATTCACCTTTATTAACATCAAATGATATATTATCAATTGCTTTTGTAAGGCTTGATTTATTACCATAATATTTTTCAATGTTATCAATTTTTAAAATATTTTCCATATTCATTTCTCCTCTCTATCTATATTCTAATATAAAGAAAGAGGTTAGTCGTTATTCTAATATTACAGAATATTACAATTTTGTAATATTTAATATATAAAAACTAATCTTTAATTTTGTAAAAGTCATTTTTGAAAAATACAATTGTAATATTTGTATATTCTTGTATTTTTGATTCAATTATTATTTTATGACCTAATTTATTACATAATTTTTTTGCAATATACAATCCCATACCAGTAGATTTTGCTCTTGTTCTTCCATTTTCTCCTGTAAATGATTTATCAAATACTCTTGATATGTCACTTTCAGGAATTCCAACACCATTATCATAAATATTTAAATATATTTTATCTTTTTCTTCCTTTGAAATTATTTTTATATATGATTCTGTTGTATCATTTTTCTTATATTTAATACTATTATTTATAACTTGATTTAAAATAAATTCTAACCATTTAGAATCTGTTAAAACTTTTTCATTATGAATATCAACTTCAAGTCTAACATTATTTTCTAATAAATCATCTTTATTTTTTAAAGCTACATTTTTTATTATTTCTTGTAATTTTTTTTCTTTAATAATATAATCTTTTTCAACATTTTCACTTCTTACATAATATAAAATCTGGTCTATATAATTATCTAATTTTCTAATTTGTTCTATATATCTTTTATCAATTTTATCTGGGTTATTATGGGTTAATAATGTTAAACTAGCTATTGGTATTTTTACTTCATGTATCCACATTTCTACATATTCTTTAAAATCAGTAATACTTAAATTATATTGATTAACATTTTCTATCATTGATTTATTTATATCATAAAGAGTTTCATAAAAAATCTCTCCATCATAAAAATTAGGTTTATTTATCATTTCTAATATTAAATATTTTTTATCTAATGAATCTAAAATATTTAATAATTTATTATAAAATTTATTTTTTCTGAAATAATCATAAAACACATTAAATAATATAATTAATACACATATCAATGATAATGCAATTTTGAAACTATTTTCTAATTTGAAAGCATTTATCATAAAAATAAAAATGATAAATCCAATAATTGATATTATAATTTGTGGAATTTTATCTAATAAATATTTTTTTAAACTCATAATAATTTGTATCCTTGTCCTTTTCTAGTTTCTATTTTATTTTCTATTCCAAATTCTTGTAACTTATTTCTTAATCTACTAATATTTACTGTTAAAGCATTATCATTTATAAATTCATTATTATTCCACAAATCTGTCATTAAATCATCACGTGTTACAATTTTACCACGGTTAATTAAAAGATATGTAAATATTATCATTTCATTTTTTGTTAATTCTAATATTTTATCATTTTGCTTTAAAATTCCTTTTTGTGGACTAACTATAATATCATCATAAAATAGACTATCTCTATTATTTTCCATACGTTTAAATATATTTTGAATTCTTAATAACAGAATTGTAGGGTTATATGGTTTTGTAATATAATCATCAGCACCATATGAAATAGATAATACTTCATCTACTTCTCCTTGTCTGCTTGTTACCATAATAATAGGAATATTGGATTGTTTTCTTATTTGTTTTAGCAAAATTTCACCATTTATATTTGGTAAATTTATATCTAATAAAATTAAATCTGGTTTTGAATTTATAATCTCTTCTTTTGTGTTATTAAAATCTTCTAATACTGATACTTTATAATCAGAATTTTCTAATAATGATTTTAATTCATCCCTTATTATCTTTTCATCTTCTACTATTAATATTTTTTTCATACTATTTAATAATCCCATCTTTTTATTTTTTACGAACATTTGTATTGTATCATGTTTTAGGTTTTTATTCAAGTATTTTGCGGAAAAAATATGAAAAAACATTTTGTGAAAATAATTTAGAACAAGTGATTTATAACAAAAATTTGAATGTTTCTTTATAAAAAAAATAAGCCGATTAAATCGACTTTTTAATGATATTCTTTTTGGATTTCCAAAACTCACATATAGCAATGCTTTTTACGAGTTCGAGTAAATCAACCTTTGGTGGCTCGAAGTGGAATCGAACCACTGACACGGGGATTTTCAGTCCCCTGCTCTACCAACTGAGCTATCGAGCCA
>CAKOWZ010000031.1 GCA_934129745.1 uncultured Clostridia bacterium
AGAGAATTGGCAGATTTGAGGCAAAAGTATATAATGGACCAAAAAGCTATTGAAGATAGAGGTATTGAGATTGGAATTGAAAGAGGAATTGAAAAAGGGATTGAGATCGGAAAAAAAGCAATAGCTAAAAAAATGTTAAATGAAAATATTGAAATAGAAATTATAATGAAAGTTACGAATTTATCTAAAGAAGAAATAATGAAATTAAAATAGATATTTGTTAAATATAAAATTGGTTGTGTGTTGTAAAAAGATATGAGATTAATTTTGAAGTAGGAATTTTTTATATTAAATATTTTATATTGTATAAGCAAAATTAAAAATTGAATAAAAAAAGACCCAAGTACAAAATAATACTGTAAGTGTAACAATCTTTTCTTTTGATAAAGATGAGGAAATATCAACACATGCAGCAGGTGGAGATGCACTAGTAACAGTACTTGAAGGAACAGGTAAATTTACAATAGGTGGAGTAGAATTATTCTTAATGAGGTAGAATCAATTATAATGCCAAAAGATATTCCTCATGCAGTTTATGGAAAAGAAAAATTTAAAATGTTACTTGTGGTATCTTTTTAATAAAAAAATGAAAATTATTAGGATTTCTAATGTATTAAAACTCTTTCAGAACAGAAAGATGATAAAAATTTCACTAAACTGAAATATTAGTAAGTAATAAATAACATATAATAAAAAAGTCTATCATAATGAAACCATCACGCGAATACAATTAAACAAAAGTATTCACATGGGGGTTTCAATATATGAAAAATTATTCAATAGAACAACGTGCATGTAGGTTAGCACATTACATAGTGGATTCAAAAGATACAGTAAGAGGCACAGCTAAAAAATTTGGCGTAAGCAAAAGTACAGTACACAAAGATGTAAGTGAAAGACTTCTAAAGATAAATCCTGGATTAGCATGTGAGGTAAGAGAAATCTTAGACGAAAACAAAGCTGAAAGACATATAAGAGGAGGAATGGCAACAAAGAAAAAATACAGTGAGATAAAATATAAAGAAAATCATAAAGAGAACAATATAGACAGAGATGATGAAAGGTAATAAATTGAAAATTGAAGTAGGCAAAATAAATATAAAATTTTGTCTATTTAATTTTTATGAGTGAAATTAATGTTAACTTTTTAACTGGTAAAATATTATAACTATATTACAATTATTTTACAGTATTTTCCAATTATATATTGAAAAAAAACTAATAATAATATAAAATAAACTCATAAAAAATAAGGAGTAAAAAAATGAGTTTATCAAAAAGAAAATTATATTATAGTGAAAAAATTATAAACTTTAGGGAATTGATATCAAGATATCAAAAAATATTTCCAAATAAAATAGCATTTAAATATAAATCAACTCCAACATCAAAAAATATAGAAACAATAACATATAGTAAATTTGCAAAGGATATAAAATCCTTTGCAAAAGCATTATTGAAGTTAGAATTAAAAGGAAAAAGAGTTGCAATAATAGGACCAAATAGATATGAATGGTGTGTTAGTTACTTAGCAGTAGTTTCATCAGATATGATAGTGGTGCCATTAGATAAATCATTACCAAATAATGAAATAAAAAGTTTAATAAAAAGAAGTGAAGCAGATGCTGTAATATATGATTCAAAATATAGTGATATTTTTTCAGAAATTTGTTTAGAAGGAAAATGTAATTTAAAACAATATATTTGTATGGATAAAATAGATAAACCAAATGTGTTATTTATGAATGAATTAATAGAAACCGGAGAAAAAATTGATGATGAAATATATGATGATATACAAATGGATTCAGAAAAAATGGCTATAATGTTATTTACATCAGGAACAACATCAATTTCAAAAGCAGTTTGTTTATCACAAGGAAATATATGTGCAGATATATATGCATTAAGTCAAATGGCGAAAGTTACCCCAAAAGATACATTTTTATCATTTCTGCCATTACATCATACATTTGAATCAACTTGTACATTTCTTTATGGAAGTTATTGTGGAATTACAATAGCATTTTGTGATGGAATAAAACATATTCAAAAAAATTTAAATGAATTTAATGTAACAGGATTTGTATGTGTTCCATTATTATTAGAAATAATGTATAAAAAAGTACAAAAAAATATTGAAAAACAAAAGAAAAAAACATTAATAAAAATTATGACAGTATTATGTAACTTCTTATTAAAATTTAGAATTGATATAAGAAGAAAAGTATTTAAGAAAATATTACAAGGAATTGGTGGAGATTTAAGAATCTTAATAGCAGGTGGCGCGCCAATGAATACAGAAGCAATAAAAGGATTTTTAGGCTTTGGAATAAATTTATTACAAGGATATGGATTAACAGAAACATCACCAGTTTTGGCAGGAGAAAATGACAAATATAAAAAAGCAGGTTCAGTTGGATTCCCACTTCCTGATATAAACGTAAAAATAGATGATCCAGATAACAAAGGTGTTGGAGAAATATTAGTAAATGGACCAACAGTTATGTTAGGATATTATCAAAATGAAGAAGCAACAAAAGAAGCATTAACAGAAGGATGGTTTCATACTGGAGATTTAGGATATTTTGATAAAAAAGGATTTTTATTTGTTACAGGTAGAAAAAAAGATGTAATAGTATTAAAAAATGGAAAAAATATATATCCAGAAGAACTTGAAATATTAATAAATGAACTACCATATGTTTCTGAAAGTATGGTATTTGGTAAAGAATATACTAATAAGGCTGACAGAAATGAAGATTTAAATTTATGGGCTAAAATAGTGTATTCACCAGATATTATGAAACAATATTTCCCAGGTGTTGATGCTAGTAAATACAAAGAATTAATCTGGAAAGATATACGAAATAAAGTTAATAAATCTATGCCAGCATATAAATATATCCGTGAAATTATAGTTACTGATGAACCTTTAATTAAGACCACTACTCAAAAAATTAAGAGATATGAAGAAATGAAAAAAATTAAATAACGGTTGTAAAATGTGTCAAAATATGCTAAAATATGTGATAAATGTTATAAAAAAAGGAGAATAAATATGAATGTAGGATTTGTTTCATTAGGATGTAGCAAAAATTTAGTAGACACAGAAATGACAATAGGATTGTTTAGAAAAAATAATTTTAAAATAGTAAATAACCCAGAAGATGCAGATATAATAGTTGTAAATACTTGCGGATTTATTGAATCAGCCAAAGAAGAAGCTATCAACACTCTTTTAGAAATGGCTGAATATAAGAAAAAAAGATGTAAATATCTAATTGCAATGGGATGTTTAGTTCAAAGATATAAAGAAGATTTAGAGAAATCAATGCCAGAGGTTGACTTATTTATCAAATATAAAGAATATGAAACAATTTGGGAACAAATTGAAAATTTGGTAGGAAAACAAGAATCTGGAAAAATGTGTGGCTTAGAGTTTTCTGATAGAGTAGTATCAACAGGTAAAAATTTCGCATACTTAAGAATTGCAGAAGGATGTAGTAATAGATGTACATATTGTGCCATTCCATATATTAGAGGAAAATTTATGAGTAGAACTATGGAAGACATTTTAAATGAAGCTAATGAATTGGTAAAAAATGGATATAAAGAATTAATTGTAATTGCACAAGATACAAGTAAATACGGAATAGATATTTATGGAGAACCAAAACTTGCTGAATTATTAGAAAAATTGGCAAAAATTGATGGAGTAAAATGGATTAGATTTCTATATACTTACCCAGAATCAATTACAGATGAATTAATCAAAGTTGTAAAAGAAAATGATAATATTTGCAAATATTTTGATATTCCAATACAACATATATCTAATTCTGTTTTAAAAAGAATGAACAGAAAAAGTAATGGAGAGAGTATACGTAATGTGATTACAAAAATCAGAAAAGAAATACCAGATGTTGTAATAAGAACAACAGTAATGGTAGGCTTTCCAGGGGAAACAAATGAAGATTTTAATGAATTATATGAATTTATAAAATGGGCCAAATTTGAACGTTTAGGAGCATTTTCATATTCAAAAGAAGATGGAACACCAGCAGAAAAATTAGATGGTCAAATTCATCCAATGACAAAGAAAAGCAGATATAACAAAATTATGAAATTACAACAACAAATTTCAGATGAAATAATGAAAAATCAAATAGGAAAAACTTTTGAAGTATTACTTGAAAATGAAAGCTTTGATGGAAAATATTATATTGGAAGAAGTAAAAATGAAGTTCCTGATATTGATGGTGTTATTTATGTAAAAAAATCACAAGATGAGTTATTAGATAAATTTGTTAATGTTAAAATTGTAGAAAGTAGAGATTATGATTTGATTGGTGAACTTTAGAATGAATCATAGAATAAATATAAGATAAATTATCAAGTCAAAAAGATATTGAAATGGCTAACTGGTTGAAAAGTAAAGTTCCAGAAATAAGTGATGAAATCACAAGTGTAACTTTAAGATTGATTTAAAAAGATCAAATAAAATTCACACAAAATTCACAAAAGACTACTTGAAAAAATTAAACATATATGTTATTATACTATTGGTGGTGCATTATTCTAGTTATACTAGCTATTACGAGGGTGGGGCTAAAAATCCACTAAAGGGCACATCGATGAAGTTTCTTGTTTATGCGCGAAATGCCAGTTTTGTGTGTTTTCAGGAAGTAAGATTTTAGGGAGTTATATAATGGCATATATAATCACACCCTATTATCGCGGAGGCTTGGAAGATTGACTTTTCCGAGTAAAACCTATATAAAGTGCCAAGACACAATATATAGTGTAGCCTGTCTCGAGTGAGGATATTGGGATTAACATTATCGTTGATATGTGGCCAATTTTTAATTATACATATTGACAGTTATGAAACTATCATTGCAAAAAAGACTAGTAATAGATTAAAGTATATTAAGGAAAACTTCTAGAATGTTTGCCAATCAGGCATAAAAACTTGAGGATTAAAGTACGGATTTAAGTGGCCGTCTGGAAGCCAAAATGAACTTGGCTATTTTCTGTAATCGGAAACGGCTGAACAGTAATGTTTAGTAGAAAATAGAGAAATTCATCTAGACCTAAACCGTAAAGTTTACTTAGGTTTTACCACCATAACATTTTTATTGATTTTAATAAAAATTGTATATGAATGTAAAATACTTTAATATTAGGTTCATATAATATTAAAGTAAGAATAAAATGAATAAGTATAAAATCAAAGAAATCTCAAAAGTAGATTTCTTGATTTTATATTATTCAAAAAATAATTTGCATTATTTTGAAATTAAAATTAATTTATATTATAAAAAATTAATACATAATATAAAACATAACTTTAATTTACAATAAATAAAATAGAGGAGAATGATTAAATAAAATGAAAAAAGAAAAAAACAAAAAAGATACAAAAAAAGACTCGTCTGAGCTGAAGTGGTTTATAATAGTCTTTATACTAAGTTTTGTATTATCAATAATATTTTCGTTTATTTCAACAACAGCAATAGGAGGATTAGGAGTTTTACCAGCAGTTTTAATACTATTTTTTATTATATTTATGGGTATAGTATTTGACATAATTGGTGTATCTGTTACTGTTGCAAAAGAATCAGATTTTCATGCGAAAGCTTCTAAAAAAATAGCAGGAGCAAAAACATCTCTTAAACTAATAAAAAACTCTGCTAAAGTTTCAAATATATGTGCAGATGTAATAGGTGATATTGCAGGTGTATTAAGTGGATCAATAAGTGCTTTAATAGCAATGAAAATTACAAGCAAATTTAATTTAGAATTTAATGTTCAATTTATAATAAGTGCTATTGTTGCTTCTTTAACAATTGGAGGCAAGGCTATAGGAAAAGGAATCGCTCAAAGAAATTCGACTGTAATTATTGGATTTGTTGGAAAAGCTTTAAGAATATTTAATAGAGAAAAATAATAAAAATATAAAAATAATAAAATATATAAAAATAAAAAAGTTGTATAGTGTAAAATCTATACAGCTTTTTTATTTTTGAAAACAATTAACATAACACAAAACAAAAACATACTATATAAAGAGAATTTTATCAAATATAGATAAAATTCATTAAAAATCGTATAAAAACTAGATATACGAAGGAGGAAATAATAGTGAACAAAGAATTATATAGTATGATTGGAATTTTAATACCATTTATAGGAACAAGTTTAGGAAGTGCACTTGTATTTTTTATGAAAAATAATATGAAAGAAACATTCCAAAAATTAACAGTAGGATTTGCAGCTGGAGTAATGATTGCTGCAAGTGTATGGTCATTAATATTACCATCAGTAGAAATGGCTGAAAAACAAAATGTAATTTCATGGATTCCTGCAACAGTAGGATTAATTTTGGGTGTTATATTTTTGATATTTATAAATAAAATAGCAGACAAAATAGAAAACAAAAGAAATGGGAAAAAAATGAATATGTTATTATTTTCTGTAACACTACATAACATTCCAGAAGGAATGGCTGTAGGTGTAAGCTTTGCCGCTTTTTTATCAGGAAATGCAGGAGTAGAATTATTTGAAGCAATGCTTCTAGCAATAGGAATAGCAATACAAAACATTCCAGAAGGAGCAATAATATCAATGCCATTAAAAACACAAGGATTAAAAAAAACAAAAGCCTTTTTATATGGAATTTTATCAGGGCTAGTTGAACCTGTAGCAGCTGTAATCACAGTGTTAATGATAAATATTGTAGTACCAATTCTTCCATATTTATTAACATTCGCAGCAGGTGCAATGATATTTGTTGTAGTAGAAGAACTTATACCAGAAATTCATAGCGGAAAAAAATCAATGCTTGGAGTCATAGGTTTTACAATAGGGTTTGTAATTATGATGGTTTTAGATATTGCTTTAGGGTAGTGTACAATTGGGGATGTGTCCCAATTGCTCATATGAGCAATCTGGGACAGTTCTTTAATAATGTATGAAGTTAATAATATATATTTTTTATAATATATAGTTAAAAATATATTTTCATCAAATGAAAAGTTAAAAGCAATTTTGTAAAGTAAAAATATATTTTCATCAAGTGAAAAGTTAAAAGCAATTTTATAAAGTAAAAATATATTTTTTGAGAATAATAAAAAAATGTTGTAATATAAAAATATATGTGATAATATGCAAGAGGAAAAAATAAAATTTAAATTGAAGATGTGTCCCAGATTGCTCATATGAGCAATTGGGACGCGTCCCCAATTGTACAGGAGGAAAAAAGATGGAGAAAAAAAGAGGTTTTGAAATTGCAAAAGGATGGGAAAATAAAGGAATTAATTTACCTGTTAGGAAAACAGCAAAATCAGCAGCATATGATTTAGAGGCAGCTGAAGATACAGTAATACCAAGTTTTAAGTTGGGGCAAAAACCTACACTTATTCCAACAGGGTTAAAATCATATATGCAATCAAATGAAGTTTTAATGTTATTCCCAAGAAGTTCTAGTCCTAAAAAACAAGGAATAATGTTTCCACATAGTGTAGGAATTATTGATGCTGATTATTATGGAAATGTAGATAATGATGGTCATATTATGGTTCAATGTATTAATATAAAAGACGAAGATGTTACAATAAAAAAAGGTGAAGCTATTGCACAAGCAATGTTTCAAGATTTTTTAATTACAGATGATGATTGTGCTGAGGGAGTAAGAGTTGGAGGATTTGGCTCTACATCAAAATAGGCTTAAAATATGTGAAAAAAATTCAAGAAAAAAATGGTAAAAGCTTTGACTTTTACCATTTTTTATGATATAATAATAACTGTAGTTAAGAAGAAAAGATAACTTTTATTGACTCATAAAAATAAATAAAAATGCTGATTGAAAGGAAGTGTCTTACATGTTTAATGTAGGTGATAAAATAGTATATCCAATGCATGGCGCAGGGACAATACATGCTATAGAAAAAAAGAATATTTTAAATGAGGAACAAGATTATTACATAATTTCAATGCCAGGAGAAGTAAAGGTAATGGTACCAACACAAAAAGCAGAAGAAATTGGTGTAAGAAATGTAATAGATAAAAATGATGTTTCAAAAGTATTAAACATATTAGAAGAAGATGAAACAGAAATGTCAGATAATTGGAATAAGAGATATAGAGATAATATGGATAAAATGAAAAGTGGAAGCATATATGAAGTTGCAGATGTTGTTAGAAATTTAAGTTTCAAACAAAAAGAAAAAGGATTATCTACAGGAGAGAAAAAGATGTTGAATAATGCAAAACAAATTCTAGTAAGTGAATTAGTTTTAGCAGAACATGTGCCACAAGAAGAAATTGAAAAAATTATTGATAATAAAATTAGTGTATCATTCAAAGAAAACAGAATGCATGAACAAGATGTGGCAGGAATAAATAACAATATAGTAAGCAAATTTATTCCATTTAATAGTACAGGAACATCTGAAAATTAGTAAAAATAAAAAGCGGAAATAACATTTTCTGCTTTTTTTGTCGATAAGAAACTTTCAAAAAGCTAATATATTTACATAAGCTATTAGTTTATGTAAATATATTGAAGGATTTACCAAATTTACGTCGAATAATAATAGTAGTTATAATTTTATATTGAAAAAACTGCATTTTAAGATAAGATAACCACGTAAAAAATAGAATAAAAAACTTTAGAAAGGAATCCAAAATGGTAAGATATAGTGATGAGCTTATAGATGAAATAAGAAATAGTAATGATATAGTAGATATTATCTCTCAATATGTAAATCTTAAAAAAAGTGGGAGAAATTTTTTTGGTTTATGTCCATTTCATAATGAAAAATCACCATCATTTGCTGTATCACCAGATAAACAAATTTTTCACTGTTTTGGGTGTGGAGTAGGAGGAAATGTATTCCACTTTATAAGTAAAATAGAAGGCGTAGGATTTAGAGAATCAATTGAAATGTTAGCAAATAGAGCCAATATAACATTACCAACATTAGATAATGAGCAAGATAACAAAGCATCATATCTAAAATCAAGAGTATATGAAATAAATAAACAGGCTGCACAATTTTATCACGAAAATTTGTACAAGCCAACAGCAAAGATAGCACAAGAATATATCAAAAAAAGAAAATTAGATAATAATATTTTGAAAACATTTTTAATAGGATATTCGTGCAATTATAATGAATTATATAAATTTCTAAAACAACAAGGATTTACTGAAGAAGAAATTCTTGCATCAACACTTGTAAATAAAAATGATAGAGGAGAATTTATAGATAGATTTAGAAAAAGACTAATGTTCCCAATTCAAGATGAAAGAGGAAGAGTTATTGCATTTGGTGGAAGAGTTTTAGAAGACAGTTTAATAAAAGATCCAACAAGACCACAAGCAAAATATATAAATTCATCTGAGAATATAGTTTATAGCAAAGGAAGACATTTATTTGGATTATATGCTGCAAAAAAACAAAAAATTGATAAATTGCTTATTGTTGAAGGATATATGGATGCAATTTCATTACATCAAAGAGGAATAACAAATGTAGTAGCATCATTAGGAACAGCACTAACAGAAGCCCAAGGGAGATTGTTAAGGAAAAATAGCCAACAAGTAATAATTGGATATGATTCAGATGGGGCAGGACAAGCTGCAACTATGAGAGGATTGGAAATTTTGCAAAATTTAGGGTGTGATATAAGAATATTACAATTAGAAGGAGCAAAAGATCCTGATGAATATATCTTAAAATTTGGACCTGAAAGACTACAAAAATGTATAGATAATGCTATCTCATTAGTAGAATATAAGGTCAAAATCTTAAAAAACAATTTGAATTTAGATCATCCAAATGATAAAATTAAATTTCTAACTGAAATTGCTAAAGAACTTGCTAAAATCAATAGTGATATTGAAAAAGAAGTATATGTAGACAAAATAGCACTTGATTACAAAATCTCAAAAGAAGCGATATATGCTGAAATAAACAAATTATTATATCAAAAAAGTCCAAATGATAAATCAACCCAAAGAAAAGTCCAAATAAAAAGAGAAGTAAAACCACAATTAAAATTTAATAATGATAATGCGACTAAAAAGGAAAATATGATAATTTATCTTTTAATAAACTATCCAAATGAATCTTTTGAAAGATTAAAATCAAAAATTGGATATGAAGATATTAAAGATGAAAGAAATAAGCAAATAATAAAAAAATTGTATGAAGAATTGGAAAAAGGAAATAGTATTAATAATATAAATGTTTTAGACTTATTCCAGGATGATGATATTATTAATTTTTTAACATGGGTAATGGCCTATGATTTTGAGATTGTTGAGGTTGATAAAGCTATTGAAGATATATTAAATAATTATGAAAAAGACAAATATATTTCTATAAGAAATGAAATCGTGCAAACACTTGAAAATACTGACAATTTAACAGAAGAAGAAATAGTTAGTTTGGAACAAAGTTTAAATGAAGTAATAATAAAACTAGCTAAAATGAAATAGGAGGTAGAATTAATGAAAAAATCTGAACAAGATGAAATGGAAATGATACAAAGAATAGAAATACCAAATGTTGTTGGAATGACTGAAGAACAAGCTAAAAAAGAATTAAAAAAATTAGATGTTGTAATTAAATATGTTAATATGGAGAAAAAAGAAAATGGTGTGGTTGTATCTCAAAGTATAAAACCAAAAACAGAAGTTTATGAATATTCTGAATTAACTTTAAAAATTAATAAAAAAGAAGAAAACACTAGTACAAAAATAAAATCTACAGATTCAAAAGTTGGGACAGATAAATCAAAAACAGATGAAATAAAAACAAAAAAAGAAAAAAGTAACACAAATACAGATGAACCTAATAAAAAAGAACTTGATAAAGAAAAAGTTAAAGATATAATAAAAAAAGCACAAAAAAATGGAAAAATAACATATGGAGAACTTGCAACACAATTAGGAGATGCAAATACAGAACAAATTGAAGAAGTATTTGATGAATTCGAAAATATGGGAGTAAATGTATTTAGTGAAGAACTTGAAGAACCTAATTTTGAAGACTTAGAAGAAGTTGAAGAAATTAAAGTAGAAGACATAGATGTAGGTAGTTTTGAAGGTGTAAATATTGATGATCCAGTTAGAATGTATTTAAGAGAAATCGGAAAAATACCATTATTAACTTATGAAGAAGAATTAAATTTAGCACAAAAAGTTCTTGAAGGTGATGAAGAAGCAAAACAAAAATTAGCAGAATCTAACTTAAGATTAGTTGTAAGTATTGCTAAAAAATATGTTGGAAGAGGAATGCTATTTTTAGACTTAATTCAAGAAGGAAATATGGGGTTAATAAAAGCAGTTGAAAAATTTGATTATACAAAAGGATACAAGTTCAGTACTTATGCAACATGGTGGATTAGACAAGCAATTACAAGAGCAATTGCAGATCAAGCAAGAACAATAAGAATTCCTGTTCACATGGTAGAAACAATTAATAAATTAATTCGTACTTCAAGAGATTTATTACAAAGATTAGGACGTGAACCAACTCCTGAGGAAATCTCAAAAGAAATTGAATTACCAGTTGAAAAAGTACTAGAAATTCAAAAAATAGCACAAGACCCAGTATCATTAGAAACACCAATTGGTGAAGAAGATGATAGCCATTTAGGAGATTTTATACAAGATGATGATTCACCAGCACCACAAGATTCTGTTGCATATACATTATTAAAAGAACAATTAGAAGAAGTTATGAACACACTTACACCTAGAGAAGCAAAAGTTTTAAAACTTAGATTTGGTCTAGAAGATGGAAAAGCAAGAACTTTGGAAGAAGTTGGAAAAGAATTTATGGTTACTCGTGAAAGAATTAGACAAATTGAAGCAAAAGCTTTGAGAAAATTAAGACATCCAAGTAGAAGTAAGAAATTGAAAGATTATATGAATTAATATTAATATATAATTAAATATGTAAAATAATATTTTGAATTATATATTATCAAATTTGTGTGTTTATTGAAAATAAAGTAATAAATTGTATATTTTTATAATAAAATATATAGTTTATTAAATAAATTTTTAATATTTATGCATGTTAGTGTAAAATATTTGTAGGCAAAAATAAAAATTTTGTCTACATTTTTTAATTTAATATTGAAAAAACATGGTTA
>CAKOWZ010000032.1 GCA_934129745.1 uncultured Clostridia bacterium
TTGTTGTATATTTTTTTATTTCTAAAAAAATTAAAAATTTTTTCAAAAATCTATTGACTTCTTATAGTTGGTCTTTCACCAATAATATACCTTTATATTATACTACATTTTTAGGATTTGTCAAGGGTAAAATCCTTGTTTTCTGTGAGCAATTTGGGAGGTGTACAAATTGCACGATGCGTGCAATCGGGACGCGTCCCCAATTATACATACTTAAATTTCTATTCTATCTCCAAATTTTTTATCAACAATTTTTCTTAAAGTTTCATTTTTTTCTTGTTCTAATTCAGGGTCTTCATTTATAATTTTAATAGCTAATTCTTGGACTGTTTGTAGAATAGGCATGTCTTCAAATAAGTTGGCAATTTTGAATTCTGGGATTCCATGTTGTTTAGTTCCAAAAAATTCGCCACTTCCACGTAGTTCTAAGTCTTTTTCTGCAATTATAAATCCATTATTTGTATCTTGCATAATTTTCATTCTTTCTCTTACAACATCAGATCCACCATTAAATTTTAAAATACAATATGATTGATAATCACCTCTTCCAACTCTTCCACGTAATTGGTGTAATTGTGCTAATCCAAATCTTTCGGCATTTTCAACTATCATAATGCTTGAGTTTGGAACATTAACACCTACTTCTATAACAGTTGTTGAAATTAAAATATCAATTTCTCCATCTTTAAATTTTTGCATTATTTCATCTTTTTCTTTTGGTCTCATTTTTCCATGAATATATTCGACTTTGTAATCTTTAAAAACATTATTTTTATAATCTTCTGCCAATTTTTCAACTGAAATGGCATTAATTTCTTCATTTTCTTCAACTAAAGGGCATACGATATATGCTTGTCTTCCTTCTTGAATTTGTTTTTTAACAAAATTATTAACACGTTCAGTCATTGAACTTTTCACTGCATATGTTTCAATTTTTTTTCTATTTGGAGGTAATTCATCTATTATAGAAATATCTAAATCACCATATAAAATCAATGCTAATGTACGTGGAATTGGTGTTGCTGTCATTACTAAAACATCTGGATTATTGCCTTTTGCTGCAATTTTACTACGTTGTCTAACACCAAATCTGTGTTGTTCATCTGTTACAACTAATCCCAAATTTTTAAAAATTACATTATCTTCCAAAATAGCATGTGTTCCAATTAAAATATCTATTTCACCATTTTGTAATCTTTCTAAAATATCCTCTTTTTTCTTTTTAGTTACATTACTGGTTAATAATTCGCATTTAATTCCATATTTTGTTAAAACATCTGAAAAACTTTCTAAATGTTGTGATGCAAGGATTGCTGTAGGTGCCATAATTGCAACTTGGTAGCCACTTTTCACTGCTTTATATGCTGCAATTATAGACACAATTGTTTTCCCTGAACCTACATCTCCTTGAAGTAATCTATTCATTGTTTTAGGACTTTCCATATTATTATCAATTTCTTCTAATACACGTAACTGTGCTTTTGTCAAACTAAAAGGCAATTCATTTATGATATCTGACATTTTTACATTTTCATTAAATTTAATACCCACTTTTTCTTGAGTAAATTGTGTTTTCAATTTTAATAAAGCAAGTTGCATTCCTAATAATTCTTCAAAAACCAATCTTGTTCTAGCTTTTTTAAAATCAGAAAATTCTTGTGGAAAATGTATATTATGAATTGCATTATTTTTAGTAATCAAATTATATTGTTTTCTTAAATATTCTGGAATTGTTTCTTCTAACTCATCTTCAATTTCATTTAAACCATTTTCAATAATTTGTCTTAATGTTGTTTGAGATAATTTGAATGTTAAAGGATAAATTGGAACTATTTTTCCAGTATTTTTCTGTGTTTCTGCACTATCATAAACAGGTGAATTCATCTCAACTCTGTTACCTTTTTTACTTATTTTTCCATAAAAACTATATTCATTGCCTACAGTAAACATTTTTTTCAAATATGGTTGATTATACCATGTAATAGTACATGGACCTGTTTCATCTCTTATTATTAATTTGTAAATCACCAGATTTTTTCTTACTTTTAATTCTAGCATTTTTGATATTACAAACCCTTTGATTAATGCTTCATCACCATCATTAAGTTCATTAATCAATTTTGGTTTACTTCTATCTTCATATTCTCTAGGATAATATGAAATTAAATCTTCTAAAGTATAAATTCCTAGTTTATTTAAAAGAACCACTCTATTTGGTCCTACACCTTTTACATATTTAACATCATTTTTTAAATCCATTAAATACGCCCCTTTCATTTTATTGTCATTTGTTTTTTTGTGTATTTTATATCTCATATTTTAATATGTTTTCATTTTACTAAACATTTGTTTAATTGTCAATCTTTAGAAAGTCGAGAAAATAAATTTCTCGACTTTTTACTAATTTTTTCGAACTTTCAATATATTTATACAATATATTTATAGATTATAAACCTAGTTCTAATTTTTTTATGTTTCAAAAATTAATCTTCAACTTCTTCAAATTGAGAATTATATAAATCAGCATAAAACCCATTTAAATTCAATAATTCTTCATGAGTTCCTTGTTCAACAATATCCCCATTATTCATAACTAAAATCAAATCTGCATTTTTAATAGTAGATAATCTATGTGCAATAATAAAACTTGTTCTACCTTTCATAAGTTCATCCATTGCAGCTTGAATTTGAATTTCAGTACGAGTATCAATAGAACTTGTAGCTTCATCTAAAATCAAGATTTTAGGGTCTGCTAAAATAACACGAGCAATTGTTAATAATTGTTTTTGACCTTGTGAAATATTACTTGTTTCTTCATTAATTTCCATATTATAACCATTAGGTAATGTTTTTATGAAATGATGAACATGAGCAGCTTTAGCAGCTTCAATAACATCATTATCTGAAGCATCTTGATTACTATATTTTATATTGTCTTTAATAGTTCCATTAAATAACCATGTATCTTGAAGAACCATTCCAAACATTTTTCTAATTTCTCCTCTATCAAATTCACTAATATCATGACCATCAATTACAATTTTACCTGAGTTCAAATCATAAAAACGCATTAAAAGCTTAACAATTGTTGTTTTTCCAGCACCTGTAGGTCCAACAATCGCAATTTTTTGTCCTTCTTTAACTTCTGCATTAAAATCATTAATAATAATTTTGTCAGGATTATAACCAAAATGAACATGTTCAAAACTTACATTTCCTTTTAATGTATTGATATCTGTATTATCAATTACATTTGTTTTTTCTTCATCTTCACCTAAAAATTCAAAAATTCTTTCAGCTGCTGCAACCATTGATTGTATCATACTTGAAACTTGTGCAATTTGTGCTATAGGTTGTGTAAATTGTCTATTATATTGAATAAATGATTGAATATTTCCAACTGTAATTTTCCCTTGGATACTTAAATATCCACCCAATAGTGCAATTGCAACATATCCTATATTTCCAATAAAATTCATTAAAGGATGCATTAATCCTGATAAAAATTGAGATTTCCATGCTGATGTATATAATTCATCATTTGATTTTTTAAATTCTTGTATTGCTTTTTCTTCACCATTGAAAACTTTTACAATATTATAACCACCAAAAGTTTCCTCAATATTTCCATTTACATGTCCTAAAAATTCTTGTTGTCTGTCAAAATATTTTTGAGATTTTCCAACAATAAATTTAACTGAAATTGCTGATATTGGAAGAATAAGTAATGATACTAATGTCATTGTTACATTCATTGAAAACATCATTATTAAAATACCAATTACAGTACATACTGATGTTATAATTTGTGTAACACTTTGATTTAAGTTCATTCCTAATGTATCAATATCATTTGTTATTATTGATAAAACTTCTCCATTTGTTTTTTTATCAAAATAATTCATTGGTAATTTATTCATTTTTTTAGCTAAATCATTACGTAATCTATATGTTAATTTTTGTGAAATTTGAGTCATTACTAATCCTTGAATTAAGCTAAATAAAGCACTTACTCCATATAATACTAATAATGTAATTAATATTTTTCCTATTTTCTCAAAATCAATACCAGTTCCTCCTGAAATTTTTCTTACAATTCCAGTATAAATTTCAGTTGTAGCATTTCCCAATATTTTTGGACCTACTATAGCAAAAATTGTACTTGCGATTGCAAATATTACAACTATAATTAAACCTATTATATATTTTGATAAATATTTTTTTACTAAAACTCCAACAGTTCCTTTAAAATCTTTTGCCTTTTCTGCAGTTCCCATTCCAGCTCCAGGGCCATGTCCTCCTCTTCTTACAGGAGGCTTTCTTTTATTATCTGCCATTTCTATTTTCCTTTCTAATTAGTTTTATTATATATTTAATTATACTAATTTTTAATTTTTAATTTTAAAATTCGTTAATTTTCAAATCAATTTACGAATCTAATTCCTCCTGTGAAAGTTGTGATAAAGCAATTTGCTTATACACTTCATTATTTTTTAATAATTCTTCATGTGTTCCTTTTCCAACAATTTTTCCTTCATCTAAAACAATAATTTGATTTGCATTCATAATTGTACTAATTCTTTGAGCAACAATAATAACTGTTTTATCTTTAGTCACTTCTTCTAAAGCTGTACGCAATTTTAAATCTGTTTTAAAATCCAAAGCTGAAAAACTATCATCAAACACATATATTTCTGGTTCTTTTGCAATAGCTCTTGCAATTGATAAACGTTGTTTTTGTCCACCTGAAACATTATTTCCACCTTGTGAAATTTCAGAATTATATTTATCGGTTTTTGAATTAATAAATTCTTCTGCTTGTGCTATTTTCGCAGCTTTAACCATTTCGTCATCTGACATATTTTCATCACTATATTTTATATTTGATTCAATTGTTCCTGAGAACAAAACTCCTTTTTGTGGAACAAAACCTATAATATCACGTAAATCTTTTTGAGAAACTTGTTTAATATTAACACCATCAACTAAAATTTCTCCGCCTGTTACATCATAAAATCTTGGCAATAGATTTACAATTGTTGATTTACCACTACCAGTACTTCCTATAATTGCAGTAACTTCACCAGGTTTTGCTGTAAATTCAATATCAGTAAGAATTTCTGAATCTGCATCTGGATATCTAAATGATACATTTTTAAATTCAACTAAACCTTTTTTATTTATATCAAATTTTTTCAATTCATCTGCATCTTTTATCAAAGTTTCAGTATCTAAAACATCATTAATACGTTTTGCTGAAACTGATGAACGTGGTAACATTATTGATAACATTGATATAAATAAGAATGACATAACTATTTGCATTGTATATTGCATAAATGTCATAACAGTTCCAACTTGCATTACACCTTCATCAACTTTTGCTGCACCAGTCCATACTATTAAAACAGCAATTGCATTCATAATAAACATTAAACTAGGTATCATAAAACTCATTGCAGTATTTACAAATATATTTGTTTTTGTTAATTCTTTATTAGCATCATCAAATTTCTTTTCTTCAAATTTTTCTTTGTTAAATGCTCTTATAACTGGAATTCCAGTTAATATTTCTCTTGAAACCATATTCAATTTATCTATTAAATCTTGTAATTTTTTGAATTTAGGCATAGCAATTGCAAATAATGTTCCAATAACAAAAACAACTGATAGAATTGCAACTCCAATAACCCATGCCATTGAGTTTTGACTTTTATTTAAAACTTTTGTAAATGCTCCTATCCCAACTATTGGAGCATATATTACTGTTCTAAATAACATTGGGATTAAATTTTGTATTTGTTGAATATCATTTGTGTTTCTTGTTATTAAAGAAGCACTTCCAAATTTTCTATATTCATTACTTGAAAAAGTTAATACTTTTGCAAAAACTTTTTCTCTTAAAATCCTTCCAAGTTTTGCAGCAATTCTAGCTGATAATAAAGTTACTAAACATGTTGCAAGTACACTAGCAAACGCTACACCTAACATTTCTAAACCTGTCATTAAAATATAATTATTTTGTTTTTTATCTAAGTTTTCTCCTAATAATTCATACTCTTTTTGTACACTTTGAATACCTGATTGTTCAATAATACTATCTGGCATATTAATATATTTTTCATTAACTTCATCTAAAATTGAATCAAGCATTTCTTGTGGAATCATTTTTATTGTTGTAAATATATCTTGTTGTACAATTACTCCTATGTCAATATTTTGTAATTGGTTTTGTATATTGTTTTCATCTTGAATCTTCATAATAGTGAAGCCATTAATTAACTGAGTTTTCAATTGTTCTGCTGTTTCAGGTTTTTCAAGCATTGTAACTAACATAAAGCTTTTAGCTATCTCCAAATCTAGTTTATCTCTTGTTTCTTGATCTATATTTTTGATAACATAAACTTCTTTATTTTCTGCATTTGGATATTTTTTTATATATTTATCATATTCTTTTTCTGAAAGATTATCTTTTGATAATAATTGATAATTTTCCATAATAAAATCATCTTGTTTTGTTAATAATAATATCTTATCCATTGTATCTTTTGTAACAATATCTGGTGATGCATTTTCAACTCCTTTTTGTTGGATACCAATATTAACAATTTTAGATGTAAAATCTGGTAAATTTAAATCAGCCATTGCTTGAACTCCAAGTAGCATAACAATTATAATTATTATAAGCCATGATTGTTTCAAATTATTTTTTAGTAATTTAAGCATTTTTTTACTCCTCTCTTTATATTAACCTAAGTTCATATTTAATTAAAACATTTTGATTTTGTTCCTTAAATATGATACTTTTTTTCACAATAATATTCAAATTCTATCACAATTCATGTAACCCTTCAATAGATTTACTTGTTTTTTCACACAAAATTCACATTTCAAATATACAAATATTTTAATGTTATCTACAATTTAGACAAAAATAAGGTGAAAATCTCTTATTGATTTTCACCTTATTTTTTAATAAATTTTAGTCAACAAAATTAAATTCGTCTTTAAATTTTTCTTTAAACATTTCAAAAATTGTATTTAGAATTTCTTCATCATCAACACTTACATAAGATTCTTCTTCTTCATTTTCTGTATCTTCAAGTTTCAAAATAACAACTTCATCAGCTTCTTCATCTTCTTCAACTGGTAAAAGAACAACATATTCTTCACCATCATATTCTATTAAATCAAGAAATTCAAATGGTACTTCTTCACCATTTTCATCATTTAAAACTATGATGTTATCAATTTCTTCTGATTCTTCATTAAAATTATTGTTTATATCTTCACTCATTTTTATTCTCCTTTCAAGAAAATATTTGTATTTATCTAAATGTCTGTAATTGTAAATTACAGTACACATTTAAATCATGTCTATAATATAATATTTTTTGAATAAAATCAACTATTTATACATTTTTTTTATTTTCTTTAGCCATATAAATTTCTAAAATGTAAATTGCTGATATTGTATCAACAATATTTCTTTTTTTATGTTTATTTACATCTAAAAGATTCATTGTTTTATGAGCTGCAACAGTTGTTAATCTTTCATCAATCTCAACAACTTTAATTTTATTAAATTTACATTTTAATTTATGTATAAATTTATTAGTTACTTCAGCTCGTACAGTTTTAGTTCCATCCATATTTACAGGCATTCCTATTACAAATGTATCTACTTCATATTCATTTACAATTTCTTCTAATCTATGTAAAACAATTTTATCATTACCATTATGATGAATTGTTTCCAATCCTTGTGCAGTAATTCCGTAATGCATCTGTAATAGCAATTCCTACCCTTGAGTCACCATAATCAATTCCTAGAGTTCTCATATTCTTAGTCTTCCAATCCAATATATTCTTTTACCATTTTTTCAAGCAACTCATCTCTTTCGATTTTTCTGATAAGATTTCTTGCATCATTATGGCTTGTAATATATGTTGGATCTCCAGATAAAATATAACCTACTATTTGGTTAATTGGATTATATCCTTTTTCTACAAGTGCTTCATAAACTTTTTGCAAAATTTCTCTTGCTTCAATGCTTTTTTCTCTTTCAACTTTAAAACTTACTGTCTCATCAGTAGCCATAATTACACCTCCTATAAATAATTAATTTCACTTTCTTCTTCATCTGCTGTATCTAAGTATTCTTCTAATTTTGATAATACTCCTTCTAATGCAGTTCCTTTGTAATATGTAGTTATTACAACATTTAATTTAGGTAATACATACCCTACCTGTTTTGAATTTGATTTTGGAATATAATCTTCTCCAACAGGGATTTTTGTTGATTCTACTTTTAGTTTTATTTCTTCCATAAATTGTGCTACACCTTCAACATCACTACCTGAAAATACAATTGCAAATTTTGGTCCTGCATATCTTACAAAGAAATATTCATCAGCTAAATTGTTTTTTATCAATTTACATACTTTTGTAATAACATCATTTCCTGTTTTTCTACTTACTTTTTCATTTATTTTTGGTAAATTTGTAAGTTTAAACTCACAAACTGCAGATGTTGGATATTTATCTATAACTGTTTTAGCTTCAGAATATAGGTATTCAACTGTTTTTAAGCCTGAGTAAGTATCTTCTCTAACAAGATGATTTATTATTCTTTGACTTTCCACTGATCTAAGTACTGAAATTATATTATTTTTTACAACTTCTAATACAGTGGTGTCTATATTGTCAAATTCATGTGCCATTTGTCCTTCAATTATCCAATATCCTATATAAATATTATCAATATACAAAGGGAAAAACATTGCTGATTTTGCCCTTGCATATTCCATTTTTAAATATGGTAATTTTTCATTTTCATTATTTACTGTTATATATTTTGTTGTTGCAGTTTGAATACTGTCTATAAAAACTTGCTCAGATTGTAAGTTTTTAAGCACGTCCCAATGCTTTTTTTCAACATTTGATGCTTTAATTTCATATTCAGCTCCATTATATATAACAATTGTTGAATATTTGATATTATATTTTTCAATTAGAATATTATTAATTTTTTTAATTTTCTCATCTTCAGTAATTTGCTCACTTATTGTATTTATAAAATCTTGTAATACACTTAAGCTAGTTACTTTTTGATTTGTATTATTTAAATCTTCTAATTTCTTTTTTAAATTTATATTATATACTACTAATGCAATTGCAATTCCAAGTAGTATTATAACAAATGCTATTAATGCTCCCAAAGATTTCACCTCATTATTCTAATACTTTTTCTTCATTTTATCTAATATTGAATTTGTGTTTTTTGAAAAGTTATTATAATTTTCTTTTGCTTTTTTTCCATTTATTGTTGGATATACCATATCTGCAAGTTTATTCAAACTTGACATGAAATTTTTTGAATATCCTTTTAAATTTATATTACAATTTACTAATGATTCAAGATATTTTACATATACTTGGTCTTCAAATGGTATTGTAATAAATTTGATTGTATTTTCATCAAATAATTCTGTCATATATGTCATTGCAGGATCATTATATGATGACATACCTCCAATTAGATTTCTTTCATTTAATAATTTCATTTTTATGTTTTTGTTTATTATTATTCTTAATTTACTTGTATCTAAAATATTTTTTACTTTCAAATCTCTTAAAAATGCTGTTAATGGTTGTATTGTTAAAACATCTAAACTTTGTACTAAATAAATTTCTTGTGCGACTTTGAAATATCTAACATCTGTATCAAAATCACAATCTAATAATACTATTGAATAATTTTCTAATAATGTATGAATTATTGCTGTTACTTCATCTAAACTGTCATCTTCATTTGGTAAAGATGTGTACACTGTTAAGTTTTTATTTACTTGTACTCCATCTGCAATTCCTTGTTTTAGTTTATCTAAACATGTTTGTGCTTTTTCTTTTAATTCATTTTCATTATTTGTATATACATAATATGAATTTTTGTTTTTTGTTAAATCTAATATTGCTGTATTTATTCCTTTGTTTGAGAATAATTCTGCTAAATTGTTTACTATAAATGATGTGCCATTTTTTGATGTTCCAACAAATGATATTATTTTTTGATTTGATGTTATTAGATTGTCTGTATCAACATTATATTCTTGAGTTTCTTCTGTTTCTTTTAGATCTTTTATACTATCTGCTAAATTGTTGTCATATCTATAGTTTCTGTTGTTTATTCCTTTGAATGTTCCATTATGTTGTGTTTGATTTTCTTTCTTTTCTTCTTCTTTGTTATCTTCTTCATCATCATAATCAAACATATCATCTATGTCATCATCATCTTCTTTATAATTGTTTTCTGTATCTTTAAAATCGTTATCATCTTCATCAAATCCTGGTAATGGATCATCATCTTCTTCGTCTTTATAATCTAATGTATCTTTTGAGTCTTCTGAATCTTCTGAATCTTCATCATCATAATCATCAAATCCTGGTAATGTATCATCATCTTCTTCGTCTTCATAATCTAATGTATCTTTTGAGTCTTCTGATTCTTCATCATCATAATCTTCAAATCCTGGTAATGTATCATCATCTTCTTCTTCTTCATCTTCATAATCTAATGCATCTTTTGATTCTTCTGAATCTTCATCATCATAATCATCAAATCCTGGTAATGTATCATCTTCTTCCTTGTCTTCATCTTCATAATCTAATGTATCTTTTGATTCTTCTGATTCTTCATCATCATAATCTTCAAATCCTGGTAATGTATCGTCATCTTCTTCATCTTCATAATCTGATGTATCATCTAAATTTTTGGCATCATAATCATCAAATTCAGATAATTTACTATCTTTATCATCATTATAATCTTCTTCTAAATCTTCTGATTTATAATCATCATCCAAATCATAATCATCATAATCATCATAATCAAAATCATCATCATAAATATCAGATTCATCATCATATTTATCATTATAATATTTGTCATCATTAATCTCATCATCATTATAATTTAAATTATCAAATTCATCTAAATCATTATCTTTATCAATATCATCATTATGTTTATTTTGCTTATTATCTGACTCTTTTGTTGTTGTATTTTTTCTATTACTTACAACTTCATCTTCTTTTTCATTTTCTACAATTATAGGATTTTTACGTGGTCTTCCTCTTCTTCTTTTTACAGGAACATCTTCTACTTCATTATTTTCGTCAACTTCTTCTATTACAGGATTTTTACGTGGTCTTCCTCTTCTTCTTTTTGTTGTAACAATTTCATCATCATAATTTTCTTCTTTGGTAGATTTTGTTGCCACTGTTTTAGTTTTAATTTTTCTTTCTTCTTTCTTTTTTGCCTCTTCTTCAGCTTTTTCTCTAGCTATTCTTTCTTCCTCTTTTCTTCTTGCTTCTTCTTCAGCTTTTTCTCTAGCTATTCTTT
>CAKOWZ010000033.1 GCA_934129745.1 uncultured Clostridia bacterium
TACTAACAGCTCGCCACTATCAGGCACTGTAAGGGACTTTCACCCTCAAGTTGTTGCCCATGCTGGGCACACTAAAATTAGAGGTAAGATTTTATTCTTACCTCTTAAAAATAATTAATTTCTAATTTTCTAATTAATCAAACAAATTCATAATTTCTTCTGTTGATAATTTATTAATAAACGTTTCTTCTGTTGAAAGAATTTTTTCTGAAATTTGTGCTTTTCTTTCTTGTAATTTATTATTTTTTTCCTCAATAGAATTATTTGTAATTAGCTTATAAACTTGTACACTATTTTCTTGCCCAATTTATTATAACCTATCCATACTTACGTTTCCTCTTTCTAAATCTGTTACATCTATTTTCATTTTATTTTGTATCCTCTTTCTACTAATATTGCCTAAAATTATAACATATTTTTCCATATGTAACAATATGTTTTGTAGTTTTTTTATTTATTTAATTACCAAAATTTATTTTATTTTTTTAAAATAACTATTACATTAAGTTAGAAAAATATGATATAATAGATAAGCTGTTGAAAAATAATGCAGTTGTTTTTATATAGCGTTTTTACTTTTATATAACAAAAAATTTAGTAGGAAGGGATAAAAAAATGAATCAAGAAGAAAATATTTTAGGAACAGAAAAAATTGGAAAATTAATAAGAAAATTTGCAATACCATGTATAATATCATTACTAGTAAACTCTTTGTATAACATAGTAGATCAGATATTTATAGGATGGAAGGTTGGAACATTAGGAAATGGTGCAACAAACGTAGTATTTCCATTAACAATGATATGTTTAGCTTTTGCTTTAATGTTTGGAGATGGTAGCTCAGCTTTCTTAAATTTAAAATTAGGACAAAAAAAGAAAGAAGAAGCAAGTAAAGGTGTAATAAATGGAATATTATTATCTGTGATAGTATCAGTGTTAATATGTATAATAAGTATAATATTCTTACCACAAATTTTGAACATATTTGGTTGTACAGATGTATTAAAACCATATGCATTAAATTATGGTTTTATAATAGTTATAGGTCTTCCATTTATGATGATAGGAACAACATTAAACTCAATTATAAGATCAGATGGAAATCCAAAATTTGCAATGTTTTCAATGGTTGCAGGTGCATTATTAAACATAGTATTAGATTATTTACTTATGTTTGTAATTCCATTGGAAGTAAAAGGAGCTGCAATAGCAACTATATTAAGTCAAATTTGTACTGCAGTGTTAAATATAATTTATATTAGAAATTTGAAAAATGTAAAAATAACAAAAAAATCGTTAAAATTAGATGCTTCAATATGCAAAAATGTCTCAATGTTAGGAATAAGCAGTTTTATTACTGAAATGAGTATTGTTGTAGTAATGGCATTTGAAAATAATTTATTAGGAACATATGGAGCTAGCTCAAAATATGGTGCAGAAATTCCAATTACAGTACTTGGTATAGTAATGAAAATAAGCCAAATATTAAATAGTATAATCATAGGTATAGCAGCTGGAGCTCAACCAATTATTGGTTATAACTATGGTGCTGGTAAATATGATAGAGTAAAAAAAGCATTAAAAACTGTATTATCATTAAGTTTAATAATAAGTACAATAGCATTTTTATTATTCCAATTAATTCCAGATAAATTGATTTCTTTATTTGGAAATGGTGATGAAAAATATATAGAATTTGCTTGTTTAGCATTTAGAACATATTTAATGTTATGTATATTTAATGGAATTCAAATACCATCTGGAATATTTTTTCAAGCTATTGGAAAAAGTGTAAAAAGTGCAATATTATCAATATCAAGACAAATAGCTTTTTTAATACCAAGTATGCTTATTTTAGGACATTTATATGGAATTATTGGTGTGTTATCAGCAGGACCATTAGCAGATGGATTAGCCTTTATAATAGCTACAATATTGCTTATACTAGAAATTCGTTCATTAGGAAAAAAATCATCAATAAGTACTACTTTATCTGATAGTACAAACATACACAATAAATTAACAAAACATATAGTAATTACAATATCAAGAGAATATGGTTCTGGTGGTAGATATATAGGAAAGATAGTTGCAGATAAATTAGGAATAAAATTTTATGACAAAGATTTAGTTGAAAAATTATCTGAAAAAACAGGTTTATCTGCAGAATATATTGAAAACAATGAGCAAAAAAGAGGACTTCTAGATGCCTTAAATAGTGGATGCTATTATAATTTAACAAATGCTGATGAATTATTTGTTAAAGAATCAGAATTAATAAAAGATTTAGCTAAAAATGAATCTTGTGTAATAATAGGAAGATGTGCAGATTTTATATTAAAAGATAATCCAAATGTTTTAAATATATTTATATATAGTACAATGGATAATAAAATAAATAGAGCTATAGAAAGATATGGATTAAGTAACAAAGATGCAGAAAAAGAAATTAAAAATATAGATAAATTACGTAGTAATCATTATAAACATTACACAGATAAAGTATGGGGTAATAATGAAAATTATGATTTATGTATAAATAGTGATACTTTTGGAGTTGAACAAGCTGCTAATATGATATGTGAAATAGTTGCTAACCAATAATTTTTTCTGTTTTTATCCTGTTTGGAAGATTTCTTCAATAAAGGTCAAAAAGTGTCAGATGTTATGTTCACTTAATAAAACTTTTTTAATAAGGTTTATTAAGTGAACGCAAAAAAATTAATATTTATATTTACATTATAGCCAAAATGATGTATATGCCATTTATTTCTATATTCGGTCAATACTTTTTTACTATTTTTTTAATGTTTTTAGATATTCTTTTTCATCTTTACTAACACGATATGAATCTCTAATTTTGCTAATTGATTTATTATAAGTAAATGTATTCATATTATTATTTTTTATAAACTCAAGTGTTTCATTTGGAAACTTAATGTACATTTCACATACAAGCCATGCTTCTGCCATATTTATATAATATTTTTCTGATTGTATTTTATTTAATATATCAAATATTGTATTTAAATACTCTTTTTTTACAAAATGATTAAGTATTATAACAATTCCTACACGAGATATGAATTCTTGTTGGCTTAAAGCTAATTTTATTGATTCATTAAAATATTTTTCTTCATATTTATTAACTATTTTTATTGAATTGCAAAATGTATCACATAATGCCCAATTATCAATTTTTTTTATGTGTTTTTTGAAGTATTTATAAAACATCTTCTCATCTTTTATATGAGAAATAACAAGCCCTTGTATCATAATTTCTTCATAGTAATTATCTTGTGAAAATTTCAAAAATTCTTCTATGTTAGTTTCTGATATTTCTTTTGCTATTTTGCGCATATGTGGTAATCTTATTCCTAACATTTCATATTTACAGTTTAAACATAGTGAACTATGAAATTTTTTGTATTTTTCGTCTTTTATTGTTATTAGATATTTTATGAAATCTTGGTATGTTTGTTTATTCCAGTTGTTTGGTATCATTTTTTGTCTCCTTTATCTTTTATTTTTTTATAAAATTTATATAATCTGACATGTTATAATTCTGTTCATTATATGTTACAGTTATTGTTCCATTGTGTTACATATAATACATTGTATTCCCATCAATTGTTGCTTAATTTTCACTGTTTACCATACTACTATAAGTCCGGAGCCCTCAAAATCTTTTTAGTATTCATTCCCCAAGCCAATTTACAAGGAGCCTCAGTTTCAAGCACATTTTTACTTCCAGCATCATACTGTCTACCACGACCGCCATATATTGCAATATGACCATTGTAGCATAATATGTCACCTGGCATAATTTCACCTTTAGCCACTTCTTTCCAACCTTTTTTAGTTAAATATCTAATCAAATTATTTGCACCATTTAAATAATTATCAATATGCTCTTGTTTAGTTAAATATCCAGTTTCCTGAAGTACCCAAGAAACATAAGTCGCACAACAAGTATTATGATATGCTGTTTTAGATAATTCAAAAGTAGCATTTAACCCACAATTTCCATCATGGTTGCATCTATAATCATATGTACAATATCCATAATTATTTTCTCTCATATAATCATGGATTTCTTTTGCTTTTATAGAAATTTTGTTATCTATTACAGGTTCACTTTCTAGATTATTTGAATTTATTTGAATTTTATTATTTATTAAAATTATGCCAATTATAACTGCAGTTATTATTAAATACACTATTATAAATATTTTGATTTTTTTCATTTCTATCCTCCAACTATTTCTTTGTGTGAATCAATTATATCATATTTTATAAAATATAAACAAAATTTTATATTTTCTTAAATAAATTTTATTTTTTTAGCCTGTGATTTACATTTTTACTCCATATCTATTTACTCTTATATAACAAAACCATACTTTTCTAAATAATCCAAAAAAAAGAGATAATGTAAAATAAAGTGTGTAAGTTAAATGGACCAAAACTTATGCACTTTATTTTACACTATCAAATTTTCCTAAATTATTAACATGTATTTTCTATTTAACTTTAAATTCTAATCTTTCAAAAATTTCTTGTGCTGATTTTTTGCTCTTATTGTTTCCTAATATAAAACAAGTTTTTGAATCTTTTATTTTTATAATATAATTATATTCACTATCATCATACTCGTAAAAAAAATATTCTATATTACTATTACTTTTTTCTTCAATTATAGTTGCATCTGAATCATTTTTTACAAGTTTATAATATTCATCATAAGCATATTCTTGTGCAAATGTACCTTGTGAAATTAATTCATCATCTTTAGAAAACTCTATTGGTAATTTTGAAGTTAAATTATATCCTTCAGTTGTATTCATTTTTATTTCTATTTGATCTCCTGTTTCAACATTGAAAGTGTATGATTTATTTGACTTTTTTTCACAACCTGTCAAAATTAAAACTATTGCTAATACTAAAACAAATAACATTATTATTTTTTTACTTTTCATTAATATCAATCTCCTTTTATTTTAATTCCTTTACCCAATTTGGATCATATTTATCTGCACAATCAAGTTTACTAGGATAAAAAGTTCTTACAGATTTCGTAACTTTTTCTCCTGCCTTATAATACCCCATAATGTAACGAAAACTTATAGTTATAATACTTATAAAAACTTCTTCTCTTGTATTACAGTATATATCGAAGTTATATACTTCATTATATATAGTAGTATCGTTTTCACATTGTGCAATTTGTTTTTCATTATTAAAAATAGCAGATATGACTTTACCATCACTTACTGCAAAAACGTCAGAATTATATTCTTGTGCGTTATATATGCATTTGAAATATGGCTTACTTGATAACAATTTTTTCCACCAGCTTTGCTCTGCTTCTGCTTGATATACTTCTCCAACTACATTGTTGTTTTCGCTTATACTATAAGGTCTAAATTTTCCTTTAGTTTGCTTTGTTCTTTCCATATAAAATTCTTTTTCATATACTTTCCCTGTTAATTTAACTTCTGGTGTCCCTAGATGTCCTTTCAAGTACAAATTTCCAATTATTTCATCATTTTCTATAATATCAAAATTAGCAGAAAATAAATCTTTATTTGTTTGTTTTATTAATACTTTCATAAAATCATTCAATCCTTTCGTAAGTATTATTTTTAATTAATAAATATTTTTATCTTATTATTTTCATATTCAAATTCTAATGTTGCATCTATATTGAATCTATTAGTCTTGATATTTCTTTAACACTTCTTCATTACTTTGTTTTACAATATTATTAACATATTCAACACCTTTTGTGCTTTTGAATGTGTGATAAGTATATTTATAATCTTTTTCACCTTTTTTCTCAACAACCATTACGCATATTTTGTCACCATAGTACCCATCATAGTTGCATTGCATTTGGAATAAAAGATTATCACTATCATCATAAAAATAAAACATGTGCCCTAATACCGAACCATTTTGATTAGCTAAAAATACTTCCTCATCAGTCGATTTGTCATATGTTTCTATAATAATTTTTGCTAATGTATTATCTAACTTTTCTTCCGAATCATGACCTAATTTAATATAACTAACTTTTTCCATATTTTTTAGCCATTCATCATCTGTATTTTTGGTATCTTTACATCCTGTTAACAAAACTAACCATACAATCATCATTATTATTAAACTTAAACCAACTACTTTTCTTTTCATACAAAAATTTCTCCTTCATTTAATCATTAAATATTATTTCATAGTCCTCTTGGATAGACTCGTCCAACATTTCCCTTACTTTTTTCATTTTGCTTTCTTTGCCATATTTATCAATATACTCTTGCAATTCATCTTTATTTATCTTCTCAATATTTATAGTAATATTATCTTTTTCTCCTGAATCATTGTGAACTTGCCAAATATCTTCATAAGATATTGTATATTTTTCCATCTTTTCAGAATTTATCAAAGTATAATAGTAATGAGTAGAATAACCACCTACTGGTGTTTCACTAGTATTTAGTCCTTCTGTTCTTGTACTTCCTTTTTCAACTACAATGTCATATTCTAGCTTTCCTAATCTACTTTTATTACTAATTTCACAACCTGTTAACAATGCTAATATCATTATTAGCATTGCAATAATTAATCCTATATTAACTATCTTTCTTTTCATAATTACCTCAACCTTTCCCCTATATATTCATATTCATTGGCATCATACCAAATCAATACTGTTTCTTTTTCATTTAATACTACAATCCATAATGAATATAATTGTGCAAAGAATTGCTAAAATCAACATTATAATTGGTAAAGTATATATGTATGAATTAGCAGTAAATATATTTTCTTTTATAAGTTTCTCTAATACCATTTGGTCTGTTAATTGCTCCATTTTCCACCCTCTTATTAGAAAACTATTTTTATCATCTAACTTGGAAATACTAAGCCTTCAAAATTTTCATTTTCTTTTTCTAGTGCCTTTGCTCTTTCTCTTGTAGATTTTTTTCCTTTTACAATTTCCTCCACACTAGGTGGCATATTTTGTTTCTTAAAATTTTCTGTTCTATCACATTCTTTTGTAATCCAATCCATATTCCACACTATTGCTTGAGAGCTTGTTTCAGGCAATAACTTTTGGTCTCTGCCAAACTTTTCACGCATTCTTGCAAATAAACTTTTAGGTCTTAATTCATTTTGCAATTCATCTATTCTGTCCTTTGATTTTCCTAGAGTACCTATTATTGAACTAATTAATGATTTCTGTTTTTGCATTATATTTTCAAACATTTGGCTTCTTGATTTTAATGCTGATATTGTATCATTTTGCATATTAATTTCTTCTACCAAACTGTCAATTTTTTGACCATCATTCATTTCCATTTGTTTTTCATCTTGGTTTCTGCAATATAATTTATAATATGACTGGATGACTGAATTTCCACTTTTTCCATCATAGCCATTTTGTCGTAGAGTTTGCATTAATTCCTCTGAAATTTCTTCAGGAGTAATTTCTCCAGATATTATTTCTTCAAAACTTCTTGTTGCTATTGCTAAACCACCATTTCTGTACATACTACCTCTCATCTCACTGCTATCTATTGAAGTTTGTTGTAGCATTTGCTTATCATCATTTTTCACACATATTTTTTCTGGTGAACGTCCTTTTTTCAAACTTTCTTCAGCAATTGTATGCCTTACTTCATCTAATACTTCGTTTGGATTTGACATTATTCTTTCAATAATTTGATTTCTATTCATATTAGAAAAATGTTTGTTACATGATTCAATTAAGATACTACAAATATCTTTATTATATGACGAATTTTCTCCAATATCAGAACCAATTCCAATCCAATTATCTATAGTTCCCACTGTTGGCATCGGTTTTTCAAACGTAAAATCTTGCCTTTCTTTTTTTATTGTTTCTAAAATCTCTATGTACTTTTTGGCTTGTTCTGCACTTTCTATATATATACATAATTTGTCTTTACGACTTATTTCTGATGACATATTTCCTATAGCAACTTTAAGCTTTGGATCTATTTTCATTTGTTGTTTACAACTTTCTGAAAACAAACTTGCCAATTCATATGAATCTGTCCCAGCATTTATATATAATTTCATTTTTTCACCGTTTTTTAAAGGTTTTCCGTAAATGGAATCCCATTAATTTAGGATTCTGAAATTCTTCCATAACAGCTCTATAGTCCATCCAATCTAATAATTCAGTTTCACTTAAATTTATGTTATTTTCTTTTAAATAATTTATATATAGTTGTCTTCTATCTTCATTTCCATGTTTCCAAAATATAGAATTTAATTTATCAAAAATGCCTTGATTCTTACCTTCTATGTTTTTTCCTTTTTCTAAAATTTCTTCGGCACTTTTTTCTTTAAACATTTGCTCCATTTGTTCAATAGTATATAAGTGTGCAAATGATTCATCAAATCTATCATACTCCCCATTCTTCACTCTTTTTGATAAATCAATAACTGCTGGTTTTACAATAAAAGAGAAAAATTTATCATCATATTGTGCCATTTCTCCAGGTAAAATTCTCTTTTGCTTATTTACAATATAGCTATACATTTGACTTAATTGATTATGATCCTTTAGTGTAGCATACATATTAATCAAATCTACTAAATCTTGGTTTTCCTGTATTGGACTAACTATTTTATCAAATATATTATTATGTACAATTCCTTTAGTTTGTTGTTCTCTTAATATACTTTCTAAACTCATTGGCGAAGTATATTCGCTTGCTTTTGTACAATCATCAATAGCATATTCATTTAACATTTTTATTTCCGCACACGTTCTTTGAATATCCATACGTTCTGTTTTTCTTGTTCTTAAAAAGAATCTCTTTACCATCTCTCCAAAACTTTTTGGTTTCAATTTTGGAATCAAACTAGAAATTTTTTCTTTTGAAAAAGGCATTTGTTTACTTATGCTGCTAATAGATTTAGACTGAGCTGTAATATAGTTGTTCATTTGCGTATTCCTTTCAGTTAAAGCTCTTACCATTTTTGCATTTTTTGCAACTTCTGTTTCTAAATATGAAATTTTACTTTTATCAGTATCTCTTCTTTTTTCCTGTTCTTGAAGATATGTGTACATTTGAAAATATGATTGTAATACTGGGTGACCAGATTTTCCATCATATCCACTTTTTTGCAATTTTTCAATTAGATCTGGAGTAATTTCATCTGGTTTTATTTCAGATATTTTTTGCCTAATAATGTATTTTTCTATACTTTTCTTTATCGCTTTTTCTAGTTCTTTTCTTTCATTATCGACTTCTGAATTATCATAGTATATGTCGCCATTGTTGTAATCCTGTGAACTACTTTGAAATAAGTAAAAGCCGTGCTGTATTTGTTCCAATAGTTGGTCTACTTCTGTTTTTGATAGCCCATACTCTTGTGATATTTTTATTTTGTTTTCTTCATAATTTTCTCTATTAGAAGAATTTTGCTGTTTTTGTAACTTTGAATATAATGTATTAATTTCTTCATTTATATTTTCATATATATTCATTTTATCTTTTGTTCCCCTTTTTTTATTCTTAATTTATTTATAACATATAAGAAAAAAAAATGCAACAATTCAAATGTATATGTATGAGTTTTTTAAACTGGGGATTTCCTTAGATTTCAATATTTTTAGACACTTAATATAATTTAATTAGATT
>CAKOWZ010000034.1 GCA_934129745.1 uncultured Clostridia bacterium
TTCAAAACATCAGGATCTTTTGTTATTTCTTTTAAATCTTCTATTTTTAAGTTTGAAATATCTTTTTCTGTTGATTTACCAATATTTATCAGCTTATTATATGTTTCCATTCTTAAATTTCTTTTTCTAGGCATTTTCCACCTCCTGTTTTTAAGTAAAATAAAAAGAGTTAGATTTTTCTAACTCCTTGATTCATCTAAACATTTAACCTTATTCTTTACAATTTCGTAGACTTCTTCTAATAATTTGTAAGAAATTTGGTTCTCACTAATAGAAAACATTAAATCATCATATTCTTTTAATTTTGGTGTTGTTTCTATAAATTTTCTATACTCTTTTTCATCAACCTCATTTGATATGATGTTTAAGTAGCTTTCTACTATTTGTAATAATTTTTCTTGTTGCATTTTCATGTTTTCCTCCTATCAGCAACAAATATATCCAATAATTAAAATCATATCAATTCTGCAAATTTTAAATTTGTAAAAAAATAAACTAGATTAAATCCAGTTTAAAAATTTTCCATATTTCTTGACTTTTTCCTAAAAATTAGAGTATAATAAATATAGGAAATGACAATTCCGCAAAAGCGGTCTTGCCAATTGTATGTTTAAATAAACCAAACGCTTGGCAGAGCAGAATGGTTTATTTTTTTATTTATTTGCTCAAAATTATAACCAGTATAATCAAGGCAAATACACAGATAGTTTCGGCAACAAGACCGAATAAAAGTAAATATATTATTTCTAATAAAATTCCTTCTATCATATGTATCACCTCCTCTCTCGTGATGTAATCACGGATAAGAGGCAAAACCACTTCTGCTAATTATCAATTTCCTATGTTTTAAATTCTACAATATTTTTAAAATTTTGTCTATAATATCTTTTAACTTTTCTTATGTTTTTTCTACAATATGTACAATTCTTAATTATTATAGAGTATCATGAATTCTAATGAGCTTTAAAAGAAAATAATCCATTGCTTCTGTGTCTTTATTCTCATTAACCATTGCTGTTCTACTTTCATATAAACTATTAATTATAAGTCCTAAATCATGTTTATTTACCTTCATCTTATTTTTTAATTTTACCAGTACCTCATCAACCACATCAACATATTTATTTTGTTTTAGTAAATTATTTCTAAAATCTATTAAAGAATAACGCAATATTCTCAATTCTTCATTATTTAATTCTAGTTTTTTCTTTTTTTCAAACATTATAATCTCCCCTCAAAAATTACTATTTGAGAAGATTATATCATATCATTTAATGATTGTCTTATGTATAAATAGAAAAAGAGAGATTAATTTTATATTAACCTCTCTTAAATTAAACTATTCTTGTTTATTTTTATTATGATTACGAATAACTATATAAGTAATTCCTAATAAAGATAATATAACTGCTCCAGCAAATAATTTAATTTTGCTTTCATCTCCTGTTTTAGGAACTTCTATTTTTTTATTTTCAAAAGTAAATTCTATTGTGCCATCTTTTTCTTCTACTTGTTCATCATCTACGAATATTCCTCTATCATTGATTTCAACTTTTGCTACTCTGCTAGATAATTCATAATCTTTTGGTGCTTTTATTTCTTTGATGTAATATGTGCCATATCTTAATTCTTCAAATAAGGCTGTTCCATTTTCTTTGTCAGATTTTACTTCTTTAATTAGCTTTGTACATTCTGAATCTTCATAAATACCAAAAATAAATTTATCTTTTATAGTTTCTTTAGTTTCAGAATCTACTTTAACTACTTTTACATTCTTTAGTATTGGCATATCTTTCATTTCAATTTTTTGTGTATTTTTTTCTGATGTTACAACAAATTTTATTTCTTCTGTAATTTCGTAGCCATAAGGTGCAGATGTTTCTTTTAATATATATGTTTTACCTTCTTCAAGACCTTTTACTTGATGTGGTTCTTTTGTAGATGTCCATTTATCTATTATATCTCCATTTTCATCAATTACTTTTATTTCTGCTCCTTCTAATTCATTTCCATTAGTTAAGTCTGTTTTTGTAACTTCAACTATTTTATTGATTAGCTCTATGTGTTGATCTTTCTTTTCATCTGTTACTTTGAATATAACATCTGTAGCTTTTACAAATCCATTAGGAGCTGTTTCTTCATGTAAAGTATAAGTTTCATTTTCGATTAGATTTTTTATCTTATGTTCTTCTTTAGTAGAAATCCACTCATCAACAATATTTCCATCTTTATCTATTATTTGAATTTTAGCACCTTCTACTTCATTACCTCCAATATCTGTTTTAGACATTGAAACAACTTTATCTTTCATATTTACTTTTTGAATTTCGTTTGTATCTTTTATAGTAAATTTAATACTTGTTGCAATTACATAACACTCTGGAGCAATTTCTTCTTTTAGCGTGTATTCTTTTCCTATTGTTAATCCTTCAATCTTATGCGTTTTTTCTGTTGAAGTCCAAGTATCCACAATATTATTTTCGCTATCTAATACCGTAAGTTTTGCTCCTATTAGTTCTTTATCTCCAGTAATATCTGTTTTAGAAAATTCAACTAATGTTGTATCATTTGAAATATCCAATTTTGTTTCATATACCTTTGTAGTTAAATCTTTTTGTTCAAACTTAACTTCATATTTTGTTGTATTTAAAACAAGTCCATCTAATGTTTTTGTTTCTTCTATTTCATAAGTTCCCATTGGAAGATTTGTTATTGTTAATTTTCCATCTTTAGTAAGATTATATTTTTTAATTTCTTGTCCTTTTTTGTAAATTACACTACCGTCTGACATATCTATAATATTTTCTTTTGCTGAAAGTTTAAATTCTATACCAGATAAATCTGATGTATCAATTAAAGATGTATCAGCATTTTCTCTTAATGCAATAACTTTGTCTAATTTAATTGTTCCTGTTGGTTGCTCATTTTTAATAACAACTTCTTTTATAAAATCTCCGTCTTTGTCTGTATCATAATTTTTTATATTTTTTATTTCAAATGTAACTGGTTTCTCTAATTGTAAAAATCCTGTTGGAACTTTTATTTCTGTTATTTCATAACTACCTACTGGTAATTTTAAAGGTGTTGTAATTGTTGCTTTATCATCATTTTTACTATTAAATGAATTATCTGGAACAACTATATTATCTGCATTTGTTGTGAATGATGTGTAAGTTGTATTTCCAATTTTTTGAGAAATAGATTCTCCCTTTTTGAATAATATTTTTTTAGTAGCTCTATCATATATATCTTTTGTTGCTTTAATTTCAAATGTTGTAGAATTTAATGTAACAAGTTTTTCTGTTTTTAAATCTTTTTTGATTAGTTTAATATATGTTTCTAATTGTTCATTATTTACTACTAAATGTTTTGTTTTCTTTGCTATCTCTTTAATTTCTGACTCATCATCAGTGATAGAAAATGTAAAATCAACTGCTGTTTCATAATCTGTTGGTGTTTTAGTTTCTTTTACTATATATTTTCCATAAGGTAAATTCTTTTGTGTATATGAGTTACCATCTTTATCAGTTTTAATTGTTTCATAACTAGGAGCTATTACTTGTGCTTCTGCTACTCTTTTGCTATCAACTTTTACTTGATTTCCGTTTTCATCAATTCCATTCCAAACTTCTGCATAAGTATAACCTTTTTCGTATGCTTTCTCTACTGCTGAATTTAATTTAATTGTAAATTCTGCTCCCTCTAATCCTGGTGTTTCTCCTGAATTCTCTTTTATTCCTGATTTGAATATATGAACTCCCATTTTCTTAACATTCTCTAAACTTGTTTTAGTATCTGTTATTACTTTTGTATATTGATCTTTGTATTTAAGTTCTACATTATAAATATTTTTATCTAACATATATCCTATTGAAGCTGTTTCTTCTTTTACAACATATTTTCCTAAAGGAAGATTTGTTATGTCTTCTGTTTCTCCTTTTTCATTTATAGTTCTTGTAGCAACTAAATCTCCATTTGAATAGAATTTTTTAGTTTTTGCTTTATTATATATGTCTTCACTTGCATAAACTTTATAAACTGCACCATTAAATGTTGCATCTCCTTGTGGTATTGAACCTGTTTCTGAATCTTTCTTTATTATTGTTATTGTACCTGTTGGCTCTTCATCTTTTATGCCCTGAACATCAATATATATAACTTTTGTATTTGCATCTTTATACTTTAATTCTGCATCAAATTCTTTATTATTTAATAAATATCCTTCTGGTGCATTTGTTTCTTTTACATAGTATTTCCCTAAATGTAAATTAGAGAATTGAACCATTCCTTCATCATTAGTTGTTGCTTTTGTTATAAAATCCCCCTTTTTATACCATGTAATCGTTCCTGCAACATTCTTTATATCTTCTCTTGCATATAAAGATATTTCTGCACCTTTTAGTTTGTTATCATAATTATCTGTTTTATATGCTTTAATTTCTCCTATTGGTTCTTCGTTTACTACTGCTTTTGTTGCTGTTTGATTAACTTTAACCTCAACATCATACGATTTTGTGTCTATTAAATAACCATAAGGTACTGATATTTCATTTATTGTATAAGTTCCTTTTTTCAATTTATCAATAGTAATTTTTCCATTTGTAACAGTAACATCTTTATTATAATCATTTGCTCCTCTTACTCTGAAAACTGCACCATTTACTAAATCTCCATTTGTATTTAATTTTGATAATTCTAATTTACCAAACAATTCAATATTTAGAGAAAGATTCAATGTTACTGGATCATTGTAACTCATACAATATAATTGATTTTGAACTCCTGAAGCAAATTCAAAAAATACCATTGTATCATTATCTTCTGTTCCATTTTTTATCATTCCCCATTCTCTAAATGTACTATCTGATACTCTATAATTTTCTAAATTTGTATTTTCATCTACTGAAATAGTCATAGAATTACTTCCATTTTGATGGACAAATCTTATTCCATCTTTCGTTTTATCTATTGTTCCATATTCTGCAAGAACTCCATTAGAATCTGTTATCGTTTTGCTTTCTCCTGCTTGAATCGTAATTGTAGACCCATTAAAACTAGGTCTTTTTTCAATGTCTGCTATTTCATTATTTATTCTATTTTTAAAGTCTATATATCCCTGTTGTTCATCTGCTTTAATAAATGTAGCATTACTTTGTCCGAGAATTTCCCATATGTATTGTTGAGTAAATACATAGTCCCATTTTACCCATTTCATATCACTAGCTAAAATTCCTCCATCTACTGTATATCCACCATTATTTTTATACCATCCTAAATAAGCAACTTTACATGCCTTTCTAATGTTTGAATTAGTTGGTGTATAATAAACTCCATTATATGAAGCTCCTGTTTTAAAATCTATTCCATGTTCTGCACAGAATACGGTTCTCCTTTCTCCTGTATTTAAATTATTTAATCTTCTTATTAACACACCTGTTGTTCCATTTGCATTATCAGTGGTTTTCATTCCAGAGGCATATTGACCTCCAGACCATTTTCCACTTCCAGATGCTGCAAAAACAGGTTGGACAACACTAAATAATGTAAAAAATAACATTATTATTGCAATAATTTTATTTAATTTCTTTGTTTTCATTTTTACCTCCATCTTGAAACAAAAAAAGAGCAAGTAATTTTTTACTCACCCTCAAAGTTTCATATATTTTATTTTAATTATAATAAAAATTTATAGTCCATTTTCCACAATAAGGACAACTCCAATCTTCGTAACCATAGGGGCAATTTTTATGATATGTTTCATCATCTATCTCAAATTTTTCCCATTTATCTCCCCATGTTTTTATGGTTGATTCATAGTAAGCAACTGCTTCTAATTCGTTATTAAACCATCTCCCAGAATTTCCTGTTCCAACACCATGATTATTTCCATTACATTTTGGAATTTCTGACTCTTGCACTCTTATTTCTGTTTTAGGTTGTTCTTGTACTTGTGTTTCTTGTTTATTGTTTGTTACTGAAGTCGTTGTTTGAATAGTTACTTTTTCTTTTTGTGGAGATGAACTTTCTACTTTCTTTTCTTGTGTTAATTTAGTTGTTTGCTTTGGTTTTTCTACTTTTTGTGTTATTTTTTCTTCTTGAACAGTTTCCTCTTCTTGTTGTTCTTTTTTTATTTCATTATCACTTTCGCAAATACTATTTTCTTGAATATTACTTTGTTCTGTGATAATTTCATCTGTATTTTGTTGAATATCATTTGTTTCTTGTATATCATTTACAATCTCATTATCACTTACTATTTCACTAGAACCTAATGTCTTTGATTTTATAATCTTTATATTCGCAAATAATACCACTATTAAGGTTGTAATTATTAAAACTAATATCTTTTTACTCTTCATTACTACCATCTCCTTATAGTTTAATTATATGGCTTTTTAATATAAAAACAAATGTATAAATTATTATAATATTATTTTATATATTATCTTTTAGTTTGTAATATAGTATGTATTTAAAAGGGATTGTAAGGGAAAACTTTGTAATGAGTTCACACAAACAAGTAATTGTAGTTATTCTTAATTTGTTCACACACTATCTGGAATTTCTTTCTTGTTTTATTCGTTCTCGTCTAATATAATCTTGTACACATTGAATAATAAATTCTTCAACATTTCCAGATTCTTTAACTCTACTTGGAATATATTTTTCTATTTTTTCATTGTGTATTTTTATATATTCTTTTTGATTAGGCTTTTCCTGTTGCATTATTTCTTCTATTTTTTCTTCTGTTAGATTTCCTTCTTGTTCTAGTTTCTTTAATCTTATTGCTTGACTTAATGAAGGCGTTACCTCATCAAATTCAAATATATTTTCTACAACATATTGATTTTCTTCACTTAAATATGATAATTCTACTGCTGGTCTAAAAGCTATTCTTTTGTTATCAACTTGTTCTAATAACTCTGGTATTAAATAAGTAAGTCGAATATATCTTTGTATAGTTCTTGCACTTTCTCCAACTTCTTCTCCCATTCTTTCTGCACTTTCTAACTTTCCGTCCAATGGTCGGGAAGTTTCATTTTCTTCTAAATCAACTCTTTTACCCTGATGTTTCATAGCTTCAAGCTTCATTTTATATGCAAAAGCTTTTTCACTAGGCAATATTTCTTCTCTTTGAATATTACTATCTACCATAAGAATTGTTGCCTCATCATCTGTTAAGTCTTTAACAATACATTTTATCTTATCAATACCTGCAAGTTCACACGCTCTTTTTCTTCTATGTCCAGAAATCATTTGATAATTTCCTTCTCCTCGTTTTCTTACTATAACAGGTAATAAAACTCCATATTCTTTTACACTTTTAACCATTTCTTCCATTTTATCATCATCTATGACTCTAAAAGGATGGTCTGGAAACTCTCCTATTTTATATAGTTCTATTTCCTTAACCTCATCAACCACTGGATTATCTCTTTGTTCTTGACTTGTAAATAAGTCATCTAACTTTGGAAGTACCATCTTTTTGTCTTGCTCTTTCATTTTCTAATACCTCCTTTGCTAAATTATTGTATGCGTTTGCAACAGGACTATTTTTGTCAAATTCAAATATACTCTTTCCTGTTGATGTTGATTTTGCTGTATTTATTGCTTTTGGTATTTCAGTACCATATATTTTCACATATTGTCCATAATTTTCGATTAAAGTATTTCTAACATCTTTTGACAAATTTGTTCTTTTATCTACTAATGTTAGTAATACTCCTCCTATCTTTAAATTAGGATTTATTTGTTTTTGTACTCTGGTAACTGTCTTTAATAAATGTCCCATTCCTTTTGCTGCTAAATATTCTCCCTGTACTGGAATTATTATTTTATTACTACAAGCAAGAGCATTTATTGTTATCATTCCAAGAGATGGCATACAATCTATCAATACATAATCATAATTGTCTTTAATATCTCTTATAGAATTTTTTAATGTAAACTCTCTGCTCATTGCATTAACTAATGAAAACTCTATTGCTGATAAATCTAAATTTGCAGGAATTAAATCTACTCCTTCTTTATGATGAAGAATAGCTTTTTCTGCATTTACTTCATTATCACAAATTGTATCAGACATTAGTGTTCCAATAGTATTCTGCAATTCATCTTGATTATAGTAACCCATACAAGTTGTTAAATCTCCGTTGTGGATCTGCATCAATTAGTAATACTTTTTTCCCTTGTTTACTTAGTGCAACTCCTAAACTAAAAGTAGTAGTTGTTTTTCCAACTCCACCTTTCTGGTTTGCGATTGCAATTATCTGACACTTTCCCATTATTGCTCCTTTCCTCAAAAAAAGAGCTAACTATTAAAAGCTAACTCTTGTCTCGAATATTTATTTTTCTGTTATTTCATCTTGTAAATGAGTAGAAATATATATAAAATCTTCATCTTCTGCTAATTTTCCCAATAATTTATTAAGACCTGCTATAAATGGTTTAACATCTTCTTGAATATTATAACTATACGAATAATTCAAATAATATTCAGTTAAATTATCATATAATGGAACAATGTTTATTAATTTTGGTTTTATCTTTTCTCTTAATATTACCAAATTAGGTATATCATCTTTTAAAATATTAACAATTTTATCTTCAGATATTAGTATTCTCAAAATTCCATTCATTATATCTAAAAATTCTTTTGCTTCATTACTAAATATTTTACCCATCATACCACTCATTGAACTTACAAAATCTGATAAGTAATCATCTTTTATACAAGCAAAATATTGTGTTTCAATATCATCTAAACTACTAATTGCTGTTAAGCACTCATGATAATTTGATGCCATAATATAATAAAATTGTTCAAATTCTTTCTTTAAATTTCTTGAGTTCATTCTTTTAATATAAATACCTGTCTCCCTTCTTATAATTTCTTTAATTTTTTCTGTTTCTTTTTTAATTTTAGCATTGTTTTTTGTTTTGTTTTTTTCATTTTTTTTCATTTTCTTTTTACTCCTTCCTTTTTTGAAGGCAAAATAAAAAACCTAATATTTCTATTAGATTTCTTATATATGTTAGATATTATTTCAATAACTATAATATTTTATTTTTTCTTTAAATCTTTTGAATAATATATTA
>CAKOWZ010000035.1 GCA_934129745.1 uncultured Clostridia bacterium
AAATCAACAGAAAAAGATATTTCAAACTTAAAAATAGAAGATTTAAAAGAAATAACAAAAGATCCTGATGTTTTGAATATTATTGCTTTACGAGAATTTATTAAAGAACACAATACAATAGGGTATTTTAATTATCAACAAACAAGAAAGGAGGAATCCAATGGCGAATAAATATCAATTAGTTAATGAAATGGCAAATGAAACCATAAAATACATTTCTCAAAGTAGTGAAAACTGGATAGAATTTTTAAATACTGCTAGTAATAATTATAAATATTCTTTTAGTGAACAAGTATTGATATATGCCCAAAAAGCAAATGCAACAGCTTGTGCTGATATAGAAACTTGGAATAAAAGGCTAAAAAGATGGGTAAATAAAGGTGCAAAAGGTATTGCATTATTATCCATTGAAAATGGTAGAAGTGTACTAAGACATGTATTTGATATTTCAGATACTCATAGTGGTATAGGTCAAGATTTAAAATTATGGGAAGTAAAACCTTCTTATACAAATGGAATTATTGAAACATTAGAAAATAGCTTTGGTAATTTAGAAATAAAAGATACTTTAGCTGAAGCAATTTATTCTAGTTCAATAAATTTAGTAGAAGATAACTTTCAAGATTATTTAGTTGATTTAAAAGAAGTTACAGAAGGAAGTTTTCTACAAGAATTAAATGACATTGAATTGGAATCTTATTTCAGAGGAATATTAGCAAATTCAATTGCATATATGACAATGAAAAGATGTGGAATTGATCCAATGGAACATTTTAGCCTAGCTGATTTTGAAATAATAAAACAATTTAATAACAAAAGAGTTATTTCAAGATTAGGTGCTGCAACGAGTGATATTGCAGAACGAGAAATAAGAGAAATATATTCAAGTGTAATTAATTTTGAAAAAAATAATAAATTAACAAATCGTACATTTGTTAATAACGAAAAAATGAATTATCATAATAATGAAGAAAAAAATAGTGAAGGGAGAAACGATTATGATAGAATTAACATACAAACAAATGGGAGATTATCAGATACCACAAGTAGCATTACCAAAAACAAAGAAAATAACACAGGGGAGATTTTCAAGAATGAGGGAGAACTTCCTAAAAGAATACAAAAGAGGGTTATACGAGGAATTGATGATAGATGGCAAAATGGAAGAACATTTAGGAGAAATAGAACAGACAGCTCAAAAGAGAATGAAGCAAATAATAACAAGTTTAGCAGAAAAGAACCAAATAACAGAGAAAATGAAAAGAGAGAATCAAATGGAGTGGGTACAAGCAATGAACTCAATAAGAAACCAAGCAGAGGAAATGATAATAGCAGAGTTAATTTACAATTAAATCTTTTTGAAGACACTTATGTACCACCAATAAAAGAATTACCAAGTGTAGAAAAACAAATAGATAATATCAAAACACAAGCAGAAGTAGAAAATGCTCCTGCTTTTTCTTTTACACAAGAAATGATAGATAAAACATTACAAGATGGAACAGGACATCAAAATGGAAAATTTAGAGTATATAGATTATACCAAGAAACATTATCATCAAAAGAAAGACAAGATTTTTTAAAAAAGGAATTTAACTATTATGGAACTAATGGTGTAGCTGGACTTGATGGTATATGGGTTGAATATACTCCAAGCAAAGGTCTAAAACTTTCTAAAAGAGAAGTTGAAGATACAATGCAAGTTAATTGGAATACAATAGAAAAGCGAATTGGAGAACTTATTACATTAGATAGATATTTTATCAATGATGAAAAAGAAAAATATCAAAATTGGTTAGAAAATGACTATGAAAATGAAAAATGGATGTTTAATCAAGTATTTAAAGATGAAAATGTTAACGAAAATGATAAAATAGAAATTCAAAATATAGATAAAAATTATAAATTAAAAAATGGAAATTACTTTCACTTTCATACAAATGAAGAAGGATATTATTATGCCATATATGATAATAGAGGGACTGAAATTGATGGTGGACTTTTAGAATATTCCCAAAATACAGATAAGGAAAATTTAGATGATATAAGAAAAGATTTAGCAGAGTTTACTGGTATTACAGAACTAATAGATAAAAATTTAGAAGAAGTTAGTCAAGAATTCATTGATAATTTGGAATTTGATATTATTCCAAGAGAAATTGAACAAGCTCAAAATGTATTGAATTTATTTAAGAAAAGAGAAGAAAATGCAGAACCACTTAATAGAGATGAGTATTATAAAAATCAAGAAAAGCATAATTATCATATAAATGATAACTTACTAGGAGAAGGTACTCCAAAGGAAAAAGTAAAAAGAAATATTGAGGCAATAAAACTTTTACATAAGTTAGAAGATGAAAATAGATTAGCAAATTCCGAAGAACAAAACATTTTGTCGAAATATGTAGGTTGGGGTGGACTTCCAGATGTATTTGATGAAAATAAAACGAATTGGAATGAAGAATATTACGAATTAAAAGAACTATTAACAGATGAAGAATATAAATCAGCAAGAGCCTCTACTTTAACCGCTTTTTATACACCACCAGTAGTTATAAATGCAATATATAATACTCTAAAAAATATGGGAGTTGAACAAGCAAATATACTTGAACCAAGTTGTGGTATAGGAAATTTTTTAGGAATGTTACCACAAGAAATGCAAAGTTCAAAACTCTATGGTGTAGAACTTGATACTATAAGTGGCAAAATAGCAAAGCAATTATATCAAAAAGCAAACATTAAAATTCAAGGATATGAAAAGGCAGACTTTCCAGACTCATTTTTTGATATAGCAATAGGAAATGTACCATTTGGAGATTTTAAAGTAAATGATAAAAGATATGATAAGAATAATTTTTTAATTCATGATTATTTCTTTGCAAAAACTTTAGATAAAGTGAGACCAGGAGGAGTAATTGCATTTGTAACATCAAAAGGAACAATGGATAAAGCGAGTCCAGAGGTTAGAAGATATTTAGCACAACGAGCAGATCTTTTAGGTGCTATCAGATTACCAGATAATACATTTACAAAGAATGCAGGAACAAAAGTAACATCAGATATTATTTTCTTACAAAAAAGAGAAAATTTGACTGATATAATGCCAGATTGGGTATATCTAGACAGAGATGAAAACAATATTGCGATGAATAAATATTTTGTAGATAATCCCGAAATGATATTAGGAAAAATGGAAATAGTATCTACTGCTTATGGCTATGATTCAACTTGTAAAGCTGAAGAAGATACAAATTTAGAAGAACAATTAAATTATGCAATAACTAATATACATGGAGAATTACAGAATAATAGTATTGAAAATGAAATTGAACAAGAAGATACATCAATACCTGCAATTCCTACTGTTAAGAACTATTCTTATGCAGTAATAAATGATAAATTGTATTTTAGAGAAAATTCAAAAATGATTTTACAAGATGAACTACCATTGACGGCACAAAACAGAATTAAAGGCTTGATTTTGTTAAGAGATCAAACAAGAGAACTGATAAATTTCCAAATGGAAGATTATCCAGATGAGGAAATTCACACTGCACAAGCAAAATTAAATGACTTATATGATAGATTTACAAAAGAATATGACTTAATAAATTCAAGAGCAAATGAAACAGCCTTTTCTAATGATAGTAGTTATTTCTTATTATGCTCACTTGAAAAAATAGATGGAGAGGGCAAATGTGTTGGAAAAGCTGATATATTTAATAAAAGAACTATAAAAGCTAAAAAGAAAGTATTACAAGTAGATACTCCAGATGAAGCACTAATTTTATCTATACAAGATAAAGCAAAAGTTGATTTAGATTATATGCAACAATTATGCAATATAAATAAAGAAGAAATAATAAAGAGTTTAGCAGGTGTTATTTTTAGAGTTCCTGATTATGAAATTTCTGATAACTGGGTAACTGCTGATGAATATTTATCTGGAAATGTTAGAGAGAAACTTAAAATTGCAGAACAATTTGCAAAAGAAGATTCTAGTTTTAATATAAATGTTGAAAAACTAAAAGAGGTAATTCCAAAAGACCTTACTGCAAGTGAAATTGGAATTAAGTTGGGTTCAACATGGATACCACCAGAAATTATTAGAAAGTTTATTTTTGAATTATTAGATACACCAAGTTATAACAGATGGGATATTCATGTTAAATATTCAAACATAACTGCTGAATGGTATATTGATGGGAAAAGTAATGATAAAAATAATGTAAAAGCATACACAACTTATGGTACATCAAGAATAAATGCATACAAAATAATAGAACAAACACTTAATCTAAAAGATGTGAAAATATTTGATACATTTATAGATGATGAAGGAAGAAAACAAAGAGTATTAAACAGGAAAGAAACAGCAATAGCTTGTAGTAAACAAGATGCAATAAAAGAGGCATTCTTAAATTGGGTATGGGAAGATCCAGAAAGAAGAAATGATTTAGTAAGACTTTATAATGATAAATTTAATTGTATAAGACCACGAGAATACGATGGTTCTCATATAGATTTTGTAGGAATGAATCCTGAAATAAAATTGAGAAAACATCAATTAAATGCAGTAGCACATATCTTATATGGAAATAATACTTTGTTAGCACATGAAGTTGGTGCAGGAAAGACATTTGAAATGGTTGCAGCAGCAATGGAAAGTAAGCGTTTAAGCTTATGCAATAAGTCTTTATTTGTTGTGCCAAATCATATTATAGAGCAGTTTGCAAGTGAGTTTTTGCAACTTTATCCAAGTGCTAACATTTTAGTTGCCACGAAAAAAGATTTTGAAACAAAAAATAGGAAAAAATTTTGTAGCAGAATTGCCACAGGAGAATTTGATGCAGTAATCATTGGACATTCGCAATTTGAAAGAATACCAATGTCAATAGAAAGGCAAATTACATTATTAGAAGAACAAATAAATGATATTACGAAAGGAATTGCATCAGAAAAAGCAAATAAAGGAGAAAATTATACTATTAAACAAATGGAAAAGACCAGAAAATCATTAGAAAATAGATTAGAAAAATTACATAAGGAAGAAAGAAAAGATGATGTAGTTACATTTGAAGAACTAGGCGTAGATAAATTATTTGTTGATGAAGCTCACAACTATAAGAATTTATTTTTATATAGTAAAATGCGTAATGTAGGTGGAATAGCACAAACTGAAGCACAAAAATCTTCGGATCTTTTTATGAAGTGTAGATATTTGGATGAAATAACAGGTGGAAAAGGAACTGTATTTGCTACTGGAACACCAGTAAGTAATTCAATGGCAGAACTTTATACTATGCAAAGATATCTACAGTATGGAGAATTAAGAAGAAATGATTTAGAACATTTTGATAACTGGGCTAGTACATTTGGAGAAACAATAACGGCAATAGAGCTTGCACCAGAGGGAAGTGGATATAGGGCAAAAACTAGATTTGCCAAATTTCATAATTTGCCAGAGTTAATATCTTTGTTTAAAGAAGTAGCAGATATTCAAACTGCTGAAACATTAAATTTACCTACACCAGAATTTGAAAATATAAATGTCGTTGTAAAACCAAGTGAAATACAACAAGAAATGGTTAAGGCTTTGGGAGAAAGAGCAGAAAAAATAAGGTCAGGAGCAGTTGATGCAACAGAAGATAATATGCTAAAAATCACAAATGAGGGTAGAAAACTCGCACTAGATCAAAGACTTATAAACCCTTTATTGCCAGATTCCGAAAGTAGTAAAGTAAATTCATGTTGTGAAAATATTTATAGAATATGGGATGAAAATAGTGAGAAAAAATCAACACAACTTGTATTTTGTGATTTATCAACTCCAAAAGATTTAAAAGGATATGAAAAAGAAGAATTTACAGATATATATAATGAGTTAAAGAAAAAGCTAATTCAAAAAGGTATTCCACCTGATGAAATAGCTTTTATCCATGAGGCAGACAATGAAGTTAAAAAGAAAGAATTATTTAGCAAAGTGAGAAAAGGACAGGTTAGAGTGTTAATAGGTTCAACTCAAAAAATGGGAGCAGGTACTAATGTTCAAGATAAGTTAATTGCAACACACCATTTAGACTGTGCATGGAAACCATCAGACCTAACGCAACGCAATGGCAGAATGATTAGACAGGGAAATGAAAATAAAAAGGTATATGTATATTCTTATGTTACAGAAAAAACATTTGATAGCTATATGTATCAATTAGTAGAACAAAAACAGAAATTTATTTCTCAAATAATGACATCAAAAACTCCTGCAAGAACAATGGAAGATATTGATGATAAAGCACTAACCTACGGAGAAATAAAAGCTCTTGCAACAGGAAATCCTAAAATATTAGAAAAAACATCATTAGATACAGATGTGGCAAAATTAAGATTATTAAAACAAGAATTTATGAACCAAAAATATTCATTACAAGATAGAATTATAAAGTATTTCCCAGAAGAAATAGTAAGACTTAATAATAAAATTGGAGCAATGGAAGAAGATACTATTAAATTGCAAGAATATACTAAACCAAATGCAGATGGTTTTTCTACTATGAAAATAAATGGAATAATATATACTGAAAAACAAGAGGCTGGAAAGAGCCTATTACAAAGTATAAATAATTTAAAAAGTATGGAAACAAGAGAAATAGGAGAATATAGAGGATTTACAATGGAGATTAGTTTTGATTCAATAACAAGAAATATTAGGTTAAAACTAAAAAATAAATTTAGTTATTCTATTGATTTAGGAACTGATGTAAATGGAAATATAACAAGAATAAATAACTGTTTAGAGAATATTGCAAAAGACATTCCTCACGAAAGAGATTTATTAGATAATACATATTTTCAATTAGAAAATGCAAAACAAGAATCTCAAAAAGAATTTCCTAAAGAACAAGAATTACAAGAAAAGTTACGAAAACTAGAAGAAATAAATGCAGAATTAAAAATAAATGAAAATGAACATGAAATGTTAGGAGATGAAAAGGAAGAAAAACAAGATAAATCTCCTGATAAAAATTCTCCAGAAAGATGTTAAAAAAATTAAATTTATGCTATAATGATTTCATCAAATAGTAATTTGTATAAGAAATTATATTAGTAAATGAAATAAATTTAATAAAAAATTAATTGTTTTTGTATTTAT
>CAKOWZ010000036.1 GCA_934129745.1 uncultured Clostridia bacterium
ATGAACAATTAGGACACGTCCCCAACTACTCACCAACTGCTCCCCAACTGCTCCCCAACTGCCCACTAATACCCTTTATGAAAATGATCTTTTGCCATTTGGACAAGCAGCCACACTGTAAACACTCCTGCCAATCCACCATAAATCCATTTCATAACGACATTTTCAACAAAGCTTGCGCCAAGCAATACTGCTGCATCAAGCAAACCTATTACTAATTGGTGTAGCATTTTTTCTAATTTATCAACCTGTTTTTCAGAATTAGCAAGTTCAATATCAAATTTAGTTTCTCCTCTATTAACATCTTTCACAAAATTAAGTAATTGAACTGGTAATTCGCTCATACTATTAACACCATTGACCAAATTTCTGCCACTATTAATAAAATGTTCTTTAGAAAGTAATTCTTTTAAACTATCCTTTTTTAATTTATTATTCAAAACCATTATTAAATTAATATCAGGTGCCAAATCTTCCAATGTGCCCTCAATAACACAAATTCCCCTCATTAACATTGTAATATTTTTATCTAAATGTATTTTATGTTTTCTTAAAATTTTTGTAACACTATTTATAAATTCCACAACATCAATATTTTGAATATCTTCAGTTGCATTTTTATCAATTACTGTTTGTATATCTGTTCTTAATTTAGTATGATTTACAGTTTCTGAAACAGTTGACATTGCAAGTAAATCTCGTTCAATTTCTGCGATGTCATTTCTAACAAATGCTTTTGCTGCATCTGTTAATAATTTTCTAACTCTTACACTAATTCTTCCCATCATTCCTAAATCTAAAAATACAATTTTCCCATCTCTAACACATACATTTCCCTGATGTGGATCAGCATGGAAAAATCCATCATCTAATGCTTGTTTAATATAATTTTCAGAAAGTTTAAGTGCCAAATCTTCTGTATCATAACCATTTTCAATTAATTCTTCTTTTTTTTCTAAATGAATTCCTTCAACAAATTCCATTACCAAAACTTTTTTTGTTACTAAATTCATATAAGCTTTTGGAACATCAATATATTCAATATCAATATTATTTTCTCTAAATTCTTCTAAATGTTTAGCTTCAATTTCAAAATTCATTTCTTCTTTTGCAACATTATAAATTTCATCAACAACATCAATCAAATCAATCATTTTTACAATTTTATTTAAATGTAATAATTTAATTGCTTTTTTTAATAATTGTATATCTAATGTCATTGTTTCATAAACATTTCTTCTTTGAACTTTAATTGCAACCATTTCACCTGTTTGTAATATTGCTTTATGAACTTGTGCAATTGATGCTGAGCCTATACTTTTAGGTGATATTTCTTTGAAAATTTCATCAATATCTCCTAATTCTTCTTGTAAAATTTCTTTTACTTCATTAAAATTCATTGGTTCAACATCTGACCTTAATTTAACAAGTTCTATGCAATATTCTTGTGGAATAATATCAACTCTGCTAGACATAATTTGCCCGATTTTTATAAATGTTGGTCCTAGTTTTGTAATAGTTTCACATACTTTTTGTGGTGTAATTCCTTCAATTAATTTACTTTCTTTTAATACTGATACAATTTCTTTAAATCTTTGTTTTTCATCCATTTTATCAAATCCTTTTTCTTTTGAATTTATTTTTTGTATTATTATATCATTTTATAAAAAAAAGTACAATTGAAAAATTTTCCCAATTGTACTTTTTTATTTTTTAATTTTATTTGTTACACTTCATTATCTTTACTCTTTATGTCATATTACACACTCAAATCATAAAATAAGCTAACAAAAATCATTATTCATTTCCTTTTAAACTTGTTACCATATCTATTTTTCTTATTTTTTTAGCAAGTACTCTAGAAACAAAATAAGATATTAAAAATGTTCCTATTGCTGCAATTATATATGTTTCTGGATTTATATGTGCTCCAAAATCATAACTTTCTTCAATTACTGTATTAAATATCCAATCTGTTAAATAATATCCTGCAGGTAACCCTAAAATTATAGATATTACAGCTATAATATTGTTTTGTCTTATAAATATTTTTTTGATTTGTTTATCTTTAAATCCTAAAACTTTTAATGTTGCAAATTGATATTGTTTTTCTGTATAAGATAATATACCTAAATTATATATAATTACAATTCCCAAAACAGTTGCTATAACAATAATAAGTACAATCATTGTTTTCATTGTTTCAAGCATTTTTGACATTCCACTTTTTAGAGAATCTGTATTTGATATTACTTCTATATTAGGAATTTCTTTTGTATTGCTTAAATCTACATTTGTGTATATTGAATCTGGTTTATATTCAATATTTAAGCTTTCCAAATATTTTCTTGTCATTGTTACATTTTGATTTTGAGGATCTTTATTAAATCCAACTATTTTTGATGTATAATAAGTATCATTTCCAGAAATATGCCATGTTATTTCATCACCGATTTTGTATCCATTTGTTTTTGCTAATTTATATGTAACATATACTCCATCATTATTATTTATTTCTATAAATTTATCTTTATTATCAACAAATCTTACATAATTTTTACTGTCTGTAACAAAAATATTATTAGATTGTCTATTTCCATCTTTATCTTTTATTTCTATATATAAACTTTCAGATGTACTGTCACCATATTTATCAAGCAATTCTTGAAGTGAATCATTATTTATATCACTTTTTACACTTAATTTATAATCAAAATTAAATATTTTGTTAAATTGTAAATCTATAAAATAATTCATACTATTGAACATTCCAAAACTACATACAATTAGCATTGCACAAGCTGTAATACCAACAATTCCTGTTATTGTTCTTGTTTTATTTCTGAACATATCTCTTATATTCCATTTTGTATTAAAACTCATTTTTTTGAATATTCCCATTGCTGTTATATTTAATGAATTTTTCTTTACTTTTGGAATTTCATTTCTTAAAGTATCTGCTGTATTTTCTTTTAATATTTTTCCTGTTGCTAAATATGTAACAAAAGATACTACTAGAACTACAAGTGCTGAAACTAAATATGAATCATTTTTTATTATTGGCATTCCATTTGGTATTTGGAAAAAGCTCATTTCCATTCCTATAAATAAACTACCAATAAAATATCTTCCTGCTATTAATCCTACTATTGCGGCAGCTAGTGATACCCAGAAACTATAGCTAATATAATGTAATATAATTTTGTTTCTTTTAAATCCTAATGCTTTTAATGTTCCTATTTGCACTCTTTGTTTTTTTACAACTCTTGTCATTGTTGTAACAACAGAAAGAATTGCAATAAATAAGAATAGTCCTGAAAATACTCCTATATATGTTTCTCCTTCATCAATTTCACCTTGATACTTTGTATAAGATGGCGTATCTTCTATGTTTATTAATACTACATTTTTTATTTTTTCTTCAATACTATTTTTTACTTCATTAGTTTTATTTTTATCATCTATATCTACCATTATATAATTATATTTTATATAATCTTTATAATTAAAATCACTTAATTTTTCTTCAAATATTTTTGAATCAGTAATATTCATTTCTTCCATTACTTGATTTTTTATGTATCCTTCTAGTTCATTAACAGAGCTATATACAAATCCATATGTTTTATGATCTGGATATAATTGTGATTCATCTTTTGCATCATATACATGGTCTGGTACATTTATAAGTCCTTTTATTTCTTCTTCAAATATATATCCATTATATTTGATTTTTAATGTATCTCCTACTTTTAAATTATTTTCTTGAGCAAAAAAGTTATCAACCCATATTCCTTTTTCATTTTGAGCAAATTCTTTTCCTTCAACAATATAAAATTTTGATATTTCATTTGTTTCTATAAAATTCATTAATACTGTAATATCATTATCATTGTCTAATACTCCACTTACTGCTAATTTACCTTCTGCATTTTTTACATTATCTATTTTCTTTATTGTATCTATATTTTCCTCTGATAATGCTCCCATTACATTTAAATCTTGTAAATTATAGTCTCCATAAAAGTTATTTGCTGTTTCTCTCATTCCTTCCATATAGCTTTCTATTCCACTATATGCCATAACTCCTATAAAAACCATTAAAAATATTGTGATAAATTGTGATAGATTTTGCCTAATATCACGAATCATTTTTTTTCTTAACATATTACCATTTCACCTCATCAATCTTTTTAGGATTTTCATTTGAGGTTACACTCTCAATTTTTCCGTTTTTTACTTTTATTACTGTATCTGCTATTTCAGCAAATAAGCTGTTATGTGTTACTATAATTACTGTGTTTGTTCCATTATTTCCATCACATTGTTTTTTAAGTAATTTTAAAACTTCTACACCTGTTTTAGAATCTAATGCTCCTGTTGGTTCATCACATAATAATAATTTTGGATTTTTTGCTATTGCTCTTGCAATTGATACTCTTTGTTGTTCACCTCCAGATAGTTGGTTTGGAAATTTGTTCATATGTCTTTCTAATCCAACTGCTTTTATTGCTTCTTTACTGTCATTTCCGTTTTTTACGATATCTTTTACTAGTTCTACGTTTTCTAATACAGTAAGTGTTGGTAATATATTATAGAATTGAAAAATAAATCCAATATTTTCTGCTCTATATTCACTTAATTTGTTTTCATTGTAGTTTGAGATGTCTTCTCCATCTATTTTTATACTACCATGTGTTGGTGTGTCCATTCCTCCTATTAGGTTTAATAGTGTTGATTTTCCTGCTCCTGATGGTCCAAGAATTACAACAAATTCTCCTTTGTTTATTGATAAATCAATATTGTCTAGTGCTTTAAATTCTTTTTCTCCTGTATTATAGATTTTACTTACATTTTGTAATTCTACTATTTTTTTCATGATTTTCTCATTCCTTGTTTAATGTATTTAGGTTTTTGTAAAGGTTTTACCTATAAACCTTTTCTCTCCCATATATTTCCCATATATATGAAATCTTTTTCACATTTCATTATTAATTATATTATTATAATTGCATAATGTCAATAGAATATGAAAGTTTTTTCATATTCTTGACATTTATTATTTTCAAATGTATAATCAAACTAAGTTTTATTCAGGGGGCAAATTTATGAGTGAATATGAAATAAGAAAACCTATACAAAAAAGGTCTATAGAAAAAAAGGAAAAAATTATTGAATCTGGTTTTGAATTGATTTGTGAAAAGGGATATTATAATACAAATACTGCTGAAATAGCTAAAAATGCTGGTGTGTCTACTGGAATTGTATATCAATATTTTAAAGATAAACATGATATTTTTATTGAAGCATTAAAAAAATTTGCTGATAACATATTTTTTCCGATGCTTAATATTCCAGCAGAAAAATTTGATGAAAAAAATTTAGATGATGTTATTAGGAAAATGATAGAAAGTTTTATCCAAAATCATAAATTGTCTCAATCTGCCCATGAGGAAATTATGGCTATGGCTCATTCTGATAAAGATGTTGCTTTTTATTTTCATAAAAGAGAGATGGAAATGACTGAAAAGATTTATGATTTATTGGTTAAAAATGGTTTTGATAGTCAAAATTTAATGGAAAAATCTCATATTTCTATTGGTTTGATTGATAATTTGTGTCATGAAATTGTTTATCATAAACATAAGGAACTTGATTATAGTGTTATGACTGATATTTGTATTTGTACGATTGTGGATATGTTAAATAGGGATTAGTGTTTACTTTATATTTTTGAATTATGCACTTTATGTATTTAGTGTTACCACATTTGACATAGATATATTAAATGTGGTAACAGAAATGTCTGAGAGAAAGAACCAATTTGGAGAATATAGAGTTTACACAGGAGAGTATCGAAAAGTTTGTGTAAACTTTAAACTTCTTATGATATAAAACATAAATATGAAAAAATTTATTTATGTT
>CAKOWZ010000037.1 GCA_934129745.1 uncultured Clostridia bacterium
TTAGAGGCTCATAAGACTCAAGCATTAAAAGATAGAAAAGACTATCAAGAATTAAATAAAAATATATCAGAATTAAAATATAAATACCCAAATGTAAGAACATTTTTAGAAGAAAAAGAACCCATAGATTTAAGAGAGGACGAACAATATGCAATGCTTAATGTTATCAATTATGAAATTGAACTTGATATTATAGAATTAAAAGAATGTTTTAAATTAGGTTTTAAGGAAGCATTAATTTACTTAAATAATATGGGAATGTTAAAATTAAATTAGTTTAAAGGGACGGATAATTATAAAAATCTGTCCTTTTTATTATGCAAAAAAAGAAAGAGAGTGAGATATTTTATGGAAAATGAAGAATTAAAAAATAAATTAATTGAAAAATTAGAAAGAGAAATAAACGAATTTAAAGATACTTTAAGAGGATTATCTGCTGATGAAATAATGGATAATAGTTACAAATTAACTTGCATAACAGAAATTAAAGATTATTTAATATATGACAAAGATTATTCAAGATTTGAACTTAAAACATTGCTTAAAAATCCCAATATATTGGAAGAATGTTATGATGATTGGTTATCTTGTGATGGTAATTTAAGAGAAACTTTAGAATTTTCAGTAGATGATACAATAGATATTATAAGAGAAGATGAAGTAAAAAAACAACGAAATAAAGATTCTAGATAAAACAAGGAGGTGCAAAAACATGTCTAAATTTGTACCAAAAGAAGTTGTAAAACAATCAAAAGAAATTGATTTACTAACTTATTTTATAAATAATAATCCATCAGAACTTGTAAAAAAAGGGGCTAATACATATTCATTAAAAAGTCATGATAGTGTAATTATAAGTAATGGATTATGGCATAGATTTTCAACAAATGAAGCAGGTAAATCAGCAGTTGATTATCTTATTAAAGTAGAAAAAATGACATTACAAGAGGCAGTCTCAAGTGTATTAGATAGAAATATAGATACATATATTAAACCTCAATATAGTAATGAAAGTACATCTAAAACAATTGTAATTCCAGAAAGAGCAAGTACTAATAAACAAGTTATAGAGTATTTGAAAAACAGAGGAATTGATGAAGAAATTATAAAAGATTGCATAAATAAAAAAATTATTTATCAAGAAAATAAGACAAATAATGTAGTATTTATAGGATACGATAATGATAATAATATTAAATATGCAGGGTGTAGAAGTACAAATGAAAAAAGAATAATGAGAGATGCAAAGGGGAGTTCAAAAGAGTATTCTTTTAGAATGTCAGGAGCAGAGAAATGCGATTCATTACATATATTTGAGAGTAGTATAGATTTATTATCTTATGCAACATTATTAAAAAATAAAGGGTATGATTACACAAAACAAAATCTTTTAGCACTTGCGGGAGTATATCAACCAGGCTCCAATATAGAAAAAAGTAAAATACCAATAGCAGTACAAAGTTTTTTAAATAAAAATACAAATATAAAAGATATTGTATTACATTTTGATAATGATTTGGCAGGGAGAAATGCTACAAAGGCAATGATATTTGCACTTGATAGTTACAATGTATATGATATTCCTGCTCCTTATGGAAAAGATATAAATGACTACTTATGTTACAGCATAGGGATAAAAAAGAGACAAGAAATGGATAAATATAAAAAGAAAAATGGACAAAATAGAGTACCAATATAGGTACTTTTTTAATGCAAAATTGGATTTCTTGTCCTAGCAAGCACTGAATTTGTTCACACGAAAATATCGTGTTTCAAAATTCTATATAATGGGGCAAGCCCCAATCCCCTTTATAAATTTGAACTACAGGAGGGAAAATTTTGAGAAAAAGATATATTAGAAAAGATATAATGCTTAATGAAATAGAGAATAAAAAGTTAATTGCAGACTGTCAGAGATGTAAACTTTCTTATGGTGAGTATTTTAGGAAACTATTAATGAATGAACAAATTAAAGAAAAACCAGGTATAGAGTTTTACGAAGTAATGAAACAGCTTTCAAAAATAGGAGTTAATCTTAATCAAATAGCAAAAAAAGCAAATCAAACAGGTAAAATAGATAAAGATTATTTCAAACAGGAGGTGGATGCATGGCATAAGTTTGCAAATGAGGTTAAAGATAAATTTTTATAGGAGGTGGTAATTTGGCAGTAACAAAAATATGGAAAGTCGTAAAAAGAATGGATCATGTTATAGATTATGCTAAAGATAAAAATAAAACTAAAATAGAATTAAATCAAAATTATGAAATCTTAGTAGATGACTTGCAAAATGTAATTGACTATGCAAGAAATTCAGATAAAACAGAAAAAGAATTTTATGTATCAGGAATAAATTGTGAGACAAATTCAGCTTATGAAGAAATGCAAGATACAAAAAGATTTTATAAAAAGCAGGATAAAATATTAGCATTTCATGCATATCAGTCTTTTGCAGAGGGAGAAGTTACTCCAGAACTAGCACATCAAATTGGTGTACAATTCGCAAATGAAATGTGGGGAGATAGATTTCAAGTAATAGTTACAACACATCTTAATACTAATCATATTCATAATCACATTGTGCTTAATTCTGTATCTTTTAAAGATGGATTAAAGTATTATGATAATCATACTAATTATGCGAAAATGAGACATATATCAGATGAACTTTGCAAGGAATACGGATTAAGTGTAATAAAAGAAAAAGCAACAAAGAAAAAAATGAACTATGATAATTTTTATAAGAAGTCTTTATATACAGACAATTATTCTAATAATGCAAAAAGAGATTTAGATTTAGCAATTAGACAAGCATATTCTTATGATGACTTTTTATACTTAATGAAAAAATTAGATTATGAAATTATTTTTAGAACTAATAAAATTAGTATAAGAAAAGAACCATATAAAAGAAATATTAGAATAGAAAGAAGATATGGAGAAAATTATTCAATAGAAAATATAAAAAGAAGAATATTGGAAGAACAATCAGTTAGAGTTCCATTTATAGAGAATGTCTATAATTATAGAAAAGTTAATTATCCTTTTGCAAAAAGGCACAAAAGAGCCAAAGCAAAAGGATTTATTGCTTTATATTATCATTATTGCTATTTGTTGAAAGTTTTTCCAGACAATGTACCACAACAAAAATTGCCACCGAGTATTAGAGCAGATGTCTCAAGAATGGAGCAATTATCAGAAGAAGCAAGGTTTTTAGCAACACATAAAATAAAAACATTTGAAGAATTAAGTAATTATCAAGATGATGTGAGTTTTAAGATAAAAGAAATACTAGACCAAAGAGAAAAACTTTGGTCTAGAAGAAAGCTATCAAAAGATGAAAATGAAATGCACAAATATGCAGAGCAGATTTCATCTTTAAATGATAAATTAATTAAATTAAGAAAGAGGGTGGAGCTATGTGAAGATATAAAAACAAGAGTACCAAAGATAGATAATAATTTATCTGAATTAGATACACAAGAAGAAATAGAAAAAGAAACAAAAGACAGAAAAAAAGATAAAAGTAATAAAGGAAAGGAGTAAATGATATATGAGCGTTAATGGAGATGTATCAGAACAAGTTGTAAGATTAAGTTTAGAAGGATTTGAGGTTTTAGCAAGACTAACTGGTAGTGGAGCAAAAAATGTTGCTGCAATGATTTATACTATAATGAAAGATAAAAAACAAACAAAAGGAAAAATTAACCTTAATAATATGATAAGAACAGGAAAGCCTTTAAAAATATTTACAGTTAGCGAAGATGATTTAAAAACATTTGCAAGAGAGGCAAAGAATTATGGCATTTCATATTGTGCTTTAATACATGGAAAAAACAAAGATATTGATGGTATGGTAGATGTTATGGTAAAAGATGAAGATGCTTCAAGAATAAATAGAATTGTTGAAAGATTTAAACTAACAACGACAGATACTGCAAAATTGGATACGGTTATTACAAAAGCTATTGAGGATAGAGATGCAGAAAAAAGAGAAAAAGGGATTCCAGAAAAGTCAAAAGAACAACAATTAGAAGATTTATTAGCAAAAAAACCTATACAAACAGAGGAAACTTCAAAAGTAAATTTCAATATGGCAAAGACGGAAAAAGACCCTCTGTCAGAGCCTTCCTCAACGACTTCCAAAATGCAAGAAGGGGTATCTAATGGAAAAAAGAAACCATCTGTAAAGAAAGAACTTGCAGAACTTAAAGTTGAAGCAAAAAAATTAGATGAACAAAAATCAAAAGAAAAAGTTATAGCAAATATACCAACTGTTCAAAACAATAAAAAGCCAAAAGTAAAATCTAGTAGATAAGGAGGAGGAAAGTTATATGGAAGAAATAAGAACAATTAATTTAGATAAATATGACTATCGACTAATATTAAATGCATTGAACGAATTTAGAAATATAAAAATACAGGAAAATGTGGATATAGAAATTATAGATAGGTTAATGTCAAAATTATTAAAAGCCCCTATAAA
>CAKOWZ010000038.1 GCA_934129745.1 uncultured Clostridia bacterium
ACCAAAAAGCTATTGAAGATAGAGGTATTGAGATTGGAATTGAAAGAGGAATTGAAAAAGGGATTGAGATCGGAAAAGAACAAGGAATACAACAGGGAATACAGCAAGGAATGCAACAAGGAATGCAGCTTGGTCAAAAAAGAGCAATAGAAGAATTGGCTAAAAAAATGTTAAATGAAAATATTGAAATAGAAATAATAATGAAAGTTACAAATTTATCTAAAGAAGAAATAATGAAATTAAAATAGATAGTTGTTAAATATGAAATTGGTTGTGTAATAATATTTTACAAAATTTGAAATTAATTTTGAAATAGGAATTTTTTATATTAAATATTTTATATTGTATAAGTAAAATCAAAAATTGAATAAGGCTTAGAAAATCAAGTTGATCTAATATTGATCATTAGATTAGAAATTTCTAAGTCTTTTTTTGTATTTTAATTTGTAAAAATTGGTATTAATGGTATTAAAAAAGTATTTTTTCGTTAAGGTAAATACTTAATAACATATTTTTATAATTAAATTATACTATAAAAAGCTGAAATAGCAACATATTTTTAAAAATTTTTTCAAGAAAAATTTGCTTAAATAAACAAGACAGATTTAATAACTGAAAAAGCTCCAACCTCAGTAATATCAATGTTTCTAATCTTATGGTGAAAATGATTAAGTATTTACCTTAATGAAAAAGGAGCTAGAAAGATGAAAGTGATAGATGATGTAAAAAGAGATACAAAAGTAAAATTAATTATTACTCTTATAGTTATTATAACAATAATAATGTCAATTGGGTTTGCTTATGCAAAATATAAAACAACACTACAAGGAGAAACAAGCAACCTAATTGCAAAATGGAATTTTAAAGTTGTTGATGGAAATCCGCAAACAATAGACGTACTTGACTTTCCGATTACAAGAACAGACAATAATTCAGATGTACAACAAGGAAATATTGCACCACGGTACTTATGGAAAATTTGAAATAGATATTGATGCATCAGGAACTGAGACTGATTTGATGTATACAATTAATATTAATTTTGAAAATAAGCCTGATAATTTGAAATTTTATTTTGACGAAAATCTGGAAAGTGAAATTAAACTAAATGATAATATTATGAATTTAAGAGATAGTATTAAACATCAAGATTCAGAAATTTTAAGAACAAATGTTATTTATTGGAATTGGGCGTTTGAAACTGGTGATACTGAAGAAGAAAAAGAGAAAAATGATATAATTGATTCTGAGTTTTTAGGAAAAACTTTGCGGGATGGAAATTAGTGTTACTGGTATGCAAGTTGCTTTAAATGATAATGTTGCACCAACATTAAGTTTGAAGAAAGAAACATATATTGAAGGATTTGACGGATGGGAGATGTCAAATTCTAGTATATATGTTGATGATGAGGGAATATTAAATTTAAATAAAAGTGGAAATGCAGTAAGTCCATTTTATAAAGTAAATGGAGAGTATTGGTATGTAGTTGAAGATTTTTATACTGAAACGGAATCAACTTATAATTTTCCAAATGGTGGAGGAGAAATTTGGAGCAGTTATTATGATGAAAATTATAATAAAACATTAAGTAATAATAAATATGAGAGAGAGAGAAATGGATATAGTGAGGCAATTGAATTAAAAACCTGGAAAACATTTGAACCATTTGATGGTTATGGATCATATAGTGAAAATATACAAAATATAAAGATTACCATAATAGTTGGAGATCAATATTCACAGCCACCAGTAAAAGTACGAAACTTCAAAATTTACGGTCAACTTGATAACCATTTTTATGATATTTTTATAACAAAATCAGACAATGAATCAGAAATTATAAAAGTAAAATATGCAAAAGGAAATCAAACAGCAGATTATTTTATAAATAATGGAACAGAAATAACACAAGACTCTTTTAGAGTATATGAAAATGGGATATATACAGTATTTGTGAAAGATATGGCAGGAAATACAACTACTCAGCAAATAGAAATTACAAGAATAAAGTGAGCAATTGGGGACGCGTCCCGATTGCACAGGCCAAAATATCTTACGTGCAATTATGCAATTAGGGACGCGTCCCAATTGCTCAAATATTAACAAGTAATTTTTGTCGGATTTTGACGAACGAAATTTCTTGAAAAATAGGTAAATTTATAGTAAAATACAATTATTCAATTTTTGATAATTGTGTTTTACTTATATTTTATAGTTTATTATGTATATCT
>CAKOWZ010000039.1 GCA_934129745.1 uncultured Clostridia bacterium
AATGGAGCAGGTAGAGGGAATCGAACCCTCGTCATCAGCTTGGAAGGCTGAGGTAATAGCCATTATACGACACCTGCATATTTATTTTTTATATTTTCTGAAGACATTTTTTATTATAATGTATGTTAATAGTATTTGTCAACATTTTTTTGAAAAAATTTTAAAAAAATTTATTGATGGTTTAAATAAAATAATAATTATTAGTTTGAAAAACAGCAATTTTCGTTAAGTTATATACTTAACGATATTTTTCATAAAAATATATAATTTTTATAAAACAATTAAATCTAAAAAATGAAAGGAAATACACATATGAAGAAAAATGTTATAAGTATTAGTGTTATATGTATTTTAATAATATTAATAATCATTTCAGGGATTGCTTATGCAAGATATGTAACAACATTACATGGACAATCAAAAGTAGATATTGCAAAATGGAATTTTAATTATAAAATTCTAGATAATACACAAACAAAAGAAGTTGAAAATTTTGCAATAACAAGAAATGATGATAATAAAGATGTTGATTCAAATACAATTGCTCCTCGGAACTAGTGGTGAATTTATAATTGAAATTGATGCAACAGGAACAGAAACTTTACTTACATATGATACCAAAATTACGTTTACTAATAAACCTGCTAATTTAAAATTTTATGAAGACATTGAAAAAACTCAGGAATTGATTGTTGAAAATGATAAATATTTGGCATTAAATGGTTTTATGTCTTTAGATGATAATAAAAAAAGAGATATTCCAATTTATTGGGATTGGAAATTTGAAACTGGTGAGTCTGAAATGGATAGAGAAGAAAATGATATTATTGATTCAGAATTTATGGGGAAAGTAATGTCAATGCAGATTGATGTTAATGGAACTCAAGTAACTTCAAATCCATATGAAGAAGGAGTTGCTTTTTCAACAATTAATGGAAAAATTATAAATTTTAGTTCTGTTCAAGAGGCTATTGATTTTGTTGGTGAGAATAAAGGAGCGATTGTGTCTTTGATAAAAGATGTTGATGGTGAGAAAATAAGTGTTGCTAATGGGCAAGATATTGTTTTTGATACTAATGATAAAAAAATAACTTCTGATGGAACTACTATAACTAATTATGGAAAAATGAAGATTGTGGGAAATGGAGTGATTGATAGTACTGCTGAAGTTAAATGGGGAGCGGGGACTGTTGTTAATAATGGAGAATTAGAGTTTGCTGGTTCAAAAGTAACATCAACTAATACTGGGATAGTAAATAATTCGAATGGTGTAGTTACAATATCTGGAGGAAATATAAAGGTTAGTCAATATGGAATATTAAATCATGGAAATTCAAGTGATGAAAATAGTCCTGATTTAAAAATTAAAGGAGGAAATATAGAGGCTAAAAATTATGGAATATGTAGTGATTATAATGGAACAACTATTATAAATGGTGGAATTATTAAACGGAATAGGTGGAATTGAAATTTATGGTAAAAATAATATAATTATATATGGAGGGAAAATTATTGCCACTAGTGTTCATGGAATTAGAAATTCTAAAGGTACTGTTAAATTTTATGAGGGGGAAATTAACGCAAAGATGGATGGAATTTGTATGGTAGAAGGTTCAGGAAGTTTATTGGTAACTGGTGGAAAAATAACAGGTGGTACAACTGGAATTGTAGTTAGTGATTCTTCAAATATTATAATAGGAGTAAATGATGGTATTGTCCAGAGAGATTGTCCAATTATAATCTCAACAAAAGGTTATGGAATTAAAATATCTGAAGGAACATTTTGCTTTTATGATGGTAAGGTAGGTTCAATAGATAAAGATAAATTAATATATGGATTAACACCTGAAATACCAGAAGGATATAAATTAATTCAAGGAGAGAAAGAAATAATTGATGGTGTTGAATATTTAACTTCATATTTGGAAAAACAATAAAAATCACTAATCAGCTCAAAAATAGTCGAAGCTAAGTAGAATGGCTTAGTGAACAATAAAAAATATTATTATTGGAATTTTTTGTCGGATTTTGACGAACGAAATCCCTTGAAAAATAGGTGAATTTATAGTAAAATACAATTATTCAATTTTTGATAATTGTGTTTTACTTATATTTTATAGTTTATTATGTATATCT
>CAKOWZ010000040.1 GCA_934129745.1 uncultured Clostridia bacterium
TTTAATTCTGATATATTTTTATTTAATTCTTGATAGTCTTTTCTATCTTTTAATGCTTGAGTCTTATGAGCCTCTAAATACTCTAAAAATCCATCTTCATAAGTATCAAAAAAATTATTTACCATATCTTCCATGATTTTATTCTCCTATTTCCATCAATATTTTTTTACTATCAACTATTCCTAATTTGTAATAATTTTTACATAGTAAGTCTGTTTCATTACCAATGGCAAGTTCAAATTTATTTAATTTAGCTATTATTGTGTCTAACTTTTCTTCATCTTTAACTACTTTTTTAATCAAATTAATCAGTTCTTCCTCCACTTTTAATGACTCTGTAAATTTACCATCAAGATTCTTTTTCTTTAATAGCATTGTTTCAAAATCATCACTTATTGAATCATATAGTTGATCTAAAATAGGTCTATTAAATAATTCTTCCATTTCCTTATCCCTCCTCAAAATTATTCTAATATAATTTTTAAAATTTGAGAAATGTGCAAATTATTTAATTATAAATTTGACAGAAAAAAAGAGCAATATTTTAAATATCACTCTTAAAACTTGTAATTTGTAATTATTTCAATACTTCATTTAATTCTTTTAATGATAGTCCTCTAATTAAAATATTATTATCATTTTCATCAATAACATACTTCATTAGTTTATTTATTGCCTTATAATAATCTATATCTCCTAAAACTCCATTATTAGTTGTACTTACAAGCATTAATTTCCATTCATCAACTTCTGTATTATCAATTTTATATAAGGCTTTGGGATTCTTTGGAAGTGAAGTTAAGGTATTTTCTGTTAGTGCAAATGCACCAAATGGCTTACCATCTTTACCTTTATAAAAATTTGGATTCCCCATATAAGCACTTTTCCAATCATCTTTTTCTTTTTTTATAAATTTATTAAATAATCCCATAATTAATCTCCTCCATTAATTGTAATTTAACTCTCCTTTTCAAATATTAAAATTTTCTGAGCTATATGATGAACAATAGGCAAACCAGCAATTATATTTAATATAGGAAACATTGCTGTCATACCTCTAACAATATCATCATCCTTTACTCTTCTAAAGCCAACCGCAATGTCTTTTATATCATCAAAAGAATCTGCTCCAAATACAAATTTTGCCCCAGTATTTTTTATAGATTTTTCAACTTTTTCTTTTGATACCCACCTTTTTGCTAAACACTCCATAAGAACATAAGCATTATCAAAATTATTATTAATAATACTTAACATTTGGGCATTTTCTTCTTGAGTTAAATACATTGACAATCCTTCAATAATGAACAACATCTTTCCACGCACATTTATTTTCTTTGCCCATTTTGGATTAGTTGCTGAGATACCAATATTTGATACTCTATCATGTTCTGCATAAATTTGGTTTCTAACATTTATAACTTCAGGTAAATCAACATTATACCATGTAATTCTACCATTATTCATACGATAAAATCTAGTGTCAAATCCACAAGCAATATTTACGATAATACAATCTGGATTTTCGTCAATAAATTTCTTTACCAACTCGTCAAAAACAAGTGTCCTTGCAATAACACCATTGTTCATGGTTGAATCCTTTGAAGCATCATCAAAGTCATAGTCAATTTTTTCTACCAATTCTACTGCCTTAGCATCATAAAATTTATGTCTTTTACTCTTTGAATAATGAGCTCTTGCATAAAAGCTTTGAAACATAGTTTCAGTGATACCATCTAAAACTGGTTTAATTTTTTCTGACATTTTTTAACCTCACTTTCAACTTACTATTTCTACTGTCAACATAATATCATAAAACCTTTTATTTATCAAATATACCAAGAGCAAATATTACATTAACTTAATATCTGTTGTCAAAAACTATGATAAATGTCTGCATAAACAAAAAAGATGATTCCATTAACTGAAAACACCTTTTTATTCATTATAATATAAAATTGTAATTTATATGTTTTGAAAATTTATTTTATTGAAAAATAAGCGGTTCAATATTCCAAGCAAACCAAAAAG